>DDHX01000043.1 GCA_002338255.1 Ruminococcaceae bacterium UBA1865 | reverse complement strand
TCCTGTTTCCGTAGATACAGCAAAAATATTCAATGTAGTGATAGGAAAGCTTTATCCCATGCCGAGCGCTTTTTTAACAAAGAAATACAGAAACGGAAGAACGATGGCGGGCAGCATGTTTCCTACCTTTATTTTTTTGATATTCAGCATATTCAGGCCGATCGCCATAATTAAAACACCGCCGACTGCCGAAATCTCTTGAA
The DNA here is from genome assembly GCA_002338255.1 of Ruminococcaceae bacterium UBA1865. GTDB lineage: Bacteria > Bacillota > Clostridia > Oscillospirales > Acutalibacteraceae > Caproiciproducens. The sequence continues at coordinate 30,958 of DDHX01000043.1, read as the reverse complement.
TCATCGCATCGGTAAGAAATGCTTTGAGTGATGAGGACAGCAGCGTGATAATCCCCTGGTACACAAACACGGCGGCTGCGGAAAAAATAACGCCAAAGCCCAAAGTCGAGCTTAGAAAGATAGATACAATTCCGTCCAGCACCGCCTTTGCAAAAAGAGTCTGATGGTTGCCGGTCAGTCCGCTTTCAATCGAGCCGACGATTGCCATTGAGCCGACGCAANNGCTGCCGTCTGTGCTTGATGTTTTGCTTTCAATCACCTTGCCAAGACCCGCAAGCCTGTCCTCAATTTTCAGTGCCTCACCGATAACGCTTCCGATTGCGAGGCTGAAAATCAGCAGAAGCAGGTTGTTCGTTTTAATCGCGCCAATCATACCGATGAGCAATACGGAAAGTCCAATTGCATTCATAATGGTTTCCCTGTAATTGTCACGGATACCGCTTTTTAAGATAAGCCCCAAAGCGGTTCCGGCAACAATTGCCAGCGCGTTCACAATAGTTCCAAGCATATTACAGTACCTCTTTACTCATTCATATGTTTTTAATCATATATCATTTTCAGAACGCGTGTCAATAAGATTAACTTTTGAGCTGGGATATGGTATGATATACATATTATTTGTTTTGGGGGTGACGGCGTAATGAACAAGACGGCAATCAAAGCCTTTGCGGTCGGTGCACGGAAAAAACTTATCGCGTCGGTCACTCAGCGAGCGGAAGCAATCATCACCGGAGTTGAGTCGCCTTGCCCCAGACTTTCAGAGGATATTGAGGAAAAAGGGTTCCGCGTTGTTGTTGAGGAAGTTGCCTACACATGGTTTAAACGTATCGTCGGAGTGCGCTTTATGGAGGTCAACGGATACCTGCCGGGCGGGTTGCGCGTGCTGTCCTCGGAGATCCCCGGTCAAGTTACGCCCGAATTTCTTATTGCCGCAGGAGACGACCCGTCCGACGAGATTTTTACCTCGCTGTTTATTGAGCAGTGCCGTTCACTTGCTGAAATTCTGCCGGATTATTTCAGAAGCGAACACGATTACCTGGAACCGCTTTTGAACCTTTCTTATCACGATGAGGACGGGGTAGTGCGAAGTCTTGTGGATACCATAGCGGAGGATGATTTTCGGGAGGCAGTCGAAATTGTCGGCTGGCTCTACCAGTATTACAACGATGAACGCAAGAATGAGGTCATTAATGTTTATGGCGGCAGGGTGAAGCGGGAAGATGTTCCGGCGGCGACCCAGTTTTTTACCACAGACTGGGTTGTGTGCAGCATGGTGGACAACTCATTGGGGAAATATTGGCTGGAGCGCAATCCGCAAAGCTCCCTTCAAGAAAAGCTGAAGTTTTATCTTGGTACGGAAAATCATTCAATCATTGATCATGTATCGCCGCAGGAAGTGAAAATCCTTGATCCCTGCATGGGCAGCGGGCATATTCTGGTTTATGCGTTTGATGTATTGATTGAAATTTATAAGGAATGCGGCTATTCGGAATACGATGCCGCAGAGTCCATTCTTCGCTACAATCTGTATGGACTGGATATCGACAGGCGTTCCTTCCAGCTCGCGTATTTCGCGTTGCTGATGAAAGCCCGCGGATACAATACGGATATCTTAACGCGCGGTATTCATTTAAATCTATATACCATTGATGAAAGTAATGATATCGGTGAAAATTTGCTGACTTTTGTCGCAGATGGTGACAAGGAAATATTAGCCGATCTGCAAAAGTTGGTCGCTTCCCTGTGCGACGCAAAGGAGTACGGCAGCATCGTCGCGGTGGATTCCATCGATTTTGCGCGCATTTACCGCCGCGTGGATGAAATCAAGCAGCAGAACTGTGAAAATTTATTTGACCTTGCTTACCAAAAAGATACGGCTGAAAAGCTTCTGCCGCTTTTAAAACAGGCGCAGGTCATGGCGGGAAAATATGAAATTGTGGCGACAAATCCGCCCTATCTGAACAAGATGGATAAAAAACTCAGAAGTTATGTTAACAAGCATTACCGCGATTTTTCCGGTGATTTATTTTCTGTGTTTATGTATCGCAACTTCGGATTTTGCGCAGAAAATGGTTACTGCGCGTTTATGTCGCCGTTTGTTTGGATGTTTATTCAAACCTATAAAAAATTAAGAGAATATATCATTAGAAATAAATCGATTTCTTCCCTGATTCAGCTTGAATACTCTGCTTTTGAAGAGGCTACCGTGCCAATCTGTACCTTCGTCCTGAAAAATGGAACAGAAAGCGAACCGGGTATTTATTTAAAGCTGTCCGATTTTCGGGGTGGTATGGAGGTACAAAAGCAAAAGGTAATCGAGGCCATTCAGAACCCCCACTGCGGCTACCGTTTTGAAACTCCGATTCACAATTTCACGCTGCTTCCGGGGATGCCGATTGCTTATTGGGGCAGTGGAAAATTTGGGGATATTTTTGCGGATTCCCCTCATGTCGAAGATCATGCAACGGTCACAAACGGTCTTTTTACCTGCGATAATAAGCGATTTTTGCGTCGCTGGTACGAAGTGCCGCAGAGTGAAATCTTTTATGACTGCGAGAGCAGAGCCGACTGCGAAAAAAGCACGCGTAAATGGTACCCATACAACAAAGGCGGAAATTTCAGAAAGTGGTACGGAAACCACGAATATGTTGTGAATTTTAAGGGATTTGGCAGGGAGATAAGCGAATATCGGGTGAAAAGTGGTCAGTCCGCCTCATTTCCCGGTCAAAATCATTACTTTGCACCGAGTATTTCGTGGTCATTCGTCAGCTCGTCCAAATTTGGCGTCCGCTATTACCCCACGGGTTTTGTGTTTGATATCGCCGGTTCCTCCGTTTTTGTGAATCAACCGGATTACACCGATTATTACCTCGGATTTTTATCAAGCAGCGTTGCATTTGAAATGCTGAGTTTAATGAATCCTACGCTTAATTATCAGGCGGGGAATATTGCCAAGCTNNTCGATGAAAATAATAAAGCGAGAATTGACGCGCTGATTGCTGAAAATATCTCCCTGTGCAAAAGCGACTGGGACTCCTATGAAGTCAGCTGGAACTTTCAAACACATCCGTTTTTGCGGTTCAGGCTCAACGTGGAAAACAGTAAAATATTCGACGCTTTTGCCGGTTGGCAAAGGTTCACAGGCACGCAATTTTCCCGCCTGAAAGCCAACGAAGAAGAATTGAATCGCATTTTTATGGAAATTTACGGCTTGCAGGAAGAATTGACTTCCGACGTAGAGGAGAAAGATATCACCGTTCGTAAAGCAGACTTGCAGCGCGATGTACACAGCTTTATAAGCTATGCCGTAGGCTGTATGTTTGGTCGGTACGAAAGCCCCTCAGATAAGAAAAATGAAAACGCGGAGTTTCTGCTGATCACAGAAGCTTTTGATTTTGAGAATGATATTGTCAGCTTGTTTATTTCCTTTGTACGGGATGCGTACGGCGAGGAAACACTTGCGGAAAATCTCGAATACATTGCGGCGGCGCTCGGCGGAAACGGTGGCACAATGGACGTTATCCACAGCTATTTTGCAAAGAAATTTTACGGCGAGCACGTCAAAATCTACCAAAAGAGGCCGGTTTACTGGCTACTTGATGGCGGCGCAGTGAAGTTTTTGNNATCGTACCATGAAAACACGTTTAGCCATGTCTGCGAGGAGTTGGTCAAAGTGCAATGCAAGCTTGCCAAGGCAGCGGAAGAGGATGAGCTAACGCCGAAGCAAAGGGCAAAGCTGTTAAAACAGCTTGAAAAACTGAAAGTTTATGGCAGCAAGCTAAAAAAAATTGCAGCTATGCACATACGCCTTGACTTGGATGATGGCGTTCAAAAAAATTACAGTAAAGTACAGGGTGGGGAAGACCTTCTTCCAATTCTATAATAAATGAAATTCGTGAGGTTGATTCAATGATTAAAGCAGTTATACTTGATATGGATGGAACCATGTTCGATACCGAAACACTGATGTTTGAAGCGTGGGAGCATGCCAGTCAGGAACTCCAATGCAAGAGCGCCAAAGGAATTATTGCGAAAAGCATGGGATTAACTCCCGTTCACATGAAAAAGTTATTTCTTGATAGTTTAGGGATGGATTTCCCCTATGAAGCTTTTATCCGATTTGGCAAAGATTACAGTGCCGATTACATACAAAAACATGGAATTCCGGTCAAACCCGGGTTGTATGAACTGTTGAATTATCTGAAAAAAAATGGTTATAAAATTGCAGTTGCAACGTCAACAGCAAAAAATAGTGCAATGAAGCACTTCGAGAGGGCTAAGGTAACAGAATACTTTGATCAGATTATCTGCGGCGATATGCTTGAAAAAAGCAAGCCGGATCCGGATATTTATCTGAAAGCCGCCGATGCACTCAAAATAGCGCCTCAAGAGTGCATGGCACTTGAAGATTCCCCAAACGGCCTTACCCCAGCCTACCGCGCCGGCATGAAAACCGTAATGATTCCGGACTTAATCGCACCACATGCGGAACTTGAAAAAATGCTCTTTGCATGTGTTCCTTCCTTAAATGGTGTGATTCCTCTTTTGGAAGGGCAAAAAGCCGAACAATAAAAAGAGCTGCCATGGCTTGGCAGCTCGAATTCAAAAGCTATTTTATTTTTTCAACATTAATGATGTTCACCTTGCCGGTGTTGGTTCCGTTAATTGTTCCCTGATAGTTGATTTTTACCTTGGATCCGACCACTATCCCTTTATCCATGTAGGTTTTGTCAGCAACGTCCTTTGCAAAGGCAAGCGTTCGTCCGTCATCCGCGGTGATCATGAGGGTGTGCATTGACCCTTCCTGAACGACTCCTTCGACCGTGGAAATAGCTTCTAAGGAAGAATTTCCTCCAATGATTGAGAATCGTTTAGGTACGTCCTCCTGCAGAAGAAACATACTGTTGTATAGGTCGGCCTTCGCACCTATATCATAAGGGCAGGACGCCGGCAAAGAATAGCAGTAGACAACATCGCCTTTTGTGCCGAGAAAGACGGGGGCCAGGGCTTCTCCTTTTTTGATTTTGCCCCATGATCCTTTTGGCACAGCCATAACGGATAACAATGGGTTGTCCTTATCACTCTGAAAAACAAAATCGACTTTGGTGTATTTTGTTCCATCCTGCGTCGTTGCAATTGAGACAACAGGCTTATAATTTTCGGCTTCCCAACTGTCGGGGATGACAAAAGAAAAGCTGAGTTCATCATTCGTGTATAAATTCTGCGCTTTGTCGGCAGTTTCCCGTGAGGCTTTTGCAAGCTTTGTAACTGGGGGGTCCGCCTTTGCCGCGCAAGCAGTGAGCGTAAAAATCAATAGAAATATCAAGAATAAATGGCTGTATTTTTTCATAGCTCTCCTTCTTCCGGGTATTCTTTTACCGATATATCATATGCCGTGCTGTTGAAAAAGTCAATTATCGTATATAAATTGTAACAAAAGATTACAATACTGTTATCTTTTGCATACCGTGTTAAAATTATTATATCTTGAAAGGGAGGCTAATTTGGATGGATATTTTGGTGGATGCAGATGCCTGCCCCGTCAAAGAAATTATTGTCAGACTGGCGAAAAAGAAAAATATTCCAGTTACTATGCTGATTGACACAAGCCATGTTTTAAACGATGGTTACAGCCGGGTTATTACCGTCGATAAAGGCCGTGACAGCGCGGATATTCGCNNAGCAGCCATGGCACTTGCCAAGGGTGCAAAAGCGATGAACCAGAATGGAATGCCTTATGACGATACCAATATGGATCGTCTTCTGTTTGAGCGTGCGCTTGGTCAAAAGGTGCGCCGTGCGGGCGGCAGAACCGGAAAAATAAAAAAACGCACAAAACAGGACGATGAGGCGTTTGAAGCCGCATTTTCTCGAATGATAGCGATGCAAAACAGCCGATAGGTTATTATGAGCTTGACAAATTGAATATTCGTGGTATAATACGAATGTTTTGCCGAAATATAGATCGTGAGGTATAAAATATGTATGATTATGATGTAATCGTGATTGGAGCCGGTCCTGCCGGCATTTTTACTGCATTAGAGCTGGACAAGCTTGCGCCTGAAAAAAGAGTGCTTGTTGTAGATTCCGGCAGTACAATAGACCGCCGTTCCTGCCCCGCAAGAACTTCCGGCCAGTGCGTTCACTGTAAAACCTGTAATATTATGAACGGTTGGGCGGGTGCGGGGGCTTTTTCCGATGGGAAGCTTTCCCTTTCCGAGGAGGTTGGCGGTAACATTACCGACTACATGTCAGTTGCAAATGCAAGAGAAATGATTCACTACACCGATGGTGTTTATTTGCATTACGGCGCGCCGGACAAAGTGTTCGGTAAAAGTGACAAGTTTGCCGAAAAGGTATCCTACGAAGCGCGTAAGGATAACATCCAGCTGATTCCCTGCCCGGTTCGTCACATGGGCACCGAGTATTCCTTTGAGGTGCTGCGCAGCATGTACCGCTATCTTTCAAGCCGCCCGAATTTCGAGTTCAGGGAACATACGAGCGCAGATACCATCTGTGTGGAAAACGGAAAAGCAGATGGCGTTTGGCTGATTGAACGCGACGGAGAGCGCAAATTGGTGCGTGCACCGATTGTGGTTGCTGCTCCGGGGCGCGGCGGTGCGGAATGGCTTGCCCGTATTGCACAGGAAAACAAGCTCTCCANNAATATCGGGGTTCGTGTCGAGGTTCCAAACGCCGTGATGGATCAGCTGACTAAAAACTTATACGAAGCGAAACTCGTATACTATTCGGATACCTTTGAAAATAAGGTGAGAACGTTCTGCATGAATCCGGGCGGAATTGTCAGTGAGGAGCACTACGACGGCGGGTTTAATGGTGGAATTGCGGTTGTTAACGGGCATTCTTATGCCGACGAGGATAAACACAGCGATAACACCAATTTTGCAATGCTTGTTTCCACTAAGTTTACCGAACCCTTTAATCAGCCGATTGAGTACGGTCGTTATATCGCGCAGCTCGGCAATATGCTGACCGGCGGCGGAATCATGGTGCAGCGCCTCGGTGATTTACTCCTTGGCAGGCGCACGGACTATACACGCTTAAAAAAATCAACGACGGTTCCAACTTTGAAAAATGCAGTGCCCGGCGATCTTTCGTTTGTACTGCCGCACCGTCATCTGACCAGTATTGTGGAAGCATTGCGTGCGTTTGACAAACTGGCTCCGGGGCTTTATTCTAAAAACACGCTGCTTTACGGCGTCGAGGTGAAATTCTATTCTTCAAAGGTGTCTGTTAAGAATAATTTTGAAACCGAAATACCAAACCTATACGCCATTGGCGACGGTGCGGGTATTACCCGCGGACTGATGCAGGCTTCTGTTACCGGCGTGGTGGTTGCAAGGGATATTGCGCAAAAGCAAGGTTAAGAAATTTCTGAATAAATCGCATCAAAAAAGGCGGCGAATTCGGTTTAGACCGGGTTCACCGCCTTTTTATGCATGTTGATGAATTGAAAACATATAATTGAAGATATCCGACAAATGAGGGGGAGGGATTCTTTTGGCTAATTCTGCGGTCAATTATTTTATTAATTCCAACAGTTCAAAAGGTTTTGTCAGCTTTTTCCATTCTAACTTTGGTCATCTGCATAACGTCATCCGCCTAAGTGGTTATCCGTCAATTATTACGTCAGACATTTTAAGCGGCATCTGTGTCAGTGCGCGCGAAAAAGGATTTCATTCTGAACTGATCCACAACTGTCTTGACAATTCAATGGAGGGAGTTATCATACCGGAGAAAAACGCAGGAATCATCAATTTCCCGCTATACGATGATGGGGAGTATTATATTGGGGCAATCCTCAATGACGAAAACCTCAGGCAGACGAAGGCGTGTTTATCGGCAGCGCAAAAGCACTTTGCCAATGCGCAAAATATCCATGACAGCTGGGAAAAAATTTACATTTCAAATATGGACTTTACTGCTGCCGACCGGCTGACAGCGGAAACAATTGAAAAGGTGATTGGGGAAAAGGTTCTGAAAAAGACAGGTATAAAAATTGACCGCTTTTTCGGCGCCGCTACGATAGACGGGCCGTTCGATTATATTGAAAACCTCACTGCCGATATTGGAAAACGATACTTCGTCAAAGGCCGTCCCGGTACAGGAAAATCCACCTTTTTAAGACGAATCGCACAGAATGCAGCGGAAGCCGGATTCAATGTGGAAGTTTATCACTGTGCGTTCGACCCTGACAGCCTTGACATGATCATTCTGCGTGAGCTGGACCTTTGCCTGTTTGACAGCACTTCCCCTCATGAATATTTTCCGTCCCGCCCTGATGATGAGATTATTGACATCTATAAAGCTGCGGTTGCGGAAAAAACCGACGAAAAATACCGTGCCGAGATTACAGCAATTATGACGGATTACAAAGCAGAAATTGGCAAAGCCACCAAGCAGCTTGGCAAGGCGAAACATTATTATGACGAGGTACAGCGAAGTATTCTGTCAAAAGTCAGTGCGGAAGCGCTTGCAATCACCGAAGAAGAAATCAATGAAAATATTTTTGATTAAATAAATAATAACCGGCAGGCTTAGCCTGCCGGTTATTTAAGTCAGCCAAAACGTGCTACATGATATATACCTGGTAGTGTGCAACACTTTTTAACGGTTATTATTTTGTTCTTCAATTTTGTCATTCAGGTCGTTCAGGTACACCCAGCGCTCCATTTTTGCGGTGAGTTCCGTTTCGAGCGCTGCCTTTTGAGCAATTAGTTTGGACAATAGCACATAGTTGCTTGCTTCTTTTACGATTCCGTGGTCGGCTGCGGCAATTTGTTCCTCAAGTGCAGCGATGATGTCGTCAATCTCCTCATATTCGCGCTGTTCCTTGAATGTGAATTTCAACTTATCGGATTTACTGCGGTAACTTACTTTGGGCTTGCTTTCCACTGCCTTGGGTGTTTCCGGCGGATTTTGTTTATTGCGTGCCATATAATCCGAATAGCCGCCCACATAATCATGAATTTCACCATTCTGCTCGAAGGCGAAGATGTGCTCCACGACTTTATCAAGAAAGTAGCGGTCATGTGATACAACGATTACTGCGCCTGAAAAATCCTGCAGATAATCCTCAAGAATAGTGAGCGTCTGAATATCGAGGTCATTGGTGGGTTCATCAAAAAGCAAAATGTTAGGCGCCTGCATTAAAATTCCGAGCAGATACAGCCTGCGGCGTTCTCCGCCGGAGAGACGGCCGATTGTGGAGTACTGCGAATCAGCGGAGAACAGGAATTTTTCAAGCATCTGTGTGGCGGTCAGTGTGCCTTCGGGCATCAGAACTTCCGCAGAGATATTCTTGATATAGTCGATTGCGCGCTGGCTTGTGTCCATTTCCTCACACTCCTGAGAGAAATAGCCGATGCGCACTGTTTCGCCAATACTGACTGAGCCGCTGTCCGCGGCAACCGTCCCAATAATCATTCTAAGCAGGGTGGATTTTCCACAGCCGTTTGCACCGATAATGCCGATGCGGTCATCACGCAGCAAATTGTATGAAAAATTGTGAACCAGCTGCCTGTCACCATAGCGTTTGGAAATGTTGTCTATCTCAATAATTTTTTTTCCGAGCCGTGAACTCATTGAACTCATTTTCAACTTTGACTGTTCAAGGTTCACTGTCTGCTCGCTCATTTCTTCAAAGCGCTCCACGCGGAACCGCTGTTTGGTACTGCGCGCACGCGCGCCGCGTTGAATCCACTCCAGCTCCTTGCTGAGCAGGCTCTGCCGCTTGCGTTCACTTGCGACAGTCATTTCTTCCCGCTCCATCTTCAGTTGAAGGTACTTGGTGTAGTTTGCCTGATACGCATATAAATTCCCATCCTGCAGTTCAACAATCTTATTGGTGACACGGTCAAGAAAATAGCGGTCATGCGTCACCATCAGGATTGCGCCGGTATAGCGTGCAAGGTAGCTTTCAAGCCAGTCCACCATGTCGTTATCCATGTGGTTGGTAGGCTCATCCAATACAAGCACTTCCACGGGGGTCACCAGCGCGCTTGCCATTGATACACGTTTTTTCTGTCCGCCGGAAAGGTGACTGACCGGTTCATCAAAATCGGTGATGCCCAGTTTTGTCAAAATGGATTTGCATTCGTATTCCTTTGACTCACGCTGTTGTTCCGAAATGCCGTGCATCACCTGTTTCAACACCGTAACTCCATCTTCAAACACCGGATTTTGTGGAAGATAACCCACACGCACGCCGCCGGATTTGGTGATGGTTCCGCTGTCCGGTGTTTCCAACCCTGCCACAATTTTCAGCAAAGTCGATTTCCCCGTACCGTTTATTCCGATTACACCGATTTTATCCCCATCATTGATGCCGAGCACAACATCATTCAGCAATATTTTTTCGCTATAGCTTTTTCGTATTTTTTCCGCAGTTAATAACAACACAGTTTTTTCCTCTATTTTCAATTTGTAAAGATTTATTTAGTGCTAAGCTTATCTACCTTTATTTTACCATATAAAAGAAAAGAAGTCGACTGCATAAGAGTCAACCTTTTTCAACACAAGATTCGAAAAGTCAGGTGGAAGCATATGCCGCAGCAAAGCTTCTTAGCGGATGTGATTTGAACAATTATGAATAGAATAATTTAGCATACCGTTATTTAGACTTGACAAACCGTGTCATAGACGGTAAAATATTAAATGTTAGCAATGGCTAACTTATTGCTAACAACCAAACAAATATCATATGATGGAGGCTATTTATGACGCTGAACGAATTGAAAATCGGCCGGAAATCAAAAATCATCGCGGTCAATGGAGAAGGCGCGCTTAGGCGCAGGCTTCTCGACATGGGCTTAACTCCCCATACGGAAGTAATGGTAAGAAAGGTGGCGCCGATGGGGGACCCGATTGAGATTCATCTTCGCGGTTACGAACTGACAATTCGTATTGAAGACGCAAAAAATATTGAGGTAGAGGAGGAATAAGCTGATGATCTTTGCACTTGCCGGCAACCAGAACTCAGGCAAAACAACACTCTTTAATCAGCTTACCGGTTCCAATCAGCATGTTGGTAATTTTCCGGGAGTCACTGTGGAACGTAAAGATGGAACAATCCGTGGACATAAAGATGTAACGGTTGTCGACTTGCCGGGAATCTACTCTCTTTCTCCGTATACCAATGAAGAAATTGTTACCCGTGATTTTTTGCTGAATGATCATCCAAACGGCATCATCAACATCGTTGATGCAACCAATATTGAACGTAATCTTTACCTCAGTATGCAGCTTATTGAACTTAATATTCCCATGGTCATTGCCTTAAACATGATGGATGAGGTTCGCACCAACGGAGGAACTATTATAATTGATAAGCTTCAGGCTGAACTTGGGGTGCCGGTTGTACCAATTTCCGCCAGTAAGAACGAGGGAATCGATGAACTGATCGAAACGGCTGTTTCCACTGCAGGGACAAAACAGCTTCCGAAACGTCAGGATTTTTGTGCCGGTGCAGTACATAGGGCTATACACGCGGTTGCNNTCCCGCCACGTTTTGCCGCGACAAAGCTGGTTGAAGGCGACAAGCCGATGTTGAACCAGCTGGGCCTTTCCGACAATGAAAAAGACATGGTTGGCCACAGTGTAACCGAAATGGAGCGCGAGCTTGGTACTGACCGTGAGGCCGCCTTAGCCGATATGCGTTATACCTTCATTGATACGATGTGCAAGGATTGCGTTATAAAGACAGGAGAATCAAAGGAACACCGTCGCAGTGTTTTAATTGATAATATTTTAACAAATAAATATCTTTCCATCCCGATTTTTCTGCTCATCATGATGCTGATCTTTTACCTAACTTTTGGGGTTATCGGGAGCGCGTTAAGCGACTTGCTATCCCTTGGAATCGACTTCATATCAGGCGCTGTGGGTGCGGGACTGACCGCATATGGGATCAATCCCGTGGTACGCTCGCTTGTGATCGACGGCGCGTTTGCCGGAGTGGGAAGTGTGCTTTCGTTTCTGCCAATTATCGTCGTGCTGTTCTTCTTCCTTTCGATTTTGGAAGACAGCGGGTACATGGCCAGAGTAGCCTTTGTTATGGACAAGCTGCTTCGCAAAATCGGGCTTTCCGGTCGCAGCTTTGTACCGATGTTAATCGGATTTGGTTGTTCCGTGCCATNNTTATGGCGACGCGCACGCTTTCGAGTGAACGTGACCGCAAAATGACGATTTTACTGACCCCTTTTATGAGCTGCAGCGCAAAACTGCCGATATACGCAATATTTACAGTCGCATTTTTTCCACATCATCGTGCGCTTGTGATGATTGCGCTTTATGTAACCGGAATTGTGATGGGTATTATCAGCGGGCTTGTTTTAAAGAACACCGTTTATCACGGAAACCCGGTTCCGTTTGTGATGGAACTGCCGAATTATCGCTTTCCAAGCGCTAAAAGCGTTACACTTTTGATGTGGGATAAGGCGAAGGATTTTTTGGTTCGCGCATTTACTGTCATATTTGTGGCAACAATCATCATATGGTTTTTACAGACCTTTGACACCCGCTTGAATGTTGTAGCATCCAGTTCCGCCAGTATGCTGGCCGGGATTGGCAGGTTTATTTCACCTCTGTTTGCACCGCTTGGCTTCAATGACTGGCGTGCTTCCACGGCGTTGATAACAGGATTTGTCGCAAAGGAGGCAGTTGTCAGTACTTTGGCGGTTTTAACAGGGACCAGCGTTACCAATTTGCCTGCTGCGCTTTCATCGCTGTTTACGCCTTTGACCGCAGTTTCATTTCTTGTCTTTACACTGCTTTACACTCCATGTATTGCCGCAGTGAATGCGGTCAGACGTGAAATGAACAGTATAAGGAGCGCAGTTGCCATGGTGCTGTATCAGACAGGTGTGGCATGGATTATGTCGTTCATCGTTTACCATGTTGCTACTTTGATTTACCATTGATGGTAGAATGGAGTTTATATGAGAATTGTAGATTATATTATTATAGCTGGAATTATCGTGCTGCTTGTGTTTGCAATCCGGTATTCCATCAAGCATAGAAACCAATGCTGCGGAAATTGTTCCAATTGTCCGGGCTGCCAGTCTTGCAAGCAAAAAAACAAACAATAGAATAAAACCTCTCCCCTTGAACAGGTGTAATCCGTGTAATCCTTTGCGGAAATAACGCTGTTAAAATAAATCTTTTTATGATACAATAAGTTGCATTATTTCTAAATTAGGCATGGGGAGAAGTAATAGAATGGAAAAAACAAAGCAAAGTTATGGCCTTTTCACGACGATAACGATGATTATCGGAATTTGTATCGGTTCCGGTATCTTTTTTAAGAGTGACAATATTTTAGCCGCTACGGGCGGAAGCGTGTTTTTGGGTGTTCTGGTCTTTATTCTTGGAGCCACGAGCATTATTTTTGGCGGACTCTGCATCAGCGAGCTTGCCTCACGCACTGACCGTCCCGGAGGAATAATTACTTATGTCGAAGAGTTTGCGAGCGAAAAACTTGCGTGCGGCANNTATTTCCCCACCATTGCGGTTGTTGTTTCGTGGGTAGTGGGTATTTATGTCTGTCTATTATTTGGCTGGAAAGGCTCGCTTGAAAATCAGATGCTGATTGGCTTGGTTTTCTATACCTTCACGTTCCTGCTCAATTCGATTTCAGCTAAGTTAGGCGGTGGATTTCAAAATTTTTCTACCGTGAGCAAAATGATACCCCTTGCGATTATTGCTGTTTGCGGTTTGTTATTCGGCAATCCTGCCGAGGGCTTTAAAAATATTTCACCCCAAACATTAGGGAGTGCTACATGGCTGGCGGCAATTGGACCGATTGCCTACTCTTTTGATGGTTGGACAATTTCGACTACAATTGCGCCGGAAATCCGCGATTCAAAAAAGAACCTGCCAAAAGCGCTTGTGATAGCACCAATTTTTGTGTTGATTACATATGTCGCCTATTTTATCGGTGTGACGAGCCTGCTTGAACCGAAAAAAATCATGGAGCTTCAGGATGCTCACGTTTACGCAGTTGCCCAGAAACTGTTTGGCGGTTTCGGCGCACAGCTGATTTTGATTTTTGTGATCATTGCGGTCATGGGGACGGCGAACGGGATTATCCTCGGATATATCCGACTGCCATATTCTATGGCTTTGCGCGGCAGAGGGATGTTTCCGTTTGCCGAAAAGCTTTCAAAACTGGACGACAAACGGGGTATGCCCGTGAATTCGGCGATTTTCTGCTACATTCTTACACTCTTTTGGAGTGTGGCGCATTTTATCACCGTCAAATTCGGTTTGCTCCCGAATTCGGACGTTTCTGAAATTGCAATCGTGATGAGTTATCTGTTTTATATCATTTTATACTTCAAAGTGTTTATGCTCTGTCGAAAAGGCGAAATACACAGCGCGTTTCGCGGCGTATTTGTCCCAATTATGGCGACACTTGGCTCTGTATTTATTCTGTCAGGCGGATTACAGAGTAAACTGTTTGTCTTTTATGCGGCGTTTTGTATTTTTGTGGTGCTGTTGTCCTTTGTTTATTACAGGCGCCGCCATGCTGAAGGAGCAGCACTCCATTAATTTTAATGCCTGTATGTATTTTCATTTCTCCGTGTACAACAAAATCCCTTGCTATAGGGTTATCCTATAGCAAGGGATTTTGTTTTTTGAGCTGATATATCAAAATTCTTGATATATCAGCTGCGATTCGGCCTGAATGACCTCTTCCATCAATGGAATTGAAACGGAGGCCCCTTGCTTTGAAACGGCAAGGGATGATGCGATGGACGCTTTTTTCAGGCTGTTTGGTATGTCAAGCCCGTTGGCAAGGCAGCCAAGAAAAAATCCGGTGAATGTATCTCCGGCGGCAGTCGTGTCAACTACCGGAACTTTGTAAGTGCCATGACTGAAGGTGTGATCTTTATCCCTGTAAACAACGCCTCGCTTACCAAGCGTAAGGACAAAAGAAGACTCAGGATATTTTTCTGACAGGGTATCCAGAATATCAGCAGGATTCGTTTTTTGCGTCAGTTCAGTTCCCTCTATCTGATTGATTAAAAACATGGAAACCAGTTGAAATGGGAATGCAGATAGAAGCTCCTTATTGATCGGTGAGGGATTCAGTACAACCTTAATATTCTTTTTGTGACATTGCTCTGCTATGTACCCTGTGCAGTTCGTCTCGTTTTGCATGAGAACAATATCATCGGAATGAAAGGAACTTAATACGGAGTCGACATATTTCTCTGTCATTGTCAAATTAGAGCCGCCATATAATACGATGCAATTCTGCCCGGACTTGTCAACTTGAATAATTGCATGCCCATTCACTTCCTCGGNNTTACCGGCGTGATAAACATGAGCACCGGCTTTAGCAAGAGCAATCGACTGATTGAGCCCCTTACCTCCGCAAAAATATTCTAAATTATGAGAAGAAATAGTTTCACCCGGCCTGACGACATTCGTTACTTGATACACATGGTCTATATTTAAAGAACCAAAATTCAATACGTTCATTAGTGAATGCTCCTCTATATTATTTTGAGGCTGGTGGTTATGCTGATTGCACTTCCTCTGACCTTTAAAACCGGTTTAAAAATGACATCCTCTTTGTCCGAGGCTTCGCCGCGTAAAAGCAGAAGAATTTGATTTACAGTTTCTTTTGCCAGTTGAACAATTGGCTGGGATATGGTTGTGAGGGGGGGTTCTAAAAATTCCGACAGGAAGATATCATCAAATCCGACCACAGAAAGATTTTGTGGAATTTGCAAATGGAAGCGGTGGCACTCCCGGTACACACCGATTGCCATCATATCATTTGAAGCAAAAACAGCAGTAACGCTTTGCCCTAAAAGGTATGGCAGAGCACGTGCGCCGCCTTCCACGGAGAAATCACCTTCAGCAATCAGGTTTTCATCAAATGGGATTCCGGCTTCTGATAAAGCAAGGATATATCCTCTTAATCTTTCATTTGCGCTCGTAACATTTTTAGGTCCGGTAATACATCCGATTTTTTGATGCCCCAGATTAATCAGATAATTTGTGGCTAAATAACCGCCGAGCTGCTGATCCAAAAGAACAGATTTCTTGTTTTTATCGTTAATGGATCTATCCAGAATAATAACTGGAATATTATTATTGTCAATAATGTTGTCAAAGTGAACTTTATCAGCTTCATTAAATGATGCCGATAAAACAATAATAATGGCGTCCACGTTGCTGTCAATGAAAATATTAAGATACTCAAAATCAGACTCTACAGAATCGCTGGTATTCCCATACAGCACAGTATATCCATACTTTTTACACTCTTCCTCAATGACCTTCGCAAGCTCAGAAAAATAGAGGTTACTGATATCCGGCAAGATTAAGCCAATTGTGTGCGTTTCTTTCGTAACCATACTGACGGCAATACGGTTTGGTCTGTAGTCAAAATCTTTTGCAGCCTGAAAAATCGCCTCTCTTTTCGCAGCGGAAGTTCTGTTTGGCTTGTTGTTAAGCACAAGAGAAACCGTTGTAGTAGATAGCCCGACTGCCTTAGCAACATCTTTTATGGTTGAACGCAAATTGTCACCTTCTTTTCCCAACACGGCTATAGTTGGTAAACTGTTTAATCAAATATAGCATTTATATTATAACATCCAAATAAAATTTTTCAAGTGATGAATTAAAAAATAGTTAAAATATAAAATTATATTGACAAATTTTAGAATTAGTTGTATGATTTAGCATAAATTAGTGATTATTTCTGAGTTTTTTATTAATATTAATTTAGCATAATTATTTTATTATTATGGTAAATCGTTTAATCAAAAGGGGATGTATTAATTTAGTTCCATAGCTTTGAGTCTGAACAATGTGGAATTTTTGTTCAATTCAACGGAAAAAGACCTGCATATATATTAGAAGATGAGGCATTAAAAATATAATATGCAATGCAATTCGACAATTGTTACATGGGAACAGCAGCTTGGTTTATTATTTCTTGTTGTGAATGGAGTGTATAAGATGGCTGATAATATTTTGGTAATGGAAAACATTACAAAGGTTTATCCCAATGGATTCGTAGCCAACAAAAATGTGAATTTTTCCGTAAAAAAGGGCGAAATTCATGCGTTGGTCGGAGAAAATGGCGCAGGGAAGAGCACCCTGATGAAAATTCTATTTGGAGTGGAAACTTCAGATACAGGAAGAATATTGCTAAATGGCAATGAAATCAAAATTGACAGTCCGTCGGGCGCGATTAAATATGGCATAGGAATGGTTCACCAACATTTTATGCTTGCTCCATCTCTTACCGTAGCTGAGAATATGGTTATGGGGATTGAACCGAAAAGATTTTGCTTTATTGACTTTGAAAAAGCCATTAAGATGACACAGGATGTTGCGAAAAAGTACAATTTTGATATTGACCCAAAAGCATACGTAAAAGATTTACCGGTCGGTGTAAAACAAAAAATTGAAATTTTAAAAGCATTGCTTCGAGGCGCGCAAATTTTAATTTTGGATGAGCCGACTGCGGTACTGACTCCACAGGAAACTTCCGAGTTGTTCATTCAACTCAAAAAGCTGAAGGAACAGGGCCATACAATTATTTTTATTTCTCACAAGCTAAGAGAAATAAAGGAGATTTGCGACAGAATTACGATTCTTAGAAATGGCCGTGCAGTTGGTGAAGCCGAAGTCAGTGAATTGAGCGAACAAGATATTTCAAATAAAATGGTCGGGCGCGACGTTATTCTTAAGGTCGAAAAAGAGCATGCAACACCGCAGGAGAGCGTACTGAAAATAAGAAATTTAACGGTTGTCAACCAATTCGGAAAAGAATCACTTAAAAATGTTAGCTTCGACGTGCGCAAGGGACAGATTTTTGGAATTGCCGGCGTGGAGGGAAACGGACAAAGCGAAATTGCTGAAACGGTTACGGGCTTAAGGTCGTATTCAAAAGGCCTGATTGAAATCAAAGGGGTTAATATTGAAAAGCACACCATCCGCGATATTAGAAATTTGAAAGTTTCACATGTGCCTGAAGACAGGATGACTTATGGTATAGCGGGTGAAATCAGTATTAAGGATAATATCATCTCCGATCGCTACTTTAAAAATGAATACAATAAGCATGGAATGCAGGATACTAAAAAGATAAATGAAGAAGTAGACCAGTGTATTAAGGAATATTTGGTAAAATGTAGCGGCCGTGAGCAACCGATCAGAATGCTTTCAGGTGGAAACATTCAAAAAGTTGTTGTAGCAAGAGAGTTTTCTTCATCGCCTGATTTGGCTGTGGTAAATCAGCCAACGAGAGGAATTGATGTAGGCGCAACGGAATTTGTTAGGAAAAGAATTGTTGAACTACGTGATGAAGGTACTGCGGTTATATTAATTTCCGCCGATTTAAACGAAGTAATGGAACTTTCTGATAGCCTGATCGTAATGTATGACGGAGAAATTTCTGCGTATTTTCCGGACAGTAAAAATGTAACCGAGCAGGAGCTGGGTGAATATATGCTGGGAATCAAAAAAATGTCACCTGAAGAAATAGGAGATGCGATATATGAAAAATAAACAAGTGCTTACGAGCAAAACGATAGAAAATCGTTTTGAAGTTTTTAGAGTAGTTGTTGCAATTGCTATTGCCATGGCCGTGGCTCTGCTTCTTATATTTTTTACAAGTAAACAGCCATTTGAAGCGCTGTATTGGTTTTTACTCGGGCCATTAAAGTCTTTGCGAAATTTTGGTAATGTAGTTCAATTATTTATTCCACTTACCTTTGCAGGTTTATCAATTGCGGTTATGTTTCAGTGCAACCAGTTTAATATGGCTGCGGAAGGCGCATTCTTTTTAGGTGGGCTCGGTGCAGCAATTGTTGCAGTTAAAATGACACTGCCAATGGGNNGGGAATCCACCCAGTGGTTGCAATTTTAGCGGGAGCCGTGCTTGGTGCTATTGTTTGTGCGATTCCTGGAATTTTTAAAGTTAAATGGGGCGCGAACGAAGTTGTATCGTCTCTGATGCTAAACTATATTATGTTGTTCTTGGGAACCTATGTTTTACAATATGTTCTTCTGGACCCTTCTGCCGGATATCCGGCCAGCAACCAATTTCCCAACACAGCCACACTATCTGTCATTATTCCGAAGACAGGAATACATGTAGGAATTATTTTGGTGGCGTTCTTAGTTGTCTTAGTGTATTTATTTATGTATAAAACCAAATGGGGCTACGCAATTCGTATCACAGGGCAAAATGAAAAATTTGCAAAGTATTCCGGTGTCGGTGTAGGGAGCACAATTATACTGTCCCAGTTGGTTGGCGGTGCTCTTGCGGGTGCCGGCGGAGCGACTCAGGTCTTGGGAATGTATACTCGTTTTTCATGGACAAGCCTGCCGGGTTATGGATTTGACGGTATCATTATCTCCATCCTTGCAAAAAATAATCCTGCATATGTTCCGTTGGCGGCATTCTTTTTAGCTTATTTGAGAATCGGCGCTGACATTATGTCAAGAAAAACAGATATTGCACCTGAAGTAGTGGCAATCGTACAAGCGTTAATCATTCTGTTGGTTGCGGCAAAGATGTTCCTTGATAAATACAAACACAGACTGATTGTTAAGAACTCTCAGAAGCAACTTTTACAGAAGGAGGGCGCATAATATGCAAAATATAATCTCAACTATATTTTCCGCAAGCTTTTTATTTTCAATCTTAAGGCTTACAACGCCCATTCTGCTGGCGGCTTTGGCAGCTCTGATTACGGACAGAGCCGGCGTTATGAATATTGGACTTGAAGGAATTATGCTTTGTTCTGCGTTAGCCGGAGTAGTCGGCAGTGCATATACCCAAAATGCATTCCTTGGGCTGTTGTTTGCAATGCTCATCGGTTCTTTACTGGGTGTGATTATGGCTTATTGCGCTTTGAATTTAAAAACAGACATTATTTTGACAGGTATCGCAATTAATTTATTTGCATCCGGCGGTACTGTGTTTATTTTATACTCGATTTGTAAAGATAAAGGAATGTCAACATCTCTGGCCAGTCTGACTTTACCTTCTATTGATATTCCGCTTATTAAAGATATTCCCTTTTTGGGAACAGTTTTCTCCGGACACAACTTTTTAACTTACATCGCTTTTCTTTCAGTCATCGTCATTTGGGCGTTGCTCTATAAAACTCCATTGGGTCTGCGCATTAGGGTCGTTGGAGAAAATCCAAATGCAGCTGAGAGTGTGGGTATTAATGTTAGAAAAACACAATACTACGTTTTGATTATCAGTGGGATCCTCGCATCACTTGGCGGTGCATATATGTCGATGGGTTATATGGACAAGTTCGCCCGCGATATGGTTGCCGGCAGAGGATTCATTGCTCTTGCCGCCGAGGCGCTTGGCACCGGTACCCCGCTTGGAGTAATGGGCTCTTCCCTGATATTTGGCGCGGCGGATGCCCTTGCCAGCAATTTGCAGGTGCTAAGAATACCTGTGCAATTCATTCAAATGATTCCATATTTGCTGACGATTGTAGGTTTGATTGTCTACTCGATTTCTAAGAGCAGACAAATTAAAAAAATATATCTTCAAAAATAACGAGATGCTTACCTCGGAAAATTTATTCTTTATGAAAGATTAGTATTATTGAACCGTATGCAGTTTCCTCACCGTTTGGATTCTCTGCAACAGCGTCAGCGACTGGAGCAGGGAATAAAATATTATTTTCATCGCTGAAGAAAAGAGGAGAATTATGTTATCAAGAAAAAGAATTTTATCGGCGTTACTATCAGCGGTCATGATTTTTTCTGTTGCTTTGACCGGATGTTCCAATGGTGGCAGTGCCACGAGCAAGTCCGACAGTTCCGCTAAAACTGCTGATTCTGCGGCCGAATCAAAGGCAACAGGCAAAAAATTAAACGTTGCAGTTTTGTTAAATGGCACCCTTGGAGATAAGGCGTTTTTTGATTCTGCGGATGCAGGCGCTAAAATGATGGTAGACAAATTGGGCTGCACTACAAAAGTAATTGAAATGGGTTATGACGAAACAAAATGGCTGCCGACATTAATTGATACTTCAGAAGATTCAAGCTACGATATCATTATCGTTGGTACATGGCAGATGGCTGAAAAACTTCAGCAGGTAGCTCCTCAGTATCCTGACAAAAAATATATTATTTTCGACTCAAGTGTTGACTATACAAAAGCAAAATATCCGAATGTTTATTCCATTGAATACAAGCAGAATGAATGCGCATTCCTTGCCGGAGCCGTTGGCGCATTAACTACAAAAACCGGTACAATCGGTTTTGTAGGCGGTATGGAAAACACGGTTATCAATGATTTCTTAATGGGTTATATTCAAGGTGCTAAACAATCAAATTCAAAAATCAAAGTTTCTGTAGCTTATGTTGGTAATTTCAGCGACAGCGCTCGCGCGAAAGAGCTGACTCTTGCTCAAATCAATCAAGGCTCCGACATCGTATTCCAGGTGGCAAGTACAGCAGGTCTTGGCGTAATTGACGGTGCCACAGAAAAAGGTAAATATGCAATCGGTGTTGACAGTGACCAAGCTGCAGCTTTGCAGGCAAGCGATCCTAAAAAAGCAAAAGCGATTTTAACTTCTGCACTTAAAAGAGTAGACGTCTCCATCTTTGATGCAGTTAAAAAAGCACAAGAAGGAACTTTGGTATATGGCCAGGCCGTATCACTCGGTATCGCGGATAATTGTGTTGGCTTAGCGAAAAATGATACCTATAACACAGCTGTTCCACAGGATACTCAAAAGAAGATAGATGATTTGGCTGGAAAGATTGCTGATGGCAGCATAAAGGTTGATACTGCTTTTGGTAAAACAGCAGCACAAATTGAAGCTGTAAGAGCATCTGTAAGACCGTAATTTTGATAAGGCGATAGTTTACGATAAGGGTAAAGATAGATCTATCTTTACCCTTATATTTAAAAATTAGTTTTTTACTTAGAGAAGGTGTTTGTATGAATAAAAAAAGCATTATTATTGATTGCGATCCGGGGCATGATGATGCAATTGGGATTATTTTGGCCTGCGCAAGCGATATGCTTGACGTAAAAGGGATTACCACAGTGGGTGGGAATCAGACAATTGCCAAGACCACGAACAACGCACTGCGAGTACTTAATTATATTGGCAAAAATATTCCCGTTGCGATGGGAGCCGATACGCCCATGAGCCGACCGATCATAATCGCTCCGTCTGTTCACGGCGATTCCGGATTGGATGGCCCAACGATTCCGCAATCCCCTCAAAAAGCTCTCGACATTTCTGCGGTACAGTTTATGGCGAAAGTCGTTGAAGGCAGTGAGGAGAAGATCACTTTGGTTGCAACAGGCCCATTGACCAATGTTGCAATTTTCTTGCTCGCATATCCGCATCTTAAAAACAGAATTGAACGAATTAGTTTGATGGGTGGTTCAGCAATCGGGGGGAATTGGACACCGGCTGCCGAATTTAATATACTGGTTGACCCGGAGGCCGCTGATATTGTATTTCAGTCGGGAATCCCAATTACTATGGCTGGACTTGACGTTACACACAAAGCCCGCGTTTATCCTGAAGATATTAAGAAAATAAAGAATCAGGGCGGAAAAGTTGCAGTCTTGGTCGGGGAACTGCTGGAGTTCTTTATTAAATTTCACAACAGTCTCGGATGGGACTTTGCTCCCCTGCATGATCCATGTGCGGTTGCGTGGCTGCTAAAGCCGGAGATATTTGAATCTAAAAAATTAAACGTGGTGATTGATACTCATGGTGAATACACGACAGGTTGTACAGTAACTGATTTTAACGGAGTCAGTGATAGAACGCCCAATGTGGATGTACTTTTAAACGTTGACCGTCACCAATTTATTGACTTGATTATTGATGCGGTGAATAAATATCAATAAGAGGAGGTATGAAAAAGTGGAAAGAACGCCTGTCATTATTGACACAGACCCGGGTATTGATGACTTTTTTGCGATTATGCTTGCCGGTAGCTGCAATGAGTTGGATATAAAAGCAATTACTACTGTTGCGGGAAATCAGACATCGGAGAGTGTTACAAAAAATGCCCTTGATATTGCAGAATATTTTCATATAAATACTGAGATTGCTAAAGGTGCAGAAAAGCCGCTGAATATGCCGCTTCATACGGCAGGGCATATTCATGGAGAGAACGGTTTGGGGAATTTACAACTGAAAGCAAGCAAAAAAGCAATCTCCAAAGATTATGCATGGGACGTTATCTACCAGCATGCAGTCGATGCAAAAGGGAAGCTAAATATATTAGCAATAGGGCCTCTTACGAATATAGCCATTGCGCTGTTGAAATATCCGACCTTAAGTAAATTAATCAATCGAATTGTATTAATGGGCGGTTCCAGTGAAACAGGAAATGTTTCTCCTTATGAAGAATTCAATATAGGAGCGGATCCTTTTGCCGCAGACATTGTGTTTAAGTCGAAAGTGCCGCTTGTTATGGTTGGCTGGAATGTCGCAATGGAATCCGGTTTGACTGATGAGGAAGTAGAAACACTGACCAGGATAGAAACTCCTTATTCTAAGGAATGCACTGCGCTTCTGAATTTTCTGCACGATGTAAACCGAAAATTTGGACGTGATACAATTCCTCTTAGTGACGCCTTAGCGGTTGCGTATGCAATCAATCCTGCAGTCCTTGACTGCAGGGACTGCTATGTTGCTGTTGAAACAAGAAGCAGTTTGAATATGGGCCGAACAGTTGTAGACCTTAATCAAACCTGCAAAGAGATACCTGCCAACTGCTGTGTGGGAATTGGCACGAATAAAGATGCTTATTTTGATATGCTTGTTCAGATGATGCACTATTATCAGCAAAACTAATCATTCTCTGTACATTACAGGTGCAAGACAATTTATGCTCTGACTGTTTCGTATAGGAACCATAGCGAGTCTACAGAGTGCTTATCGTTTTACTTTTAGGATTATATTCGATAATCACATATAAAACGGATACTATAAAAATCAACTTATAGTACAAATAGAATGGAGAATATAAATGAAACGTGCGTATGAATACAATCATGAACTGATAGCCAACGCCATACCTGTTATTCTGAAAGAAGAGGAGCAGACATGGGAAAGCGCTTTCACCGCAGATGATGAAAGCTGGACTCATACGAAGCTTTTGTGGGGAAGTCATGANNTCCCGGCTCCTATGCGCCGGAAAGAGTTCTTCTGGCAGGAATCCTCTCCATGTATAACATGGGCTATGATGTGACCGAAGCAGAAAAACTGATTCCGTCAGCACTTGATGCATTGGAAAGAGAAGATAAAATTGAACTCACAAGAATTACCGCAAGGGTGTTTTATTTATTAAACAATGCGAAACAAATTGAAGGTCATCCTTACTTAAAATACAAGGTCTATGATCGTTTTGAAGACTATGAATCCAGTGTGGAGTTTTGCGAATATGAGCCGTATCATACAACATCCCAAGAGTTCTATGACAAGGTGTATGCCGGTTGGATTGCTCAGATTGTAGGCGCCGCGGTTGGTACGGCAGTGGAGGGATATACCTCCGACCACATCAAAGCCTTCTTCGGCGAAATACATGATTACGTCAGAAAACCCAGTACCTACAATGACGATATAACCTATGAAATTGCCTTTCTTGAAGCTTTTTCTAAAAAGGGTTATGCAGTTTCGTCAATCGATATCGCAGAAGAGTGGGTTGCGCTTATTCCTTCAGGATGGTCGGCAGAGGATATTGCCCTCAAAAACATCATGCTGGGTATCTATCCTCCGGAGAGCGGATACCGTTCCAATCCTTTCCGTGAATGGATTGGGGCCCAAATGAGAGGTGCTGTATGTGGTATGGCAGCTCCTGCCAATCCAAAGTTAGCGGCGAAGTTGGCTTTTGAAGATGGGTGTGTTTCACACCACAATAACGGTGTTTTGGGCGAGATTTTTAACGCCGTCATGTGCTCTATCGCATTTTGCGAAGATGATATGAGAACCATTGTCAAGAAGGCTATCACAATGATCCCGAAAGACAGTGAATATTTTACAGTAATTCAGTTTGCCTGGGAGCAGTGCGAAAAATCAAATGATTATAGAACGGCATGGAAAGTTTGCGAACAAAAATATGAGGAGTACAACTGGATTCATGCGTATCCAAACGCCGCTGCGGAAGTAGTTGCTTTGTATTTTTGCGGCAATGATTTTGAAACCTGTTTGAATATGATCAGCATGATGGGACAGGACGTGGACTGCAACGCCGCACAGATCATGACGCTGTTTGGAATTTCATACGGACTCGGATGTATCGATGATAAATGGCTTAAGCCTATTGATGACAAGCTGATTTCTTATGTAAGAGGTTACCACCAAACGACCATAACAGCCATCGCGCAAAAAACGGTAGACTGCGTAAGAAAAAGCGAAACAAGTTTGCAATAATGTGTAGGGCACGATTCCGAAAACTTCAATCCAATAAACATATAAATTGGAGAAGACCGCACAGAGGTATTCTCCAATTTTATATGTTTATTTATAAATACAAAATTTAAGTGGATTAAATGGATAAGCAAATAAAAGATATTATAGCATCTTGGAGGAATATGAATATGCTGACAAAATTATCCAACAGAATATATTATTTACCAAACAATACTGATACGGATCGGCCTGCTTTAGGTTATATAGCGGGGAATCAATATGCATTGATGATTGACGCGGGAAATTCCTCAAAGCATGTTCAACTTTTTACGCAGCAACTTGCTCATGCAAATCTTGCTTATCCAAATTTTGTAGGAATAACCCATTGGCATTGGGATCATACTTATGGGCTCTCATCTATTGATGCTGTTTCGATTGCGTGCAGGTTGACAAATGCAGAGCTTATTAAGATGAGTAAATGGTGTTGGGATGATGAGGCAATGCATCAGCGTCTTCAAGATGGTTCGGATATTGAGTTTTGTTCTGACATGATCATCAAAGAGTATCCTAACAGAAAAGAAATTTGCATTAAACCGGCTGATATTGTTTTTGAGGATGAGCTTAAGCTCGACCTCGGCGGGATTACATGCGAAATTAAACGTATCGGGGGACCTCACTCCGAGGACAGTGTAATTTATTATATCACGGAAGAAAAGACTGTGTTTTTAGGGGATTGTACTTATGAAGATCTTTATTATGGGAACTTGTTTTATAGGGATAAACTGAAAACTCTGATTGATTATTTGAAAACGCTTGATTTTGAAATATGCATACAAGGTCATTGTATTCATCAGTCGAAAAAAGCATTGCTGCAAGACTTAGAAAATGAACTAGCCCAGTCTGTGTAAGACTGCTTTTAACAAATAAAGACAATCAAAAATCCTGCAATTTTTAATTGCAGGATTTTTGATTTTTTGAGTCTCTGTTTCATTTAAATTAAGACACTCTTTGATGATTGTTCGCTGATATACTCAAATAATTCACTGTTTTCATTTATTTTTGTTAGCTAAATTAAAACCACCAATCCATGACAGGATTATTAATTCAAAAAATATGTAAATTGTTTATATTAATTTTATAAAATAGAATAAATTTTAGTTGACTTTTTTAATAATCGGTGATATGTTACTAATAACGACATAATGATGTCACAATGTAATTAAAGTGCATCGTTTCTTGCTTTTTTACGAAAAATTTATTGTGATCGGTCAAAATAAATTATGTGGAGGTGAATTATTGTGGTTAGAGGCGAACCGTTTTATCAGAAAATCAGGAGCGATATTGAAAATAAAATTAAAGACGGCTATTACAAACAAGGCGAGTATTTACCAAGCGAGGCAAAGTTGGAAAGCCTTTACAAAGTGAGCCGTACTACCGTTCGTAATGCGGTGAGAAGTTTGGTGGATGACGGATACCTCACGATTGTACGCGGAAAAGGGACGAAAGTAACTCCGTCTAAATTAAGTGCTTCCTATCCGAATTTGATGAGCTTTACCGATGTCATTCAAAAGCAGGGGATTAAGTCATCTGTACTAAAAATGAAAATATCTCAGACATTTCCAACACAGGAAGTTGCGGAAAAATTAGACATCGATCTCGATGAGAAGGTGTATGAGATTTACCGTGAACGCGCTGCGGATGACGAACCAATCTGCATCCATGTTTCATTTATTCCATGCAAATATCTGGAAGGAAATGATGTATCCTTAATTGAAAAAAAGCAGTCCCTGTACAAGGCGCTCGAAGAGGATTTTAATATCTCCATCCAAACCGCGCAGGACAATATCAGCGCAATCGGAGCAAGTAGCCATGTGGCGAAAATTTTGAATATTGAAAAAGGGGACCCTGTTTTATTTATTAAACGAGTCGCATACGATCAAAATAATGTCATCGTTGAATATAGCGAGATTAATATTAGGGGAGATCGATACAGCCAAATGGTTACCTTGCGACAGCGGCTGTAAATAATATAAAATGCTTTCAAGCGGAAAGGATCAAAATGTTGGATGTTATCGGATTGGCAACAGTAGCAATGGATGTAATTATGCAGGTGGACGAGCTGCCTCAGGAAGACGGGTTTGCCATTGTCGGCAAGTCGAATTACTTACCCGGAGGAAGCGGCACAAACGTAATTACACAAGTAAGCCGTTTGTCAGGTAAATGCGGATTTATGGCACAAATTGGTGATGACAATTTAGGCGAAGAAATTAAAAGCAGCATTGTCCAAGAAAAAATCGATGAACGTGGTCTTCGCACGATTCCCAACAGCACCTCTCTCCACACGGACATTGTAGTGGACAGTAAGGGACGGAAGTTTATCTTACTGAATATGGGGAATTCGTTCTTAAATATGAAAAAAACAGATGTCGATGTGAATTATCTTACTCAAGCCAAGATTCTCTATACGGATTTTCTTCCCGGGGAAGCGGCGTTACAGGCTCTGAAAGAAGCAAAAAAAGCAGGCATGACCACTGTGTTCAATCTGCAAGTGGGCATGAACACCATGGAAAATCTGGGCGTTAGCAAAGAAATGGTATTGGAGGCACTCCAATATGTAGATATTTTCGCACCTTGTCAAGGTGGATTTTATCAACTGTGCGAAACACAGGATTTACCTGAAGCGTGCAAATACATACGCGGCTATTTTAAAAAGCTTCTGCTTGTCACCCTCGGGAGTAAAGGGTCAATTGCTTTTGATGAAACTGATACTAAAACTTTCGTGCCGGTTTACCCGATTAAAGTGGTGGACACTACCGGCGCCGGAGATTCTTATCTCGGTGCATTCATGTATTCCTATCTTATTGACAAAAAGCCATTAAGGGCAGCCATGGAGTTCGCTACGGCCTGTGCCGCCTTTACCTGTCAAAATGTCGGAGCGCGAACCTGTCCTACTTTGAACCAGGCAAATGAAATGATAAATCACGGCAAATAAATGTTGTCAGCAGGCAGTATGCCTGTATTATAAATTTCATTTAGGGGAGGAACTATTCATGAGTACAAGCAGCTTGGAGAAAGAAGATTTGCAAACGGGCGGAAAGAAAAAATGGTCGGTCAAACGCGTGGCAATTGTAGCTGTCTTTATTGCGCTGAGTGCGGTAGGCGCAATGATCAAAATCCCCAGTCCAATCGGTTCAATTGGTCTCGACTCCTGTCCGGGATATTTTTGCGCGATTGCCTTTGGCGGAGTGGAAGGCGCACTGGTTATCGCAATCGGCCATCTGTTGTCCGCAGCAGTCGTAGGTTTCCCGCTTACCATCCCCATTCATCTCGGAATCGCAGTTACGATGGCACTTTGGGCGCTTATTCTTCGATTCATCTCCAAAAAAGTTAAATTTGGTCTGGTAATCGGTGTTGTGGTTGCAACCCTCCTGAACACTTTTGCAACAGGTCTGCTGCTGCTTCCCGTCGGTGGCTGGGCGCTTTATGTAGCCAATATTCCATCGTTACTGATTGCATCTGCTGTCAATACCATTCTTGCCGCGATCGCTTACAAGGCGGTAAAGGGCAGCAAACTTCTTGCTGAATAATTGAGAAACGACATATCGGAGTACAAGCTACTCCGATATGTTTAAATTCAGATAACAGGGGCACAGCGTATGAGTGATAATATTGTGTTTAATTCTGTATCCTATTCTTATCCGGGTGATTCAAAAAATGTTCTCTCCAATATAAGCTTTCAAGTGGACGAAGGCAAATTTACCGTTATCATGGGAAGAACAGGGGCAGGAAAAACAACTGCGCTGATGTGTATGAATGGGATTATTCCCCAAGTGATGGAGGGAAAGCTGACCGGTTCCATTATCGTAGCGGATATGGATGTAGCAAAGTATCGGGTACAAACAATGACAAAGCATATAGGTCTTGTGATGCAGGATTCCGACACACAGGTTTTCGGAAAAACAGTGGAAGAGGATGTTGCGTTCGGCCCAAGAAATTATATGATCCCGCGGGAGGAGATTTTTAAGAGAATAGACGAGGCTTTGGAAAGAGTCCGGTTGGTTGGCTATAACAAAAGAGGAACTTCCCAGCTTTCCGGCGGTGAAAAACAGCGCCTTGCAATTGCAGGAGTGCTGGCGATGAAGCCTTCTATCCTTGTTTTAGATGAGCCCACATCGGAGCTTGACCCAATCGGACGTGAAGAAATATATCAAACCATTACTGATTTAAAAAGCGAGAAAAACACAACAATCGTTGCAGTGGAACATTCCAGCCAGGAAATCAGCCAAAAGGCTGATCAGCTGATTATTATAAATGATGGTACTGTCGCATGGAGCGGAAAACCCTCTGATTTTTTCAAGGATTTGGATTTAGTGGAAAAAAACAGTATCAAGCCTCTTCCGGTAAGCATCTTTGGCTGGGAGCTATATCAGAACGGACTAATTACCAAAGACGAGGTTCCCCTTACCGTTACGGATGCCCTTGAACTGACCAAAAAGCTCTTGAACGGGAAAAAAATAAAATACAGTGCATCCGATTCCATGAAAACAAATCTGGAAGTTTTATCACAGCCTGTGCTTAGCATCGACAACCTGACTTATCAATACGAAAGTGGAAAGATTGCTCTGAAAAAGGTTTCACTGCAGGTTGAAAAAGGAGATTTTGTGGCCATCATTGGCCAGAACGGTGCCGGAAAAACCACCTTGGCAAAACATTTTAATGGTATTCTTACGCCCACTTCGGGGACTGTGTCGGTTTGCGGTGAAAATATCGGCAAAAAGGACTCTTCTGAATTAACGCAATACATTGGTTATGTGTTTCAGAACCCGGACCATCAGATCTTTTCGACATCTGTTTACAATGAGTTGGCATATGGGCTGCAGAATCTGAACTTAAGCGAAGAGGAGATCAGCAAGCGTATCGACGAGGTGCTTAAGCTGACAAATCTTTCGCAGTACAGGGACGAGCATCCGTTTTCCTTGGGTAAGGGTCAAAGACAGATGATTGCAGTCGCATCCATCTTGGTGATGCGTCCATCAGTTTTGGTCGTCGATGAACCGACTACCGGACTCGATTGGCTGGGTGTCAACAGAATGATGGACTTAATTTGCGAACTTCATAAAAACGGAACTACGATTGTTATGATTACTCATGATATGGATATTGTGGCGCGCTATGCCACAAGGGTGATTGTAATGCAAAAGGGCGGAATTGTGCTTGATGGGACAACCCAACAGGTATTTTCGAATTCTGAGGTGCTGGAAGAGGCCTTTGTTACTCCGCCGCAATGTGTAAAACTATCTAAGAAATTAAAACCTTTCGGATTGGAACAAGTTGTTCTCGATATGAAGCAGCTTGCGGGAATGGTAATAAACAGCTGCGGGGAGGATTGCTGAATATGGAGAATACCTATCTTCACAGACTGGATGTCAGGTCAAAAATAGCAGTACTTTTTGGAATGCTGTTCCCGATGTTTATTTTCAGCGACCCGGCTTTTCTGCTCGGCTTAATTGTATTCCTTATGCTTGTAATTCTTCCCGAACGATTGT
>DDHX01000017.1 GCA_002338255.1 Ruminococcaceae bacterium UBA1865 | reverse complement strand
CTGGCCTGATCGGACAGGATCTCCGGCTTTGCAATACCGAACACGTCACTCCGGTTCCAGCGGATTTTTTCTCCTTCCGCCAGGGAAACGGTAAAGATTGAGCGGCTGATGGGATTAGGATTGCTGCCGTTTCCTCCGGTGCAAAAGTACAGCTGGTGTTTTGCCTCCCGGCAGTCCTCCGGCAGTGCGGAAGGATGCAGGACAATGACCTTTCCGCTGATGGGCATGTCATATCCGGTCTGTAAGCAGTCCTCCTGAGAAAATAATGTTTTTTCACTCATGACGCTGCCCCTTTCTCTGCTCGATGAGTTCCAGCAGCCGTGCAGCGATGGCGATCTGTGTGCCCTCCGGCATCTCACGGATAGCGGCATGGACAAAGGCTTCCACCGCCTCCGGCGATTGATCACCCACCTCGATGAGATCCACTTTTTTGATGCTGATAGTTCCCTGGCTGATGCCCAGCCTGACAATATCACCATAGTCCATGCCAGAGGAGGATCGGAGTTCTTTGGGGATCAGGACACGCCCCTTGCCGTCTACGATTTTGTAAATAGGCTTTGCTTTCATACGAAGTAACCCTCCTTTTTCATAACCTCCCGAACGGTGTCGGAGTGGATGCCCAGGTTGTCAAACAGCCCGTGCAGTTCATCCGGCAGACGATCCAGCGGGTCGGATCTTGATTTCTCTGTCCCCGCAGATGATGTCCAGATCGCTATCCAAAGGGATATTCGCATCTTCCAGCAGGGAATAAGGCAGGGTCAGATCATCTTCCTCTTCCGGTTCTTCCTCCTCATCCATCTCCTGTGCGTTGTGAATGGTGATATCCAAGGGTTCTGTCATAATAAGAATCATTGGGTACGGATAGTTTTCTTCCTCCGAAACCGTGAGGGTGACGTACACCTCGTCACCGGGCTTTAACCCGGCTGCGCTTACGGTTTCCTCCGAAAAAATAAGGTAGCCTTTGTTGTCTACAGCAGATTTCATTTCAATCATTTTCATAGGGATTTCCTCCTTTAAGTTAGCCCCTCAGTGGGGTCATCGTTGTTTGCCGAAAACAGGTCGGCGTCAAAGAGATTCATTTGGGACGGCATGTCCCGCAGACGCTCGCCGGTATCGTAATTTGAAATCAGGACTTCGGCGTATTCACAGCCGTTGTCGTAACGCTGCGCCAAGTTATTGAGGCGGCTGACTGACTCGATGCAAAAGCCCTGATACAGCTCCCGGATAAATTCGCAGTCGTTGTAGCTGACCAGCCATTTTCCCTGACAAGCTGCAAGGGTATCCCGCAGCCTTGTATGATCTTCCTTTTTAAATTCCACGGCGTAGTGTCCTTCCGTCTGGTAATAGGGAGGGTCGCAGTAGATGAAGGCGTTCTCCCGGCTGTATTGCTTGATCAAATCCTCAAAATCCTTGTTTTCAATGATGGTATCCTTGAGCCTCCGGCTGCCCTGCCAGAGCAGGTGGAAGGTTCTGCGGATATCGAAGGGCTGGCAGCCGTAGCTGGTGCAGCCGCTTCCGTAGCTTAAGCGGATGAGCCGGTAAAAGGCGGCGGCGCGCTTCACATCATTCATCTGCGCGTATTCCAAGAGGATGGGCTCGATTTCCTCAAACTGCGGCTCTGTGAGATACTGCTCGGCAATCTCCAGTTCCTCCCGCAGATACTCGTTTGTGAACTCCTCCTTCGTCAGATACTTTTTCAGGACATTGAATTCATCGCGGCCGTTGAGAGGAAAGAAGTTCAGCTCCTTTAAGAGAGCCAGGGGACGGTCACGGACACAGCGGAACAGGTTTGCCAGGTCGGAATTAAAATCGTTGTAGACCTCCATGGCAGTATCGGGTGGCTTACCAAACAGCACCCAGCCTCCGCCGCCGAAGACTTCAATGTACCGTCCGAACTCCTTTGGCATCCGCTGATAGATCATCTCCCGCAGTGCTTTCTTGCCGCCCACCCAGCTGATGATGCTGTTCATTTTGATCACCTGCCTTTGCTTCGGAGGTTAATTTTCTCCATATCGGTTTTCATACAGGAGCCGTCTGCGCTCCAGCAGATAAATCCAACGCCGGGATAGGGACAGCCCTCGCAGCGGGAGGGATCTTTTGGCGGCGGCACGACGTACTTTTTTGGCGGGCCGGTCACTCCCGCGCCTGTCTTTTGTTCTGGGGTTATATCATAGTTCATGATTCAGCTCCTTTCTCGGAAAACAAAAAAGGCGCTGCCTTTTTTTATAAGACAGCGCCTTTTCGTTCTATTATCTTTGTTGTGGGTTACAGCATCTGCTGACCAAGTGCGGGACTTGAATATTCCAGAGTCATCTCCCGGTTGCCCAGCCGGATTATGCCATAGGGCGTAGCGCAAATATTTGCTTCCTTCATCAGATCAGAATCGCATCGGGAGAAATGAATGTGCTTGAGCATTGGATCATCTTCCGGGATGTGATATCGTTTCAGGAATTCCTGCCTGGCGTAATCTTCAGGGGAGGACAGCTCCGGATAAAAATCAAAGCAATCCATGTTCTGTGTAATATCAAGGGCCAGGTCGATATCGGTACAGTCCATCAGCTCAAGAGCTGCTTTGAACTTCGCTTCCTGACCTTGGCAGCGGAGTTCATAAATCTTTTCTGCCAGCAGCTTTATTTTTTCGATGTCCTCATAGTCACCAAACACACCATTTAATTTGGGGACAGAGCTTTTATTGGTATACACCACGCATCCATCAAAATTTTTAATGCCCTGTTCCTTTAATACTTCCGATATCTCATCCGGTGTAGCGGGCAGTTTAAGTATTGTACATTCGTCAATATCCGACGGATAAAATGTACCATCACATACCAGGAGTTCAAAGACATAGTTCTCCAGGAAAGATTGCTCCGGCAAGTGGATACCATCATAAACTGTTTCCCAACTCCCAGAGCCATTTACTACATAAAAATCGTTGTGAAAGATACCACCTTCCGCTTCCTGACGCGCACGACCGATTTTTTCATAGTCCAGCAAGTCCAGAAGCTCCTGCTGATATTCTGGAGGTACATGATTGACCGCATCTATAAAATCATTGTCGACATAGAATTTGCCGAGTTCCCGATCATTTTTAGCAGGTACTGCATGAGCATCACCAAGATTGTATGTTTGGTTGATCAGGTCATGCATTGCCAGATTGCCCTCGCCCACTAACGCACAGCCGGTGAAGGCGATGCGGTCATGCTCGCTCAACTCACTTATACGGTATGCAAGGAAGTTCAGCTCAGCAAGAGGAGGATTTTCTGGAATAAAACTCAGTTCCTCTCCCTGCATATTGAAGCACTCCACAACCTGATATGGCTGATCATCTGTGACTCTTGCACGATGTAGTGCGTCCTGTATTTCGTCCCGGCTTGCGGGGAGTTTCAGATATGCGCCGGAGTATGCGGGCGCGTCGTACAGGTCCGACCGCATCAGTGTCACAGTCATCACCTTTTCCTTTTCTGACATTGATTATCTCCTTTCTGAAATAAAAAAAGCGCCCTTCAGTTTTATAAAACCAAAAGACGCTACATGTTCATCTGCATCCCCTGATCAGGATAGAGGATGGCGAATCTTGCGTTTTGCAGATTTGTAACCGCATTACTTTTCAAGAATTCGGGATGAGATTTAAGCCACTGGAGATCTTCGACGGTTGCATCTTGAGGTTCCCCCTCGCCATAACGGAAGGATTTAACCGCCACTGTGATGTATTCTGAACCGCCGCAGTCCTCAACCAGTTCTTTATATAGCTGGGAGTTTTGTATGTCCTCCACTTCGGGAACCCCACTCATGAGTCCAACGTCGCGGATGCCAGTGTTGGTTTCCAGGCCGATGATGGAAAATATCTTGCTCACTTACATTCCTCCCATCATCGGACCGCTGTAACCGAGAGCGGGAGCGCTGTTTTTCATTTCCTTCTCCGGCTTGATGGAGTAATTCTCATCATTCCAGAGGCTGACATAAATCTCGCCGTCTGGCGTTTTGATAGGGCGCTGTTCTAGGCTTTCCCCGAAGCCATCTGCATTTTGTCCAACCACAAAATTCAAAAGCTCGGCTGTTTCCTCACCAGAAAGAGCTTCTGTTAGCCCGGCGGTCATGACTCCCCACAGCTCACCATCGCAGACTTCCACGGATGGATACAGGCTGTGTACCTTTTCCTTCAGCGCATCCTCATGGATGTATTCCGCAAGGCCGCGGTCATTTTTAAATTGCCGGTTCTCTTTGACGATGGCAGCGAGGATAGCATCTTCATAAGAGACAGCATCTGCAGGGGTGATTTCCACCGGATTGTCCTCCACTCCATACTCGCCCTGGGGGTAAGTCACGATCTTCAGAGGGAAAAAGATACGCATTGTTTCGTTTGCCATTTCGGTTTCCTCCATTCTTTTTCGCCACATCAGGCAATAAAAAAAGAGGCTATGCTTCTCATAAAAAAGAAAAACATAGCCTCATGTGCTTCTGCCTGACGGCAGATTTAGA
Organism: Ruminococcaceae bacterium UBA1865; assembly: GCA_002338255.1. Classification (GTDB taxonomy): domain Bacteria; phylum Bacillota; class Clostridia; order Oscillospirales; family Acutalibacteraceae; genus Caproiciproducens. The sequence continues at coordinate 18,084 of DDHX01000017.1, read as the reverse complement.
AAATTGTTTTGGGTATATGAAAACAAAGGCATCAAGATTTATCATCTCAATACCTTTGGATTTTCAATTCAATTCTATTAATTTTTCCATTTAGCATAATTGATCCTATATACCAATAGATAATACCAAACTCATACGATACCAGTTTATAAAGTGTCACATGAATAATTTGTCACTATTTGATTGATAGTCCCTTATCTATTGCATCCTGAACTATTTGATGGCAACACTTACCTAATGGGTTGTTCTTCTGGCATTGCGCATTTTTCATTGCTCCAGTAAGCTTCAAGACATCTTTCATATTTTTAGCACCATCTTTTACGACAGCAGTTATAACTTGTTCCTCCGTAACTTTACTACAGTAACAGGCATATTTAGGATTAGCGCCGTTCTTAAACCATATTGGTACTTTTACTTGCTGTTTATTAAATTTGATATTAGATTCTGTATTGTAATAAGTAATATCACATTCCTCACTCATGCATAAAAAATAATCCTTATCACCGATTTGCTCCGTTAACTCATCAAGTACCATATGCTTTACTGTAATGTTTTTAACAAGAGTACCTTGTTTTTCACATACAGGACACAAATTGTTATTTCCTACCTCACACGAAGATTTTTCTGAATTTCCACAACAACATTTATTCAAAGTTTCTTTTTCCATTATCTATATTTTCCTCCCTTAACTCTTATTTTCATTTTCTATAACCTCACAGGTACATATCTTATTTATACTCCCTTCGGCTATTGATTGGCCAAGCTGAATAAGTTCCTTTATTCTTTCGTCAGAAATATAATAATAGATATTCTTTCCTTCTTTAATTGACTTTACAAAATTACACCATTTCAAACATTTTAACTGCATTGATATAAGACTTTGGGAGCAACATAAATCTTCGGCCAGTTCACCTACGTTTTTTTTATCATTTAATAAAGAAATAATAATTTGGTATCTTGTAGGATTAGATAGTCCGTGAAAAAACTTTGTATACGCTTCAATTTGTTCATTTTTAATTTGCATAACTACCTCTCTAAAAAGTACGAATATGAAATAAATCCAACAGATATTACCGTTGAAATCCATAGAATAATTCTTGTGGTTTTTGGTGTACTCTTATTTTTTGCTATTATATAGTGAGCTACACCAAGCATTAATGCTGTTATTACTATGAAAACGTTTTTATAAGGTGTAATAACTGGAGCAAAAGAAAGACCTATACCGCTCAAACCAAGAACTGATAATAGAGGGATTCCAATACAACATATTGATGCAAAAAAAGATGATATAATTGATCCTACACTTAATATTTTCTCTTTCATAATATATCCTCCACATTATATAAACATTTCAACATTTATTGATATGTTTATATTAACATAATTTAATTATATATACAATAAGAAAAAATATAGTGTCTCTGTTACATTTTTAAAAGTTATGAATAACATATTGCAAACAATTTGTGAATTTACAAAAAACACCCGATGTCATCTATAAAATGCCTCAAAAAAACGGGCCGAAAAATGCACTATTTCTGCCCGTTTTTTTCTCATTTTTTGCTCCAAAACCACTACATATTGTGGTTGTACCCCTTTATTTTTTGTCTCGACCACAATACGTCATCATTATTATCACCTCAACGTGCGCGGTGCGGGGAAACATGTCCACAGGGGTGATGATCTGCGGTTGATAACCTTTTTGCGCAAAAAGCTTTAAGTCGCGGGCAAGGGTGGCGGGGTCACAGGAGATGTAGACAACACGCTGGGGGGCCATTTTTGCGACAGTTTCAATTAACTCTGCATCACAGCCCTTGCGGGGCGGGTCGAGTACGACCACGTCCGGCTGTTCGCCGCGGTATGCGAGCATGGAAGCGGCTTTAGCCGCGTCAGCACAAATGAATTCCGTGTTTTCAATATGGTTTTCTTCCGCGTTCCTTTTTGCGTCCTCCACAGCCTGTTCGACAATCTCAACTCCAATGACCTTGGCGGCGTTCTTCGCCATAGAAAGGCCGATAGTTCCGGTGCCGCAATAAAGGTCAAGCAGGGTTTCGTTTCCGGTCAGTCCGGCGTATTCACCGGCAAGTGAATAAAGACGTTCCGCCTGATCGCGGTTAATCTGGTAAAACGACATTGGTGATATATGAAAGCTCAATCCACACAGGGTATCGGTAATATAATCGCTGCCCCATGCCGTTCTGCACTTTTTCCCGAGTACCACATTGGTCTTATCGCGGTTCACATTGATAATGACACTCTTTAGTCCGGGTACCTTTTCCTTTAAAATCTCCACCAGTTCTTTTTCGAAATGTACGCCGTTGCCGTTGACAACGACACAAACCATCACTTCTCCGGTCGCACCCGCCTGACGAAGGTACAGATGCCTGAGTCTGCCCTTGCCGGTCTCCTCGTCGTAAACGTCTTCACCGCTCTGGCGCGCCCACTCCTGAAATGCGCTCATGGCAGCCGTAAAGGCTTCCGGCTGTAAAAGACACTCATCACAGTGAATGATGCGGTGGCTGTGACTTGCAAAAAAGCCCATCCTAATTTCGTCACCCGGCCCGCGTCCGATTGGAATCTGCGCCTTGTTGCGGTAGCGGTCCGGGTTTTTCGCACCGACAATCGGCTGAAGCACAATATCGTGAAACCCGCCAATGCGCTCCATTGCATCCTGTACCCGCTGCTGCTTTGCTTTCAGTTCGGTCTGATAATTGATATGCCGGTAAACGCATCCGCCGCACTGGGCAAACTGCATGCAGTCCTGCGGCACGCGATCTTTGGACGCAGTTAGAATTTTATCGATTCGTCCAAAGGCGAATGTTTTCGCGGTTTTCAGTATTTGCACACGCAGCTTGTCCCCCGCCGCCGCAAGCGGAACAAAAACGGCAATATCCCTGTAACGCCCTACTCCGCTGCCTTCGGCAGTATAGCCGGTTATTTCTAAATCTATTATATCATTTTTCTTAATATCCATATTTTCCCCCGTAAAATTCATTGTTGTTTGTTGAATAAGTTTACCATTATTCCTGTATAAATACAATACAAAAGCCTTTTTCAGTCTTCTTATCAATTTGTGCTTGACAAGTCGAATATACCCGAATATAATAAAGCACAAGATATAAAACCGACGAGTAAGAGTAGTAGACAGGCAGAGCGCTTTCAAAGAGAGCTGCAGGCGGTGTGATTGCGGCAGAGCGGGGTTTGTTGAATGGACTTATGAGGGCAAAGCGAAAGAAATGCGAGTAGCTTTTGACGGGATCTCCACCCGTTACCAAGGGAGCATGCATGATGGTGCGTGGAACAAGTGGCGCTTTATTGCGCAATACGGGTGGTACCGCAGGAGCACACGCTCTTGTCCCTAAGTTTTTAGGGGCAGGAGCGTTTTTTTATACCCATTTACAAATTGAGAGGAGAATCATCATGGCAAAAATACCACACAGACTAAACTTAACAGAGGAGCAAATGCCCACGCAGTGGTACAATATGCGCGCGGACATGAAGTCCCTACCCGACCCGATGCTGAACCCCGGTACTCTGAAGCCAATTCGCACGGAGGAACTTTACCCGATTTTCTGTGAGGAACTTGCAAAGCAGGAAATGGACAGTACAACAGCATATTTTGATATTCCCGAGCCGATTCTTGATGTTTACAAGGCTTACCGCCCTTCTCCGCTCAGTCGGGCGTATGCGCTTGAAAAATATCTGGGTACACCGGCGAAAATCTATTATAAGTTTGAAGGCAACAACACCTCGGGCAGTCACAAACTGAACTCCGCCGTGGCGCAGGCCTACTACGCGAAGCAGCAGGGTCTGACCGGACTGACAACCGAAACCGGAGCCGGCCAGTGGGGTACCGCTTTAGCGGAAGCCTGTGCTTATTTTGATATCAATTTAGACGTATTTATGGTGAAAGCTTCTTTTAATCAAAAGCCGTACCGTAAGGCGGTTATCCAAACCTTTGGTGCGAATGTGGTCGCAAGCCCCAGTGAAACGACACAGGTCGGCCGTGCAATTCTTGCAATTGACCCCGACACAACCGGCAGCCTCGGCTGCGCAATTTCAGAAGCAATTGAAAAATCCACAACCACGCCCAATTGCCGCTATGTTCTCGGCTCCGTATTGAATCAGGTTTTGCTGCACCAGTCGATTATCGGTCTGGAATCCAAAAAAGCAATGGATATTCTGGGTGAGTATCCTGACATTATCATTGGCTGCGCCGGCGGCGGTTCAAACCTTGGCGGATTGATTGCCCCGTTCATGCAGGATAAGCTTTTGGGCAGAGCGAACCCGTATTTTATCGCTGTCGAACCGGCTTCATGCCCTTCGCTTACGCGCGGACGCTATGCTTATGATTTTTGCGACACCGGCAAAGTTACCCCACTTGCAAAGATGTATACGCTCGGCAGCGGCTTCATTCCGTCTCCAAACCATGCGGGCGGACTGCGTTACCATGGCATGTCCCCGATCATTTCCAAGCTGTACCACGACGGACTTCTCGACGAGGCACGCTCTGCGGAACAAACCAAGGTGTTCGATGCCGCTATCCTGTTTGCCAAGCTTGAAACGATTCTTCCCGCGCCGGAAAGTGCACACGCAATCCGCTGTGCGATTGACGAGGCACTGAAATGCAAGGAAACGGGCGAGGCCAAAACCATTCTGTTCGGTTTAACCGGTACCGGCTACTTTGATATGGCCGCATATACCGCATATTTGGATCATACGATGACTGACTATATTCCCACCGACGAGGATTTGCAACCGGGATTCGACTCCCTTCCAAAAATACCGGGCATACAGGAGTAAAAAAAATCCTCGCAGAGGTAACTTCCTGATTTTTATCGCGAATGACAGGATATACAAAATTTTGCAAATCGTAATATCCGATAATTTACGAAAATCATTCGTCAATAATCACTAAATTTTACTGACAAAAAACTCTGTTTTATCCAATAAAGAGATTGTTTGCAAATCTTTTGTGATAGGATTGACACTGCTAAACGCGAGTATTATAATAAACTCAAGAAATAAAAAATCAGTTATCTTTTATTTGTTTACAAGCTTGTGGCAAGGATTTGCCACGACCTTTTCAATACAACTCCTCCCCATAAAGTAATAACCGGTGAATGCCGGTTATTACTTTTTTTGTGTATAAAATATTTTTTTATTTGTTGTAGAATTAATTTTTGAATACTGTTGATTACAGCCTTTGTGAGAATCGCAATTATAGTTGAAATAATTTCACATTATGGTTTTCCCTTATATTTCCTTATTATAATATCATTATGTGATTAATATGTCGGGAGGTATCAAATAATGGGGAATCCACACGCAAAACGAATTGTTTTATGTTCTTTGCTCCTTGTGATTTTAATTTCGAGTGTAGCGGCTTTATCCGGCCACGCCGAAAATTACCCCGATATCAACAATATCCTCCCGAACTTGTATTTAGATGGAAATCAGCAGTTTTTTCACAGACCCGGGAACGGATATGCTTTAATCAGTACGGATTTCAGCAGCAAAACAAAGGTTGCCCTGCTTGACAACAACGGCGATTTAGACTACAGCTGCGGCAGAAAAGCCATCTCTCTTAATTTTGCATATGAAAAAGCTGCTCTGTATGGGAACTTTCTTTATCTTGCCGGCTGGGCGCCAGACACCGGCAGCTGCGTTGAGATTGAACAAATTGATTTGACTGCCGGCAAATACTTGCAGAATAAAATAGTAAAAGTAGATTGTGATTTTACAAAAAATTTTAGCGTAGATGAAAACGGTATTTCTTTCCTCACCGTTCCGGCCGGGAATCCTATTGGCGCCTCAACAATGACTTCGCTGTATGTTTTTGACTCTGAGCATGATGGTACCTGTATTGAGCCGCAAGCCTGTACTCCGGTTTCAAGCACGCTAAGTGTCAGTTCAGGTACAGACTCCGGTATCGTTAGCGAGCCTTCCGGTGCCGCCAGTACGGCTTCCGGTATTGTTAGTGCGCCGTCCAGCACAGCCTCCAGTCAGCAGCCGGATGAAACTAAGCCGTCCACCTTTTGCTTTCATGGGCCTGTGACGGTTGCCGGCCTCCAAAAAGAGCTTGATGCAAATGCACTCGGTCAGCAGTTGCGTGTTTTTACGGCTGATCATAAAGAAGTAAAAGACGGAAACATCGGCACCGGTTCAATTGTGGAAACAATTTTAAATGGGCATACGGAAAGCCGCTACACCGCTGTCATACCCGGAGACTTGGATGGAACAGGCACTGTAACTGAATACGACTGCCAAATTTTATATAACTACTTTACTAAGCCCTCCGCACTCAGGCCATCTGTGCTGAGCGGCCCTTATTTTGAAGCGGCGCTGCTCAGCAATACCAATGCCATCGACTCCTCCCGCAGCGAATTGCACCCGGGCGACATACTGAAAATAAAAAAGCTGATAAAATAGGCGTTAGCGATTGACCTGACTGAAAAATAAAAATATAATGAAAGGGTACAAATTGAAAAACAAAGGAGCTTCTTTTATATCATGATGGACAAAATATTGATTAAGAACTTATACGACCTGACCCATACCGCGGCGGCCCCGCTTTTGGAAAAACTGAACTATCCATGGGAGGCGCTTTCAAAAATCAGCGATTTTATTGTAAAATTAGGGGAAACTCTTTCCCCCGATGAATACGACAAGCGCGGCGACAACGTGTGGATTGCAAAATCCGCGACGGTGTTTGACTCTGCTTATATCAACGGCCCCGCAATTATCGGGCCGAACACCGAGGTCAGGCATTGCGCGTTCATACGCGGCAGTGCATTGGTAGGCGCAGGCTGCGTTGTGGGCAACTCCGTCGAATTAAAAAACGTGATTCTATTCGACAATGTTCAGGTACCGCACTACAATTACGTGGGCGATTCCATTTTGGGCTTCAAGTCGCACATGGGCGCGGGTTCCATAACGTCAAATGTCAAATCGGATAAAACGCTCGTTACCGTTCACGCGGCGGACGAGCACATCGAAACCGGACTGAAAAAATTCGGTGCGATGCTGGGCGACCGTGTTGAAGTAGGCTGCAACTCTGTTTTGAACCCCGGTACAATCATTGGAAAAGACTGCAATGTTTACCCCCTGTCCATGGTGCGCGGTTTTGTTCCCGCCCGCAGTATTTATAAGCATTATGGAGAAATCGTAAACAAAATATAGCTCCATTAATTTTAACCTCTTACATTTTTCACCTTGACTCTCCATATGATTACATATATCATAGTAAGAATGTTTGAGGTGATAACATGAATAAACAAAAGAGGATTGCGGCAATCCACGATATCTCCGGGTTCGGGAAATGCTCGCTTACCGTTGTTCTGCCCATCCTGTCCGCCGCTGGAATCGAAGTCAGCATGATACCGACCGCTGTGCTTTCTTCCCATACCGGCGGTCTTCCAAACTATGCTTATCGAGATTTGACCGCCGACATGTCCGGCTTTGTAAAGCAGTGGAAGGAACTTGATTTACAGTTTGATGCGCTTTACAGTGGTTACTTGGGTTCCTATGAGCAGATTGCGATCGTTTCGGATTTGTTCGATACCTTTAAGACGGAAGATAATTTTATAATAGTTGACCCCGTGATGGGTGACAACGGCGTACTTTATAAAACGGTCACTGCCGAAATGGCAGAAGGCATGGCGCAACTTTGCCTCAAAGCCGACCTGATCGTGCCAAACTTTACCGAAGCCGCGTTTCTATTGGGCGAGAAGTTCCGCGAGGGGCCTTACACACGGGATTATATAGAGGATTTGCTGCGGCGGCTTAGCGCGCTCGGGCCAAAACAGGTTGTCATCACCGGGGTCTGGTTCAGTGCAGATTTGCTTGGAGCTGTGGGATACAGCCGTGAAACGGAAAATGTAAGCTATGCGTTTTCTCAAAAAATCAAAGGCAGATACCATGGTACGGGCGATATTTTTGCAAGCGCACTTCTATCCGGCATCCTAAATGGAATGGGATTGGACAATGCGATACAGCTTGCAGCTGATTTCACCGCGGGATGCATTCGCCGCACAAGTGAAGCGAAAACAGACGCCCGCTTTGGTGTTAACTTTGAAGCAGGGCTTACTCGATTTATGCGACAACTCGGTATCACAGAAGAATAACGGTATTGCGGAGAGAACGACTTTGTTCTCTCCGTTTACTTTATTTTCAAATACTTGTATAATATACTATATAAATAGAAAGCAATAGCGAATATAACCTATCCTTCAGCACATGCTCACCGCTGCGCTGAACTTACTTAACCCATAATTATATGAATACGGAAAGGAGGGCCTTTCTTTGGCGCTTAATAATCCTGTTGTAAAAAATATTATTTATTTAGTGCTCTTTATTTTTAGAATCATCGTACCGTTCATCTCGCTTGCCGTCGTTATAAAATGTTTTTCATCTCTCAAACGCGGACGCAGGAGGGAAGACCCTGTCGTGATTTTGGAGGACATGGTTACCCATGAGGTTATCCCCGTCCTTTACTGGGAAAACTCGCTCGGGCGCAGTAAGAGTTGTGATATCGTTTTGCACGACGCCACCGCGAGCCGTGACCACGCTGTCCTGATGCGCCGTGAAAGCGGCTGGATTGTCACTGATACCGGCTCAAAATCCGGCACCTTCGTCAACGGCACAAAAGTGCAGGGACAAACACAGGTTTTCCCCGGCGACACAATGGCCATGGGTTCAACGGCACTGATACTAAAACGCACAAGTGATACCAATCAAATCAAATTAAAAAATAGTGTTTCCCGTCATGCAGCTTCCCCGTTCGGACTGATGCTCTCCGTCACTTTCATTCAGCTTTTGCTGTGCATCCAGGCTTGTTTTTCGGGTGGCAAATTCAGTTACATGCCAACAATTCCATTTGCCGCCCTGTTTGTAATGGAATGGGGACTGTATCTCTATTCCATGAAAGGTCTTGGACGCGTTAGCTTTGAGTTGGAAACGATCGGCTTTTTACTGAGTGGAATCGGGATTTTGCTGATTTCGGGCATGGATGTGAAAAGCACCTACGTCCAATTGGGCGCGGTCGCGGCAGGCATCATTTTATTCTCCGTGATGATATGGTTCCTCAGCGATTTGGATCGGGTCATGCGCTGGCGGCTGGCAATCGGAATCTTAGCGGTTCTTCTTTTTGCCGCAAATCTTTTACTCGCACGCGAACGCAATGGTGCGCGGAACTGGATTAATCTGGGGCCGCTCAGCATACAGCCGTCTGAATTTATTAAAATCGCATTCATTTTTGTCGGTGCCTCAACCTTGGACAGGCTGCAAACCGCCAAGAATTTAACCGGGTTCATCGGTTTTTCAGCCGTTTGCATGGGCTCGCTGTTTTTAATGCGCGATTTCGGCACAGCCTGTGTTTTCTTTGTTACCATTTTGATTATTGCTTTTATGCGCTCCGGCAGCGTTCGAACCATCGCGTTGGTTTGTTCTGTTGCCGTGTTTGGCGCGTTCTTAATTCTGCAATTCAAGCCTTATGTGGCGCAGCGTTTCGCAGCGTGGCGGCATGTCTGGGAATTTGCGAATCAATCCGGCGGCTACCAGCAAACGCGTGTGTTAAGCTACTCTGCGAGCGGCGGCCTGTTCGGTCTTGGGTTGGGAAATGGCTGGCTAAAAAATGTTTTTGCTTCAAACAGCGACCTTGTTTTTGGGATGCTCTGTGAGGAATTAGGACTGCTTTTGGCGCTGGTCGTCGTATTTTCCCTTGCAATGCTGATGTTTTACGCGCGTTCCGACGTAACCCGCAGCCGTTCTACCTTCTATTCCATTTCCGCATGTGCCGCAGCCGGAATGATGCTGTTCCAGACTTGCCTGAACGTGTTCGGCGCAACCGATGTATTACCGATGACCGGTGTCACCCTGCCCTTTGTGAGCCTTGGCGGTTCAAGTATGGTTGCGGTATGGGGTCTGCTCGCATTTATTAAGGCGAGCGATGAACGCACCTACGCGGCAAGGAGGAAAAACAAATGAAAACAATGGGAGCACGCTCTTTTATCCTCTACATTTTTGGTCTTGGCTTTTTGGTCGGACTTTGTGTGTTTTTGTACGGTATCGTCATGGACGGCGGAAACTGGGCAATGCAGCCGTTCAACAAGCATTTGACCAGCGGAAGTCAGTTGTCTAACGGCGGCGAAATACTGGATCGTAATAATGTTATACTCGCCAAAAGTGAAAACGGGAAACGTGTTTACAACGCGGATGAAACCACTCGCCGTGCAATGCTTCATGCCGTCGGCGACACCAAGGGATATATTTCAACCGGAATCCAGTACAACTACCGTTCTGAATTATCGGGATATAACCTGATTACCGGGCTTGCATCTCCCACCGGAAAAAGTGGAGGAAGCAATATCAAATTGACGCTTGACAGCGCCTTGAGCAAGCTTGCCCTGCAGCAATTGGGCAGTCGCAATGGTGCGGTTGCTATTTACAACTACAAAACAGGCGAAATGCTCTGCATGGTGAGTTCGCCTGATTTTGATCCTTCCAACCCGCCAAAGGATCTTGATACCGACAAAACTGGGAAGTACGAAGGCGTCTACCTGAACAAGGTTCTCTCCTCCACTTACACGCCCGGTTCAATTTTTAAGTTAATAACCTCGGCCGCTGCAATCGAAGCGATCCCCGATTTGGACAGCCGCACGTGGGACTGCAACGGCAGCATCACGATTGATGGGAATAAAATCACCGATGTGGCAGCTTATGGAAAATTAAATTTTAAAAATGCACTGGCGAAATCTTCCAATGTGGCATTTTCGCAAATAGCAATCGAATTGGGCACTCAAAAAATGACTGCCGCAGCGAACGCGATGGGTTTTAACAGAAGCTTCGACCTGGACGGAATCACAACAAGTAAAAGCGTTTACAAGGTAGACGGCGCAAAAGCCAACGAGTTAGGCTGGTCTGGCGTGGGACAATACACCGACTTGACGAACCCGTACCATATGATGCTAATGATGGGTGCGATCGCAAACGGCGGCACACCGGTGAAACCGTACCTGATCGACCGGATTACAACACAGTTCGGTTTGACCACAAAAAGCGGCCGCACCCAGACCGACGGGCAGTTTTTGAGCACGGCTACAGCAGACAGGCTAAAAGCATATATGCGCTATAACGTAGCAAGCTATTACGGTGACAAGATGTTCCCGGGGCTTGCCGTGTGTGCAAAGACCGGTACGGCGGAAATTGGCGGCGGTAAAAATCCAAACGGCTGGATGGTCGGATTTTCATCCGACACACGCACTCCATTGGCCTTTGCAGTGATTGTAGAAAACGCCAGAACCGGTATGAGCTCCGCCGGGCAAATTGCATCGACGTTGATGATTTCCGCAGCAAAAACCATTAAGTAATGAAAAAAGCTTTCCGGAAATTCCGGAAAGCTTTTTTATTTCTCTGAGGTCTGAACCGTTTCAATGGTATGCTCATACAATTTATGCATTCTGTCCATATGGTAATTGTAGACTGTTAAAAGCTCGGCGCTCAATTCGGAGGTATTCTCGGTCAGCTCCATCACTTCCACCGCTTTCAGCTCGTCCAGAACCATTTGGTATGTAGATATTTTGCAGGATATTTTAAATACTTCATCGTCATTCCAACGTAAAAATTTGGTTTGAGAGATATACATATTGACATTGTAGCGCAGCTTTGCAATAAGGGCTTCGACCGCGCGGGCGTCAATCTGTGTTTTGCTGCCGGCATTCTCAAAGGATTCTTCAATCTGGCTGCAAAGCTGAGCACAGGATTTTTTAATTTCCCCAGCGTAATTGGGCGGCATAACCACCAAATTGACGATAAGTGCAATTACAATGCCAATAGCACTGTCCATCACGCAGGCAAGCGCGTAGCTCCAGGGAACGACATGAACTACAGCCGCCGGATTAAACATCATAGCGGCAAACACAAAACTGGCCAGTGTTGCGGCCCCGTTGAGTTTAAAGAAGTGACACAGGTACAAAGTAATCATGATTCCCACTCCGCAAAGTCCCGCATTAGCAGGTGAAAGAAATGCGAAGCCGCACCCGATTGCCACACCGATTACCACGGCAATCAATTTGTATTTTCCGGATTTGACCGATGCATCAATGGATTTTCCCATCGACATTACGGTAGCAACAACCGCAAAGAGCGGTTGATCCAACTTGAACAAAAATGAAACCGCCACACATATTGTAACAGCGATTCCTGTTTTGATAACTCTAAAACCAAGCCTATGATCAGTTTTCAGAAGATTAGAAAGCCATTTCATTGATCACCTCATGCTGCAAGCAACAATTTCATAAATCTGCTTTGGACTTTCAACAATATAGGTTGCATTGTTCTCTTTTAATTCATTCTCATCACGAAATCCCCAAAGAACACCCGCCGTATCCATTCCCGCGGCTGCTCCGGTTTTCATATCCGTATTCGTGTCGCCAATGTACAGGCAGCCCTTTGGCTCAACCCCAAGCTCCTCAGCAATTAAAAGCGCGCCCTCCGGTGATGGCTTGCGCGCGACCTGCGCCCGCTGACCGTAGCAAAGGTCGAACGTTCCTTCATCAAACAGCGCATCGACGATTGCGGCAGTACAGTTGTGTGGCTTATTGGAAAGCACCGCTAACTTTATTCCCGCCGTTTTCAACGCATTTACTGTTTCATGCATGCCATTGTAGTTTGTAACAATGTAAGTCGGGTCGTTTTCGTATAAATCGTCGTAAATTTCCCTGAGCCGTCCGATGTCATTCTCCGTATAGTTGCCTGCCCCACAAACGGTGTCAAGCATCGCGTGCATCAGCCTGTCCGCGCCATTACCAACCAAGTAGCGGTATTTTTCATTCTCAATGCACTCATATCCGCACTTTTTCAGCGCGGAATTCGCAAAATATGCAATCGAATCAAGCGTGTTGGCTAACGTACCGTCCAAATCAAAAATACATGCTTTATACAAACAATCACCCTATCAATAAAATAGATAAAAATACATATATATGCTATTTTAATCATTTTGCCGATGTTTTGCAAGTGTTTTTTGTTTGGCGCTACTTTTCCTGCTTCATACTTAAATCTGCATCGTACTATAAAAAGGGCTACAACAAAGGCGGGCAGTTTCACACCTCATGAAGTGATGTGTTATCAAAACATCACTTTTCAAGGACATGCACTATCCGGATTTTGTTGCAGCCTCCTATGCGCTATGTATTAGTTTTGCATAGATAGCTTAGCCGCCCGCTCTTTTTTAGCTGCGGGACAAATATTATATATCATTCCGTCTTTTGCCACCATGGAAATCGGAATTTTAGGCAAAAGCTTATGAATCGTCTCAATAAATCCATTAACCGGTGCCTCCGCCATTCCTGTTACAAGATGGGTTGCACCAATCTGTTTTACAAAACCGACAGCTAATAATGCCGCGTCATCGTTAAAATATACGGTCATTTCCGCTTTCGCATCGCGCGCTGTCTGGCGCAGATATTCGAGCTCTTCACAGCTCGTTTCAAAACCTGCGGAAGTTGGCTGCACACAAAGTACCTGTAGGGGCGTAGAGGACTCTTCGGCAATCTTTTTGCCCGCCCGAATCAACCTGTCACAGTCGCGCTGGCCGGTAACACAAACAAGGGTCGTTGCCTTGCTTCTCAAATCTCTGCCTCCTTTCTAAGATAATTGATTCCTAACCTCCCTAAGTATAATGGATTTCAGACTACTTATGGTAACAGATAATGTATAAATTATTAACAAATTGTTAAATAAAAGCCGACCTTTTATTGTGTGATATTTGAATTTTATGCTTTTTTATTATTTAAATCCATAAAAAAACCGCAGAACAGATTTGTCCTGCGGTAATCATTCGCCCCTAATCGATTTTTTAATTCGGGGGCCTNNAATAAATTTTCCATTCTTTTTCATTGCAAGGTGCAGGTGTGGGGCGTCTGTGCTTTCAAAAGCAACGGTACCAACCGTACCAATTTTCTGGCCCTGTTTCACAACAGCGCCTTTTTTAACGCTCATTTCTTTTAGACCGCAGTAATATGTTTCCACATTACCGTGCATAATAACAATTGTGTTTCCGTTGAGATCGTCCGTGTACACATTTTTAACTGTGCCGTCTGCAGCAGCCTTTACGGCATCACCAAGCTTCGCGCTGAAGTCAACGCCGGTATGCACACGCCAGTCCTTCATCGTCTTGGAATAAACCGGGTTTTCGCCACTGTATTTTTGCAATNNTACCTGCCGGATAAGTGAAAGTCAGGACACTGGCTGTTGTCTGCTTTGCGGGCACTGAAGACGGTGCTTTTGATGGTGCTTTTGACGGAGCCTGTGATGGTTCCGCTTTTGACGGCGCTGCAACAGAAGATTCCGAGTCGGTTCCAAATACTTTAATTCCGCTGACTGTTTCATTCGTATGCTGCGCTACCGCGCTGCTGGTCGTTCCTTCATTGGGCGAAGCGTAGTTAACCACACTGTCATACGTAGTCCACGCAGCCACACCGACTGCAATTAAGCACACGCCAAGCGCAATATAAAATCCTCTGGAGTTATTCTTTCTTGATTTATTATTTAGCAGATGTAAATTACTCATTCGTGCCACCTCCGAATATATTTTGACCATAAAACTAACGTTATATTCGGCAAACACGAATTTATCATAAAAAATTATAAAAAGAAAAGGGGCCCAATCCAAAATGATTAGGCCCTTTTCATTAGCTTGAGGGGTATATTGAGGAGGGTAGAACATGTAACAAGTAATGGTGCGGCTCCATTTGCTTGATTACATTCATATTATATCTGCGCGGCGCAAAACATTTGTTAAATGGCTGTGAATATCTTATGAATTTTTGAGCTGTCCAAACATTTGTTTGTATTTTTTTAAAACATATGGTATAATACAGATATAAATTTAAGAAACGCGGGAGGGCTGAGGATATGTTAACCGAAAGCCAGCAAAAGGTATATGATTACTTGAAAAGCAGAACCGAAAGCGGTCTTCCGCCTACTGTACGTGAAATCTGCAAGGCAACCGGCCTGAGGTCTACCTCCAGTGTGCACGCCCACCTGAAAACGCTGGAGCGTGCCGGCTATATTAACCGCGATGCGGGTCTGAATCGCGCAATTCATCTTGCAGGCGAGCAAAATACCATTCAGGTTCCCATCATTGGCAAGGTGGCTGCCGGTCAACCAATCCTTGCTGTTGAGGAAGTGGAGGGTTATGTGCCGTTTTGTCCCCCGCACCAAAGCGGTGAAGAATATTTTGCACTGAATGTCCGTGGCGAAAGTATGAAAGATGCGGGTATTCTGAGTGGAGATATTGTTGTGGCGCTAAAAACTCCAACCGCGCGCGACGGTGAAATTGTGGTCGCTCTGATTGAGGACGAGGCAACAGTGAAACGCCTTTACCGCGAAAAGAATCGTGTTCGGTTACAGCCTGAGAACCCCGATTTTCAGCCGATTTACACAACCAATGTTCTGATTCTTGGAAAGGTCGTTGCGGTATTCCGTTATTATAAGTAAATAAATAGCGAAGGCTTAGAATCATAATTGGTTCTAAGCCTTTTTAATGCAATTATATACTACTTATCGTATAATCCATTTAATAATCACCTTTATGTATATAATTTTATCATATTTGGTCTTGTGTACTCATTCACTTAAAGGCTATAGCTCAAAATCGATAAAGTTATCTCATAATGAATTTAAATAAGTTTGAAGCTTTTCAATGTATTTCCCCACATGCACACCGTCCATCAGCGCATGATTGGCCTGAATTGAGAATGGCAGCAATACCTTTTCGCCTTCTCTAAAATATTTTCCCCAAGAAATTTTAGGAACAGAGTCCTCCCTGCTCAAGGCAATCGGATGCGTAAGCTGTGTAAAGGAAAACCATGGCGCACAAGTGAAATAAATTAAATCGTCACGTTCTTCCGCATTTTCATAAATAATAAATTCTTTTTGCTGTTCCGATTTTTCCTGTGCCTGATGCGTAAACGCAATGATATCGTCATTCATATCAACCATAACCATCTTAAACAGCTCACTGTCTTTCATTACATCCGTAAAGGAAGCGTTGAGCTTGTCGTGCAAAATAACTTGATCGCCTCTGATTCGATAGCGGAAATTAACAAGTTGATTTGCAGTATCAGTAGAAGCAAAAATCATTGCATAATAGAATGAAATTCGCTCTTTCTTTACAAAATCAAGAAAATGTGTTACATCAAGATTCATACTGACATTAAACTGCGGATAGTCCATCTTGTAAAAAAAATCAAAATGCTCTTTTCTGGGCCAATGATCTAAATCAATATATTCCATTATTAATCCCGCCATTCAATTAATCACTATAAGACAAAATTCTCTCTAACCTGCAATCAATAAGAACATTAGGCAAAACAGCCAACTTCACGTTCCTGCAGTATCATTCACCAATTAGCACAGCACGCACAGGGGAAGCCTCAGTGCCCGCCAATAGCAAAGGCAGGGCAATCAATCGATAATCACCCGGCTCAACCTGAGAAAGGTCAAGCCCCTCTAATACCACAACTTCTGCACCCAACAACTCCCGATGCGCTGCAAAAGTTTCGTCATCCATTTCAATGCTCAATGCATCGGTTCCTATGAGAGTGACGCCCGCATCCGTCAGCGCAAATGCGCCGCTTTCGCAAAGAAAGGCCTTGCCGTCTCCTTTAAATAAAATCATTTTGTTTGAGGTGGGCAAAATATCATCGATATCCGAGCCTGTAATAATACCTGCTGCTTCGACCACGGTACAGTCTCCGATAAATCTGTCCGGCGCAATCTGTTCAATTGTTTTGCCGTCTTCAATAAAATGGCGTGGTGCGTCCACGTGAGTGGCGCTGTGGCAGCCTGTGTAAAATCCAGAAAAATTATAAAGATCTCCCATTTCCATTCGGCGCACAAGGTCGCGGTACGGCGAAGGGTCGCCAGGATAGACAGGAGTGGAAAAAAGCTCACGGGAAATATCAATGATATTCACAACTTACACCCCCTATCTCAAGAATTAGCATACATATAGTGGTATTCTATAATTTCTATACAATGAGTAATACTTCACGGAGCAAATCTAAATACTTGGCAGTAATTTTTTCATAAGCGCAGTGATTTTATGGGCTGAAGAAGCAGTAAATGAGGCATAATCGATGCTTGCATTATCGTCTGCATTATCTGAAATCGCACGGATCACTACAAAGTCAAGATGGTTAATGTAGCAGACCTGGGCAATACTGCCGCCTTCCATCTCACAAGCAATCGCTCCAAATTCAGCGGCAATCTGCTTAAGCCTGTCCCCATTGCCGATAAATTGATCACCGGTCGCGATAATTCCCACATGGATACCTCTGCCGTAAAATCCCGCGGCGGTTGACTCAACCAAATTGACAAGCCTCTCGCTCGCCGGGATGGTAAGCAAATTGATTCCACTGATGAAGCCCTTTACATCACCGATTGCGGAGGTGTCCATATCGTGCTGCACGAGTCCACGTGAAATAACGATATCACCGATATGAATATCCTGTCCCATTCCCCCCGCGACACCAACGTTGATAAGGGCGCTTGGCTGATATTTCAGAAACATCGTCTGCGCACAGATAGCAGCGGCGACCTTGCCGACGCCGGACTGTGCCACAACACACTCGACTCCTTCTATTTTTCCAATATGGTAAGTAACACGGCTGATTGTTTCCACTTTCTCGTCCGACATCACCGCAATTAAATTCTTGACCTCAACCGCCATCGCCCCTATTATTCCGATCATTGAACACACCTCACAAATTCTATAATATATTAAATTATAAAGCAAATCCAAATAAAAATCAATTAATTGCATTTTATGTTAACATAACAAAAAAGAACACCCAATGGATGTTCTTACTTTCGCGTTCCAAGTTGGACTCGCGAGCCGCCGGACTATTTTATTAATACCCTGTTCTCATCCAAAAAAGTCAAAAAAAGAGACATGTCATAAAACACATCTCTCTTGGCTCCCCAAGTTGGACTCGAACCAACGACCCTGCGGTTAACAGCCGCATGCTCTACCGGCTGAGCTATTGAGGAATATTGATGTTGGCGCCTTCCTATTGT
>DDHX01000012.1:113186-131401 GCA_002338255.1 Ruminococcaceae bacterium UBA1865 | reverse complement strand
GATGAACTGCAGAAGCTGACTATGGTGAGAAATTCTCGTGCATCTTATTATTACAGCGTCGGCGGAAGAGTAAAATTCAATGAAACATGCGATGCCGCAATTGTCAGAGAAGTTAAAGAAGAACTGGGCGTCGACATGGAAATCGATTATCTGGCTTATTTTCATGAAAATCTGTTTGATGAAAAGGATACAAATGAACATTTCCATGAAATCGCGCTGTTTTATATTATGAAACCAATAAAGGATTGGAGTAAAATTGCCTGTAATTCGTTTGTTGAAGAGGATGGTGTAGAAGAATATCTGGAATGGCTTTCAATCGATAAGCTTTCTGAATTTACGGCATATCCAGCATTTTTTGCTTCCGAGCTCAAAGTACTGCACAGAGAATTGAAGCATATAACGGAAGTGCGGAATTGCAGGGTGTAATTTCACAAGACAAGCATGTTATGTTTATGATTTTTTAATTAACAAAGGTGTTGAATATGATACGTTTACTTCAAGAAAGCGATATTGAAATAATATGTAAGATTGTGAATGACAACTGGAAATCGGTTTATAATGGATATGTCAACGAAAAGCTGCTGGATAAACAAGGCTGTGTAGATAGAAAAAATAGGTTGAAAGCAGATTTTTTATCAGGCAGATTGTTAAATTACATTTATGAATACAGAGATCAACCCATAGCATTATTATCTATTGGAGATACGGCTGACAAAGACATACCCATGGCTTTTGAAGTATGGCGTATTTACATTTTGAAGGCATATCAAAATCAAGGAATCGGCAGTCGGCTGCTCAACTTTGCTGAGCAAGAGGCTTTTAGCTTAGGCCATCATGAAATGGTTATTTGGGCTTTTAAAGAAAATGTACATGCCATTTCGTTTTATGAAAAGCATGGATATAGACAGGACAAAGAGCAGTATTTAAGTCAACCTTATTTTGCTTATGGAGTCCGATTGAGCAAGAAACTGTTTGACTGAATTTAAAATCTCGAGTAATATCAAAAGCATAACAGGAATCCAAACAAGTCAATTAGGATTCCCGTTATGCTTACACTATGGGAAGAAGATATTGTCTCATTATTTATATTAGGAGAATCTTAAAATAAAATGACAAAGGCAGTAATATGAATATAAATGACAGACTAAGTAACCGTAAAATTCTTGTCGGCGTTGTTGTTGTGATTATTTTTGGCTCTTTGTTTTTCCTGATTCACGGAAGCTACGCAAGACCTTCATATTCATTCTCAGGTAACAATTTAACAATATCAGGTCAATATGGAGTTAAAATAAATCTTTCTGGAGCAACTGTTACTCATGAGCTTCGTCAGGTTCCTGCAACACCAATACATACCAACGGAGCTGCAATCGGAAAAATTGAGAAAGGCTATTTTGAATTAGGTAGTTTAGACGTTTATTTGAATATCATGGATGAAAACGCTTCAGACTACATTCTTATAACTGACAGCAACAGCTCAAACTATTATATTAATTGTGCATTGCCTGAAGAAACCAACAATCTTTATAATGAAATATCGGAGCACAATGGGTTCGCAAAATGAGTACACTGGGCAACTNNAAATGAACTTCCCAATTTGTTTATGATATTTATAAAATGTGGAGGTGTTGATGTGGATGACCTTTTATTTAAAAAAAATTTAAAAAGGTATTACAATCAAGAAGCAGATTTAAGAAATAGCTCCGAAAAGCAAAACTGGAAGATTAATGTCAGAAAAAATTTTTATACACTAATTAAGCAGGAAAACAAGGAAACCTTACTTGAATTAGGTGCAGGCTCGGGATATGATAGTCAATTTTTTATGAAGAATGGTTTAAAAGTTATAGCTACTGATTTGTCGAGCGAAATGATAAAAAAATGTAAAGAAAAAAATATTGAAGCATATGAACTTGATTTTTATAATTTATCTGATATAAACAAGAAATTTGATTGTATTTGGGCAATGAATACAATCGAGGCACCCAACTGCTGGGTTTCTCCGATGCTTGCGGTAAAATCAGTACAGAAAAAGCCGATAGCTTTTAACTGTAATTAATGAAACAAAGAAATTATGGGATTCATCACAGTTTATAGAAAAAAATTTAATTTTAATATATCTATTATTGACAAAGAAGTTGTAAAATGCTAATCTATACATAGCGAACAGCTGAACAATGCAACAGTCGAATATCAAGCTGTTTAAAATTGGGGAGGATGTGTTACTATGTCAGGANNGTCAGGAGAAAAAAAGCTTCACGGCGAGGGATTGGGGTTCGGAGAACTTTGGGCATTAGGTCTCGGGCAAGTTATTGGAGCAGGTATTATCACAACAATTGGTCCAGCTATCGGATTGACAGGATACTCTGTATGGCTCGCGTATTTGGCTGCAATTATTTTGGGCTTGATTATCAATCTTCCGGATATCATCTTTTCTTCCGTTACAAAATTTTCAGGCGTTGATTATTCCATCATTACCAGTCTGGGCGGTGAAAAAAGCGGCGGAATGTTTATCATCAGCTTTTTCTTGCAGATGCTGACAATGTCCCTGTACGGAACTGCACTGGGAATTTATATCAATTCCATGTTCCTCGGTGCCAACAAGATTGTCACGGCAATTCTTGGTATTGCTGTGTTTTATGTCATTAATCTTATGGGAACCAAAAATATGGCGACCCTGCAAAAGATAATGTCGGCATTCTTAGTAATCGCGTTGCTTGGATTTGCTGTTGTAGGCTGCGTAAAGGGCAATATAGTTCCCCCTCTGCAGTTCAGCGGTGAAAAGTTCTTTACTGGAAAGGGCACAGGCTTTATCGGAGCAGTAATGATTCTTGTTTATTCCTGTCAAGGCTATAAGCTGACAATTAACTACGGAGGAATGGCAAAAAATCCAACACGTGATCTTCCCCGTTCAATGCTGGCTGTTATTCCGGCTCTTATTATCTTGTACTGCGGAGCAGCATTGTCGGATGTCTCTATCCTTCCTTTGAGCAAGGTTGCCGGTCAGCCTTTGACGGTTGCCGCAAAAGCCATGTTTTCCACTCCTGTCTTTTATGCGTTTATGATTGGCGCACCAATTATGGCTTTGGCTACCTCCATGAACTCGACCTATGGCATGGCTGTCGGTCCGTATATGCAAGCCACCAAAGACGGCTGGCTTCCGGAAATATTTGGCAAGACCAATCGTCATGGTGCACCTGTCTTGATTCTGACCATTCAACTGGTAATCGGCGTTATTCCGGTTTTAATGGGACTCTCCGTCGGTACCATTGTAAGCAATATCATGGTCATCACCTCAGTTTTCCAGTTCCTCCTGTTTTACTCAATTTTCAAACTTCCTTCGAAAATGCCCCAAAAATGGGCGAAGTCTTCCATGCACATGAGCAATGGCATGCTTTATTTGGTTCTCATCATTGCCTGCATTGCCCAAGCGGTCATTCTGTTTTATTCACTTAAAAATCTGACTCTGCCGCTTGCAATTTTCAACATAGCTGCGGTTGCCGTCTGCTTTGTGTACGCAATTTTACGCCACCGTTCAGGAAAGACGCATATAGAAACAAAGAGCATTCTGGATCAGGCATAAAATACATATTAATAGGGAAAGGAAATATTTATTATGAAAATTACAAAAATTGATGTCTTTCACGTTAAGGATAAAGAAAATCCGTCTGTCCATCCCATTCTCTGCCGGGTTTACACCGATCAGGGAATTTACGGTGACGGTGAGGCCGCCATGGCTTACGGAGTAGGCTCCACTGCCGCGTTCGGAATGATTCAGGATCTTGCAAACATCATCATTGGCATGGACCCGCTTGAAAATGAAAAAATATGGGACAAGATGTACCGTACCACCTTTTGGGGGCAAAACGGCGGCGGCGTTTTTACCGCGGGTATGAGTGCCCTTGACATTGCCTTGTGGGATATTAAAGGTAAATATTTCAATGTGCCTATTTACACCCTATTGGGCGGTAAACTGAACGATAATCTGCGCACCTATGCTTCTCAGCTACAGTTTGGCTGGAAAGACACCATGGCAGGCATGTTTACCATTGAAGATTATGTAGGCGCTGNNCGCAATCAAAGTCGATTTCTTTACTTTCAAAGAAACTCCCACTGAGGGCGCTTTCACGGATAAAGACCGAACAACCCTGCTTACCTCCAAAAACCTGAAAACAGTTGTTGACCGTGTAGCGGCTGTGCGCGAAGCCGTCGGTCCGGATGTGGATATCATCATGGAAAACCACAGTTTTCTGGACGTAAACACCGCAATTCAGCTTGCAGAGGCAGTCAAACCGTATAACATCTTTTATTTCGAAGAGCCTAATACACCGGACCCCCACACCGCAGAGCGGCTGTCCCAGCGGATTAAAATGCCCATTGCAAGTGGCGAGAGAATTTATACCCGCTGGCAATACGAAAAGTATTTCGCAACGAACAGCCTTCAGATTGCGCAGCCCGACATGGGAACCTGCGGCGGTTTTACAGAGGTTAAGAAGATTTGTGATATGGCATATATTTACGATGTCTCCATTCAGGTTCATGCCTGCGGTTCTCCTATCAGCACTGCGGCAAGCCTACAGATGGAAGCGGCAATCCCGAATTTTGTGATTCATGAGCATCACCAGTGCAACATGGTGCACAGCCACATTAAACTGTGCAAATATGATTACCAGCCGGTGAACGGGCGCTTTAAGGTTCCGGATCTGCCCGGTCTGGGTCAGGAGCTCTCCGACTTTGTTTTGAACGACAGAGAATCCGTTGAATTAGTGACAATAGACGGCAACGTACAGTCCTGGAAAATGGCCTAATTTCAAAGGCCCGGATAAGGCCCAAAACGCGGTTCCATCCTTTTTATTGGTTGGGACCGTTTTTTATTTTGGAATATAAGAATTGAATTTATGGTCGTGTTAAGGTATAATAATAGAAATAATAAGAAAATGAAGCAGAGGAATCGATATGCAGGAAAATCAAACTCCTATGAAAATTGAACGCGTCTCCATTGTAGATCAGGTTGGGGAAGCAATTAAGCAGAAAATTTTAAACGGAAGCTGGCAAGTGGGCGATAAGCTTCCCCCCGAGGCGGAAATTGCGCAGATGTATGGAGTGAATCGTCTGAGTGTGCGCATGGCGCTGCAAAAACTCATTACGCTGGGGGTGATTGAGACTCGTGTAGGAGAAGGCTCTTTTGTCCGTGACTTTTCTATCTATTCCGTGCTCAACGAAATCGTCGATTTCTACGCCGGTGAGGATCGGATGAAAGACATTAATCAAATGCGCCGCATCATCGAAAACGAAAGTGCCATAAGTGCATCCAGACTGGCAACGGACGAAGAACTGGTCACGTTGAAACAATACCTTGAAAACTACAGCCGGATGTTTGATCAGTCAATGCGCGAGGATACTGATGAAAATTTTTGTCATCTGGTCGATGCGGATTTTGATTTTCACTCGCAGATTGTTCATATGTCGCACAACCGTCTCTTTGAAGAAATCTATTTTATGGTTCAAAAACTGGTTACAAAACACATTCGTTCACTCATCAGCCGGAGAAGATACTTTGAAATGAGCGCCGGTGCTGATTACTTAAAAATGCACGAAGACCTTTGCACTGGTATTTGTATGCATGATGAAGAAGCGGTCCGGCGTACAATCGATGCGATTCTCGATGTGTAAATTTTGCTCAACGGAAAAGCATATGTGATCATCCGGTGCGTCTCAGGTATACAATTATGGAAAACAAGCGCCATCAACGGCGCAAAGTATATTCGTATTAGCATCGACGTGAGCCTTGAAGTAAGAGGTCCTCATTGCAGCTTCGGCTTGCTTTCATAATGTCACCCTCCCAGTTGCAAGCAGTACTTACACGAATGGAAAGGCTGCTTAATTGTACCTTTGGAGGTTACAATTGTGAAAAAGTAAATAAACATAATCCGCATGAAATTCCGATGATGATTGGAAAAATTATGATGAAGATTCTCATTCATATTTGATGGAGCAGACAGATATTGAATTTGACTTGATATTTACACGAAAACACCCCTTGCTGTAGGAAAACAACTACAGCAAGGGGTGTTACTATGCGAGGGAAAATAAAATTTTACCAAATCCTGTTGATTTCGGCTTGGCGGCGCAGTTCCTCACGAAAGTCCGGATGCGCAATGTTGATGAGCGCTTCGACGCGACGGCTCACATTTAGCCCGCGCAGCCAGGCAATACCGTATTCCGTCACCACGTAATCTGTGTCATTGCGGGATGTGGTGACGACCGAACCTTCCTGCAAAAACGGCACAATTTTCGAGTGAAGAACTTCTTTGCCGCTTTCGTCCTTGGTGGTATAGGTGGAGTGCATGGCAATAATCGACTTGCCGCCGGAAGACATCTGCGCGCCCTGCACGGTTTCCGACTGTCCGCCCGTGCCGGACCACTGGGTGTGACCCACCGTTTCCGAAGCGCATTGGCCGGTTAAGTCAACCTCCAGTGTGGCATTCACCGAAACAAATTTGTTATTTTTCCCAATGGTGTACGGGTCGTTGGTAAAGGTGCAGGATTTAAACAAAACAGAGGGATTGTTGTCGATGTAGTCGTACAGCCTCTGACTGCCCATTGTAAAGGAGCAAACTGAGTATCCGTTGAGCAGACCCTTTTGGGAATTATCCACTGCGCCGCATTCAAGCAAATCCACCATGGTTTCAGTAAACATTTCCGTGTGGATTCCCAAATGGTGCTTGCTCTTCAGCTCCGTCGCCACTGCATTCGGAATATTGCCGATTCCCAGCTGAATCGTGGAACCGTCCTCAATCAGTGAAGCAACATATCTGCCAATTGCCGCATCCGTTTCGGTGTAGGGAGCCATCTTACTTTTGAAGATGGGGCGGTCGGATTCCACAACTGCCGCAACCTCGGAAATGTGAACCTGTGTGTCACCGAAGGTTCGAGGAAAATTGGGGTTCACCTCCACAATGGCAAGCGCCCCCTTATTGATCAGATCCCGCTCATAAATTGCACTGACGGACAGAGACATATAGCCGTGCCGATCCATGGGAGATACGGTGGTCAGCACCACGGGACGGCGGTTTTCATAAGCGATGCGGTCAAGGGTTTTGCGCAGAATGGATGTAGAGTTTTGGGGTACGTCGCTCACCAGTTTTTTGGTCTGTGCGTCACGCAAACCAGCATTGAAAAACCAGCCGTTATGCGCCATAATTCCCTTCATTTCAGGGTCCTTGAACGCCTCGTAATACTTTAGGGGCAGGCAGGTGTTCAGAACCGTATTTTTTACGCCGGTTTTCTTGAGGTGCTGCAATTTTTCAAGAATCGCCTCGGGCTCCCCGGCCGCTTGGGCGGAAAACATATAGTCGTTGTCCTGAATTAACTCCAACGCCTGTTCGGCGGTCATCTTTTTTTCACGGTAAATTTCTTCAAATAATTTCATAAAAATTTCCTTTCCATACTTACTGCTTCTTTTTGTTTGCTGCGTGCCCTGTTTCCGTAAGTAGAAACGATCCGAGGAAGAAGGTTGCGCTCATCACCAGTGCGATGGTCAGTCCGGCCGAATACCCGGACTTGTCGATCACAATTCCAATCAGATAGAACACAACCGATTCAATCACATAGGACAACGCCCAGAACAGACCCATAATGGTTGTCAACTTTGCGGGAGACATGTTCGGCAATTCCTGCGGGATCATTACAAGGGAGGTAATCGGCAGGAACATCAGCACGCCGATGGCAAAAGCAGCAATCATCGAAAGTATACCGTTTTTCGTGTTAAACATCAGCGCGCCGAACAAGGTCATGGCCAGACCGCTCCAACGGATCACGGGCAGGCGCTTAAAGTACACCTTGGACAGTATAATTGCCAGCACGGAGCCGACGACGCCGCCGACCGCTACCAAGATGCTGAGTGTTTTGGAGTTGATTGTGGTTACGCCGGAAATCGGGAAAATATTGAGCAACACAATGTAGAAGGTAAGTAATCCGGAATAAGTAAGCGGCAGAATCCAGTTGATTTTTTCCTTGAGCGCATCCCTTAAGGTATATTTCTCCGTATCCGCACCGGATGAACGGTTCAGCTCAAAGTCCTGTCCCAGAACCGGCCATGTAATAAACAGTATGGCGCTGATTGCCGCGAAAAACGCCATGCTGTACTGCCAGGTCTGCATCCAGTGAATGACCGGACCTACGATCAGCATTGCGATGATTCCTCCGACATTGTAGGCCACGTTATTGAGCGCATTTACCGTCGGGCGCTTTTCGGGGGCAAAAAAATGAATGACAACGGGGTTGAAATAAACTACATACAGCGCGCCACCAAACCCCATAAGGAAGCGACCCAAAATAAAAATCCAATACTGCGGCGCCAGAACAGCCAGCGCGCTGCCCCCGACAATCAGCCCGGAACCCAGTCCGATTGCCTTTTTGGGCAACAATTTTATAAGGATTCCNNTCAAGGTTGCCGACGCAAAGGACTGCAGATTAAAATACTTCATAATCTGCGGAGTCAGCGTGCTGCCGGCAACCCAGTTCACGGCGAAAAATGCATATGTAAAAAACATCACCGTTTCAATCAGTATCGCTCTGACGGAAGATACCCTTTTCTCTTGCTCTTGCACAAATACCTCTCCTCTCGCTTGCATACAAACGCACGCAAGCAATACATTCAATTTCGTCTGCTTTGGCCAAAGCATTTCCCTGTCATTATCATAGCACGGCGTTTTTCAGAAGAAAAATACAAAAAATTCATACCCGTATGAATCAAATTCATACAAAAGCACCTTGACCAGCAATTTTGAGATTGCAATCAAAAAATTTCCAAGTATAATGAAAATAGAATAAAAAATTGAGGAGGAAATCCCCAATGACAATGATTCAACTGGCTTACTATGTGGAAGTGGTAAAACAACGCAATTTTACAAGAGCGGCTGAGAAGCTTTTCGTCAGCCAATCGACCCTGAGCAAGGCCATTCGCACGCTGGAAAATGAATTTCAGGCGGAATTCATCGGACGCCGTGCGAAGGATCTTCTGATTACGCAGGACGGTTTGGCATTTTATGACTACGCAACAAAGTTGCTGGACTATTATCACACACAGACGCAGGCGCTGGAACAGAAACTGCGCTGCGCGGGTGGTACGCTGAAACTCGGTCTCCCCCCTTCCGCCGGAACCATCTATTTTTCCTCCCTGATTTATCGATTTCGACAGGCTTACCCGGAAACCGACTTGCAGATTACGGAGATCACCTCCAAATCAATCAGAGATCTGGTGGACGACGGAACGCTCGACTTGGGCGTGGTGATCGAGCCGTTTTCAGACAATAAATTTTACAGTCAAACCGTTTTCCAATCGGAGGCCGTGTTGGTCGTACCCAAGCAGCATCCTCTTGCCTCCCAAAGCGGGGTGGACTTCGGGGCGCTTGAGACGGAGCGCTTGTTAATGGTTTCTCCGGATTATATGTATTACGATGTGATGCTGGAACGCTGCAGAGCTGCGGGCTTTACGCCAAACATCATTTTTGAAAGCTCTCAATGGGATTTGCTATTGGAGATGGTTGCAAACAATCAAGGGGTCAGCATTTTGCCCAAGCCCCTGGTTGACAAGTTGTACGCCGGCCGCGTGTGTCAGCTCCACTTGAAGAACCCGGAATTTCCCTGGGCGCTCTCCGTCATATACCGCACAGATAAGTTTCTGACCATACCCATGCAGCGCTTTCTAAAAATATGTGGCAAGTCGAAGCAGTCCCCGTAGAGTGGCTCATAAGGGTTAGAAGCGATAATGGCCTTTTTTGTACAACGACTTTTTAAGTCACAATGGGTACTGCAAGCAGTCGGGCTTTTGGAGTTTACCAGTTCCCAGAAGGCAGCTATGATATCCATCCCTAAAAGGTCCCCAAAGTCATATAAAATTTTGAAAAAACCGGGTATTCCATCAGAATGATTGATAAAAACTCAGGTATTCTAAAAAGTGAAAGAAAGTGGGTACCTTATGAAATATGTCTTATTCACTGGTGCTACAGGAGGTCTTGGAACACTTTGCGTCAAGGAACTTTCCCAAAAGGGAGATTGGACAGTGTTTGCGACCGGCACAAATGGAGCTGTGCTTGATCATTTGAGAAAACTGCCAAACGTCATTCCACTCAAGATGGACATTACCATACAAGAAAGTATCAATGCTGCACACAGTACAGTGCAATCCTTTACCAACTCGCTCGATGCCATTGTTAACTTTGCTGGGTTAACCTATTTTACTTCGTTAATTGAAGGTGACAGTGTTGATGCCATTGAGAAACTATTGAGCGTCAATGTAATGGGCACAGTGCGGGTCAACCGAACATTTTTCGAGATGGTTTATAAAGGCCGCGGCCGAATTATTAACTGCAGTTCTGAATCCGGATGGATGACTCCCCAACCTTTCGCCGGTCCCTATGTACTATCGAAATACGCAGTAGAGGCGTATAACGACAGCCTTCGCAGAGAACTTATGTTTTTAGGAATTCCCGTTATTAAAATCCAGCCGGGCTCTTATGACACACAGTTGACACAACAAATTAGCACTTATTTCAATAAAGTAATTAACGAGACCAAGTACTACAAAGAAATTCTGACAAAAATGAAACCATTGATGAAGATGGAGTTAAATCACAAAAACGATCCTCGCCAACTTGTAAAGAGTGTAATCAAGGCAATGGAATCAAAACATCCCAAATTAAAATATAGAGTAGGCACAGGAAAACTTCTTGCAATGCTTGAACTGTTTCCTGAAGAATGTGTTGATAAAATTTATAAACTAATGCTAACTTTACATAAATAAAGAGATTTTCCAGTAAATAAGTAAAATTACATATGCTTCGCCATATATGAAAGACGTTTATATTGTGAGCACAATGTGCCGTCTTCCCTTCCTTTTGGGCAATGCATTAATGTTTATGACATACCGTCGGAATATTGGATTAAGTCTATGGAGGTAATAAAAACTGATGAAAAAATTGATTTCTCTTTTCGGCATGTTGATTTTACTGTTCGGCGCGGTCGGGTGCGACAAACTGCCTTTTAATAATAACAGCAGTCAAGCGCAGAGCAGCCAAACGGAAAAGGCGGATGTATCGTCACAAAGTGGCGCTATTGCATCTTCTGCACAGACTTCGTTAGTCCAAGGAAATCAATCCGAGCGTTCAAATTCGGCTGTCGATACATCTTCGCTAACTCAACAAGAGGTGATGAATCAAGGCAACGCGGCGTTGAGCACGAAGGTTCCTTTGATGCTGCCGACAGCTGTACCGGTAGACACAGGCCGTCACTTAACGTCCAGCACAAATTCTCAGGCAACGGACTATAAAGTAAATTTTTACGAAACTGATCAGCCCGCAGACCTCAATTCAAAAGCCGCTTTGAAAGGGACTCTTATTGCGACGGTTGAAGGAACTGAATATAAGGATGCAGCAGTCGCCCAAGAAAATATTTCCGGCTATGAGCAAGCAGATACTTCCAACTATGGAGAGCTTCTGGATTTGGGCCATAATATCAAAGCTGTGGCAGACGCAGGTCTGGGTCATCAACAGCTGATCTGGAATGAAGGGAGCTGGTGCCTCCGTGTGGACAGCCCGACTGACCCAGCCTATCAAAACAAAGAATACTCGGACAACAAGCAGTTGGCCAAAAACGTTGTTGCGTATTTGGATGATCATTTGCTACCCGCGCCCCAGAAAATCGGCGTTATTAATATCAATATTTGGAATCAATCCCATGAGACAACCGTAGAATGGCAGCACAACCAAATGGTGTATCAAGTCAGCAGTCATGACCCCATGATCGCACTAAAAATCGCAGTGACGATGAAATTCTGTTCATGAAATGGGTAAGGCCAGTCGGACATTCGATATCAGAATTCTGAGAATTGCATAGTTCATAAAGTTTTGATTAGACCGAAACTACGGCCTAATTTATTTTTTGAAAATGCATGAGAGGTAAAAATGATTAGAGAAAAAATTTATCTTGCAAATATACCAGTCATACTATGGGGAAACCAATCGGATAAAGCGTACATCTTTGTCCATGGAAAAATGTCAAACAAAGAAAGCGCTGAGGCTTTTGCTGAAATCGCCGCAGACAAAGGGTACCAGACAATCAGTTTCGACCTTCCCGAACATGGAGAAAGAAGCACCGACCAAGAATACAAATGCAACATCACGAATGGGATTGCGGACTTAACACAAGTCGGTGATTATGTTTTCGACAGATGGAACGCAGTATCACTATATGGATGCAGCATCGGCGCTTTTTTTAGCCTTCATGCTTACCTCGGCAAGCATTTTGACAACTGCCTTTTTCAGTCGCCGATTGTAAATATGGAATATCTGATCCGGCAAATGTTTGTTTGGTTTAACATAACGGAAGAACAGCTTAGAACAGAAGGGAATATTTCGACTCCCATTGATACGATGTCATGGTCATATTATCAATATGTAAAAGATCATCCAATCGATCAATGGACTGCTCCTACACACATTTTATACGGAGCAAAGGATAATCTTCAAAGCCGCGAGGTCATCGATAATTTTGTCCGAGATTTTAACTGTCAACTTACGGTTTCCAAAAACAGCAGCCACCCGTTTATGGATGATGGCGACAAAGCGGTTGTTGAAGCGTGGATGAAAAATAGCATATAGATTGTGAGCATCACGCAAGATTCAGATTGTTTTCTTAACTTAGCATAAAACCAGTAACATAGCTATTATTACAATACTATAAAAAGTTAAGTCAACAGAATAAACATACCCAGATGGATTGAAAAAGTCCAGAAGTTCTGGCGTATGAAAGTATAGATATATGGATAACAATTCTATACTTCAAGTTAATAAAGCATATTGGAACGTGACTGCTGATGATTGGTTTGGTGTCACCGCTCTGCCAGAATATGAAGTTCAATTTGTGACGGAAAATGATATTACTATTAAATCTGTACTTTTTTACGATAATCTTGAAGAATAAAAGTTAGTGTGCGATAATATAAGCAGCTGAAAAGAATGGGCAATGCCTATCGTAAAGCGCTTTTTATTGTAACTCGCGCAGAAGAAAAGTTCGGAAAAATATTAGAAGAATCCATCGGAGGAGTTGACAAAGGCGATTCCCGTTTGACCGCTTCCAACCCATTCTGGACACAAATGGAATATAATTGAGGAACTACATATTAATTACAAAGAGGTTATTATGAACGAAAAAGAAGTTGCAGAAATCCGCCGCCGTTTTAGGCAAGACAAGAGTAATATCACTCACATACGCGGATGCTTCGTCAACGAGAAGCGAGAAATTGTTTCTGAATTTGATCAGTCCCTTGCATTGATGTCACAAGAAGAATCCGAAAAGTTTTTGGCCATTATCAAACGCACGCTGTCCGGAACTCTCGGAAAAAATCTGATTGATATTGCGTTTGCTACTCAGCAGGTAGTTGATGGTGAAGAACATAAATTGCTCATGGGACTTAGGGATTCGTCTCTAAAGGACGAGACTTCCGTACAGGCATTTTTCCAGCGTGTCATTCAGGCAATCAACTTGGAAGGCAATTATCTGATCCTGTTAGCACACGATACTTATGATGTCCCCTACCGTTCGAAAGATGGAGGAAAGCAAGACGATGCATCTTCCGAAGTGTTCTCATACATTTTGTGCAGCATCTGCCCGATTAAGCCGACACAGCCTGCATTAAGCTACTATGTTGTCGAAAATGAGTTTCATGATCGTAAGACTGACTGGATTATATCGGCACCGGAGCTTGGCTTCATGTTCCCTGCCTTTGATGATCGCAGTGCAAACATCTATAACACGCTTTACTACACACGCGATACTAAGGAGAGTCATGCTGAATTCATTGACGCTGTATTCAAAACCGACATTCCCATGCCGGCCGCCGCGCAGAAAGAGATATTCCAATCCATGCTGGGGGATACGCTTGCCAATGATTGTAGCTACGAAGTCATGCAATCCGTTCACGAAAGATTGTGCGAAATGATTGAAGAACACAAGGCCAGTAAAGAAGTTGACCCTCTGGCAATTTCCAAAAGTACAGTCAAATCCGTTCTGAAATCTTGCGGAGTCTCCGATTCCAATGTATCCTCATTTGATGAAAAATTTGATGCCGAGTTTGGTGCCGATGTCAAAATCAGTCCACAGAATATCATTGATACTAAGAAGTTTGAAGTTCGCGCTCCCGAGGTGACAATCCACGTAAATCCGGAATGCAGCGATTTATTAGAAACACGCATGATTAACGGTTCAAAGTATATTCTCATACGAGTCGACGCCGGTGTCGAAGTAAATGGGGTAAACATTCATATTTCCTGATATGTTTTGAATTTTGTATTGGTACAATAAAAGCACAAGCAGCCAATCTCGTTATAAATGGTTGGCTGCTTGTGCTTGTTTTTTATAATAATGCCGTGATGAATCTTTTTTATCGCACGCTAAAAAGGGGGGGCTTATTCGGGATGCCGATTATGGCAGCCCCAAACAAGCCCGAGATAAGTGCAATTTTCATAATAAATAATTTCTCCTAACGCTTTTTTCCGGGCCGGTGGCTTATCGGCCGAGGTATTTGTTTTATAATACAGTGCGGATATTTTAAGAACAAAATCAGTATCGAGGCCATATGTTTGCCCCCAAAACAAATCGATTTTTTATTCCTGATACAGGGTTCCTTTCTGCATCTGCACATAAATTAGAAAAATATGATATAATGAAAAAGCTTGGCCAATACAACTGATAACCAAGCTGAAAAAGTAACCCGAATGATCTATTCGCGTTTGGTTTTCGACCATCACGGAGTTACAATTGCAACAAAATACAGATGAATAAAACTGATTTGTGGAGGCAATGGAGGACGAATGCGAACTACCAACAGATTATTTCGATTTTTCGATTCAATTTATGTCATAGGATGAACAACGGATTGACAGGGTACGCTAATATGTGTTTGGCATATGTTCACACTCAGCAAAAATCAAGGTCTGATCATCAATATACAGCGCTGATAAACAGAATTTTGGAGGGATAAGATATCATGAGTAAATATAACGCTCTATGGGAATATGTTCAAAAAGACGGGAGCCCAACGATTAAACTTTCTTTCGCCGAAATACATACTATTGTGGGGATCGAAATCGATCATTCCTTTTTGACGTATAAAAAGGAATTGGTGCAGTATGGGTACCAGGTAGGAAAGATTTCTCTAAAAGAACAGACCGTTTCTTTTGCCAAGCAGGATTAACAGATCTATATAGCGCTTTCCATTTCCATTCTTAGCACCCTGTTTTGGGCCATATCTTTTGTATTTTTTTTGGCTATTGAGTATATTCCAGAACCTTACTGGAAAATCAGAATTTATTATGGTAGGAAAAGCAAGTTATTCAACGAATTGAGCGGAGGGTGTGATGCAATGCATATCTCAATCAAAAGTGCGCAGCAAATCGTAAATGAAATAAGCACAATTGTAAAACAACATGTTAACATGATGGATGATCAGGGCTACATTATCGCCAGTACCGACGCCAGTCGGGTCGGTAATTTTCATGCGGGAGCCAAAAAAATCATCGAAGAGAATCTGAAAGAGTATTATGTCACTTCTCAAGCAGAAACCCTCTCGACCCGTGCGGGACTGAATTTACCTATTATGATAAATGGAGAAACCATTGGTGTGGTGGGAATTACCGGAGAATATGATCAGGTGTTCAATTATGGTCAAATTGTAAAAAAAATGACAGAAATTTTAGTAAGAGAAAGCTATACAAGAGAACAAGAACGGTTTGATAAAAAAATAGAAAGCCGATTTTTAGAGGAATGGATTTTAGGTACAAGTGNNTGAAAGGGGAGTTTTGCTGCACATTGATATTACGCGTCCCAGACGGGTTATGGTGGTGCGAATTGACAAATTCAATGAACTTTCGAGTACTGGTGAAGGGCAAAAGCTGATTGAAAAAATTGAAAACGCCGTGCGCCGCTTTATCTGTGAGGAACAAGGCAACTTATACTTGCGTCTAACGACCAAGCAAATTTCTTTAGTAACGCCTCGTGGCGACAAGCAGATGCTCGCATTGGCACAAAATCTGACAGAGTATATCCGCGGTTTATTCAACATGGAGCTTTTGATTGGAATTGACAATGTTGCCGATGGAACCACCGACGTCAAAAGCGCATACGTAAAGGCCAATAAAGCAGCGAAAGCCTGTCACATACCTACCCACCGTATCATGTTGTATGAGCAAATCAATATGGAGATTTTCATGGAGGAAATCCCAAAAGTGCTGAAAGAAGAGTACCTTCGCAAAATATTTGCAGGTTGCAGCTTTGAAAAAATACGAAGTTGGATTGGAATTTTGGAAGCATACTTTTCCGCGGAGGGTTCAATTTGTCTGGCGGCAGAAAAATTATATATGCATAAAAACACCCTGCAATATAAACTGAAAAAGTTAGAGGAATGCACGGGGTATGATGTACGTCTTCCCAGCAACAGTGCTGTCTTTTATATTGCCATCCTTTTTTTTCACGACGTAGAACATGACATGCTGATTTTTAACAATTAGCATAACAAAGCGATGATTTTATTGACAATGATGTTATGTGTAATATAAATTGACTAATTATTATGTTTGAAAGAACATAGACAGCCTCCTAATAAAGTTATAACATATACCATATAAAGAGGTTTCGTGCAAACATTTTAGGCAAATTGCTCAAACCAAATTGAAGCTTTATGGGTAAATAATTGTATGGAGGTAGTATTATGTCTGGTATCGGTCTTATTATTGCATTTGTAATTGCCATCATTGTTATGATATTGGCAATTTCAAAGTTGAAAATCCATCCATTCCTTTCCATTATGAGTGTGTCCCTCATTTTGGGTCTGGTTGCGGGAATTCCTTTAGTTGATGTCAAAAAAGCCGACGGCACGGTTATTTTGGGCATTGCCAATGTAATCGGAACAGGTTTCAGCAGCACTTTCACAAGTATCGGAATCGTGATTATTTTAGGTGCTTTGGTCGGTACTATTTTGGAAGCCACCGGTGCGGCTTTTAAGCTGGCAGATATGGTAATCAAACTGGTTGGCCCCAAGCATCCTGATCTTGCTATGCTGATTATGGGCTGGGTTGTTTCAATCCCTGTGTTCTGCGACAGTGGGTTTGTTATTTTGAACCCAATCCGTAAGGCATTGGTACGGCGTACCCGTTCCAGCAGTGTCGCAATGACAGTATGTTTGGCTGCCGGTCTGTATGCTTCTCATGTGTTTATCCCCCCTACCCCGGGACCAATTGCTGCTGCAAATACCCTTGGAATTGGGGACAATCTACTGTTAGTCATGGGACTTGGAGCCCTCGTCTCCATTCCAGCATTGATTGCAGCATATTTTTATGCTGGATACATAGGCAAAAGGGTTAAAGCAGCAGATGAAGCCGATGCCGTGTCGGATGACGGAGAAACTGTTAAAACCTATGAGCAAATTGTTGCCGAGTACGGTCACCTTCCCAGCAATATGCTTTCACTTAGTCCTATAATTGCTCCAATTATTTTAATGGGACTCGGTTCTATTGCTTCCATGGCAAAATGGACCGGATTTGCGCGCACGATTTGCGTATTTCTTGGTACTCCTATTATTGCTTTAGCCGTTGGTACTCTGTTTGGCATCTGGTTGTTGGTTGACACCAAAAGAATGGGTAAATTCTATGAGANNACTGCGGCGGGTGGTGTTCTTGGCAAAGTCATTGCAGTATCCGGTATGGTTCAGTTTATTACATCCAACGCGTCTTTATTGGAAACTGTGGGCATTTTCTTCCCATTCCTTTTAGCTGCTATCTTAAAGTCCGCACAGGGTTCCTCAACGGTTGCCATAACCACCACCGCCGGTATCATGGCTCCGCTCATGAGCATTTTGGGATTGGCGTCTCCGGTGATGAGTGCACTTACCGTTATGGCGATTGGTGCGGGTGCAATGACAGTCTCACACGCAAATGACTCCTATTTCTGGGTGGTTACTAACTTCGGAGCATTGAAGCCGGATCAGGGGTATAAAACTCAAACAATGGTCACATTGATAGAAGGCCTTGCGTCCATGGCAGGCGTCTTTATTCTTTCACTGATTTTGCATTAAGCTTTCAATACTGGGGCGGTAAGCAATTACCGTCCCTCTGCTTTAAAATCAGTTGCTATGTATTAATACTAAATCCATTAAAAACATGAAA
>DDHX01000012.1:31911-113139 GCA_002338255.1 Ruminococcaceae bacterium UBA1865 | reverse complement strand
TTGGAGAGTAGTATAAGGAGAGATCACGATGAATAAAGTTTTGCTTATTCCAGATTCTTTTAAAGGAACAATGTCGTCCAGTGAAATCTGTGCGATTATGGAGAAATCAATTCACGCCTATTACCCCAAAGCCAATGTGGTTAGCATTCCTGTTGCGGACGGCGGAGAAGGCAGCGTGGACTCCTTTTTAAGTGCTGTTGGGGGAAAGAAGGTATGGGTTACTGTAAAAGGTCCATATTTTCAGGATATACAGAGTTTTTATGGCGTTTTGCCCGACAATACGGCTGTCGTAGAAATGGCGGCAGCGGCTGGTCTGCCCTTGGTTGGCGATGACAGACACGTCGAAAAAGCAACAACTTATGGCGTTGGTCAATTAATTGAACATGCGGCAAAATCAGGATGCAAAAAAATCATTGTGGGTCTTGGCGGCAGTGCAACAAATGATGGAGGCGTCGGCGCAGCCGCAGCATTAGGGATTTGTTTTAAAAATTATGCTGAAAAAACGTTTGTTCCAGTTGGAGAAACTTTACGCGATATTGCGTCTATTGATATCAGCGGCTTGACCCCCGTTCTTAAAGGCGTTGAATTCATAACGATGTGCGACATCGACAATCCATTGTGTGGCGCGCAGGGGGCTTCGGTTGTGTTTGGTCCTCAAAAAGGCGCAGGAGAAGCGATGGTGAAAATACTTGATCAAAACCTGAATCACTTGGCAACTGTAGTTAAAAAAGACTTAGGTAAAGATATTCNNTCTTGACGGCGCCGACATGGTACTAACCGGAGAAGGAAAAATCGACTTTCAGTCACTGCGCGGTAAAGTAGTCATTGGAGTCGCCCGTCGTACAAAGGAAAAGAAAATCCCTCTGATTGCCATCGTAGGTGACATTGGTGATCATATTGAAGCCGTGTATGACGAAGGTGTCACTGCTATTTTCAGTATAAATCGCGTTGCGGTTCCTTTTGAGCAGGCCAAGCTGCGCTGCAAAACCGATTTAAGCCTTACTATGGATAACCTGTTGCGGTTCATGTCGCTGACTAACTGATTCAGCATCATAACATTCGTTGTTAATTTGTAAATTAAGACACCGCTACTGCAACATTTGATTTCCGGGGCTTTGCATAAAGATTTAATTACAGCTGGGTGTGTTTTACNNTTTAGCCGCAATTATTGTTAGTTGGCTAAAAGAAACCAAAACATTACATGGATGAATGATTGAATACGAGAAACAAGGAGAATTTATCATGTTGGGACAAGACAAATTTCCAATCGAAATTGCAGAAAAAATTGTAAAAATGCTTCATCAGGTTACAAATGGAAATGTGAATTTCATGGATGAATCCGGCGTTATTATCGCCACCATGCAGCCGGAACGTCTGGGACAGATACATGAAGGAGCCAAAAAAATCATGTCAGGCCAGATGGATGAGCTTGCCATCAGTGTAGAGGATGCCAAAAAGATGCAAGGAACACTGCCCGGCTATAATGGCGTCGTCAAATACAAAGGCAGGAGGATTGGCTGCATCGGAATGTCGGGCGATCCTCAGAAAATGCGTCCGTTACAGAATCTTGCGACCATTATTGTCAGAGAAGAGTTTGAAAAATTTCAGTCAATGAGGCGCAAGCAGGAAATCCTGGAAAGGGTTGTAGAAGAAGTTGAAGAAATATCTGCTTCCATGAAGCAAATTTCCGATGGAAGTGAAGATGTTTTCGACCATTCAAAGCAAATTCAAAGCATTACCGACCAGAGCAATAAATTTATTTATGATATCAATCAGGTTCTTAAGACTGTTAAGGGAATTGCCGACCAAACAACGCTTCTTGGGTTTAACGCATCCATTGAATCCGCACGCGCCGGTGAATATGGTAAAGGTTTCGGTATTGTTGCGCAAGAAATCAGAAAGCTTACAACAAATTCAACGGAATCTTTAAAGGATGTCAATCTTATTCTGGGTGAAATAAAATTGTCCCTTTCTCAAATTGCAGAAAAAGTCAGTGAAAATACTGTCGTGGCACATACACAGTCCGAGGAGATTCAAAAAATGAACGACAGCGTCCTGCGAATTAAGAAAGAGATGGAGAGTTTGACCGAAAAGGATTGATTGAAATTGTTTAATAGCTGCCGGTTGTATTAAAACATATAATCCATGAAAGAATTGCCACGGAAATTTAGCTTGACTTACATTTGGACGCTCCTATGGCTACGGAGCCGCATAAATGCAAACACAAACAGTAGTGTAATCACTCCGCAGAGTACGATGGTTCCTCCCGGCTTTAGCCCCAAGTAATACGAGATTGTCAAACCGGAAAGTGTAAACAAAATTGCAAATCCAATTGACCACAGCACCGTTTTCTTGTAGCTTTTTGCCACCTGCATGGCACACGCAACCGGAACCACCATCATGGAGGATACAATCAGAGCTCCCACTGTCCGCGCGGCAATGGAAACAGTAACGGCAGTCAGCAGTGTGAAAATGAAATTCACGAGTCGGACTGGAACCCCAGCCAGCTTGGCAGATTGTTCATCGAATGAAATATAGAACAGTTCTTTGTACAGTATGATAAATGTAATCAGCACAATGAAGCTGATGACGATTACAAGCTGAAGCTCAAAATCACTGATAGCAACAATGCTGCCAAACAAAAAGCTATTAAAGCTTTGTGCGTTCTGTACGAAGCCGGACAGTACGCCCGCCAGACCAATGCCCGCCGACATAATAATTGCGATTGACATTTCAGAATACTTCGGTATTTTTTTACGGATGGCATCAATGCCGAACGCGGCCAGGGTACAAGCAGCCACCGCGCCCAAAATGGGATTGAAATTAAAAATAAGACCTGTTGCAACGCCGGCCAAAGAAGTGTGAGAAAGTGCGTCGCCTACCATGGAAAGACGCTTCAGCACCACAACTACGCCGATGCAGGGAATAATGATAGCAAGCATGATTCCGACAAGAAAAGCCCGCTGCATAAATTCATATTCAAACATCATGCTTTTCCTCCAAAACTCCATTATGATCGATGCAGATTACGCGCTTTGCCAAGCGGGATATCCGCTCGATGTCGTGTGTGACCATCATAACAGTAATATGACTTTCGAGGTTTAATTTTTCCAAAAGGGCATAGAGCGCTTCAGAGGCTTTAAAATCCACCCCAGTGGTCGGTTCATCCAGCAGCAAAATCTGCGGATGGTTTATCAAGACGCGCGCAAGCATAACACGCTGCTGTTGTCCACCCGAAAGCTCACCGATCATTCGCTTTGCGTAATCCTGCATACCAACTGTTTCCAAAGCCTGCTGAACCAACACTTTGTGCTTTTTTGTTGGAAAACGCAGAAAGCCAATCTGTGCAAACAGGTTGGCTTTTACAATTTCTTCTACTGTCGCCGGGAACCCGGCGGCAAGCGAGGAACTATTTTGCGGAATATAACCAATTTTATAATACTCTTTGAATTGAGCTATTTCTTTGTCAAACAGCCGGATACTTCCAGAATCCGGTTTAAGAAGGCCGAGCATCAGCTTTAACAGCGTGGACTTCCCCGCGCCATTAGAGCCAATAATTCCGACAAAATCACCGTGCTCAACCGATAGGCTGATATGGCTGAGCACGCTAACATTCTCGTATCCAAAGCAAAGATCTTTTATTGTAATGATTTTCATCTTATTTTAGTGCTTCCTTTAACGTTTGCAAATTTTGCTTCATTACTGAAACATACTCCAGTCCCTTTGACTGTTCTTCATCGGTCAACCCTTCAAGCGGGTTGAAGGTTGCGGTTTTTGCGCCCACTGCCTTTGCAATGGTTTCGGAAACCTTCGGACTTACCAAGTCTTCAAAAAAAATGGTTTTTACATTGTGCTCTTTTGCAAATTTAATAATATCGCTCATGCGCGCAGGATCCGGTTCTGAATCTGCGGTAAGACCTTCAATTGCAATTTGGTTCAGTCCGTAGGCTTTGCATAGGTATCCGAATGCCTGATGCGCTACAATAATATCTTTACCGGTAAATGAAGCAGCCGCTGTTTTATACTCCTGATTCAGTTCATCAAACTGTGCTGCATATTTCATATAATTGCTCTCATAGGTATTTTTGTTTGCCGGGTCGGCCTGAACAAGCGCATCCTTGATATTTTCCATTTCTTTTTTCGCATTTTGCGGGTTGAGCCAGACATGAGGGTCGTACTTTGTGGTCGTCTCGCCTTCTTCAGCATGACCGGCCATCAAGTCAAGACTCTTAGAGGCCTCCACGGTAACTAACTTTTTATTTTGAAGTGAAGCTAATACCTTTTCCACCCAGCTTTCCATACTTGCACCATTATAAACAAGCACATCCGCGTTTTCCAGGTTGACAATATCCGTCGTTGCGGGCTCCCAGTCATGTGGTTCTGTTCCGGCCGGAACAAGGTTTTTCACGTCGATTTTGTCACCGCCGACTTTTTGGGTAAAGTCATACATCGCATAAAAGCTGGTATACACTTTTAGTCTTTTACCAGACGAAGCTTGGCTTACATTTTCACTTGACGCCTGACTTGCGGATGACCCCGTTTTGTTCTGCGCTTGTTCTGAACCTGAATTACAGGCAGTTAGCACGCCAAGCGCTATGACGCAGACAAGAATTAGTGATATTGATTTTTTCAATTTTTGAATCTCCCTCAGAATATTTTAGTTGCGAATCATTTGCATTTATATTATACCCGATCATCGGGTTTGTCAATATCAAATGCGAATGATTTGCAAATTCAAAAAAATATAACGACATAGAGTTCAAAAAAAAGGCAGCTTAAACGAAATGTTCAAGCTGCCTTTTTGGGTTTGCATGGTAAAAATGATGTCATTCCTGTACATACCACGATTTACTGATACGAAGAACTACCTTTCATTCGCTTAGCCGTGACTGACCGCCGCCCCTATTTATTACATCAAAAGATATACTGCCGCTCCGACCGCACCCGAGCCGAGCATGATGTATATCGGGTTGGACTTCCATTTGCGCAAAATAAAAAAGCTTACCGCAAAAATCAAGATAGCCTTCACATCAACATGTGCAAATGCATTCGCACTGAGCGTTTCAGTATTAAATAAGGATAAAGACATAATAGACAGCCCGGCAGTTGCAATCAGGGAAACGATGGCAGGTCGCAGTCCTTCAAACACACCTTTTACAAGCTCCATATTTCGGTATTTGAAATAATAGTGGCCAACAATCAAAGCCAG
The DNA here is from genome assembly GCA_002338255.1 of Ruminococcaceae bacterium UBA1865. Classification (GTDB taxonomy): domain Bacteria; phylum Bacillota; class Clostridia; order Oscillospirales; family Acutalibacteraceae; genus Caproiciproducens. The sequence continues at coordinate 107,930 of DDHX01000012.1, read as the reverse complement.
AATAGCCGTTGGCAATGAACAGCCGATGGTGGCAACAACTGCACCCAAAGGCCCCGCTAATTTTATTCCGACAAAAGTTGCGGCATTTAAAGCAATTGGTCCCGGTGTCATTTGGGATATCGTGATCACATCTGTAAATTCTTTGAGTGTCAGCCAGTGATTTTCAGTCACTACTTGTTGTTGAATCACCGGTAGAACTCCATAACCGCCGCCAAAACTAAAAAGACCAACCTGCAAAAAGCTCCAAAGAAGTTTCCAGTAAATCATGACTTGCGAACCCCCCTACGGCTTTTAATAAATGCGAACACTCCACCAAAAGCTCCGCAAACGAGAATCATCCAAATGACACTGACATTCAAAAAATATACAGCGCAAAAAGACGCCACCATGATACAAATTGAAAGAGCATTCTTAGATTTAAAGACTTTTAAGCCGTCGGTAATTACAACATCTGCGATAATTGAAACAATACCGGCCTGCATGCCTTTCAGCACGGCGTTTACAACCGGATTTGTTTGGAAAGCCTGATAAAACATGGATACCACTGATAATATTGCAAAGGGCGGCAGCAATGTAGACAGGAGCGTAATTGCAACTCCGGGTAATCCTGCCAAACGGTACCCAATCAACACAGAAGCGTCCACCACCATCGGTCCGGGCAGAGACTGTGATATTGCTATAATATCTAACATTTCATCTTCTTCCATCCAATGTAATTCATCAACAAATTTCTTTCTCATCAGAGGGACAATAACGTAACCTCCACCAAACGTAAACGCGCTGACAGAACATGTAGATAAAAATAATTTTTTATAAAACTTAAAATCTTTGTTCAATTTAAATCCTCCGGAATTTTTATAAGTATATTATAACCTTATCATTTTTTTATTTAAAGCTATATTGGATTTTTTATAATTGAGAATCAATAACACAATTTATTTTCCGGTCTTCGTTCTGCTCAATTTAATACAAAAAGTCGGGGGANNCCCCGACTTTTGGGTGAGGCTTACTTTATGGCAATACCTTTACTTCTCCGCTTAAAAGTTAGTATATCTGCCGACATCCGCGGATGGCGTTGTTAAGATGCTCGTCGGTGCAGCGCCGGGCAGCCTCGCGGTCACGCGCTATAATACACTCCGCAAGGCAGAGCGTGCTGTCGTAGAGCGAATCCATACCGTAGCGGCGGCAGAACTGCAGCCAAAGCTGGGTGACAACGGGTTTAAAAGAAATATAGATGAGCGGCAGGATACTGTTGCTGCCAACAACAGCCAGCTCATGATGAAAAGCAAAAGTCGCCTCGATAGCTTCGTTAACCGCACCGGCGGCTCCGACATTGGATACAAGGCGCTGAAGTCGGTCCATATCCTCGTCCGTTGCCGTCTCGATAGCGGCGTCCGTCGCCAGATGTTCCAAGGCGCGGCGCACTTCCAGAATCGAGCGAATTTCAGAGCGGCCAAGCGTTTCGCTGTGGTATTCCATGATCGCGTTCAATGTGCTGATGTTGCCGTTACGGCCATAATCCGCCACAAAGGTTCCCTGCCGCGGGCGTATTTCAAGAAAGCCCTGCCGCTCAAGCTCCACAAGACCACTGTTGACCACGGCCCGGCTGACCTGCATTTGCTGTGCGATCTCTCTTTCCGGCAGTAATCGTGTACCGACCGAAAGCTGCCCAGATAAAATGCTTTCACGAATCTGGTGAATGAACATCTCCTTGAGGCTGGGCGCACTAAGCTTTTCAAATTGCATGGCAATCATCTCCTTTGTGGCCGTGGTATGTCCAAGACCAGAACTATTTTACCATATATTATAGCTGGATTCAAGAGATTTTTTTAGATATAATATCAATTATTTATTGACATTATTGCATTTTTATGGATATTTGTTATAATATTATCATATGTATGAAAGGTTCGATAATTATCTGGCAATACCACAATTTTGGTCTTGACTCCAAACTTTCGCCTTCATACAAGAGGGAGCGTGAAATAATGAACGGATTTAAAGTACTGCAGGTCAAGCAAAGTATTTTTGCAGACAATGACCGCCGGGCTGAGGAACTTAGGCAGGAACTGAAAAAGCAGCGGGTTTTCCTGCTCAACTTAATGTCGAGCCCCGGCGCGGGCAAAACGACCCTTCTGTCCCGCACGATTGAGGCACTGAACGGAAAGTTGAAAGTTGGTGTGATGGAGGCGGACATTGACTCGGATGTGGACGCGCGCACAATCGAAAGCTTTGGCGCAAAGGTCATTCAATTACATACGGGCGGCATGTGCCACCTTGACGCCGACATGACCCGACAGGGTCTTGAGGCTCTCGGAACCGACGACGTGGAACTCGCAATCCTTGAGAATGTGGGCAACCTTGTCTGCCCGGCAGAGTTTGACACCGGTGCGGTCAAAAACGCGATGATTCTCTCCGTGCCGGAGGGTGATGACAAACCGCTCAAATACCCACTGATTTTCTCTGTATGCGACGTAGTGCTCATTAATAAAACCGATGTTCTTCCCTATTTTGATTTCGACATGGAAAAATGTGTCGCCAATATCCGGATGCGCAACCCGAAGGCGAAAATTATTCCTGTCTGTGCTCGCACAGGCGAAGGGGTTGACATGTGGGTCAGCTGGCTGCGTGATGAGGTCTCAGTATGGTTGAAACCGTAAACGGATTCTAATAAAAAACGAAAAGAAGGGAAGCGACATAATGGCAGAACTAAGACCGAAAATCGTTAAACTGGCAAAGATGGTGGGCGGCATAGCCGGCGCGATGAACAAAATTGATGAAGATGCTCCGGAATATTACTCACTCAATGCCGTAGTCACTGACGAAATGGCCGATGTGGCATTATCGATTGGGCTGCGGCAGCCTCGTACTCTCGAATACATTGTCGAGAAATGCGGCAAGTCCAAGGAGGAGACCCAAGCGCTGCTGACGAAGCTGGCAGAAACCGGCGTATGCAAGGTATGGACAGACAAAGAGGACGGAAAGGATCGTTACTTTGTCAATATCTTTGCGCCCGGCATGCTTGAGATGATGGTGAACAACCGCGAGCAGCTCGCTGCCCATCCTGAGCTCGGTAAATCCTTTGAGGAATATACCCGCAGGCGCCTCGCACCGATGGCAGCGCTTTTCCCCGAAGGACTTGCCATGATGCGCGTCCTCCCCATCGAAAGTGCAGTCAAAGATGTTCCCGGCACAAAGCCATGGGAGCATCTCTCCTACTATCTTGACAAATATGACATTTTCAGCGTGTCAGACTGCTCCTGCCGCCAGTCACGCCGTGTATTGGACCAGGGCTGCGGTCATTTAGAGAAGGATATTTGCGTTCAGATGGGCACCGGCGCAGAGTATTACATCCGCACCGGCCGCGGGCGGCAAGTCAGCCGTAATGAAGTCGAAAATATTCTGAAATTTGCCGAGGACAATGGCTTGATGCATCAGATGCCTCAAACGGACGGGCTTGGCGAATCCGCAGCCATGTGCAACTGTTGCTACTGCTCCTGTTTTTCCATGCGCCTCGCAACGCTTTTTAAGACACCGGACGCAATTCGCTCCAATTTCAGCGCCGTGGTCGACCCCGAAAAGTGCGTGGCCTGTGGCCAATGCGTTGAAAACTGCCCCACCAACACACTGAAGCTTGGGCAGCGTTTGTGTTCCAAACAGCCTCTGCCCGTGCAAACACTGCACACAGNNCGGACAACGACTACCGAGAAGACCGTGAAGATGTCGCCGATGAGGGTACATCCCCATGCAAGACTGTCTGTCCGGCACATATCGCCGTCCAGGGATACATAAAGTTAGCGGCACAGGGGCACTACAGCGAAGCTCTTGAACTAATCAAAAAAGAAAACCCCTTCCCCGCCGTCTGCGGCCGCATCTGCCCGCACAACTGCGAAAGCGAGTGTACCCGCGGCGATATTGACGAGCCGATTGCCATCGATGAAATCAAGAAGTTCATCGCCGACAGGGAGCTTGACGGTTCTGCCCGTTACATCCCACCCATGCGCTACCATCTGGGTAATCGGGTCGCTGTCATCGGTGCAGGCCCGGCGGGACTTTCCTGCGCCTANNGACGGCTATCGTGTTACTGTCTTTGAAAAGCAAGAAAAACTGGGCGGCATGCTCGCGTTGGGCATTCCTTCCTTCCGACTTGAAAAGAACGTGCTGAATGCTGAAATTGATGTGCTTCGTGAAATGGGAGTCGAATTTAAAACAGGGGTGGAGGTCGGCCGCGATATCACACTTAATGCGCTGCGCAGCGAAGGCTACGAGGCATTTTACCTTGCCATCGGCGCGCAGGGCGGACGCAAGCTTGGGATCGAGGGCGAGGACGCCGAGGGCGTCATTTCCGGCGTCGATTTTCTGCGCGAAGTGAATCTTGGGCACGACGTAAAACTTTCGGGTAAGGTTATCGTCATCGGCGGCGGCAACGTGGCCATTGATGTGGCGCGCACCGCGACATGCGTAGGAGCTGATACCGCAGCCCTCTACTGCCTTGAGAGCCGTGAGGAGATGCCCGCGCTTGACGATGAGATTGAGGACGCTGAAAAGGATTCCGTTATATTCAACAATGGTTGGGGTCCAAAACGGATTCTCACTGAGAACGGAAAAGTGACCGGCGTAGAGTTCAAGCGCTGCGTTTCCGTCTTTGACGGGGAGCATCACTTTGCTCCGAAGTACGATGAGAACGATATCGTCACCGTTGCGGCGGACACGGTACTGCTGTCGATCGGCCAGTCGATTCAGTGGGGCGATTTGCTTACGGACAGCCGTGTACAGCTCGGTCGGGGCAACACCGCAAAGGCCGACGATTTTACCCTTCAAACAGACGAACCGGATATCTTTGTGGGCGGCGACTGCTGCACAGGTCCCAAATTTGCTATTCACGCCATCGCTGCCGGGAAAGNNCCGAGCGCTGCCTCGGCTGCGGCGCGGTACAGGTGGACAGCTATATGTGCGTCGGATGCGGTATGTGCACGACAAAATGTAAGTTCGATGCGATTCATCTTGAACGTACTCATGACACAACCCCCGGCACATATGAAAAACTTCCTGTGAAGATTGCCGCAAACGCCGTCCGGCGCAGTGGAAAAATTGTCGCCTCTTCGGTGAAAGAACGGTTCGGGAAGGACTGATTTCATGCATGAATTGGGTATTCTCAGTGCGCTTGTTCAAACCGTGGAAGGAATCATGCGGGATGAAGAACTGACCGAAGTCGAGAAGATTGTCATCGAGGTAGGTGAGCTTTCCGGCATTCTCCCACTCTACTTAGAAAAGTGTTATCCCGCCGCCGTCTATAAAACCTTTATGGAAAAGACGGTGCTCGAACTTGTCATTGTGCCGGGCATCGTCAATTGCCGCGGCTGCGGATTAACTTTCAACGCCGCGGAAAACGATCTGCGCTGCCCCGACTGCGGCGGGCAGTATCTGGAGATTCTCAGCGGCAACGATATGATCGTCAGGGAAATCGTCTGCCGATAGTATCAAAGTAGCGTAATATTTTAATTATTGAGGAGGAATCTAATGTGTTTGTATTTTATGAAGGCATTCCTACCGTATTGGTACTTCTCGTCTGGATCTGCGTATTTGCGAGCCTGTTTTTGCTCAATGAGGTAGGCCGCCGTTTCAAATGGGTCGGCTTCAGCTTTTTTGTGGTGCTGCCCATTGTGCTGACTGTCCTGTGGCTGACTGTTTTCCGCAACAGTGCCTATATGGACTGGTTCCATCTTGCAAAGGTCTATTCTTCAACAGCGGGCTGTATCGGATTCTGGTGCATTCGCCATGTCAAAGGCCTTTCCAAAAACAAGATTGCTCTTTGCTTTCCACCGCTTATCCTCGCCGTCAACATCTGTGAAGCTGTGTTGCGCGACTTTGAGATCGGCCGCTACACTACTCCTATTGTTGAATACTCCAATAACCAGATTCAGTATTACATAGGCGGCGCATGGAACTATATGAACGGGATTGCAGGTATCCTCAACATTATCACCATTACCGGCTGGTTTGGTATATGCATCCGCGCCGTCACTGCGAAGGACAAGAGCCGCGACATGCTTTGGCCTGATATGCTTTGGTTCTGGATTATCGCATATGACCTCTGGAACTTCGCCTATACCTACAACTGTCTGCCCACCCACGCGTGGTACTGCGGCTTTGCACTGCTTCTCGCACCCACGATTTGCGCATTCACGCTCGGCAAGGGTGCTTGGCTCCAGCATCGTGCGCAGACACTGGCACTGTGGTGCATGTTTGCCCAGACTTTTCCGACTTTTCAGGACGCAGGCCCCTGGATGGTGCAGTCCACCGCAAGTCATTCCATTGCGCAGGCAGCCATCAAGCAGGGACTCGTCGCGTCGAACGGCTACTCCATGAGCGTCGCTCCGGGAATCTATACGGTCCCGACTGCCTCGCCGAGCACCACAGTACTCTTTATTGTCAGTCTTCTTGCGCTGCTTGCCAATGTGGCGGTTTTTGTCTACATGATTGCGCATATTGCTAAGACAAAGCGAAACCCTTATACCGCCGAGCTTTATACCGACCTCGCCGCTCACGGTAAGATTAAAAGCCTTGCGGAGATTCATATTGCAAGAAGCGCCGTAAAGAAGATGAAAAACTCAGCTTTATAACCCAGCTGTTGGATGACTTTTAAAAACACATCATCTGTTCCGTTGGTATTCCCTTTTTTAAATATTCTGTATTTGTATGCTGCATCTTGAGTCATTTTTATAAGGACCCGGTTTGAACGCCGGATCCTTTTTTTATGCTAATTTACAAGGATAATTCATCCGTAAAATGATCATCAAACGTAACATTTACAGAATCTTTATATCCCGCATTGATTCTTAACGCCATAATTATACGCTATATGTTAAGATTAAAAAAGAAAGAGGGATATGTATGAAATTTTTTAACAGGGAAAAAAGCGATACCGTTATCATTGTTGGGTGCGGACGCCTTGGTGCTGATTTAGCAATTACCAGTTCCAATCAAAAACAAAATGTTACTGTGATTGATATAGATACATCTGCCTTTAATAATTTGCCCGAGAGTTACCGTGGATTTTCCATTGAGGGTGACGGCCTGGATATGAATACACTTGAAACAGCCGGAATTCTCCGTGCCAACGTACTGGTCGCCGCAACAGATGATGACAATGCAAATCTTATGATCGCGCAGATCGCAAAACGACATTATAAAGTTGAGCTTGTTGTCGCGAGGATTTACGACGAGTCTAAGAGAGTGTCATGTGATAAGATGGGTATTGAAACGATCTGCCCGGTCTTGCTCTNNAGTAATATTTAGTGCAAAGGAAGAGAAGGCCGTATGAAGATCTTACTGGTAGGCGGTCATCAGGAAACTCGGTTTCTGACTAAAACATTGAAGCTTAAAAATTATGATGTTACGGTTGTTAATGAGGATCAAGCTCTGTGTTGTATGCTTGCGGATGAGTACGAGGTAGCCGCAGTTTGTGGCGACGGCACAAGTCCCGGCATACTCCGGAATGCACACGCCGATCAAATGGACCTTGTTGTGGCATTGGGTCATAAGGATGCGTCCAACTTACTAACCTGCCAAATTTCAAAAAATCAGTTTCATGTTCCCAAAACGATTGCAATGGTTGCCGATCCTAACAACGAGCCGCTATTCAGAGATCTTGGCGTTTACCGGTGCATCAGCACAACACATTATCTGGTGGAAATGATTGAGCAGGAATCCATTGCAGACAGTATCAGTCATTATCTTCAGATTGAAAACGGACGGGTAGCCATCTTTGAGGTGGAAATCAATGAGCAATCCAGTGTAGTTAACCAAAAGCTGTGGAAGATTGGTTTACCGCCACAGAGCATTATTAGTTGTATCATTCGGGGGGAACAAACAATTATTCCCGAAGGAAACACTGAGTTGAAAGTAAATGACAAAGCCATTGTCGTTTCAGCTTCGGACGCAATGGACAAGGCGATGAATATTTTGACTGGGCAGTGAACCTCCCGCTGTGCGCTGATGAAAATAGATACATAAAAGGCATTCTCTAACCGGTTTAAACCGAGCAGAGAATGCCTTTTCCGTTTGTTAGAATCAATAATTGACAGGCAGTTTTATTGTTCTAAGGTACTTTTCCTGACTTTTCGGTAATAAAAGAAAAACAGCAGTGCCGCAATCGGTACCAGAACTGCGGCAACGATCAGTTTTTTGGATGAAATTTGCTCTGCAATCGTGTTTCCTTTCGCAGCAATTTCAATGATTTCACTGTGAATATCCGCTTCACCGCCGTGTTCCTCACACGCTCGGTGAAATATGCCTGTAATTCTTACCGTATCGCCCTTGTGTTTGTAGTCACCAAAGTTAGTAATCTGTTTTGCATCCGATGTTTTTATCCAAATTCCAATTGCGTTCGTATTGTCATTAATGTTAACCCAGGAGTATTCTCCCCGATTCATCATTTCTCCGATTGCTTCCCCCTGCACTGTGACTTCTTTGTTGTCCAGTGCTTTTGCATTTTCAATCAGGCTGTTGATATCTGTTNNATTTTTGTGCGGCGTACACATTTAGCGAAAAAAGAACAATGAGTATAAGAATCAGAATGCAATTTTTATAGATTTTGTGCATAGTTTTTTTATCCCTCCGGCCACATAACCAAACAATGCAAAAACGGAAAGGAATTCCAGTCTTCCCATATACATGGCGATAATATAATAGATTTTCATGACTGTAGGCATGGCCGGCGAAGTTACCCCAATGGAAAGTCCGACATTCCCGGTTACGGAAGCGGCCTCAAATGCAGAACTTGCCAACGGGTAACCATAAAAAGTGCCCATCATAGTACCAATGCCAAACAATACCAAATAACAAATGATAATCAACGAAGACGACTTTACAACGCTGTCATTCAGCAGCTGATCTTTAATATGATGGAACTTATAGGCTTTCCGGCTCCTTTCGGAATACAGGAGCTTTTTAACATCCATGATTAATCCCTTGAACACAATGCCGACCCGAAGTCCCTTAAACCCGCCCGCTGTGGAGCATGCGGAACCGCCAATCAGCATGACAACAACCATGATTAAAATGCCAAAATCTCCCCATTCCAACGCGAACTGGCGCGCGTATACGTTACCGAAGCCTGTGGTTGTATGCGCGGAAAGAACGTTGTAAACGATTCTTCGAAAAGCCGAAATAATATCCGGGTAAACATGTGCTTTGGAAAGGCTGTAAACAGCCAGCGTACATGCAATAAAGGAAGTAATGAAAAAGCTTTGCGTTTCAATATTTTTAAGCAACTCTTTGCGTTTTCCCTGCCAGATGGCATAGTGCAATCCAAAGTTGAAGGAACCCAGTATAAAAATTACAATGGTAATGGTTTCATATGACAGGCTGTGATAATACATTATGTTCTGCGTCATAGGCGCAAATCCACCCGTACTCCACGCTGACTCAAAAATGTAAAGTGCATGTAGAAACGCTGAAACAGGCTTTAGCCCAATAGCCATTCCATCAATCCACAGGGCTGTAGTTCCCACCGTTAAATAAATCATGCTAATTTTCCAGATGATTCTTGCGGTGCCTTTTACGTTTGGCACCAGTTCAATATCCTTTGCTTCGCCAACATAGAGCCGATAAGCGCCGCTGGTTTCCCTTACCATGATAGTCAGGGCCAAAACAACCATTCCCTGACCGCCTATGAATGTAAGCATGTGACGCCACATATTCAGAGCGCTGGAGAGGTGATCCAGATTCTGCGTCATCACCAATCCGGTTGTGGTAAATCCGCTCATTACATCGAAGCAGGCGTCCAGCACGGAACCTAAATGTCCGCTGAGGCAATAAGGAATGGCACATAGAATCATCAGAACAAACCAGGAAAAGGCTGCTATAACAAAGCCATGCTTCCACTGAATGTTTGCCTTGTTCTGCTTAGTACGCCAACCGATTCCCGTCAGTACTATCCCTACTATCGTAGCAATAGCCATGCTGATTAAAAAATCGAGCACGGCGCTCCATTCCGTAAATACCAAAGCGGTCAAAACGGGAATTATCATCAGCAGAGCAGTGCAGAGCACAACGTAGCCGGTATAATAACTAATAATTTCGAAGCTGTTTACTGCGTTGGTGCGAAGTTTCATCGTCGTCACCTCATAATAACTGCAGTAACGATCAAAATAAGCCCCGTATAAATCAACGTGCCAAGCAGTTCGGCAATAAGCCCTTTTATTTCATTTGTTTTACGCTGCATATTATCTTCTCCTGTTATGTAAGCGATTCATTAAATCAGTTAAAGTAGAGTGGTTTGTGATGAAAAGCACCCTGTCACCATCCTTGATTTCTGTGTCACCCCTCGGATAGATCATTTTCTCATTCCGAACCACGGAGGTTATTACACATTCATCAGGCAGCGCAAGATCTTTCACCTTGCAATNNGGACCTTTGCTATCGACCAGCAGTTCTACCAAAATTGCCGAGCCGCGCTCGAAGGTTTGGATGATATGATATTCCTCTTTGTCGAGCTCACTCTCGATTAGATTGGCGATAACTTCCGTACTGCACACAATTTGATTTATGCCAAGCGCTTTGAACATCGAGATGTTTTTGGGGTTGTTAACACGCGCAATTGTTTTTTTGCCGCTGTTACTGATTTTAGCAATCTGGCAAATGACCAGATTTTCTTCGTCTGTGCCTGTGACAGCCGCCACAATTTCCGCGTCTTCAATTCCCGCATCTTTCAGAACTTCCAAGTCAGTTCCGTCCCCGCAAATTACATTTCCGTTCAGTTCAACGGCAATGCGCGAACATGTTTTATCATCACGTTCAACAAGCGTGACCTGATAGCCTCGTTCCTTTAGAGTTTTCAGCAGATTATAGCCGATTTTTCCTCCGCCGACAATTATTGTTTCCATATCGGCACCTCCTTGGCAAGTGATTTCACCAATCTATCCTTGTTCACTTTCAGGACGGTGCAGACGATTCGGTCGCCAGGCTTAATCTTTTCTCCTGGTTTGGGCAGTGAAAGACTTCCGTCACGAATAACTCCGGATATAATACAAGAATAATCTGTTTCAATTTTATTCACCACCGGAGTGTTCTTTTTGTTTACCAACAGCTCGATAATTTCATAGTCCTTGTCAGGAGACGAAAGAATTTCCATTGTTTTTATTGCCAGGCGATTTTTCAAAATATTAACACCAAGCTGCACAGGACTGATCGTTTCAATATTCAGTTTGTCATAGATGTATTTTCGACTCGGGTCATTTACTCTGGCAACAACTTCAGGCACATGATAGATTTTTTCGGCAATCAGTGACACAGTAATATTAATATTATCATCTGACGTTACAGCCAAAAGAGCATCCGCTTGTTCAATTCCGCCTTCCACAAGATTATCGCTGTCAAATTCAATTCCCTGAATCCGCTGCCCATTGAATCCACTGCCTAAAGTTTCCAACCTGTCTGAGTCACGGTCAATAATGCAGATGTCATGGCCATAATCTGACAATTCTTGCGCAAGATTGCTGCCAAGTCTTCCACATCCAATTACAATTACATACATACGTTGTGTCATATCTCCCTATATAGAATTCATCACCATCGTCTAATGAATTTCTGTCTTACGCTAAATGTTATCATTCTTTTCATTAAGATGGTATAAGGATGAGATAAGGCGCATTAATTCTTTGTTAAGATTGAAAATAACATCATAAAGTAAGTCTTGATTTACAAAAAAAAATCTCCCTGTTTAATAAAACATTGGGAGATTTTTAATATTCATAATCCTATTCGTCGGCAAAACGGTAGCCGATTCCTACCTCGGTAATAATATAGCGCGGTTTTGCCGGGTCTTTCTCCAGCTTCCTGCGAATGTTTGCCATAAACACTCTTAGGGACTGCGTGTCGCTTTCCAAATATGAGCCCCAAACTTCCTTGATAATATAGCTATGGGTCAGCACTTTTCCGGCATTCCTAATTAGAAGAGCCAAAACATCGAATTCCATAGGGGTAAAATGGATTTCACTTTCGGATAGTAGTACTACGTGTCTCTCAAGATTCACTTCCAGGTCGCCAACTCGGTAAATATCCTCAGCACGGTTTTCTTCCTTCTTATTGATCCGTCTCAAAATCACACGCAGTCTTGCCAGTAATTCATTGATACTGAACGGCTTGGTAAGATAATCGTCGGCCCCCGCATCAAGTGCTTCAATTTTTTCTGAATCTTGATCGCGTGCAGAAACTACAATAATTGGCATATCGGAAAAAGATCGTACCTGTTTGATAATATCCAAACCATCCATGTCCGGAAGACCCAAATCAAGAATCATGATCTGTGGATTTTGGGCGACGATCAAATTGATTGCTTCTTTTCCGGTAGTCGCTTGAACAGAACGGTATTGCTTCGATTTTAATGAAAAACTAATAAAAGAACGAATTTGTTTATCATCTTCCACTATAAGAAACAGAACATCATCCGTCAACTCTCAACACTCCCTTGATATGGTAGCCAAAACCGGACAGTTGCCCCGCCTTCGGCATTGTTTTGCGCAAAAATCGATCCTCCATGGGCATCGATAATTGATTTGCAAATTGTAAGGCCAAGCCCGATACCGTGCCTTGAATCCACACGCGTATGCTCGGCTCGATAAAACAGGTCGAAAATACGCGGAATATCTTCATCTGGGATTCCCGTGCCGTGGTCAATTACACTAAACCAAACTTTACGGTTTTCGGGGCGAATTTCAACGCAAATTTCGTTATCTAAAGTCGTATGCTTAACCGCATTGTCAAGCAAATTAATCAGCACCTGAACGATTAGTTTACCGTCCATTGGAACAAAAAGGACTTCGTCCGGAATTTTTACCGTTATTGTACGGTTCTCAGCATATTTAGAGGCACGCTTTACTGCTTCCGCAACGATTTCTTCTACGGCTTCCAGCTGTATGTTTTGGATCATTTTTCCCTCTTCTATTTTTGTTAGGCTCAAAATGTTCTCAACCATATGCGTAAGCCAGTTTGCGTCATCGTATATGTCCTTTGCAAGCTTCCGGTTTTCTCCGTCGCTCAAATTATACTGTAATATTTCCGCAGAACCTGAAATCCCCGCCAGCGGCGTTCTCAAGTCGTGCGAGATGGCTCTTAGAAGATTACTCTTAAATTTTTCCCGCTCCGCTTGCGCTTCAATTTTCTTCTTTTCTTCAGTAAGACGTTCCCGCTCCATTGCAACGCAGATTTGCACGCTAATTGAATGCAGTTGCTTTATTTGATCATTTTCAGCGGTTATGGACTTCTCAGGGAAATAGATTACCCCATATTTATTCGCCTGATTTGCGATGGGAAGGATGAATTTATCTTCTAATTTATCATCGATTTTTGCAGAGGAAAGTGCAAATACGTTTACTTTATGTTCTGAAATTGAATAATCATATTCGTTATTTGGTACTTCGTTTTCGTCTAAAGTGATAAAACAAGTATTGCAGTCCATTAAATTGGAAATGCAGCGAACCGAAACGGAGGCTACTTCCGTAACCCCGGAGGCTTTAGCCAGCGAACTTGTAATTTGATAGAGCATCCTTGTGAGTTCTTCGCTTTTACTTGCCGCTGTTGAAGAATCCAGAATTTTACTGGTTAAGGTACTTGTTAAAAAGGAAGCCACCAGCATAACAATAAACGCCGTAAAATAGTTTTTATTGTAAACATGCAGTGTATAGTAAGGTTCTGTAAAAAAATAATTAAAGCATAAAATATTTACGACAGATGCAATAAGCCCGTAAACATACCCTCGTGTAACACGAGCGATGATTAATACGCAGAGAGTGTAAACGACAGCAATACTGATTTCAGAAAAACCAAGCTGACGAAAAGCCAAGGAAATTAAGGTGACTGCTGAAATAACAAGGACAGAAATTGCAATCTGAATGGGTATGGAATTCCATAACCTGTTTCTAATTTTCATATAATTTTCTCCGGACTCATAATTCCGACCTTAAAGAAATCAGAATAATATGTGATCAGTAAAGGGCTTGCAAATGCAAATAAACAAACCGACCATGCTTAAGCTAAATTCATCGCCCCATTTATACGCGCAATACTATGGATTCTCATACTACTCTCCAACTAAAATATAAATTTCAATTGGNNACGCGCTTCGCGCTATAAAAACGTGATTTCACGTTTTAAATGGATTTTAGTATCACAATGATCATCCACTCACTTTTTATTAATTATAGCTTGTTTAACTGACGCTTGCAATAGAAGTTTAAACAAGCCATGCCACCTGAACTGTTACCGACTTATGGACCTTCAACATCTCTATCCATACTAAAAAGCGTTTCACGCACTCAAGTTTCATACTTTCGTTATTATGTTTATCAGCTTAAAAAGACGGAATTAATTAAACAAAATTCATATTTTAATTTCACTTTTAAATATAATTGGTAATATTTCCGTATTTAAAGCCATTTAATTAATATAAAGCTATTTTGATAATTTTATTTTATGCAAGTTTATTGTATATTTCTTTCATATTGGTATTGATTTGATTTTTTATATAACACAACAAGAATCCTGTCATTGGGTCTCGATTCTTAGTTTAGCTTGTACATTGACAGAGAGACGGCTCAATGTGTATAATATGGCCAACATGAACAAAGAGGTTCGCTATTTTCGGATAGTGAGCCTCTTTTTTTATAATTAAAACTTGGAGGACAACAAAATGAAAAAGAAAGTTATTGCAGGAGCACTTGCCGGAATTGTTTTAGCGGCCAGCATGTTCGCAGGCTGCAGCTCCAGCACCACCCAAAGCAGTTCCCCTGCGGCGGCGAGCACTGCCGCGTCTGCTCAAGTTAGCACTGCCTCATCTTCTGATAAAGTGTATCTGATTGCTTGTGATGCAAAGTATGCCCCGTTCTCCATGGAAGTAGATGGAAAGTATAAGGGAATTGACGTTGAGCTTTTGGATGCCATTTCCAAAGTAGAAAATTTTAAGTATGAACTTAAACCGATGGATTTCAGTGGAATTCTTCCCACCATAAAGGCAGGGCAAATTGACGGTTCAATTGCCGGCATGAATATTACGGAGAAAAGAAAAGAATCTGTCGATTTTTCCGAAGGATATATTCAGGCTGCTTCTTCAATTGTAGTGAATAAGGATGACACATCCGTCAACTCACTTGACGACCTGAAAGGCAAGACGGCTGCCGTGAAAAAGGGTACTACCGGAGCAGCTTTTGCCGAGGCTAATAAGGACAAATATGGTTTGAAGGTCAACATTTATGACGATTCACCTTCCATGTTCGCTGCTGTGGAAAACAAAAACGCAGACTTCCTTGTGGAAGATTATCCGGTTATTTCCTATAAAATCAAAGTNNAAAAACTAAGAGTCGCTGTAAAAGAGATGGATACCCCTCCATATGACGGTTTTGCTGTGGACAAGGGCAAGAATCAGGATCTTTTAAAAATGTTTAACGAGGGCTTAAAAAAGATCAAGGACAACGGCACTTACGACAAAATTGTAAATCAGTACTTATAATTCATCGCAATGCTTTTCCCGATAAAGACAGCAGGCCCGCGTTCGCGCGGGCTACTGTGTTTTACACAAAGCGAATGATAGGAGGTATGAATTTTGAATCTGTTTTTACAGATATTTCAGGAATCGCTCCCCAGTCTGCTGAGCGGCTTCCGTGTCACCCTTATAATGGCTGTTTTATCGCTGTTTTTCGCCTCCATTGTGGGGGTCGTTATGGGCATTTTCAGCATTAGCAAGTTCAAAGCGCTTAAGGCCATCTCCACCACGTACATTTACGTTATTCGCGGCATTCCGCTGATGATCTTGGCCTTGTTTTTATATTTTGGCGTTGGTGCCGCGCTGCAAATACGGTTTGACCCTATGGTCGCCGCAATTATTGCGTTAACAATCAACGCGGGTGCGTATATGGCAGAAATTTTCAGAGCAGGGATTCAGGCCATCGACTTTGGTCAGATGGAAGCATCCCGCAGTCTGGGACTTAGTTATTTGAAATCAATGAGACGGGTCGTGCTGCCACAGGCGGTTAAAATCATGATTCCGTCGATTATGAACCAGTTCATTACAACCATAAAAGACACTTCTATTTTGTCCGTTGTAAGCGTAAGGGAGCTTACGTTGAGCGGGCAAATCATCATCGCAAATAATTACCGTCCGTTTGAAGTTTACGGCGCCGTGGCAATTATATATTTTATCTTTATTACATTATTAACTATATTGTCTAAAAAAGTGGAAAGGAAACTGAACTATGATAATCGAGGCGAATAAAATCAAGAAAAATTTTGGAAATCTACAAGTCTTGCGCGATATTTCACTGAACGTGGAAGAGGGCGAAGTACTGTGTATCATTGGCCCTTCCGGTTCCGGAAAAAGCACACTTCTTCGCTGCCTGAACCGTCTGGAAGAAATTCAGGACGGCAGTGTGGTGGTATTGGATGAAGATGTTGCGCACACCAAAAATATCAACAAACTACGTGAGAATATCGGAATGGTATTTCAATCCTTTAACCTGTTTCCAAACTATACCGTAATAGAAAATATGCTTCTTGCGCCGTTAGAATTGAAAAAAATGAATCGTGGCGAAGCAATCAAAAAAGCCGATGCGCTGTTGAAAAAGGTTGGTTTGGAGGATAAGAGAGATGTATATCCTCAGACTTTATCGGGTGGGCAAAAGCAAAGAGCGGCAATTGCCCGCGCGCTTGAAATGAATCCTAAAATCATGCTGTTTTATGAACCGACCTCCGCCCTTGACCCGGAAATGGTGGGCGAAGTGCTGAAAGTGATGAAAGACCTCGCGTTAGAAGGGATGACCATGATAATCGTAACCCATGAAATGAACTTTGCCAGAGATGTCGCCGACCGTGTCATTTTTATGGATGATGGCTATATTGTAGAGCAAGGCAGCGCCGAGGAAATATTCACTGCACCTAAAAACGACCGATGCAAAGACTTTCTCGCAAAAGTGCTCAGTGCGTAAGCGGCTGACTAATTTTGGCACAGATTCCTACCGAAACATCATTTAGAGATGCTGAAATTATTATGATATTCACATCAGAAAGGGATGGTTTCAATATGCTGACGGAAGAACAGAACAAAGAGGTTATCGAGCTCTGCCAAAATCTTATTCGTCAAAAAAGTTACTCCGGCGGTGAAAATCTTGTCGCACAGACATTAAAAAGTTTTTTTGAAAGAAACGGATTTGACAGTGTAGACGTGGATGATTACGGTAATGTTATTGCCTGCATGAAAGGCAGTGCCGCAGGAAAAAAGATTCTTTTTGACGGGCACATTGACACGGTTCCTGTAACAAATCCTACTGCTTGGAAGTACGACCCGTTTGGCGCTGAAATACACGAAAATAAAATTTATGGACGCGGCGCATCGGACATGAAGGGCGCTGTTGCAGCGATGGCTTGCGCTGTAAGCAATTTTGCACACGGCTGCGACAAAGAATTTGCGGGCGAGATTTATGTAGCCGGCGTGGTTCACGAAGAATGTTTTGAAGGAGTTGCCGCGCGGTCGGTGAGTAAAAAGGTTCATCCCGATTATGTTGTGATTGGGGAATCTTCCAATCTGAACGTTAAAATCGGTCAGCGTGGCCGCGCGGAAATCCTGTTGGAAACATTCGGCGTGCCTGCACACTCGGCAAATCCTGAAAAGGGCGTGAATGCTGTTTATCAAATCTGCCGCCTGATCGAGAAAATTCACAGTCTAAATCCACCCACACATGATGTGTTAGGAAAAGGAATTTTGGAGCTGACTGACATAAAATCTTCTCCATACCCGGGGGCATCGGTGGTGCCGGAATATTGTGCCGCCACCTATGACAGACGGCTTTTGGTGGAAGAAACCCGCGAAAGTGTTTTATCACCGCTTCAAAAGCTATTGCGGGAAGAAATGGAACATGACAGCACGTTAAAAGCAAAAGTTTCTTATGCACGCGGTCTGGAGCACTGCTATACAGGTGCTGAAATTCAAGGGGAACGTTTTTTCCCGGGATGGCTGTTTGGCAAAGAAGAAGATTTTGTGCAAAGCATTGTAAACGAGTTGCACGGTATGGGCTTTCAACCTGAAATTACGCAATACCAGTTTTGCACCAATGGCAGCCATTATGCCGGTGAAGCGGGAATTCAAACGATTGGCTTAGGGCCGTCCCTTGAAAGTCTGGCGCATACAATCAATGAATACATCGAAATCGATCAGCTGCTAAAAGCGGAGCAATGCTATGTCGGTGTGATAAACGCTTTGCTTACTACGAAATGACGAAATGAGCTGCCTCAAATGCTCTGATATTAGCTGATTTTTGCCTCCTGTTCAACATGGAAGTCATGATTTGTCTTTCATGTTGTTTCCTATTAACATAGCTCTTAGGTGCTTAATATTTTCTTCGTATAGCATAATGAGGAGGTGGATAAAAATCCACCTCCTCATTATGCTTAATCATTTGAATATTACTGTTTGACTTTTCAAAATTCCGTGTGTCCGAACTTCTAACAGTACTATGACCTTAAAGAATTTGTGTGCGGTTATTGTTTCAATTTGAAGTCAAGCAAATAACAAGCGATTGAGCATAAGTCATCGGGTGTGTAATCCCATTCAAAAGCCTCGTTGTAGATAAAGACAAGAAAATTCCATAATTTCAGTGCATTTAATAATAAGTAAGAAGGGAGAAAACTTTTCAAGCCTCGTTTTCTCCTTGTATTCGGATCATACGGTAACCTACTCCAATATGAGTCTGAATATAAACGGGTTCGGATGGATTCTTTTCGATCTTTTTTCGAAGAGTTGCCATGAATACGCGCAGCGAAGGGGTGTCGTATTCAGATGTATTTACCCATACTTCATGCAGCATGTAATTGTGGGTCAGCACTTTTCCGACATTTTTGGCGAGCAGACAAAGCAGCTTATATTCCATTGGCGTAAGATGAATTTCGGTTCCGTCTATAAACACACATCCCGCGGCATAATCAATTTTGAGCCCGCCATTTTGGAATACTGCCGAATCTTTTGCCGCCGCACTGTTATCATAATTCATCTTGCGCACTGCCACGCGGATACGAGCCAACAGCTCATTTATACTGAATGGTTTTGTCAAATAATCGTCTGCGCCCGCGTCCAGAGCCTCAATTTTATCTTTATCCTCGCCTCTGGCGCTTACTACAATGATGGGGTTGTTGGTCCATGAACGTATTTTCTTTATAATATCCACGCCATCAATATCGGGCAGTCCCAAATCCAAAATCACAACATCCGGTTTTGTAGACGTAGCCTGTAAAATTGCAGACTCCCCTGTTTCGGCCGTATGAAAAGCATAACCATTCGCTTTCATAGTGGTGGTTAACAGATTACGCACTGCTTTATCATCTTCTACAATTAAAATGGATATTTTATTCATGATTTGTTACCTCCCGTATCTGTAAAGTAAACCCAAAAACACTCCCTTTGGGGTGGTTATCCTTCACATATATCTCACCGCCATGAGCGTTTACGATTGATTTGCACAGGGAAAGCCCAAGTCCAAGCCCCCGGCGATTATCTCCACTGGTGTTATTCGCGGTATAAAACATATCAAATAATTTTTTCTTGCTCTCATCATCAATTCCATTTCCATTATCCGCGACCTCAATCACAGCCATATTTCTATCTTGAACCGCACTGATGACGATTGTGGAGCCGGGCTCGGTATACTGCACCGCATTGTCTACAATATTGATAATAACCTGAATAATCAGCCTCGCATCCGCGTATGCCATTAAAAGGTCATCGTCGACAGCAACGGAAATTTTGTGTTCGCTTGCTTTTCGGTTCACATGCTTCATGGCTTCGGTTATAATTTCTTCAACCAGTTCCGGCTGCATGTTGATGCTCATGGTGCCATTGTCGATTCGGGTGACGGACAGCAGATTTTCGACAAGATTAATAAGCCACATGGAATCATCATAAATATCCTGATATAGTCTTTGCCTTTCGGCAGTATCAATTAATTTTTCATCCGTTAACAATACGCTGGCATTGCCGGAAATACTGGTCAGCGGGGTGCGGAGGTCATGTGAGATAGCGCGCAGCAGATTGGCGCGCAAACGCTCTTTTTCCGATTCCATAGAAGCCTGCTTCTGTGCTTCATTTAAATTGTATTTTTCTACCGCAAAGGCGATTTCGCCCAGCATGGCCGACAGCAAGCTGCGTTCAAAAGGTTCTATCTGTTCCTCGTTTTTGATCACAATTCCAATCACAGCGAAGACCGTTTCGTGGTTGCGAATGGGCAGATAAAGTGCTGTTGCGCCGGGAAGGGTATCTGTTCCGATTCCCGCCGGCTTTCTGTTCTTATATACCCACGCAGCTACCGCCTGCTCATCCGCGCTGACACAGATATTTTCCCATTTTGTGTCCCTTGGCGGGTAAAAAGTCAATGGCTCCGACAAAGCGTTTTCATTTACAAGATAAAGAGCGAAGGGCTTGTCCAGAAGTTTCAGCAACTGCTGCGAAGCTGCCGAAACAATATCCGACATACTTTTTGTCCGTTGAAGTTTTCTGCTTGCATCTAAAAGCACCTCGGTACGGTGCGCCAGCATTGCCGCTCCCTTTGCCTGATTTTTAACCCGCATCGTCAGTGTGCTGGTAATCAACGCGGCGAACAGCATCACCAGAAAAGTAATTGGATATTCCGGTTCATTCGCACTTAAGGTGAACTTCGGTTCAATGAAGAAAAAGTTAAACAGCAAGACTCCAAGAACAGACGACAGAACACCGTAAAACCGTCCTTTCGTCTGGCTGGAAATCACCAATACACCCAAAATATAGAATATAATAATGTTTGATTCACTAAAGCCAAGACGGCCAAACAAAATTCCGATGAGTGTACATAGTATCATGATACTGAATGTTTTTATAAAGTCCTGCAAACTCAGCTCTGCCAACTGCGGTCTTTTATGGCTTTTTTGCCGATATGGCGGCAAAGTATCGGGAATGATATACACATCCAAATTAGGTGCAAGCGTGGCGAGGCGTTCTACCAAATTGCTTTTTGGCCGAAACAGACGGGGCTTGTTGTTTGAACGACCAATTACAATTTTAGAGATACCGCTGACTTTAGCATATTCGGAAATTTGGTAAGGAATGTCTTCTCCGTAAACAGTCGCTATTTTAGCACCCAACTGTTCTGCTAATTTTAAGTTTTGACGCAGCCTACTCCTGTTCTCATCGTTTAGCTCCTGTGTATTCGGAGTTTCCACAAACAGTGCGGTAAATGCCCCATGAAAGGCATTTGCCATACGTGCTGCTGTACGGATCACCTTTGCATTGGACACAGAACTGGATAGACAGATTAAAATATGCTCCCCTGTATAATATTCACCGTTTTGGGTTGGCAGGCGGTTCTGTTCCGACACCCTGTTCACACGGTCAGCGGTGCGCCGGAGCGTAATTTCGCGCAGAGCCACCAAATTATCTCGAATAAAAAAGTTACCTAAAGCCTTTTGCGCTTGATTCTCTGTATAGATTTTTCTTTCGTTCAGCCGTTTGATCAATTCATCCGGTTCAATGTCAACCACTTCCACCTGATTCGCATTATCAAATATGCTGTCAGGAATCCTTTCTTTAACAACCACATGGGTGATGGATGCCACAATATCATTTAAGCTTTCCAAATGTTGTACATTCACGGTGGTGTAAACATCGATGCCCGCACGCAAAAGCTCTTCCACATCATTGTAGCGCTTGGTGTTGCGGCAGCCGGCAGCATTGGTGTGCGCCAGTTCATCTACAATAATCAATTCTGGTTTTCTGGCCAAAGCGGCATCCAGATCAAATTCATTTAGGACTATTCCTTTATAATTGACTTTGAGGGGCTGGAGTTTTTCCAGTCCCTCGAGCAACGCCAATGTATCCGGTCGGAGATGCGGTTCCACGTAACCCACCACAACATCGGTTCCCAGTTTCTGCGTAGTGTGTGCGGCATCAAGCATGGCATACGTTTTACCAACGCCCGCGGCGTAGCCGAAAAATATTTTCAGCTTGCCTTTTTCACTTTTCTTTTCGGACTGATGAATTTTGGCTAAAAGTTCATCAGGATCGGGTCGATTTTCGCTCATGCCGTTCACCCCGTTTATTTTAAAATTCCATCAAGCGCAAGATTCACCTGCAATACATTGACGGTTTCTTCTCCAAAAACACCCAGCAGCTTCTTATTGGTATATTGTAGCACAATGGTATTCACTTTGTCAGCAGAAATACCCCTTGCTTTTGCAATTCGTTCAACTTGGTACTGCGCGGCGGCAGGAGAAATGTGAGGGTCCAGCCCGCTGCCGGAACCGGTTACCAAATCTTCAGGGATAGGCGTGTTCCCTTTGTCGGGATTCGCGGCTTTTATTTTTGCCACACGCTCCGCAATCAGCTTCTTATATTCATCGCTTGCAGGGCTTAAGTTGGAAGGAGCCGCATACATCAGAGTTTTACCGTTTTTATCTTTAAATGTGCTGACATCGAGCTTCATGACGCGTCCCCACATATATTGATTGCCGGTAAACTGTTGAGCCAGCAGTTCACTGCCGTATTTTTTGCCGTTTACCTCAATCAGACTTCCGTTTGCCTGTTTTGGAAAAAAGAGCTGTGAGATACCTGTAACGGTCAGCGGATAAATCACCCCGCAAAGCAATGTTAAGATCAAAAGAAAAATCAGCGCTTTCGGCGCAAGGGATTTAATGGATTTCATCATGGTTATCAACCCTTTCCGGCTTATACAAGCCCAATTGCCACAATCAGCATATCAATTAGTTTGACGGCGATGAACGGAGCAATAATGCCGCCAAGTCCATAAATCAACAGATTGCGCGAGAGCAGTTTGCCCGCCGTAACTTCCCGATATTTTACACCCTTTAACGCAAGGGGAATCAAAGCCACGATAATGAGTGCATTGTAAATGATCGCGGAAAAAATTGCGCTCTCGGCGCTATGGAGCCCCATGATATTGAGGGCTGCCAATCCCGGGTACATGGTCATAAACAGTGCGGGAATAATAGCAAAATACTTGGCAAGGTCATTTGCAATACTGAATGTTGTGAGCGAGCCTCTGGTCATCAGCAGTTGCTTACCGATTCGCACAATGTCAATCAGCTTCGTCGGGGAGGAATCGAGGTCCACCATGTTTCCGGCTTCTTTTGCGGCCTGTGTTCCTGTGTTCATGGCAACCGCCACATCCGCCTGAGCGAGTGCGGGGGCGTCGTTTGTTCCGTCGCCTGTCATCGCGACCAAATGCCCCTGCTGCTGGAAATCGCGAATCATTTTCAGCTTACCCTCCGGGGTAGCTTCCGCCAGAAAGTCATCTACTCCCGCTTCAGCGGCAATGGCAGCCGCAGTCAATGGATTGTCACCTGTAATCATAATTGTTTTAATACCCATTTTGCGCAAGTCGGCGAATTTTTCTTTTACGCCTTTTTTAATAATATCTTTTAAATGAATGACGCCCAAGACTTTGCCGTTTTTAGCAACAACGAGGGGCGTGCCTCCCTGATTTGAGATGTGTTTGACCGCTTCTTCACATTCTTCGCTGTAAGTGCCGCCTTTTTCAAGTACATAATTTTTTACAGCCTCCGCAGCGCCTTTGCGGACTTCATTCCCCGTAAAATCTACACCGCTCATTCTTGTCTTTGCGGTAAACGGAATAAACTGTGCATTAAGGTCGCTCATATTTCTTCCGCGAATGCCGAACTGTTCTTTTGCAAGAACGACAACGCTTCTGCCTTCCGGCGTTTCATCGGCAAGGGAGGAAAGTTGAGCGGCGTCCGCCAGTTCTTTTTTGTCCACGCCGTCTACGGGCACAAATTCGCAGGCCTGGCGGTTGCCTAATGTGATGGTTCCTGTTTTATCCAGCATCAGGATATCCACGTCACCAGCCGCCTCAATTGCTCTTCCACTCATCGCCAATACATTGGCCTGATTCAACCGGCTCATGCCCGCAATACCGATTGAGGAGAGAAGTGCCCCGATTGTGGTTGGTGCAAGGCAAACAAGAAGCGCAACCAGAGCGGTAACCGAGGTGTTATTCACCTTCCCTGCCTGTGCGGCGGAGAAAGCTGAATAAGGATACAGCGCAAGGGTAACAAGCAGGAAGATAATGGTAAGCGCAACCAGAAAAATCTGCAAAGCGATTTCATTCGGCGTTTTTTTACGGGACGCGCCTTCCACCATTGCGATCATCTTATCCAAAAAACTTTCTCCCGCCTCGCTGGTAACCCGAATGACAAGCCAGTCGGAAATGACGGTGGTGCCGCCTGTCACCGCACTGCGGTCGCCGCCGCTCTCCCGGATGACCGGTGCGGATTCACCCGTAATGGCGCTTTCGTCCACCGACGCCGCGCCGTCTATGACCTCGCCGTCAGCAGGAATTTGTTCTCCCACGAAAACGATGACAAGATCGCCTTTTTTTAACTGCGCGGAAGAAATCTTGGTGACGTTCTCGCGTTCTTCCAAAGACGGTATTTTGCTTGCTTCCACATCTTTTTTTGCGGCGCGCAGTGCATCTGCCTGTGCCTTGCCACGTCCTTCCGCAATTGCTTCTGCAAAATTAGCAAACAGTACGGTAAACCATAAAATAATAGAAATCCCCAAAGTAAAGTTTGGTTTTGCATCACGAATACCAAACAGTGAAAGGATGAACAACCCGGTTGTTAATATTGCCGCGATATATACGACGAGCATAACCGGGTTTTGCAGCTGAACCTTTGGATTCAGCTTTATAAATGAATCCTTTATAGCACGCAGCAGCATCTGCTTATCTGCGAATCCACTTTTTTTATTGTTTTTTTGAACAGACATTTGTGATTTCCTCCTATCCTAACATCTGAAAGTATTCTGCGATCGGGCCAAGCGCCAACGCTGGGAAAAAGCTAAGCGCACCAATCAGCAGTACTACAAAGATCAGAAGGCCAATAAACATGGCGTCATGAGTCGGCAGGGTACCCGCACTGACGGCAACTCTTTTCTTCTGAACAAGGGATCCCGCAATCGCCAGCGTTGCCATCATTGGTACAAAACGCGCGAAAAGCATGATAAGCCCTGTGGATACATTGATAAATACTGTGTTGGCGTTAAATCCCGCAAACGCGGAACCGTTATTTCCACCCGCCGATGAATAAGCGTATAATATTTCAGAAAATCCGTGAGCACCCGTATTATTCAGACTTTGCGTAATCTGCGGCAGCGCGGTTGCAATTCCGCTGCCGATTAAAATGGCGACAGGAGTTGCCAGGCACACCAATACCGCCATCCGCATTTCATAGGGCTCAATTTTTTTGCCCAGGTATTCCGGTGTTCGTCCAACCATCAAGCCCGCAATGAATACCGCGAGAATGGCAAAACCAATCATGCCGTACAGGCCGCATCCGACACCACCGAATACTACCTCTCCAAGCTGCATTAAAAGCATGGTCACCATACCGCCAATTGGCGTATAGCTGTCATGCATGGAGTTAACCGAGCCATTTGAAGCTGCTGTTGTAAAGGCCGCCCATGTGCTGGAAGACGCAATGCCGAAGCGCGTTTCTTTCCCCTCCATGTTACCGCCTGCCTGTGCAATGGTGGATACATTAACCGCACCATTCTGCATCAGCTGCGGTGTGGCGGAGGATTCACTGATCGCTATTACGGCAAGCGCCGTGCCAAGCATAATAAACATCGCGAGAAAAATCGCAACGCCCTGTCGTTTGTCCTTAACATTTCGCCCGAAAGTAAAGCAAAGCGCTGCCGGAATCAATAAAATAGAGAGCATCTCGATTAAGTTTGAAAGAGGCGTTGGATTTTCAAACGGATGTGCGGAGTTGGCACCAAAGAAGCCGCCGCCATTGGTGCCCAGCTGCTTAATCGCAACCTGACTTGCCGCCGGACCCTGTGGAATAACCTGCTCCGTTACCACCGTACCATCCGGCAGAGTAATTGGCTGTACAAGGGAGGCAGTTTGATATGATGAAAAGTTCTGTATTACTCCCTGTGAAACCAAAGCAATTGAGACAATCAACGAAAGCGGAATTAAAATATACAGTATTATTCTGGTTACGTCCGTCCAAAAGCTGCCCAGCCCTGGTTCTTTTACTTTAATAAATCCGCGGATCAAAGCAAACAGTACGGCTATTCCAACAGCCGCCGAGGCAAAGTTCTGCACTGTGAGCCCGATCATTTGCGTGAAATAGCTTAATGAGCTTTCACCGGAATACGCCTGCCAATTGGTATTTGTGGCAAAGCTCACTGCACTGTTAAAAGCAAGGTCCCATGAAGTTCCGGACATTGATTGAGGATTCAGGGGCAAAAATCCCTGAAGCAAATGCAGCAAAAACAGTACAATAATGCTGAACAAACTGAACAGAATGGCACTGATGCCGTACTTTTTTGCTGTCATCTGCTCATCTTTATCCACTTTTAATATTCGATAAGTTATATTTTCCACGGGCGCAACTACTTTGGACAATAAAACTTTTTCTCCATTCATAATTTTGCCGATATATGCGCCAAGCGGAATGGCAAGCAATACCAAAACAACAAGGTACAAAATACACTGCACAACTGTACTACTCATTTTTCGTCCCTCCTAAATAAAATAACAAATAAATAGCCAAGTATCATTACGGCTACTAATCCGATTATTCCGATTGCAATTTGCATATCTACCACCCTTTCATTTGTGCATTACTGAGTTTAGCACAATCAGAATAAGTATAGTGTTAGAAGATAGCTTGGACGTATTAAGATTGTATTAAGATTACAAAAAAATGATATCCTGAATACTTTTTAAAAACGATTCACTTCACAAGCCCGGTGCGCTGAATCAATGCCTTTACCGTTCGCGATTCTAAAAATTGATATCATAAAGTAAATGTAATATAATGTGGATAAGTTCTTTCGGATTAAAATCGAAGAGGAACCGTACAGTTTTCTATTGAAAGCAGCTGCCTTAGGAATCAATAAGTGAGATCATTAAATTTAGAATTGCTGAAATGCAAAGAAAGCAGAAGACAAATCGAAAAAGTGAGGATTATATGGCAGATAAATATTGTGTGTTTCTCCGCGGAATAAATGTAAACGGAATTAAAATAAAGATGGATGCCCTTAAAGCAGTGTTTCATGAAATGGGGTTTTTAGATGTCAGAACAATTTTGGCTACGGGAAACGTGGTCATCTCCGTAACAGAAGGCAGCGGTCACGGACAGGAATTGAAGTCATCGATTGAAAAAGAATTGAGCGAACATTTTAATTATGAAGCCCACATCATTTTGCGCAGCAATAAAGAAATAATGGAAATACATACTGCCGCCCAGTCCGTCACTGTTCCGGAAGGATGCCACAATTACTTCCTGTTCTGCGACGACAAAGAATTATTAAGTGAATTGAGTAATCTTTTTGATTCCATGCCTCACGTACGGCAAGAGCAATTTCTTCCGTCTATGCACGGAGCTTTTTGGGTTGTCCCTAAGGGTTTCACCTTGGAGTCTAAATTTAGCTCCAACGTCCTTGGAAATAAAAAGTATAAAAGCAGGTTGACTTCGAGGAATATGAATACGGTTGAAGAAATTTACAAATGTATTCTTGAGTAAAGTCAAGTTTTCACAGAACAATTTGACCATCCGGAAATCAACTTAATAACGCGCTGAGCACGGCAATAACAGTAATAGAATTTCATTCCATTGCAGAAAAAGGTCACCCCGCTGTAATCCCAACAGATTGCAACGGGGTGACCTTTTTTAATGCACGAAAGCAGATTGTATTATGCTCTGACTTTTGATACTCACAAGTCTTATGAATTTGCAAAGTCACCTATCCGGCGAAACGCTTCTTTAACATTTTTGAACTGTGTTCCGAGATTGATGCGGATATATCCCTCTCCATTGCCAACAAAATTATTGCCACTTTCCACCAGCACCCCCGTTTCCTGTGCGAGGCGATGTGTGAATGTGTCGCTGTCCATTTTTGAATCTTGAATATTGACCCAAAGTAAATAAGAAGATTCCATTTCCATGTAGGACAAACGCGGGATTTCTTTATCAATCGAATCACAGGCATATTGATAATTCCGAGATAAGTATTTCATACATTCACGCGTGTATACCTCTCCCTCATTGTAGCAGGTGATCAAAGCGATAATTCCGAAAACAGTTGGTGAAGTAATTGAATTTTTGACAAGCCGGTCACGAAAAGTTTTCCGCAATTCTTCATTGCGGATAATGGAGTAAGAAGTTTTCAAGCCACCCAAATTATACTGTTTATTAGGTGAAGAAAGCAGTATCACATTATCGAAAACCTCTCCGGTTTCAAGAGTTGAAGTGTATACTCCATCAAAAATCAAACCGCTGTGGACCTCATCTGCGATTACAATTGTATTGTATTTTGCACACAGCGTAATCAGGGTAACCAGTTCTTCCCTACTCCAGATTCGTCCGGAAGGGTTATGAGGATTGCATAGCATATATAACTTGGGGTGATATTCCCGAAGCTGCTGTTCAAAATACTCAAAATCAATTTGGTAGCGGTTATCTTGCACAATTAATTTATTTTCAATCACGTTTGCGCCTGCTGCAGTTGCCGCGCGCGCAAAAGGATCATAAACCGGCGTGCTGATCATGACGCTGTCGCCCTTCGTGCAAAAGGCCTGTACTGCGTAATGGAGCGTGGACACTGTGCCGTAGCACAGTGTGATCCATTCCCTATGCGGTGAAGTGTGATGATTGCGCTCAAAATACCGAATGACGGCATCATAAAACTCATCATAAATATATGTATAACCAAATACCCCGATATCAACTGCCTGATGAAGTTCTTTCAACAATTGCTCCGGAGCCTGAAAGTCCATATCAGCAATCCACATTGGAATATAGTCGCTGCCGACCGAGCCAAAATGTTCTTCGATTTTGGCTTTGTCCCATTTGCGGCATTTTTCCGCAAAACGATCCGGAAAATAATCAAAGTCCGTCATTATAATCTCCTGTCTGCAAAATTTACGGTCGAAAGGTATGCCTTACGATTTAAGCTTTTGATCACTGTTATCAATAAGTTTACCAGACTATCCACATCACGGCTATTGCATATGGAGTAAGGGCTATGGCCGTAGCGCAGTGGAATACCAAGGACGGCGCATACAGCCCCTTCATGAATCAGGTGCGCCTGACCGCCGTCTGTTCCGCCATTGCTGAACATATCCTGCTGCAGTGCAATCCCGCTTTGATCGGCAATTGTCTGAATATAAGACAGAAACCGGGAAGACGGTACCATCGTTTTGTCATAGTGCAGCAGCATGGGGCCATGCCCGATTTGCCGGTTATTGGTATGATCTCTGCACAGTTCCGTTCCCCAGCAGGCCACGTCCAGCACAATTACAATATCGGGATTTATTTTGTAGGCTGACGTTTTCCCGCCTCTTAGACCAACTTCTTCACTTGAGGTCGCCGCCATATACAGCTGATTCGGCAGTTTTTCATTCATCAGGCGCTTCATTGTCTCCGCAAGCACATAGCATCCCAGTCTGTCATCAAAAGCTTTGCCCGCAAAGGTATCCTGAGTTCCATATTCCTGAAAATCACTGCTGAATGTAACCATGTCCCCGACTCGGATTCCCAAGGCAAAAACTTCTTCTCTGCAAACGGCACCGATGTCAACAAGCAAATCTTTTACGTCGCCATCAAGATAAGTCGAATTTAGAATTCCCGGGATTTTGCGGCCGGATTCGGCGGTTACTCTGNNTCCCACCGGAATGACATACAACATGCCCAAGTCGCTGACGCTTCTGACAAGAAATCCGACTTCATCCATATGGGCACAGACCATAACACGCGGACCTTCTGCATTGCCTTCCTTATGAAAGATGGCAGACCCAAGCTTGTCAAAGTCAATTTCGTCCGAGAAATCATGGAGTTCCTCCATCAAAATACTTCTGACTTCGTCTTCATGTGAAGCAACTGCGTCCGCATTGCTTAGTTTTTTCACCAGTTCTATATCCATTGATTACTCCTTATCTGCAATGATTAAGTTTTTTGGCGCACCGGTTAGAACCAACGGTTCGCTTTCTGTCACCAGAACGTCATCTTCAATACGCACTCCGCCTACATCCGGAATATAAATCCCCGGTTCCACAGTTACTACCATGCCCGCTTTCATACATCTTGTTTCCACAGGAGACAGACGCGGGTCCTCATGATCGTTGATGCCGAGTGAATGACCCAGATTGTGGCTGAAATACGCGCCGTAGCCCGCTTTCTCAATGACGCTTCTTGCCGCGTTGTCCACATCACAAAAGCGCGCGCCTTCCCGCACAGCCTGAATCCCTTTTTGCTGTGCCTCCAAAACGACTTGATAAATTTTGATTATCTCTTTATTGTCCGCTTTTCCTACGGCAAAGGTCCTTGTCATATCCGAACAGTACTGATTGACTTTGGCTCCAAAATCCAACGTTACAAAGTCGCCTGATTCAATGCTTTTACCACTTGCCTTGGCGTGCGGCATTGAACCCCTGGCTCCGCTCGCAACAATGGTATCGAAGGACTCCTTATCAGCGCCGTTTTTTTTCATAAAATACACCAACTCATTGGCGACCTCATTCTCACGCATTCCGATTTTTATAAAATCCAAGATATATGCGTACGCTCTATCCGCAATCGTACAAGCTTTTTGTATTGTTTCAATCTCTGTTTTATCTTTTACCGCGCGAATTTGATTCATGTCGAGCGGCTTCAGTAAAGTATGAAGCTTTCTTTGGAGCGATTCAAACCGGTCATAAGTTAAATCATCGCTTTCAAAACCAATCATATCGATTTTATCATCTTTTATGATTTTATTGATAATACATTCAAATGTATTTTTCCTATCCATTAAAAACACCTGTGCATCCCTGTTGTTCTGTTGCACTTCATGATAATAGCGGGAATCTACAATTACGTACTTGTGATTCATCGTAATAAGGACATAGCCCGAAGAACTATAAAGTCCTGCAAAATAAAATTTGTTGTGGTAAGAGGTAAAAAGCATTGCCTGTGCGTTGCAAGCGGCTAAAATCAGCCGGCAATTTTCTAATCTGTTCATACGTTTCTCCTATAAAAGGAAGGAGTACGAAACGCACTCCTTCCTCACTGCCAATATGTAATCAGTCGTTAGAGTCTACTTCCAACTTACCCTTTTTCATCAGATTGTTCCGTGCAAAAATAACAATCAAGGCGGTAATCAGAGCACCGATGAGGATACCCGCCATATAAGCAAAAATGTTGCTGATGAGAGGCCATGCCCAAATAGCCGACTCTGGGAACCACTGTACCGCGCCCATTGCAACGGCTGAAGTGGAACCAATAATCGCGCCGATCATATATGCGGGAATGGTCACAGATGGCTTTTCGAGAGCAAACGGAATTGACCCTTCGCTGATACCCATAAATGCAAGGAACATTGCTGTTTTACCCTGCGGATAGAATTGTTTGTCAAAGACGTGTTTTCCAACGACCCATTTGTCAATAATCGTTGCAAGACCAAGGCCAATTGAAGGAACCACGATAGCGATGCAGCGTGCCGTAATCGGCAGCACCTTATCTGTCGTAAAGCTTAGTGCCACAAAGCCCGCGGCTTTGTTAATCGGGCCGCCGAGGTCAATCGCCGTAGCCGCTGCAAGAGCGATGGAATATCCGTAGCTTCCCGCTGTGCCGGCGGCACCCAAAGCTGTCTTGATCAAGCTGTTCACCAGACCGCCAAACGGAGTCACAACATAATGCATACCGAGCATAACGGCAACCGCTGCGAGAATAGGAATCAAAAAGGTGGTCTTGAATGCCAGCATATTGTGGCTGACCTTAATGACCTTGTTTAACCACTTTACAAAATAACCAGCCGCGAGCGCAATCAGGATAGCGCCCAGAAAAGTGGATGCAACCGGTGCGCTGGTTGCCCATTTTCCATCAACAATACTTAAGACAGCGGTTGGCTTTGTTGCCATCAAACCGCCGATAAATCCTGCCGGAAACGCAAGCCTTCCACCAATTGAATTGGNNTCGCAAATTGCAGCAGTCCGAGTGAAAATCCGGTGTATTTTCCTGTGTTCATCGCATCGACAATTCCCATGGAAGGATCGACACCAAGAATAACATAAGGAATCAGCTGCGACAGTGCCAAAATAAGTCCGCCCATGATTAAGAACGGAATCATGTTGGAAATACCGGTCATAACATGCTTGGAAAGCTCTGCCCAAACACTTTTCTTTTCCGGGGTTGCCGCCGGTGACGGATTTGCATTTCCCTTTGGTTTTTCCGCTCCCGCGTTCATAGCGCTTCTTTTTGTAATTGCCATTTTAACTCCTCCTCAAATAATGTAATTGATTTGTGTAATTATTCTGCTGCGATCATTTCAGCAATCTCCTGAATTACCCCTTTAGCATTTTTAATTGCTTCCTGTAACCCGATTTCATACACGTCATAGTTGTCGAACCGATCGTTATTTTCGGGAGTGATTGCCACTGCCTGAATAATAATATCTGCCTCGGCTAAATCCTGCGGGGTTAGAGCATTTTGAATTCCGTCTGCGCCCTGCGTCTCGATTTTAACATCATACCCCAACTCTTTCGCTGCTTCTTCCAGCGATTGAGCAGCCATAAAAGTATGTGCCAAGCCCATTGTGCAGGCGCATAACGCAACCAGTTTTTTTGCCATACCAAATTCCTCCTTAACCTTGAATTGCTTGATTTATAATACCGAATATTTCATCGGGATCACATGAATTTAACAGTGATTGCTGAAATTCCGCATTCACTAACTTCCGCGAAAGAGCGGAAAGTAATTTTAAATGAACTGTACCCGCAATCTGCTTTGGCACGAGCAACGCAAAAATCACGACGGTCTGCAGGCCGTCCATAGAGGGCCAGTCTATTCCATTTTTTGTTTTTACAATCATCACCGCCGGCTTTAGGACTGCTTCACAGCGCGTATGCGGAATTGCAAATCCATCACTGAAGCCGGTGCTCTCCACCTGCTCACGTTCTAAAAATCCGGCTACCGTATCCTGCACGTTGCTGCAGATACCAAATTCCACTGCCTTTTCCGCAATCAGGGTAAGGCATTCCTCTTTCGTGGAAACATCTGCATTTGTCAAAACATATCTGCGTTCAAAAACACTATCTTCCTTCATTGGTGGTCTCCTTTAATAAGCCAAAATTTTCATAAATTGATTGTATGAGGTGGAATCAATCAGCTGATTTACCAACTTAATATCTTTTACGCATTGATACAGCTGACGAAACATCGAGGCATTTACGCTGTCAACACTATTAAAGCTGATAAAAAACAGCAGTTGGACATTTTCCTCTCCCCAATTAACAGGCTGCTCCAAAATTCCAATACCGACTACAGACGGCAAATCTCCCTGAAAAACTGCATGAGGAACAGCTACTAAATTACCTATATCCGTAGAGGATTTCTTTTCCCGTTCCTTGACGGAAGCAAGTGTGTTGGGATGAATTAAGCCCATGGTTAACATTCGTTTGCCCATTTCATCAATTGCCTGTTCCCTTGTTTGCGCTTTCAATTTAAAAAACGCTTCAGGACGAAAAATGTTGAATAATTTGGGCTTTTCGGCACAGCGGTTATAAAGAGCTTCTTTGATCTGAGCAATACAGTCATTTCCTAAAAAATCATCAATTACGACGAGCGGCACACTGCTGTGATAAGAATCAATATCGACCGTGGAAATAACCAAATCAACATCCTGCGCCAGTGCGCTTTCCAAATAATGAATCGGGTACGCCCCCATGATTTCAAGTTCCGGCAGTTCTCTGCTGATGCGCTCTGTAATAAGCTGGCTTGTCCCTNNCGCAACTTTTTTTCGGCTGTTTGACCTTTCATGAAAGGCGCCGAAATGCATTGCAAGATACCCTAACTCGTCTTCGCTGATATCAATCCCATATTCATTTTCAATCTTCTGAGCTAAAAAAATCGCATAATTCATTTCAATGGGATACTTCTTCTTGATCTGGCTGAGCATAGGATTCTTCACCGGGATTTGGTTGTCTACCCGCTCCAGAAGAATTTTAATGTGCACCGACAGTGATTTTATAACCTTTTCATCTTCAGAATAATTGGAACCTGAAATTAAAGAAATTTCCTTGATTCGTTCTTTCACAAAATTATGAATATCGTCCTCAACATTAATTTTACTTACTTCGAATCCATGAATGATGGGTCCTGAAAGTGCAGCTATATACTTGTATTCCTCATCCTTCAATGCGATATTGAAAGCTTTTGCAAGTGGGTCCATGATTTGATGGATGATATGCAAGTTAGGCTGCCGTATTCGTTTAGGCAATGAAAGGTCAGTCAAGTAGCATTTCTGTCGAGCTCTGGAAAAGGAAACAGCAATCCGCATTGACAAATTTTGAATATCCCGGTCTGCAGCCACCACCTGAATCTGCTGCAAACATTCTAATACCATCCTGTCTATTTGCTTATACTCCGCCTTGCTCAGATTGGGCAGATTAACCTCAAAATTGTTTTGTTCGTTATTAAATCCGATATCCGTTAAAAGGGTGCGAATATTCATTTCTTCCCCTTCGAGGTACAGGCCATAATACGGTTTAGAAGCAAATTCCAGGCTGTATTTTTGCAGGTATTCCTTAATGGATGGCATTAACTTGTTAATTGTGGACGAACTCAGGTGCAAAAAGCCTGAAAGCATTTCGATTGTAATGGGCTGCGACTGAATAATAGTCAGAAGAATACTTCTGACTCGCTCTGCGTTGTCGTCGTAAAATTCACCGCCGTTTTTGAGCAAATTTTTCACAGCTTTCGGGTCACCTTTTAATTCGTACCCCATGCCCCTCTTGGAAACAATGCTCAATCCGAAGTTTTTGATTTCATCATTAATGATATCAACGTATCTTTTTGCTGTTCTGGAAGAAATATCCATCAGCTTAGCAATATCCTCTGCCGTTAGCGAGGTCTGTGTTTCGCTGAGATGTTGTATTAACTTAATTTGAATCTTCGTCAGCACTCAATCACCTCACGCTCATTTATCTCACCGATTATTATTATAACTTCTTTTTCAACAATTTCCTTATAATGTTTGACATGAAATAATGACAGTCATGACAAATATTAGTAAAGTTGTATATTAGCCTTACTTTTTTCTTGGTTTTGCTAAACAGTTCGGGGCTTTCGCATTCTGATAGGGATGAAATAAATCAATAAATAAAATCAAAATTCGGTATTGCGCCAGTTAATTTATTTCTAATTATGAAACATTTTAAACTAAAATGCCTTCAAAGTATTAATGGAAAGAAATCTGATTGTTGCATTTTAGTTGGATTATGCTATCATATACAGGTCAAAAGAAGTATCTTTACTCGAAAATTTACTCTTTAAATTACAAAAAAGAAGGAGACTTTACATGAAACAGTTCACCTATACAATTAACGATTCCCAAGGGATTCATGCACGGCCTGCAGGATTATTAGCAAAATTATCCACTACATATTCGTCAGAAATTAAGATAGCAAAGAACGGGAATTTTGCTAATGCTAAAAAAATCTTTGCTGTTATGGGTTTGGCCGCAAAGCAGGGTGATGCAATCGTTGTCACTGTGGAAGGCGATGATGAGGTAAAAGCCGAAGAAGGTCTGCATACTTTCTTCAAAGCAAATCTATAATAAAGATTGCATAAAATGCAGTTTTGGGGCTGATTTTGCCGTAACCCGTAAACGATTCATGGCAAAATAAAGTTATTAAGAGGATCAAGCAGTTAAATNNATTTAACTGCTTGATCCTCTTTGTTTTATACTTTTTAGTGTCCACATTTTCAAAACTCTCCAAATCGACGTAAAAAGCTCAGGCCTTCAAAAGAAAGCCTGAGCTTCAAGTTGATAATATTCATTTCTGTACGAGGAAAGTTAAAGGCCAATCGCGCTGCTTGCTTCACTTGGTGCAGATGTTGAGGTGTTCTGAAGAAGAGTATTCATCTTTTGAAGCAACTCGTTAATTTGTACCAGTAAGTCATGCCGTGATGCTTGTATGGCTGAAATTTGCGCATAGGCTGTGTCGATAGCTGCATAGTCCTTATTTTTGATGGACTCTTTGTTTTGAACGGTAATTGCTTTAATTTGGCCTTTGGTTTCTTTTATGGAAGCAGCAAGCTGTTTTACTTGGGAATTATACTCTTTCAACTGTGAAGCAGTCTCCTCGGACAGAGTCGCGCCACTTTTTTTAATAGTGTCTATCGACTGGGCAAGGCTCAGACGAAGCTGGTTGATATTTGCTGTTATCGAAATATTGGCTTCCCGATTACTGAGAACAGATTGACGTTTTTCGTTCAAATCTTGTCTAAAGGCATTCAGCTCATCTTGTTTATTTGCCAATTTTGCTTGTTTGGCTTCATTTGCTGCCTTCAATTCGCTTATTTTCTGCTGCCTTTCCTGTAGCGTTGCAATTCGCTGGTCAATTTTGCTGCTGTCCGTTGTTGCCGCAAAAGCCGTTGCGCTCACGGTCCCTGCCATAATGATTGCCATAAATAAACTAAGAAACTTTTTCATTGCAATAACCTCTTTTCATAATGATGATTTGCCTTCCTTTACGGATTTGGGATACCCATATCTTCGCTCACTACATCGTCTAAACTTCCTGTTACGCCCTTCAGATTTTCAAGGGTGGAGTAAACATCCTCCAATTGAAAAGATGACTTACTTTTTTCAGCTGCACTTGTCACTGCTCCCTGTTGATTTTTGTCCGGCGTTGAGCTTGACACCGATGATGAAGCGCTCTTAGATTCCGGCTGAGACAACTCGCTAATAGCGGATTCCTGACTGCTTACAGACGTTCCACTGTCAGCAGATTGTGTCTTGCTGCCGGAAGGGTGGTTTCCCGAACATGCGGACAGTGCGAAAATCATGAGTATTGTTAGTAATACGGTGCCGCCTCTTTTCATCTGTATACACCTCCTGTGCCTATATCATAGCGTACTCCACTGACGTAAAGCAAAGGGCAATCTGCGGCAAATTTGTGGCAGCCCTTTCTATTTAGCTTATAATCGATTACAATGACAACAGGGAGTGAAAATAGATGAAAAAAACAATTTATATTGCGGACGACGAAGAAAATATTCGCGACTTAATATACCTCTTTTTGACCAATGAAGGCTTTGATGTAACTGCTTTTTCAAACGGAGACGACTTGCTGAAGACATTTTCACAAAAGCCTGCCGATATGGTAATTCTGGACGTTATGATGCCCGGAATCGACGGTTTTTCCCTTTGCACACAAATACGAAAGCGAAGCAATACGTTGATCATAATCGTATCCGCCAGGGACAACGAAATCGACAGGATTACCGGTATTACACTTGGGTCGGACGATTACATGACAAAACCTTTTTCTCCGATGGAACTGGTTGCCAGAGCAAAGGCGCTCTTTCGCAGAATGGAGCTTGACACGGGCGGGGTCTCGGCAAGCTTGCTTGCTACAGGAAATCTAAAGATCAATACGGCGACGAGGGAAGCGGAAATCGACGGTCATTCCTTTGATATGACACCCACGGAGCTTGCTCTTATGGTCTACTTGCTGCAAAACAGCACCCGTGCTGTTTCAAGGGAGGAGCTTCTAAAGAATGTGTGGAAATTTGATTTTGATGTGGATACCAGAGCTACCGACGACGTAGTGAAACGGCTGCGCAAAAAGCTGTCATCTGCGGGTTCAACCGTAAAAATTGATTCCGTGTGGGGTTACGGGTTCAAGCTTTCGCGGGAAGGGGTATAACCGATGAATCATATAAAAAGCATGAAAAGCAAAATCCGCACTCCGGTTCTCCTCTTGATTGTGGGGTTTGCATTCATTACGCTTTTGCTGTTTAACGTTGCCATGCGAATATATGTTGACAACAATGCAAAAAATGAGTTGCAGTCTGTGTCGAAGACGATGGAAACCGTTGTAAAAAAAGAATTGACAGGAAATCTGCGCAATTACACTACAAACAATCTAAAGACCGCTTTTACCAGATTGTTTAAAGCGCTGCACACCTCCAAACTGGCCGCTAATACAGAAATGCTTCTCTACAGCCGACGGCAGGAACTGCTGTATCCGCAGGGTGAAACAGACAGCTTTGTCAATCAGCAACTGGTTGATAAGATTGCCGAACAGCTGCCATCGATGAAAGAAAAAAAAGTGTATACCATTCGTACCGGCAATGCAAAATACTTTTTCTTATCTTATCCGCTTACGAATTTTACAGGGGATCACCCCACCATTGTTTTTGTCGCACAGGCCGGCGAAGCCAATGCATTGATCCGTATGATAAATCTGATTCTGATCTGTGTTATGCTTTTGGGTGCCGCCTTTGCTGCACTGCTTGCCAATCAGTTGTCCGCGCGCATTGCGAAACCTGTTGCAGAGTTGTGTGACCTGACAAAGAAAATCGGCAAGGGTGAATTCTCGACCTCCTCGCAATCCGCGAGTGACATTCTTGAGCTGGGTCTGCTTCACCAAAGTATCAATGAAATGTCCGCAAGGCTGGAGGCAAATGACAAATCACAGAAGACTTTTCTGCAAAATGCGTCTCATGAACTAAGGACGCCCCTGATGTCCATTCAAGGCTATGCGGAAGGAATTCAAAGCGGCGTATTGCCCGACGTAAAACATGCTGCCGAAATTATTAACAGTGAAAGCAAACGATTGAATACTTTGGTGGAAGAGCTGCTGACGCTGTCAAGAATTGAAAGCCAAACTTATGTAAGGGAGTTAACGGTAATAAACCTTTGTGATGTTCTGAAAGAATACACGCAGCGTCTTGGCGGGTTTGTGTCCAAGCTTCAACGGCGGCTGACACTTACTCTTTCTGACACGCCCGTACTTGTTCTGGCTGATGACGCTCTTTTGTCACAGGCAGTCATGAATATTGCATCAAATTGCCTGCGTTACGCAAATACAACCGCAAATATCTCGCTGCTTCAATCGAAAACCGACGCCGTTATTCGCATAACCGATGACGGTGCGGGAATACCTGAAGCTGACCTTCCTCATATTTTTGAACGGTTTTATAAGGGAACGGGCGGCAATTTTGGGTTGGGGCTTGCAATTGCCAAATCCGCTGTAGAATTCATGAGTGGAAATGTCCGTGCCTACAATACTGAAAGCGGAGCTGTGTTTGAAATAACATTACCAGTTCAGTCAGAATGAAAAGTCACCTTGCTTTAGTGTAAAAAACCAGTAACTATAAGGTAGAATAGATAACAAAATAAGTAGCGCCGATTTTTTTCGGTGCTACTTATTTTGTTTAAGCAAATTCTCTTTTGTACGAAGTGACTCTGAGTTCAATAAACAAATGATTTAAAAAAAAATTGCAAAAATATTGGTAAATTTCTTTCGTGTATAAGAGAATTATTAAGCTTTCATTAAAATTTAAAATCCGATTGAGGAATTTTAAAAATATATAGTAAAAAAAATATCTTAATGGTATAATTTGTAAATACATTATCCTAAAATCGACATAATCCGGCATTTTAAGGAAAGAGGCAATAGAAAGGAAGATCAGAAATGGTGGAACAATTTGCGCAAGATTTTATGAAGCAACTCCCTTTGGGATATGCCTGCCACAAGCTAATTCGCAACGCTGGAGGTAATGCGATAGACAGCATTTTCCTGGACGCAAATTCCGCCTTTGAAGAGATTACCGGTTTGAAGGCCGAGTCCCTGATTGGAAAGAAAGTATCAGAGATTTTTTCAAATATTCAAGCTGGATGGCTTGACTTGCCTGCTTTTTATAAAGAGATAACGCTTTCCGGTGTTACGAAGAAAATTACCCGATATTCCAAAACTTCTGACCGCTGGTTTAATATAAGTACTTTTTCCCCGCAAAAAGAATATTTTGTGACAATCATACAGGATGTTACTGAGGAAAGGACTGCCCTCAATGACTTGGCAGCGCAAAAAAGTGAGCTTGAAAACGCCCATGAGGACGTAGAGTTTATTTTCAACAGTACGCAGGACGCTATGTTTTTAGCCGAATATAAGTACGGCGAAATTTATTATATTAAAATTAATAAGGCGCATCAAAAGCTGTCGGAATTTCGTCATAGTGACGTAAAAGGAAAAACGCCGGTCGAAGTATGGGGGAAAGAAGTTGGAGAGCGCCTTCGTGAAATGTACCTCAAGGGGATAAAATCGGAAGAAAGCACGACTTACGAGGAGGTTTTAACCCTTCCGGGTGGAAAGCGGTTTTTTTTAACCACTCTGACATCTATACATGAAAATGGGACTCCAAAATTTTTGATTGGCTCACGAAAAGACATAACGGAACACAAAAAGCTTGAGAAAGCTCATGATGCGCTTTTACTCCGTCTGGAATCTATGTTTAATGAACATATTGCCGTCATGCTAATCATAGATGCTGTAACCGGCAAAATTTTAGACGCGAATCCCGCCGCCTGTGAATTTTATGGCTTCAGCAAAAGTGAAATTCTAAGTTTATACATTCAGGATATCAATATGCTCCCGGCAGAAGAAACAGCAAAACGAAGAACACTTGAGTTACAAGGTGAAGAAAGACATTTTATCTTTCCCCATCGCTTAAAAAGCGGAGAAATCAGACTGGTGGAAGTGTATTCCTGCCCAATTTCAAACGAAAGGGAAACACCGCTCTATTCTATTATTTTTGATGTTACGGACAGAGAAATGTTTAAAGAAAATTTATATGAAGAAAAAGAGCTGTTGAGTACAACATTAAAATCCATCGGCGACGGTGTTGTGACCACTGATATGTACGGCAAAATCACTTCACTGAATAAAGCAGCAGAGGAAATTATTCTTTGGCACAGCAACGAAATTTTCGGAAAAGAGTTTTCAGATATATTTATTCTGAAGAGCGAAGAAACAGGTGAAATAGTCGAAAATCCCGTATCTAAAGTTTTGCAGTCAGGAAAAGTAATCGGCCTTGCCAACCACACCGTTTTGATTAATAAATACGGAGAAGCGATTCCGATAGCAGACAGCGCTGCACCCATTAAGGGAGAAGACGGACATACGTTAGGCGTAGTGGTGGTTTTTCGTGATGTCAGAACTGAAAAAGAGCAGCAGGAAAAAATTCTTTTCCTTAGCTATCACGACGCTTTGACCGGTCTTTATAACCGCAGGTTCATTGAATCAGAAATTAGGAGACTGGATGCCGGAGATCAACTGCCAATCTCGGTAATTATGGGTGATGTAAATGGTTTAAAAATTGCAAATGATGTTTTCAGTCATATCATGGGAGACAGATTGCTGCAAAAGGTCTCCGAAGCATTCAAGGACAATTGTGACAGGAAAGATATTGTCGCCCGCTGGGGAGGGGATGAATTTTTAGTTCTTCGTCCGCTTTCCACAATAGAAGACTCGGAGCAGCTGATTCAGCGATTAAAAGAAAGCTTTGCCGAAAAGAGTGAAGGTACGCTGCAGCTGAGTGTTTCGCTGGGCTGTGCCGTTAAAACGANNCGCACGTCATCCAGCAGGCGGAGGAGTGGATGTATCACCAAAAACTCCTTGAGGGGAAAAGCTATCGTAATACGATTATCAACACTTTGCTTGCAACGCTTTATGAAAAGAGCATGGAAACAGAAGAACATGCACAACGGCTCATAAAGTATTGCCAGGACATTGGGAAAGAACTCAAATTTTCTGATAAAACAATGAATGAACTGTCTCTTCTGGCTGTTTTACACGATATTGGAAAAGTTGGAATCCTTCAGAGCGTTCTGCAAAAGCCGGGCGTGCTTACCCCCCAAGAATGGAAAGAAATGAAGAGACATCCCGAAATAGGCTACCGCATTGCCCAGAACACGCCGGAACTATTGACTGTTTCAGAATACATCCTGTCCCATCATGAGCGTTGGGATGGGACAGGATATCCAAGTGGTCTCAAAGGAGAGGAAATTCCTCTCAACTGCCGTATTCTCGCAGTTGTAGATGCTTTCGATGCAATGACAAATGACAGAGTTTACCGCAAAGCATTGAGCCGTAATAAAGCAATTGAAGAATTAGTTAGCAACTCAGGTACTCAGTTTGATCCGAGCATTGTAGATATT
Organism: Ruminococcaceae bacterium UBA1865; assembly: GCA_002338255.1. Taxonomy (GTDB): domain Bacteria; phylum Bacillota; class Clostridia; order Oscillospirales; family Acutalibacteraceae; genus Caproiciproducens. The sequence continues at coordinate 65,887 of DDHX01000012.1, read as the reverse complement.
TTTGTCCGAATCTTATCCCATGAGCCGACTCAGGTTGATGAAAACTAAACGGTGTTGGTCTGTATTTCGATTAAAACCGCAATTGAAAATGGAATCTGTTACAATCATATGAAGAGTATGGAAGATGCCGTTTTGCTTGCAGAAGATATTGCTCATTCATCAAAAAATAAAGGGTGGATAAATTTATGAAGAAAATTGGAATGATTGGCGGAGTTGGCCCAGAGTCTACTGTCGATTATTATCAGCGTATGATTAAACTCTATCGGCAGAAAGTAAGCGATGATAGTTACCCGGAAATTATAATCAATAGTATTGATATGACCGCTATGCTCAAAATGATTGCCGACAAGGACTTTGATGACGTGATTGATTTGCTGACAGACGGAGTAAATTCGTTGTATCAGGCTGGCGCAGATTTTGGCTTTATTTCTTCCAATACGCCGCATATTGTTTTTGAACAAGTTCAGAAACAATCTTCAATTCCCCTGATCAGCATTGTCGAGGCAACGCGTAAGAGTGCAGAGACCTTAAACTTGAAAAAGATTGGCTTATTGGGAACTTTATTTACAATGCAAAGCAGCTTCTATCAGGCTGAATTTGACCAGAGTGGCATATTGCTTGTGGCTCCAAGTGAAAAAGAGCAGCAGTATATTCATCAAAAGTTAATGACAGAAATTGAACAGGGAGTGTTTCTGGACAGTACTCGAGAAGAGCTACTGAAAATAGTGAAAAGGATGTTAGTAGAAGACTCAATAGACGGAGTTATATTGGGCTGTACAGAACTGCCATTGATTCTGACAAAAGACGAATTTGGGATTCCCTTCCTCAATACAACAAAAATTCATGTTGAAAGCATTATAGATGAACTTTTATACAGTAGTTGGAAATAGTGCGCGATGCGCAATCCTAAGAAAAAGTAATTAAAAGTATACAAGCAGCAAGAAGCGCCCTGTGATTCAGATCACAGGGCGCTTCTTCATCAGAATTTTCGGCGGATATCTTTGGTTACTCCTGATAATCGTCCAAAAAGCTGTGGGTTTGGTTTCCGTTATGATAACCGATGATCGTTTCCAAATTCACATTGTGAACACTTCGGAAAATATTGATATCGATATTGGGATTTGTCTGTCTGAATTTTTTGACCAGCATTTTCATTTCCTGCCGTTTTGAGCCACCATTATCCCCTAACTCACAATTTTCCGTGAAACGGCAAGCGCATTGAATAAACTCCAAATCATTATATCGTTTCCACGCAAGGATATCGGCCTCTTTCACCATGTACATCGGCCGAATCAGTTCCATCCCATTGTAATTGGTGCTGTGAAGCTTTGGCATCATTGTTTTAATCTCTGCGCCATAAAGCATACTCATCAAAATTGTTTCAATCACATCGTCAAAATGATGCCCCAAGGCGATTTTGTTGCAGCCTAACTCCTGTGCATGCTTATACAGACACCCCCGTCTCATTTTGGCACAAAGAAAGCAAGGGGATCCGTTTGATGCCGCTACAATATCAAATATTCTTGTTTCAAATATTTTGATCGGTATGTTCAGGCATTCGGCATTGTCAACGATTCGCTGGCGATTAATTTGGTTGTAGCCCGGGTCCATAACGAGGTACTCCAATTCAAAGGGAAACTCACTGTATTTTTGCAGCTGCTGCATACATTTTGCCATCAGCATAGAATCTTTCCCACCCGATATGCAGACTGCGATTTTATCGCCTTCCTGAATCAGCTGATACTCTTTGATTCCCGCGATAAACCGAATCCAAATCTCTTTTCGGTACTTTTTGATAATGCTTTTTTCTACTTGCTCATACTTCTGCATAGTGAACCCCTATTTTACGAATTTATTGTAACAGTCATCAAAACAAACCCAAAACGCCTCAATATGGGACATAGGCGTCAGGTGGCTTAAGCTGATTCACAGCTATCTTGTCATTCCAAACACCATACCGGACACAAATGGAATTAACCATAGAATCCATACTAATATGCTGAATTTATGAAAGCTATTTTTTTGTTTTTCGTTATTATTCTTCAGCACGATTGTTGCCCATACTGCATGAATGAGCATCAATACAATCGCCGTAACTCCGGTAATACTGTGAAAATTCAGCTTGAGTACATCATTGGCAAGCCGACCCATAAGCGTTGTTCCCAGTGTATCGAATACAAAGCCAATCCAAAACAGGCAAAGATGCCATATTTTTAAAGTTCCCTGCAGTTTTTCACTCCAAACGCCCACCGTATAAAACAGAAGTGCAAGTGAGATAGATATAATTGCATAAACAAGCATTTTAATGATCTCCTTCTTAGAGTTAATTATTAGTGACGAGGTTTGGCGCGTACCACCAACACTGCTTGAATCATGGCAGAAAGCACCTGTGCATTGGTTTGGTGGTCTATGTCCGGCGTGGGCTGTCCCTCCGCCAGAACCATATATTTGGGCGGAAGCTTATTCAGTGCCTTTGCAACGATATCCTTTTTGCATCTGTCGCATTTGCAACACTGGCACTTGGAAAGTACATAATCCAGCTTTTCAAGCACAATATTCTCCATCGCGTTAACCAGTACGGTGGGCTGGGTATCCATAAACGGAACGCCTACTTCGCGGCGCATAACAGTTCGATGCTGGTTCAACGGCTCGTCCGCAGCAGCGGCCACAGCTTCTGCATATGCGGAACGTGGCTCTTCCTCTGTCACTTCTTTCGTATTTCTTGATGCCTTGGGACTGGAGGGCATAAGCTTTTTATACATTAATTCTTTATCAATATCTCTTTTTGTTTTTGTCATAGCCGTTTAAATCCCCTTTGCCAACAGCTCATTCGTAAACTGTAAATAATCCTTAGAAATATTATGTTCTGGAGCATACTCCAAAATACTCTGCTGTACGGATTGAGCCTCGCTCACCACCACACTGCTGCGAATTGTGCTGTCAAAAAGCTTGATATTCAGATCTCGCGCAATCAATTCTGCCGTGCCGCGAATTTCACGGCTTAAATGGGTGCGGGGGTTATGTTTTGTAAGCAAAATACCGGAAATCGTAAGGTTTGGATTACAATATTTTTTGACACGCTCAAACGTTTCGTACAACTGTGCAATTCCCTGCAAACTAAAAATATCGGAAAGCATTGGCACAATAATCGTGTCCGCAGCAGTAAATGCATTGATTGTAAGAATGCCAAGCGCAGGCGGCGTGTCAAGGAGAATATAGTCATAATTATCTAAAATAGGTCCAATTGCTTCCTTCAGCAAAAACTCTCTGCCTGTATTTGTAAACTCCAGCTCAATACCGCTTAACAAAATACTGGAAGTAATGATGTCGGCAGTTTCTTTTTTCTGAATCGCGAACTGGGTCTTTGTGCTGCCTTTCAATACATCATAAATAGTAGCACATGTATCAATATCCGCACCGACGCTAAAGCCAAGATTTCCCTGTGCATCCAAGTCAATAACCAGTACATGAAATCCCTTTTTGGTTAATCCTGCCGCTAAATTGCAGGTAGTAGTCGTTTTTCCGACCCCGCCTTTTTGATTGGAAATAGAAATAACTTTACCCATTTTCATTGCCCCTTTACGTGAACATTTCCACGAAAGCTATTATATAATGATTATACAATTTTCTGAGGCATTTCTTTTCTATTCGCTGGAATAAAATAAATTTATTCTTAAAATACAGATGTGAAAAAAACACAGACAATATGCTCGTCCGCACATTGTCTGTAGAGGCCTCAATTAAACGGCCGAGGTAGTTGATTAATATTGTTTTTACTGCGCGGCCGCGATCAGTCTTGCACTGACGCCACTAGGCTTTACGCCATCTTGAATATTGATCGTTGTTTGTACTGACTGACCCCCGATAATATCAAACGCAACATACCCGGTTCCTGTCTGTTCGGCTGTTACTACAAATAAGTCCAATCCATTTGCGCCCTTTCCGGCATACTGAACCGTGGTACAGGAATTTGCGGAATGAACATTTAAATCTTTCTTGTCAAGCTTATTGATTCTTACACCAATGCAGTATTTGCCCCCGGGGCTCATTGTATAGGAAGCGGTATCCACTACAATGCTTCCGCCGGCAACCTTTGAAATCATCTTTTGTCCACCGATATTAATTGTCACAGCTCCCTTGGAAACGGCGGTAACAGGATAAAGCCATCCAACTTTTCCATTGCTGTTATAAGCTTTCGCAGCCCCCACTGTCGCAATGGAAGAATTATAGGACATTTGCTGCGGGGCTGTTTTTGAATCGGTAATGGCCAACACCCAATAGGTCTCCCCTATTGGAATCGTTACGGAAGAAGTATCAAGCGCTAAACCGGAATTATCGGTCGGACTTGGTTCTGTTCCACCGGAAGTAATGACACATGAGTCAGACTTATAGTCGGAAAGTCTGTCTCCATTTTTATCAACAAGATATGCGACCAACGTCGCTCTGTATGACCCCGTTTTTGCACTGTTTAACGATACCTTGCAAATATTTTTGCTTGCATCCGGACTAATCGAGAAAGCCGAAGAATCGCCTAAAAGATCCCACACAATTTTAGTCCCGTCCGCAAACTGAGAAAACGCAGGTTTTACATTTGCTCTGATTGTAGCGGGGGTTTTAATGTCCACTGCAACAGAAGATTGATCCAGTGTGATTCCATCCTTAATGGAATTTTTCAGTGTAAACAAATAATAGCCGCCGGAAGTATTCCTTTCGAGTTCAAAATCGTAAAGGCGAACATCGTTTTCGCTTACTGCGCTTGAGTCCGATTTAAAAGCCAGCGTTCCATTTCCCACCGCATTGATAAAGTAAATAAGCGGTTCGTTTTGTATTGTCCAATGTACTGTCAGCTTACCGGAGTAAAAAGATAAAGTACCGGGTCCGGTAAGCGTGTCAACCTCAATCGTAGAGCTTGCCATCAATTGCGCTTTTGCATTGATTGTTAACGTGCTCGCGATAATCTTACCGTTTGCCGTATTGCTCCCGTCTATGGTAACAGACGCCATATCTGTAATTGCTGGAAGTGGAAATGTATAACTTTTAACTGATAGCGTCCCCGTATTATTGCCGCTGAATCCGCTCGTTTTAATTGCCTGACCGGTCAGTGTAATTGAATTTCTTCCAATAATGGAGCCCGCTACGATCGCAGTTGTATTTCCGGATGAAGTAATATCCTCCGCTGTACAGGTTCCGCCAACCTTGACGCCGCCGTTAAATGTAATTTTTTGTTCAGAATCGACATCGTGCTTAATGGTTCCACCGGTCAGCGTAATATCACCGTCGGACCGGATAGAATTAATTGCGCCGTTCAAAACAATCAGTTTAGAACTGCCGCCGGTAACAGTAATATCCTTTACCTCACCCGTTTTAACAGTTAAGTTCCCCGGATAAGTAACATCTTTACCCGTAACTTCTTCAAAGCTGCTGTCATCCCATGCCTTGCCCCATGCCGCGGCACTCCCCACATACGTCTTCGCGCCATGCTTGTCGATAATCCCGTCACTTTGTACCGCATAAGCTGCCATCGGCACTGAAAAAATCACCAATGCCAATGATAATACGATGGATATAATTTTCTTCAATCCAATTCCTCCTTTGTCGATTGTTTCCCTTATGTTTATTTTATCGGTTGTTTTACTGAATTATGAAGTAGGATGTCCAATATTGTCATGGCAGTCTGCGGCTATACCGCTTCTTTGTATGGCATCACCGGAACACCGGCCGGCCTACATATCTTCTCACCAATTTTTATTTCCCAACATATTCTATAATAGCATAAATATAGCCGATTGTACAAATGTATTTATTTTTTCATTCTTATTAAAAGGACTTTGCGAATAACGAGGTGATCTGATTGGACGTTCTGAGGGTACAGGATATAGAAGAAAAATATCAGGCGGAAAACGGTGAAATAACTGCGCTGAAAAATATCAGCTTTCGCGTGGAAAAGGGCGAATTCATCAGCATTGTCGGCCCCAGCGGCTGTGGAAAGTCAACACTGCTTTCGATTATTTCCGGACTGCTCAAACCAACTGCAGGCGCGGTATTTGTCAACGAAGAAAAAATAGTGGGAATTTCCTCACATATTGGATATATGTTACAAAAGGATAATCTTTTGGATTGGCGCACCATTTACAGCAATGTAATGTTCGGCTTGGAAATTCGCAATATGATGTCCGTTGAAAACAAAGAAAGAGTCATTCATCTTTTAAAAACATATGGGTTATACGAATTTAAAGATAAATACCCTTCGCAGCTGTCAGGCGGCATGAGGCAAAGAGTTGCCCTGATCAGAACACTGGCGATTAACCCGGACATTTTACTGCTGGATGAAGCCTTCTCCGCACTGGATTACCAAACAAGGCTGACTGTTACCGATGATGTTTACCGAATTTTAAAGCGGGAGCAAATCACNNACAACCGTCATGGTTACGCATGACATTCCTGAGAGCATCAGCATGGGAGATCGGATTATGGTTCTCAGCCCCAGACCCGCAGAAATAAAAGAAATGCTGAAAATCAATTTTGAGGATGAAAACAGAACCCCGTTATCCTGTAGAAACAACCCCAAATTCGGAAAATATTTTGACCATATATGGAAAGAACTGATGACCAATGAATAACGCACCTGCTTCTCAAGAACGTTTAACCTATTTAAAGAAGAAAAAGCAGAGAAAAAGAATGATTTTATGCTGCCAGATTGGCATTTTGGTTGTATTTTTAGGTTGGTGGGAAATCGCCGCGCGCTTAGGGTTCATCGACAGTTTTATATTAAGCCAGCCTTCCCGTATCTACCAGACCTTCATCAATATGGCACAGAACAATCTGTTCATGCATATTGGTGTAACTGTTTATGAAACGCTGGTCGGATTTATTCTTGGTGTTATCTTCGGAACGGCATTCGCGATCATCTTTTGGTGGAGCAGTTTTATCTCCAAAGTAAGCGAGCCTTATCTGGTAGTACTGAACAGTCTGCCAAAAATTGCTCTTGGGCCTGTGATCATTGTAATTGTCGGAGCAGGCACTAAGGCAATTATTTTTATGGCATTGGCGATTTCACTGATTGTTACAATTCTTGAGATGCTGAACGGCTTTCGGCATACCGACAAGGAATACATCAAAATGGCAGCTACCTTCGGAGCTACCAAAAGACAGATATTCACTAAAATCGTCTTCCCATACAATATCACAACCCTGTTTAATTCACTGAAAATCAATATTGGTCTTTCCCTGGTCGGCGTGATTGCTGGTGAATTTTTGGTATCAAAGGCAGGTTTAGGCTATTTAATTGTTTACGGAGGTCAGGTATTTAAACTTGATTTAGTAATGGCAAGTGTCATTATTCTTTCGGTAGTTGCTGCGCTGATGTACGAGGGCGTAGTGCTTCTTCAAAATCTGGTCATGAAATGGTATGGACATTAGAAACAAATGAGTAAAAGACAAGAATCAAATTATCAAATTTATTGCAGCGAACCTTTCCATTGACATAAATCGGCTGTGCGTGGAAGTTATTCTCCCACAGCACCATTTTGAAAGGAGTAAGGGTATGAAGAGAGTATTGAGATTTTCCAGTGTTGCTATCTGTCTGGCAATGCTTTTGACTCTGTTTACAGGCTGTAAAACGACAGAGTCAAAGGACAAAGTCACTGTCTGCGAGGTAACCCATTCCATCTTTTACGCGCCGCAGTACGCGGCAATTAGTCTTGGCTATTTTAGTGAAGAAGGAATAACAATTGAGCTTTCCAATGGGCAGGGCACAGATAAAGTCATGTCCGCAGTACTGTCCAACAATATTGATATTGGATTTGCGGGTCCCGAAGCATCTATTTATGTTTACAATGAAGGCAAAGAGGATTACACCCAGGTGTTTGCATTATTAACGCAACGCGACGGTTCTTTCCTTGTCGGCCGAAAACCTGATCCTAATTTTACATGGGATAAACTCCGCAATAAGGTAATCCTCCCCGGACGCAAGGGCGGCGTTCCATACATGGCATTGGAATATGCAATTCGTAAAAACGGTTTAGATCCTGATAAGGACACGAAATTAGACAACAGCATCCAGTTCGCCTTGATGGCGGGCGCATTCACCGGCGGCACCGGCGATTATGTAACCCTGTTTGAACCAACCGCCTCCATGATGGAAGCTGAGGGCAAAGGGTATATTGTTGCTTCAATCGGTGACCAATGCGGTGAAATTCCATACACGGCTTATTTTGCCAAGAAAAGCTATATTGAAAAAAATCAAGCTTTGATTGAGCGCTTCACTCGGGCAGTTTACAAAGGGCAGAAATGGGTGGAGACACACAGCGCAGCAGAAATTGCCAAAGTGGTTGCCCCATCTTTTGCAGACACAGACGTGAAGCTGCTTACTACCGTAGCGCAGCGCTACAAGGATATCGGTGTTTGGAGCAGCAATCCGGTGCTAAAGCCAGAGGCCTTCTCGCTCCTGCAGAAAGTCATGACACAAGCCGGTGAGCTCACGAAAAACGCTCCCTATGAAAAAGTTGTAAACACCTCTTTTGCAGAAAAGGTAGTTGCGGCGACAAAATAATTGAATCCAAGATTCATAAGGTGCTTTCTTCTATACAATGTAGAGAAGAAAGCACCTTTTTTTGTGGAATCCATGCAAAAAAATAATAAATTCACTTGATTTTAAACATGCTAAGAATCATATTAATCATTTATATTACCAAAAAATTGACAATTTCACAAAAAATGACTTGACAAATTCTCTCAGACAACTATGATAGAAGTAGTACAAATGGGCAATAAAGGATTTCTCCCTTGTTGTATTATAAAAAATAAAAGGATGGTGTTTAATATGGATAATGCATTATTTTATCGTTGTGAACGTTGCGGCAATATTGTCGCGCTGGTAAATGTTGGCGGAGGCACACTTTCTTGCTGCGGCCAGGAAATGACTAAGCTAATCGCAAACTCCACAGACGCTGCTCAGGAAAAGCATGTACCTGTTGCAGTTAAAAAAGGTGAAGAGATTCAGGTAACAGTAGGTTCGGTTCTTCATCCTATGACTGATGAGCATTATATTCAGTGGATTGCTATGGTAACGGATGGCAAAATTGAAATTAAATATTTAAAGCCAGGCATGGAGCCAAAGGCTGAATTTATCGTTCCTGTGGCTCACAGCGAGGCTGTTTACACCGGTGAAAATGATGAAGAAGTTATGAACTGCGAAGGCCAGCCATGTAACTTTGTCTGCAGAACAGAAACACCCAAGCCAATTACTGTTTATGCATACTGCAACCTCCACGGTCTGTGGAAAGTTGAACTGTAATTTTTAAATGTAAGACTAATAAAAACAAGCGTACGGACTGGTTGTCCGTACGCTTGTTTTTATGTTAACCAACTTTATTCTCTAACTATCGCAGTGGATTTGAGTGAATCAAATTATTGATTCGTCTGTTTCGCATTATTCTGTAAATAGAGCTGCGCTGAATAAGCGGCGTTCGCTCCGTCTGATTCGGCGGTAACAATTTGATGGAATGCTTTTTTACGCAAATCTCCGGCTATAAAAAGACCTGGAATATTTGTCACTCCGTTCTCGCCTACCTCTACAAAGCCATCTGAAAGTGGGAGCATGCCTTCCAAAAGCTCGGTGTTCGGCTGGATGCCCACAGCAACAAAGACTCCATCGACAGCAAGGGTGGTCAGCTCAGCGCTTCTTATATTTTTTAACCGAATTTCTTCTACCTTATTGTTCCCGTTGATACGCTCCACTGTACTGTTATAAATTACAGTGACATTAGGCAGAGCCTCCAGCTGCTTTTGTAAGTAATACATCGCCTTAAAAGCTTCCCTTCTGTGAACAAGATAAACTTGTTTGCAGATTTTGGAAAGCTGTATTGCATCCCCAAGAGCAGTGTTTCCGCCGCCGATTACCGCAATCGTTTTCCCTTTGTAGAAGTTACCGTCGCAGGTAGCACAATAAGAAACGCCCTTTCCTAAGAAAGCATCCTCACCGGGAACCCCAAGTTTTCTTCGGGTTGAGCCCTGTGCAAAGATCACCGCCCTTGCTTCATAGGTATTCTCATTTGTTTCTACTGTTTTAATCTCATCAGCCAAACCAACGCGAATGACTTCTTCCAATGCAATTTTAGCCCCGGATGTGGTCGCCTGCTTTGTAAGCTCATCGGCCAAGTCCATCCCCCAAACACTTTGGAACCCCGGATAATTTTCTATTNNCTTGCCCTCCCGGCATCAGTTTCTCAAGCACAAGACTGGAAAGGCCGGTGCGTGCGGCATAGATGGCGGCTGTAAGGCCGGCTGGCCCGCCACCAATAATAATAACATCATACATACATTCACTTCTCCCTAAATCAAAAATAAATTGCAATCGACCCAATAAATTCTCCGCCCATACTTATGACATTATAAACGCCAAAAGCAGCCGTACGGATCAATCCGTGCGGCTACCGGGAATACTGATTTAATTTGTTAGATTAAAGAGCCGCTTTGATTACGTCTTCAAGTTCTTCCGGCGTTACCGTTGGCTCAAACCTTGTCACACCGCCGTCGCGGCTAACCAAGAATTTTGTAAAGTTCCATTTAACTCCATTGCCTTCCAAATTCTCCGGATAATTTTCTTTGACTACGCCGTAAATCTTCTTTCCCATTTCTTTGTCCATCTCAAATCCTTTAAACGGAGCAGCCTCCGTAAGGTATTTGAAAAGTGGGTCGGCATTTTCACCACGAACATCAATTTTAGAGAATAGCGGGAAAGTCACTCCGAAATTCACGCGGCAAAACGAGGATATTTCATCATTACTTCCCGGTTCCTGCGCAAGGAACTGGTTCGACGGAAAACCAAGAATAACAAGGCCTTTGTCTTTATAGTCCTTATATAACTTCTCCAATCCGTCATATTGTGGAGTGAAACCACATTTGCTGGCTGTGTTTACAATCAGTACTAATTTCCCTTTATAATCAGAANNATCATATATACTCATATTAACGCTTCCTTTTCATTTGTAATGTATACCTTTTTTGTGTACTTTAAATATAGCACCTAAATTCTGTTATGTCAATAGACTTTAGAAGTTATTTTACCCGTACTTATAAAAAATATTACCCCGCCCGTTTAAATAAACTCATCAGCCAAACGTTGAACAGTTGAAAGGTCGGCTGGCTTGTCTATCAGCGGTACACCGCCGGACAGAACTTTGTTTTTCTCATGGAAGGTACGTTTTTGTTCTTGATAAATTACTCCGATTGGGATTCTGTCACCGTATTCCATCGCTTTCTGCATTGCCGCAGCTTTGTCGGAAGCATCATAGCCATCGTCCAGCCGGTACACCCTTTTGCTGTAATAGGAGAAGGTGTTTACCTTATTAAAGCTAACGCATGGCTGTAAGATATCGACCAGTGCATACCCATTATAAAGAATCGCCTGCTTCATAATGGAAATGAGGTGATCCTTATCCCCGCTGAACGCTCTTGCGACAAATCCACCGCCGGCGGCAATGGCTAAAAGTACAGGATTGAGCGGAGTGTTGATATTGCCTGTGGGCTGCACATCCGTAACCTGTCCTTCAGCTGAAGTTGGGGAAGCCTGCCCCTTGGTAAGGCCGTAAATCTGATTGTCATGGACGAAATGCGTGATGTCCACATTTCTGCGGATGTTGTGAATAAAATGGTTTCCGCCTTCGCCGTAGGAATCGCCGTCACCGGTGTCGACAATCACCGTCAGCTTTTCATTGGCAATCTTTGCCGCCACTGCGGCGGGCAGCGCCCTGCCATGGAGTCCGCAAAAGCTGTTGGCACTGATGTATTGGGGGGTTTTTGCAGCCTGCCCTATTCCTGCCACCATCAGCACTTCATAAGGGTCTTTATTCAGCTCTTCGAGCGCCTTCTTTAAACATTCCAGTATGCTGAAATTCCCGCATCCCGGGCACCATGCGGTATCGTAAGTGCAAAATGAATTCATGCTCATGATAAAACCCCCTTCTGAATCTTTTCGACAATTTCTTCCCCGGAAATCTGCCGTCCGTCATATTTCAAGATGCTTCCGGTACAAGTGATGCCTGTTCGCTCCCTGATCAAATCCGCCAACTGCCCCGTGGCATTCTGTTCAATATTGATAATATGTTTCGCCGATAAAGCTTTTTCTTTCAAAAGTTTTTGGGGCAGCGGATAAATGTCTCCGAAAACGAGTGCCCCGTATGTTCCATTTTGGGTACTGTTCAGCAGTTTTACCGCCTCCGCAATTGAACCGTAAACTGAACCCCATCCCAAAAGCAGTGTATCGCAGGCCTCGTCGCCCAAAAACGCCGGCTCCTGCAATTCTTCTTTTAATTTTTCCAATTTTTTCATACGCTTGTCCATCATTTGGATGCGCATTTCACCAGATTCCGTAATCCAGCCCCGTTCGTCGTGCTCGTCACTGTCAGCCGTGACAAAATTTTTCGTTTTGCCGGGAATCAAGCGTGGGGAAATACCATCACCTGTAAAACGGTATCTCAAATATTCGCCGTCAGCCACATCTGTGGAAACAGGCTGATTGTGTTTGATAAGGCTGAAATCAAACGGCTCCACCGTACCGGAAGCGTCACCCAAATACTGGTCACTCAAAAGAATGACGGGTATTTGATATTTTTCCGCCAGTTCAAACGCACGTATTGTTTGGTAGAATGAGTCCTTGTGATTGCGCAACGCGATCACCATTCTTGGAAATTCACCCTGAGAAGCGGAAATGACAAATTTCAAATCGCTCTGCTCTGTTCTTGTAGGAAGACCGGTTGTGGGACCGGGCCGCTGAACATCCACCACAACAAGGGGAATTTCAGCCATGCCGGAAAGGCCGAGCGCCTCCACCATCAGGCAGAATCCGCCGCCGGAGGTGCCTGTCATTGCGCGCGCACCGGCAAACGACGCACCGATTGCCATGTTGATGGCAGCAATTTCATCCTCTGCCTGCTCCACAACAACGCCGGACTCGTCGCCCTTTTCCGCGAGGTATTCCATGACAGGGGTGGCTGGGGACATGGGATAGGCTCAATAAAATTTCAGTCCCGCGGCAATCGCACCCAGTGCCAGCGCCTTGCTGCCGGAAAGAATCATCCAGTCACCAAATTTGCCTTCCAAATGTGGAAACCTTTTTTCAACGCTGTCATAGCCTTCAGCTACTGCCTTCAGATTGATTTCAAGGTATTCTTCCTTAACGAAAGTGCCTATGATTTCCCTGACATGATCAAGTGGTTCACCGAACAGCTTTAAAATCACGCCCACCGCAATGCTGCCCGAAACTCGCGGGTTCCCAAGTGCTTTGGCCATCGCGTCCATATCAATTTTAATCGCCCGTGCATCCGCTGTGGTCAGCTTGCTGTCACACAAAATAAACCCGGTGTCCTTCAGCTTGTCCTTATGCAGCTCCACTGTTTCGTCATTTAGCGCAATAATCCCATCCAGCCTGTCGCTGTGCGAAGTGACAATCTCCGTACCAAAACGGATCAATGAAAAATTATGGCCGCCGCGTACACGAGACATAAAATCCCTTGTGGTGAACACATTGTAACCCGATTTTTTAAGCAGTTTCTCTAATATGGAGGCCGTTGTCTCAATGCCCTGTCCGGCTGCTCCGCCTATCAAAATATTATACATAAAAAACCTTCCCTCCCTTAAGTGTATTTGATTTTATTGTAGCCTGAATCTATGAATATTGAATGAATTATAATGAATTTCTATATACAAACGCAAAGATTCGTCTTATCATAAGATTGATTACAGCTTTCTGTAGTCAATATCGTTGAAAGAGGAATTAACCATGAGTAAATATCAGAATGCCGAAAAGATAGGCCTAAGAGACAAAAAAACCAATGAAGTAGTTGCCGTATACCCCAAAAGGATAGAGGGCACCGATGCCGAGATAGAGGATAACGTTAAATTCTGGTTCTACCAGCAAAGCTGCTCGGCAGAAGAAGTGCTGAAAAATCTGTATGTGGACGTAATTACCCTTGATGAAGCTGAAGCCCACAAAGGCCAGCCATTTTGCAGCGGCCCCGGCTGCTCACTCAACTAAACCCCTTTTAGCAAACAGGCCCTGCCAAATCAGCAGGACCTGTTTTTCATTTATGTATGCTCAATCCGACTCATAGAGGCGTTCCGAAATTTTACATACAGAATGAATTATGATTCAAAAACAACAATTGCCTGTCCGCGCTTAATACGTGGAAGCACTGTTTCCAAAATGCGGAAGTTATGGTTCAAATCTTTCTGCTCTAAATAGGCTGTCGCGATATCCTGACCAATCACCAAATCTACATTGCGTGGATCGGAGCAAAGCAAAATTGCTTTTCCACTTCCTAAAACAGGAGCCTTAAATATATTGCCATCTAAAAGCTTGCTGACCCGATCTATTTCCAGCAATCCGGTGCCCTGCTGTATACGCTGCATCTGCATGTACAAATCCGGACTTACGGCAAGCGCGTAGGCTCCATAAATGCCCTTCGTTGCCAACAGTTCGATTCCGGCAGCCACATCGGCAAAGGAATTTTCACCGGTTTTCCAGTCGTTCCTCTTTAGTTTGTTGACTCCGTTCGCGTTGAGCAGCCCTTGATAGCCGTACTTTTCGTTTCCAAAATAAACCAGCCTGTCTTCCGCAAGTGCGCACGCCTCAGCGGATGCCAATACCTTTGACAAATCGGTTGGGTATCCCGATTTTGCGCTGCTTTCAAGATCCCTCGCCAAAAGCGTGAAATCATCATAAACAGTTGGTATTTCCACAAATTTTCTGCCGTTCGTTTTGATCATTCCCTGTGCGGAAACCTCTTCGACGTGGTCGGCATCATCAATATTGATACTTTCGGCTCCTACCCCAAGAGGCCCAAAAACATGCAGGAACCGTCTGCCGGTCAAAACGTGGGAAGCAGCCTGTACGACTGCGCTGTCTATTTGCTCCCACAGCTTAGCGGATATGGGAGAACTTTCTCTTGATAAATAACTCATTGATTCGACCTCCTTATAAATTGTATGTTATTTGTTAAGCAAACTGCCCACAGTCTGCTGCACTTTGTCATCCGGTAAATTTTCGCCGGCGGGTTCGGGAATATGCAATTCTTCAAGCATTTCCTTCACTTCGGCTTCGCCGGAGGCAAACAATTCCGCTTCTTGCGGATCAAGGTGACGTAAGAGCGTCATTAGCTCACCGACATGCGCTTTTTCTTCATCACGAATATCACTGATTACTCTTTGAGCCATTTCATCATCCGTCGCCTGAACATGTGCGTCGTAGAGATAAATAGCTTCGAGTTCACCTGCGATATCCAACCGTACTGCTTGAATCAGCTCTTCTTTGGAAATTTTTCGATCAACATTCCCCTGAAACGGGTTTGCAAAAGCTGGCATTTGTTTCTCCTCCAATATGAAAATTTTGGTATTATCCAATTAAAATATAGCACCACTCATGCTGATATTCAAGTGCTAAAAAGTTAAATTCATTTATATTTCATTCTTATTTTACAGATTACGCGCTTCATTTGCAAAAACAGGACGCTTGTTAATTCAAGCGTCCTGTTTGTTTATCAACTATTTTGTGCCTGCACTGCAGTAATGGCAACTACACCCACAATATCCTCCGCGCAGCAGCCTCTTGACAGGTCGTTGACCGGTTTTGCAATGCCTTGTAAAATCGGGCCGTAGGCCTCTGCTTTCGCCAACCGCTGGATCAGCTTATAAGCAATATTCCCGCAGTTCAAATCAGGGAATACAAGCACATTTGCCTGGCCTGCGACCGGACTTCCCTTTGCCTTGGACTGCCCGATGCTTGCCACCAGAGCGGCATCCGCCTGCAATTCACCGTCAAGGGTAAGCTCGGGTGCTTTCTGCTTCGCAAGCTTTGTCGCTTCGACCACCTTATCCACAAGCGGATCTTTTCCGCTTCCATAAGATGAAAACGACAGCATTGCCACTTTCGGTTCGGCCTGGACAAGATTCTTGAAAGAATTCGCCGACGCAATCGCAATCTCCGATAATTCTTCCGCGTCAGGGTTAATGTTCAACCCGCAGTCCGCGAAAACAAAGGTTCCCTCCTGACCGTAGGAGCAGTTTGGAACGACCATAACGAAAAAGCTGGAGGCAATCTTCGCCCCCGGTGCGGTTCTGATAATTTGCAGCGCCGGACGAACCGTATCCGCTGTAGAATGGGCGGCGCCGGACACCATGCCGTCGGCCTCCCCCTTTTTCACCATCATCACAGCATAGAACACATTGTCCTGCATGATTTTTTCTGCCTGTTCAGGGGTCACTCCCTTTGCTTTTCTCAACTCGTAAAAAGCATTTGCATATTCTTCACGTTTGGGTGAAGTAAGGGGATTGACGATTTTGGCTTTAGAAATATCTAAATTTCCTGCAAGCATTGCAATTTCCTTCTCATCACCAACCAAAACAACATTCGCAATTTGTTTTTCCAATATCATTGCAGTCGCTTGGATTGTCCTTAAATCATTACCTTCCGGTAAAACAATTGTTTTTTTGTTCTGTTTCGCTCTTTCTATGACACTTTTTAAAAAATCCATTTTTAAAACTCCTATCAATTAATTTTATTTCATACAAACAGTTTAGCCGCCGGAGCGCCAGTAAGTGCCCTGTGCAGGCGACTGTTACCGTATAATGTTGACCGTGTTCGTCTTTCTTGTGGGAGCTTTGGGGGCGGCTCCGTCAATCCAGCCGACTGCCGCTGTGCCGCAAACGGTGTGCTCTTTTGGTATTCCCAATTTTTCCAAATAATCTCTTACGTCCNNGTTGGCGTCCAGCCACCGAAGCTGATTAATCCAGCATGAACCCAAATTCAGCGAAGCTGCCGTTAAAAAAATGTTTTGAAGCGCAGTGGAACAGTCTGCCATTGCATTCGCGTAGTTGGGAACATTGGAAGCGATAATCAGTGTAGGAGCGTGATAATAAAAATTATAGTCGGGATTTGCAGCGCTCTTTTTGGCTGCAATTTTTGCGGGATACTCATTTTCCGCAAGCTCCAAATTCAGGAACGCGGTTCTGACAACTTCATTCAGCTCCAGTAAAATCTTTTCATTCTGAATCGCGGTAAACAGCCACGACTGGCTGTTGCTCCCGCTTGGCGCGTAAGTAGCCGCTTCAAGAATGCAATTCAGGTCGGCTTCTGAAATCTGCCGACTCTGGTATTTCCGAATGCTCCTTCGCGTTTTAATGATATTTATAACTTCGTTTTCCACAAATCAACGTCCTTTCCAAATAACAGCTTCTTTGCGCTGCGGTGAAATTCGCCACAGACTGAAACACACGGAAACTGAAAATATTTGATTCATATTGCATTATCATTGATTATATAGTAGCACTTATTCCGATATTTTCAATATTAATTACCGTATTTATCAAGATTTACCATTGATCTTTTCGGTATTTAAGTACATTGAAATCACATCAATGAACTCTTTGCCGTACTTTTCCAGCTTAGTTTGTCCCACTCCGGAAACCTGCAGCAATTCTGAATCTGTTTGCGGCAGGCGGGCGCACATGTCCGTTAAGGTCGCATTGGAAAATACCACATAAGAAGGCACTCCCTGCCTTTGCGCAAGCTTTGTGCGCAATTCGCTCAACCGGTCAAACAGTTTTGGATGCGCCGTATCTGACCCGGCTTTTCCCTTGGAAGCCGGTTTTTTCGACCCGAATTCCAACTCTTTCATCAGCTTCATTTCAAGCTGCCTGTCTTCATACAGAACCTCGTCTGCGTTTGCTCCAAGCTGTACAACGGGGTATTCATCATTCGTAATGGACAAGTACCCGTTTATCACTAAAAAGTTGATCATTTCACGGATTCTTTGCTCTTTCACAACGGACAACATTCCATAGGCAGGCTGTTCATTGAGCCTCAGCCTTAGAATTTTTTCCGTCTTACAGCCCCGCAGCGTATCAACAACCATTTTCACGCCGTACCGTTCCCCTAACCGCTTTACGCAGGAAAGGATTTTCTGTGCGTCAACAGTAATATCAATTTTCTCAAAATTATGGTTGCAGTTATAGCAATTTCCGCAGAAGCTTGCAGAATACTCCCCGAAGTAATTTAAGATATACGTCCGCAGGCACTCGCTCGTCTGGCAATAATTCGTCATGGACTTTAAACGCTCGCGGTCTTTTTTCTGTACGAGCTCCCGCGTTTTATNNTCGAGCGCGTCATTTTCATTCGCGTGCCCGATAAAATACAGGTTCGTAATGACATCCTGACCGCTGTAGAGCAAAATACATTGTGCCGGCTCGCCGTCCCTGCCGCCTCGCCCGGCCTCCTGATAATAGCTTTCAATGTTTTTAGGCATGTTGTAATGGATGACAAAAGACACGTTCGATTTGTCGATCCCCATGCCGAACGCGTTGGTAGCGACCATAATGGTNNCGGTTCGCTGGTCATACAGAAAATCCTCTTGATTTTTCTTTCGTTCCGCATCGGGCAGTCCCGCGTGATAACGCGTGGCCTGATAGCCTTTTTCGCATAAAGCGGTGCAGACTTCTTCCACATTTTTACGGGTTGAACAATAGACAATGCCGCTTTTATCCGTGTAGTTTTCTAAAATATGTAACAGCGCCGCGGTTTTGTCTTTGGGGTGCTGCACTTCAAAGTACAGATTCTCGCGGTTAAATCCGGTGGAAACCACAACGGGGTCCTGCAATTTCAACATTCTGATGATATCGTCGCGCACCTCTGTGGTCGCCGTTGCGGTAAACGCGCTGAGAATCGGGCGGTTCGGCAATGTTTCAATAAACTGTGGAATTTGCAGGTAACTCGGGCGAAAATCCTGCCCCCATTGCGACACACAATGCGCCTCGTCCACTGTCACCATCGAAATTGTTGACTGCTGCACAAAGCTTTGAAAATCATCCGTCATCAGACGTTCCGGCGCCACATAAATAATCCGATACATTCCACTACACGCGTTGGACAGCGCGCGGCGGTATTGCCCCGCGGTAAGGGAACTGTTGAGGTAGGCAGCGCGCACGCCGGCCTGCGTCAATGCGTTTACCTGATCTTTCATCAAAGAAATCAGCGGGGAAATGACCAGCGTGATGCCATCCATCAACAGAGCCGGAACTTGAAAGCACAGCGACTTACCCGCGCCCGTCGGCATAATCCCGACCGCATCGCTGTTTTTAAGAATCGCATCAATCAATGTTTCCTGCCCGTCCCGAAAATCAGAGTACCCGAAATACTGCTTTAATATCTGGTATTTATCATTCATTAAATTATAATATCCTCATCTTTATTCAATGTAAGCACACGTTCGCTCAAATTTGCTTTTACATATAATACCTATATTCTACTCCTGTGCTGCAAATCCTGTCAACAATTGCGCTTACTTCTATGTTGGCTGTTTTATATCTATAAACCAAAATGGCTGATGGATGCCCCTTGTTTCCATCAGTCATTTTGCTAAGAAATCGCTCTATAATAGATGTTACTCAGATTTTTAAAGTTCGGGCGGCCTGCCGAATCCATTAAATATGCTGAATCATCCGCATCTTCCTTGCGATTATTATTCAATTCAGAAATAATTGTTTCCGCATTGTATTTTCCCAAACCGTGGCCGTAATAGAGCCCGTGATTCATGTCGATGACATTTTCTCCCTGCCATTCGGGAGTCAGCGGATTCACATCCGGATTTGCAAAGTACCGACGGTCGCCCGGCAAATAATCTTTTTCCTGTTTCATCATTCCGATTTCTTTTAAAAGAGGATCGATGTTATGCCAATTCATTAGATAAATTGTCTTGAACTGCTGATTGAAAAGCTCTTCAGGGTAAATGCTGAGCAGCGCTTTATAATACACAATGACCATTGCGGTCGCACATTCTGTTCCATACAGTGAGCTGTTGATAAAAATATCATTAATTGCGTCACTGGGCTTCACACCTTCTTTCAGTTCAAACCCTCCGTCGTTCTTGCGGTTCCAGTACGCAGGATTGCAGGTCGTTTTCCGAAAGACCTTAAAGTTCAGGTCACTCTCATAAAGTGCGTTCGCCGCGTTAATAATTTCTCTCCGCATAATCAATTCAAATTTCAGTTGATTAACGGAGTCATACTGATATTTTTGTTCACTTGAGGCCAATATATTGACAATATCCCTTTCAACACTGTTAGCGGGAAATTCACTGCTGATATCGGCAATATTGGCCGGCTGACCGGCAATAATAATCATCGAATCCCCCCTAAGCCCGCTTTGGCTATCTCAATTTGTTTATCCACAGGATACTGCATCCATTGATTCCACGAACGCAAATTCCGGTCATGCAACCGGCGGGAATATTTTGAAAGTAGCTTTTCGTCCTCGCGGCGCAGTTCATGGAACTGCTGTAAATGGTCTTGTTCGGCCTGCGTCAGCGGCTGCATTGGCTTGTGGTTATACGGCGATATGCTTTTGTACAGATACTTTGCGTCCAAATCCACACGGCAGGGTTTTGGGTCACTGGTAAATTGAAGGTTTTCTCCTGTAAAATACAGGAATTGGTTGTTTTCCTGCAGCCAAGCAAGAAAACTCTGATACTGCTTTTGCAGATTTGCGCCCTCCCCCGTTTCGTCGGGTATGAAATGAAGAAGCTGACGGGCGAGCTCTACATCTCGCCGGTTTGGGGAACGAAGGTAACCCGCAATTAGCTTTAAACAGTAAGACGTCCGCGCCTGAAAAAAGCACCAAACCAGGTCGTGAACCAGATATCCTTTTCGATTCCGTTTAAAAATCATATCCGCTACCATTGGCAAAACTGAATTATCTTTATATGTTTTAATTAAAAGTGAGGCAGTTGCATCCATCACCTCGTCATATTCATCGTTCAAGCCGTCATCGGCCGAACCGGTTTTCAACATCCATTTTAAAGCTGAATAAGTCATGCTGCTGTTTTCGGAAACCAAACCGGCAACATGAGAAAACATGTTTTCGTTCTTTAGTATCTTAGCGCATATTTTTAGCGCAACAGCATTGCGCGAATTGAGCTTTTCGTATAAAGCCAGCGCTTCAATTTCAGGAATCAGTATAAACAAAGAAGCAAAATACAGTCTATCCTCGTTCAAGTAACTGATTGCCTTTTGCCTTTGCTTTTCTCCCAATCCATGAAAAATGTTTTTAAAATCATCAGTACCTCGGTTCATTCTCATTTGATCCAAGGAACTCAAGTTGTTGAAACGATTCATATCAACATCTCCCTTTCCTTTCAGGCGACAAACAATCGTCATAAAAAGCTTTCATACTACTCTCCAATTAAAATATATATTTTAATTGGAGAACGCCCGGCTACGCCGTGCTTGTTTTGCGCTTAAAATAAGTGCAAAACCCGTCTCATGCTAAATCCAACGCGCTTCGCGCATTAAAAACGTGGTTTCACGTTTTTAATGGATTTTAGTATAATATATAATATTGAAAAGAGAGATTTTGTTTCTATCAACAGGCAGGTTTAAGCATAAAAAAGGTTAGGCACCATTTGATGTGCCTAACCTTTTTTATTATTTCTCCGCAATATCTGCCAATCTTTATGCTTGATTGCTTATAAAAACGTTCCGACAAGCAAATAAATATTCAAAACAGTTACGATAATCCCCGTACTCCAAAGCATAAAATTATTAAGCTTTGTATTTTTATATTCGCCCATCACTTTTTCAGAAGATGTCAAATATAATTGCAGGAATATGGTAATTGGAAGCTGAATGCTCAACAGCATCTGAGAAATCAGCAGTCCTTGAAAGGAATTCTGAATAAACAAAATAATCGCCATAGCGGCAATCAAAGAAATCAGCACGCCGGTTTTTGTATGCTTGTCCTTGATGCTGTAGGATTCCCCAAACATTCCCGCCCAGATAATTCCCCCGCTCATTCCTGCTGTGATAGAGGAGGAAAATCCCGCAAAAAGCAAAGCAATGGCAAAAACCACTGCCGATGCGCTCCCAATCAGCGGAGTCATCAGTTGATGTGCCTGAGAAAGCTCACTCACCACAATATGCTGTTGAAAGAAGGTTGCGGCAGCGAGCAGAATCATTGCACTGTTGATTGCCCACCCAATAATCATGGAAAAGAGCGTATCTTTAAACTCATTTTTCAGCTGACCTTCAAGCACTGACTTATCCTTAAGGTTGAACTGTCTGCTCTGAATAATTTCAGAATGTAAAAAAAGATTGTGGGGCATGACGACCGCGCCCAACACACTCATAATTACAAGGGAGGAATCCTTAGGGAACGACGGCACAACCCAGCCCCTCGCCGCGGCACCCCAGTTTATATTCACCAATACCAATTCATACAAAAAAGACAAACCGATAATTGAAACGAACCCGATAATAATTTTTTCAATCTTCTTGTACGAGTTGCTGAAAAGCATCAAAAGTACGGCAACAAACATAATGACAGCCGCTATTTTGATTGGGATGCCGGAAAGCATATTAATGGCGATAGCGCCGCCAAGTATTTCCGCCAAAGCCGTGGAAACACAAGCAAGCATCGCGCTAAGCAGCACAGGAATGCTTATTTTTTTGCTAAGATACTTGGTTGCAGCCTCTGCAAGGCAATCTCCTGTTACAATACCCAAATGAGCAACATTATGCTGCAATAAAATTAACATAATAGTTGAAAGTGTGACCACCCAAAGCAACTGATATCCAAATTCCGAGCCCGCCGCAAAATTGGAGGCCCAGTTGCCCGGGTCAATAAATCCAACCGTTACCAAAAGCCCGGGTCCTATGTATTTGAAAAAGCTGAGTGAAACATCCGGTTTTTGATCTTTTGAAAATAGCTTTCTGACTGTGTTTACGATTGTATTCATATAAGACATTCATCCTTTTCTTGTGACTTTATTCAATAAATCTGCTTATTTCTCTTGCTTATAAACTCCTCGTATTGCTGTGATTCCACAGTAATATAAAGAGTTGAAATTTATGCAGCTTAGCTATAAGTGCAGTCTCCTCCTAAGCTCGGTGCGCATATCATCCCCCTGAAATAAAAGCAGAGCCGTCAATGAAATAACACTTGCGGCGGCACAAACCAGCGACGGAAACCATTCATTCAATAATCCGGTAAAAATAAGAATGAGCGGAATGATACCAAATAGGCTGTCTATCACCAGATAGATGATATAGTCTTTTACTTGANNATGGACAGCATAGCAATCGTATAGGTGATCGGAACAACATAGTCAATGGACCATGCACGCCAACCGGTGCACAAATCCCATACAACAGCCAATACAGAGATATCAACCACCTGATACAGAATATTTTTAGGAATGTTCCGGCGTTTTGAAATTGCGATTGCCATACTGAGCCAGAAGCACCCAATTCCACCCGCTACAAAGAAAGACCACCATATCTTGCTTGGAATCACAATGTTAATCAGTATACTGATGATTGCTACGATGACGGACGCCAGAATCAGAATACGGAAGAACAGATTATACTGATGAAATATGGTTGGGATTTCTGGAAATATCTCATTATTATTTGCATCCAAATCCTGAAGCTCCCTTTGGCACAGCGGGCAGTATTTTCTTTGGCCTACAACGGACAGTTTGCATTTATTACAGAATTTCATTGCTTTTGTCCTTTATTCGTCATCAATTTTATTTGCTGCAATTGCAACATCAATTCCCATATTTGTCAACGTACGGAAGAAGTGCTTTTGGATTTCCGTGCTGACAAATGATGTGGTAAAGCTGAGTGTGAGGTTGTCCTCGTAAGAACACATGCAAATTTGAAGCTTTTTTGTACTGACAAAAACATCAAACAAACGGATGTACCGGCTAAATTCCGCCGGCATTTTTACTTTCCCCACATTGGAAAGTGAAGCCGTGTTTTCCCAAGCAGAAAAATCATAGGCCCATTTTAATATAATATCCTTTACCACTCGCGGTGTGGCACGGGCGAAAATATTGTGCTCCAGCGATGCGAGTGAGTTCATCCTTGCACCTAACCGTTCCGCCGTCAACTCCCGGTCAAAGTACTCACATAAGTATTGAATGACGTCCTCGAATTTTTCGCTCTTTTCGCTGAAATTATAGTCTACATCCACTACACTGAAAAAATTTCGAGCTGTTTCAGACAGAAAATATTTACGCAGATTTACAGGAATACTCAATACAACCGGCCTTTTTTTCTCGCGCTGCGCCATCTCCTTACTGATTGAGCACATGAGTACAGCCGCTAAAAAAGCTGTCAATGTTGCGTTGTATTTGTGTGCCTCATTCAGCACGCTTTTGACGGATACGACGCCTTCAATCACTTTGATTCGGTTTTCCGAAACTTTTTGTCCCTTTAGTTTATAAGCAAAATGCTTTTTCTTTTTATCCTGCTTTTTATCTTTTAAATAATATTTTTCAAAGCTGTCGGCAACTCGTTGCGCCATGGATGCATCATAGTCAAAAATCGGCGGACTTTCTAAATCGTCTGCATACCTGAGGTTGATGTAATGAAAAACAAGCGAGCGCAAAAACTGCAGGGCACCTGTACCATCCGTCAGGGCATGATAGACCTCAAAATTGATTCTGTTTCGGTAGTAGGTAACCTCAAAGAGCAGGCCCTTTACATTATGGTCGTAAATGGTGCTGCACGGTGGATTGCTTTCCAATTTTACATGAGGCTTTATGCTGCAGCTTTCAAGATAGTACCAGAACAGGCCCCCTTTTAAAATTGACCGAAAAAAGGGAAACTCTTCAATCGTTTTGTTTAAGGCCTCCTGCAAAATGCCTGCCTCAACCGGTTCATAAAGCTCGCAGGCAAAACGAAATACTTTTGTATCGCGCTTATCGCTTGTAGGCGGAAATATTTTTGCAGCATTATCCAAACGATTCCAACTGACCGGTTTTTTGTGAATCACGATAGTCCCTCACTTAAAAAATCATTGATAATCCGATAGCATTCTTTTACTTGTGGAAAAATAGGAGGCAATGAGAAAAATCCATGCAATGCATCAGGTATGCGGTGTACCTCAA
This sequence comes from Ruminococcaceae bacterium UBA1865, assembly GCA_002338255.1. Taxonomy (GTDB): domain Bacteria; phylum Bacillota; class Clostridia; order Oscillospirales; family Acutalibacteraceae; genus Caproiciproducens. The sequence continues at coordinate 40,946 of DDHX01000012.1, read as the reverse complement.
CAAGATTGCCGGCTTGCTTCAAACGCAGCCCATAGGCTTCCCCTTCGTCACGAAGCGGATCGAATTCAGCCGTTATAATCAGGGTTTTCGGTTGATGACTGAGATTTTTTTCGATCAGAGGTGCAAAATACGGGTTTTGCAAATCCTCTTCACTATTCTTGTACATTTCCATATAATCACAAACCCGTTTCGAAGTAAGCAAGTAGGCCGTTCCATTATCCCGTATTGATTGAAAGGGCGACTGGTCACTGTGATTATTATTTGTTGCCGGATAAAGCAAAATTTGGCGGGCTGGGAGGAACTCACCTCTGTCGCGTGCCATTAAAGAGACTGCGGCAGCTAAATTTCCACCGGCACTGTCGCCTATTATTGTTATTTTGTCCGCAGGTACATTAAAAAGACCCGTATTTAAAAAAATCTCACGTGCAATATGGTAACAATCCTCCGGCGCGGCAGGAAAACGATGCTCCGGAGCAAGCCTGTAATCAACTGATACCACGATATGATTCGTTATATTGGCCATATTTGCGCAGACCCGATCGTAGCTGTCAATGTTCCCGGTCACCCAACCGCCCCCATGGAAAAAAATGAGAGCTGAACATGGTATCCCCTGATGAGGCAAAAAAATTCTGACAGGGATGTCGTGATTCTGAAAAGTCACGACGTGATCCCATGTTTTGTAAAAGGGCTTTAGAACATGATAATTTGCCATATTAATTAATTTTCTCTGCAGCTTGTAATTCTTTTTCACATCGATATCCGCATAGGAAAGTGCCTTCAACGCAGCCTTCATAATGCCGTTAATTGCCATTAAACTTCACGCCTTCCTATTATTTCATCCGGCGGTTCACTCTGTAATCAAATTATTTGCTTTCAGTATATCATTCTGCAAACTGTACGCCGTTTTGAAAATCGACTCTGCATGAATTCAGCAATTACATTTTAAACCTTGCGTTTATTGTACTATACTTTTATTTTCTTTACAATCTAAAAACGGCATATTCTAATTTCATCCACTTCATCTAAAAGACAAAACAGGCAGCAAAGATTCCTTTCGGGAATTTTGTCTGCCTGTCATATTTCATAATTGTAGTTGATTTGAAAAACTTAAAGGTTTGAGTGCAACTCGTCACTATAAAAAGCATAGCAATCTTTACCCAGATTTTTGGCCCGATAAAGGGCAAGGTCGGCTTTGGGAAAAAGCTCCTGATAAGTGGTTCCGTCTGCCGGGTATAGTGCAATTCCAATGCTTCCGGAAATTTTATAATCTAATTGCTTCCCTTCATGTGTGTTTCGGAAAATTTCGCCTATCGCCTTTGCCTTTTCCGCAATCATATGATCCGTGGAAATGTCCCTTAGAAAAACAATAAATTCATCTCCGCCGATTCGCCCCACAACATCCGAGGTGCGGAACAGCATCTGCAATTTGCTGGAGATTTCGGTAATCACCATATCGCCTTCCATATGCCCAAAATTGTCATTGACGGCCTTAAAGTCATCGATGTCAATCATCATCAGTGCGTGCTTGCTTCCTGTTCCCGCTTCCTTCAGATCATCCTCAATTTGCGACTGTGTTGCAATTTTATTGAACAGATTGGTGAGCGGGTCGCGCTGGGACTTGTCCGTCAGCCTTTGCATCTCTTTTTTCTGTGCGTCAATATTGTATGCTTTTCCAATCATCTTGGAGGGTTCCCCGTGTGCATCAAAGATAATTTTTATTTTTACCCGATGCCATCGCTACTCCCCGCTTCTGGTCTTAAAACGAAACTCCACTCCGCTTTCGGAGTGACCAAGCCGGACTTCCTTGAAAAAATTCTTTACTTCGGGTAAATCATCGAAATGAATAATCTCATCGTGATAAATTTCTTTTGTGAAATTTGAAATGCGAGGATATCGCCCTGTCAGTGCGGTAAATAGTGGGGACAGCTCTAAATAATCAGTTAAAATATCGTACTCAAACAAAATATCATCGGAAAGGTTTTCCGCTATCTCATAGCGCTCCTTTCCCAGTTCCAGCTCCTGTTGTGTATTTTTAAAGGAAGTGATATCGGTAAAAATACATTGATAAATGACTTGGTTCCGGCTGTTCACCGTTCGCGTTCCGCATAATGATACCCAAATGATACTGCCATCTTTTCTGGACAGCCGGTACTCTGCGGAAAGGGACGCTTCCGCATTGATTTGCTTATTCATAATACTATTTAAATGATGAAGATCATCTGGATGAGCATGCCAGATTCCTTCCTCGTTAGTCAACTGTGCATATTCCTCTTGGGCATATCCCGAAAGCTTATAAAAGCCTTCACTGGCATATATAAGCGTCATAACACCCTCGTCGTAAGAGAATTGAGCCACGCCGCCGGGAATACTGTTAGACAACGTTTCAAGCTGGGTCATTGCATCTTTTGCCCGTTTATGTGCCTTCTTTGAATCGGTAATATCAACTGCGACAGCGTATAATTCACTGTGACCATCCACATCTGTGACAAGTTGCGCGCGATTCAACAGCCAGCGAATGCATCCGTCTGCAGTTGCAATCCGATATTTCACCTCGGCAAATTTCCCTTTTTTAATCTGATGACGAATATTGTTCAATGTTTTTTCGCGATCTTCTTCATAAATCATATTTTCAAAGGAATTGTTAAATCTTTGTACGAATTCCTCTTTTGAATAATCAAATATTTTTAAAAGTCCATCACTGACAAACTGAAACTCAGTTTTTTCATCGGCTCTGTAGCGAAACGCGCCGCCGGGTAAACCAGCAACAAAAGTCTCCAACTCAGCCTTTGTACGGTTGAGTTCTTCGTTGGTTCGTCGGAGTGCTTTTTTGTTTTTTTTCTCATTTAAAAATACATAAGCGCCCAGCAGCAGCAGCACACCAATGAGTTTGAATGCCAGTAATCCGGTATATCCCAAAATTCGATTGGATTTTGAAGTGACCACGCTGGATGGAATTGCATTGATGATATACCAGCCGTTGATTCCAACCGGCGCATAGTTTACCAAATACTTCATTTTATCTAAAGCATAATAAATACTCCCTGCTTTCCCGTTTTCAATATCTGCCTTCATCCGGCTAATATCACTCTTCTTTTCAACAGATAAATCAGCATCTGCGAATACATTCCCATGATCGTACTGAGGTTTTGATGCGGAGATGATGTCGCCGCTCTTCTCTACCATATAGGTAATGCCCTGTTGATCGGATGTTTTAATTTGAAGTAATTGATTCATTTCCTTTGTGGAAATAAGAGCATTGATGGTTCCCACAACCTTAGAATTGCGGAAAACAGGAACCGAAATAATAATGCAGCTGTTTCCATTCAGCCTGCTGACTACAAGGTCAGATATGACAGTTTTATTTTCCATCGATTTCTGAAAATACGTGCGGTCGGATATTTGAAGTTCGCTTCCTTCATCGAATCGGCAGGTACCGTCCGGCATTGCAACCGCCATTGCTGAAAGCCCGTTTGACTCTTTAACTTTATCCAAAACAACAAACGCACTGCCATCATTCAGTGAGACATCCTTATCGTCTATGGCTTGAGACAGGGTTTCCATGGAAGAAACAACCGCCTTAATCTTCTCGTTCGCCATATCAGCGTTTTGCCGGGTGCTGATTGATAAGTCATTCTGTGCTTCATCTGCAAAGGATTGATTTAGCAAACCTGAGTATTGACTGAAAGATAAAATAATAAATGCAGCTGCAAGGATAATTACAAAAGCGACCTCTAACGGCTGCTTCATTTTTTTTGTCACTTAATTTCCTCCTAAGAAATACTGTTTTCACCTGGCCGAACAGGGATTGAAAATACAGATCGCTTTGAAATTGCAACCGGTCGCCAAACTTTATATCGATACAGTGTCGTTTTTATATTGAATCATGTTTCAGACTTGTTATTTGATTTTGTAGATTAATTCTCTATTCAACCATATAAATAATACCACGATTTTTTTGTAATTCAAACAATTTATTCCAATAATGTAAAATTTTTAATGTATTTTCTATATAAAATCAACTTATAATCGCACAAGCATGTTAAATTATGAAAAACCGCCTGAAAAATCACAGGCGGTTTTGCAGTCATATTGAAATAATATCCGATAAAACGCAGAGCGTCTCCCTGTATAGTTGCAAAATCAGCAAATTGTTTTGATTACTGCATCCATATCGTTTTTTTGCGCCCATTCAAGGATGCTCTTATGACAGGTAAACAGTATGATTTGTGTTGGGGCCCCTTCCCGTTTAACAAAGTTCACGAGAAAACGCAGTCCCTGTTCTGCCCTGCTGTCATCGTACTGCAAAAATACATCGTCCAGCATCAGCGGTAAACCGTCACTATCCTGTGACAGCAAGTCAGCAACCGCCAATCTTAATGATAAATATGCCTGATCAATCGTACCGCTGCTCAGGTACTGCCACTCATGAGATACTGCACTTTGCCCTTCCTGCACATTAATATCAAAATTTCTCGAAATGATCACATTATGATATTTTCCGCCGGTCAAGCTGTTAAAAATAGCGGCGGTTTTATCATTCAGAAGAGGGCCGAAGCTTTGGCGAATCTCGGTGAATGCCTCCTTGAGCGTTGACTGCGCGATGGTAAGGCACTCATAATCGCTTTCACNNTGCTTTTTGAGCTGATCGATCTCTTCTTCAATCTCACTGACGTTTTTCTTGCCGATGAACTGGTTCTTTATATTTGAATTCAGCTTGATGAAAGCCTCCCGAACCTCTTGCAGCTGCACAGAGCTGTTTTGACTCTGCTGCTTAAGCTGTTCATTTTTCCAGTTCTCGGCTATTTCCGGCATGACTCCATCATTGGCACTGAGAATTTGATCGCGTATTTCAGCTGCTTCTCCCACAATTTGCGCGGCAGTTCTTTCTTGTGTTTCTTCATTGAGGAACTCAGACTGGCTGTTGATTTTCACTTGTAAAGTGTTAATTTGCTTAATAGCCTCTTTTAACTCGTGCAAACTGCCAACCGCGGATTCATAGGAAGCGCATGGTTTGTATTGATTGATGAGCGTTATAAATTTCTGAACTGCAGTATTCAAATTTTCACTTGCCTGTTTTTCATCTTCCCGTGCTTTGCCCAAGCTCTCCGCTTTGGCGGCAACCTTGGTTTGATGGTTCTGCATCTGCATAAATCGATTTTGCAGTTCGTCAATTGTTTCGCAGTCCTTGACCGACAGCTGCGTCTGTATCTCTTTGACAAGCGACGTTTCATGCTCCGTTTTTACACTAAGCTGTTCCTGAAATTGGTGAATATCGGTTTCTTCCACAGCAACGTTGAGCCCATCTGCCTCCTCCTGTTTTGCCTTGGCTTTTTGTGTAAGGTCATTCAGCTTTTCGTTGATGAACCTCAGGCTAATCTCAAGTTCGCTTTCTTTTTGTTCCGTGTGGGACACCTGCGCTGAAGCTGTCTGGTAAAGCTGTTCCCATTCGACGGCTGACTTTTGTAAAAGCTCNNCTTTTGCATCGGCTCTTTTCTCCGCTTCCAAAGCGGCCTCGTTATCCAATTCCGCCGCCCTTTGCACATTCTCAAAATTTTCTGTTGCCCTAACGGACTCCGCTTCATCCACTATGGTGGTAGTAACGGATCTCGTTTTTGTTTTGGCGAAAGCGGTTATTCCTAAAACAGCGGCGGCGACTGCTCCGATGTAACAAATCGGGTGAACGGCAATCCCTAAAACAATTGACAAAGCGAGAAGTAAAACTGCTCCGACAAGCATAGGTGGGTTCACCGAACGTCCTGCATTTTCATTCATTACCACTTGTTTGGGAGTGACAGCTTGTTTAAGTTGCTCACGCGCCGTTTCGATTTTTTGATTAGAAAGCTGTTCCACAGATTTCTTGTTGTGCACGGCAACTTGGTATTCCGTATTGGCATCATCCTGAAGCCGGCGAAGCTGATTGAGCTCCTGCTTCCTGTTTTCCAAAGCCTCTTTATGTTCGGACAAAGACTGCCGTGCGGCCTGCAATTCAGCTTTCGAATCAATCAGAGCGTTTTCCTGCTTGCTTTTTTCCGCAGCCTGTGCGGATAACAGCACTTGGATTTCCGAAAGCTCTGCTTGCTTTTTTGATGTCTCTGTAAACTCACGGATGGATTCTTTCAGTGCGGTAATGGAAGCACGTAGTCCAGTCAGCTCTTTTTCCTGTGCTTTTAATTGTTCGACCGCTTCCTGTGAAATTTTAGGAATATTCTGCTCTTTCAAGCTGATATCTTCCTCTTCCAACGCATGCACATTTCTTTTTCGTTCGGAATAAATTTCTTCAAGCGACTGTATCTGTAATATCTGGTCTTCACAGCTTTTTACAAAGACCGCGTCAAAGACAGCATCGCCCTCTGTAAGCCGCCGTTTCCTGTCTTCACACTCTGCAATCAGGCTGTCGACTCCCTGCTTTTTCTGAATCAGTTTTTTCAGCGTTTCCAGCCGGCCTAACTTTTCCTGCAAATCATACTGCGATTGCTGTTGACGGTAGGTCTGTTCCAATAGTTCTTTCTGCTCTGCCAGTACTGCACGCTGTTGTTCAAACTGCTTTTTCTTTTCTTCCTCTTCCACAGCAACGGAACGGGCTTCATTCAGACGATTCATTTCCTGATACCGCTTATCCAGAACGCCGATTCTGCCGCTTCTCGACTTCAGTGCTTCCATGGCGTTTTTTAAACGGTTTTCGACTTTTTTCTGCGAAACGCTCTCATCACCGGTAGAGACCAGGTTCAACAGCTTTTGCGTGATTTCGTCCTCTCTGTCCGTCGTGTCGGCCATACTGCCGGCTTGTCCAATAAAAACGCTCTTTTCAAACGCCGCAGCACCGATTCCAAAAAATTTCTGGCCAAGATCGGTTCCACTTGCAATGCCTTCTTTCTCACCTGTCGCTTTATTCCACAGGCTAATCCGATCCGTTGCATTGGAACCGCCAAACTGCTTTTCGAGCCGGTATGTAATTCCCTTGTCTTCAAACTCAATGGAGCCGGACATTTTCGCCCCGTCCCAAGGCATATATTTTTTACGCATGTTTCTTGATAAGTCTGTGCTTCTTCCGGGCGTGCCATAAAACATCAATTTAATAAAAGCCATAATTGTGCTTTTACCATCTTCATTATTCCCGTATATAATATTAAATCCGTTTTCAAAGTCAAGAAAATAATTTTCGAGCTTTCCAAAATGTTCGATTTGTANNTAGCGTTACCTCACTGTCAAAAGCTTTGATGCCAATATACAGTGCCCTTCTGTACTGTGAAGCTTCCTGTTCCTTGTGATGTTCAAGACTGTTATTAAGTTTATCAAGCATTTTACGAACGAAAATACCTTTCAATGAAGTTTCTTTTGCCAATTCATCAAAGTCAATCGCGAGATGCGTTTCATCTTTTATTTTAATAAAATACAGGTCGCTTTGCAGCCTAAGTGCAATAGAAACGCAGTCCGGAGTAAAACCTGCTTCGAGTGCACCTACCAAAATTACTTTGTACAAATGTTCCGCATATTGAGCACCGTATTTTTGTTTTATCGTGTGGGTAATGATTTCGGCTACCTCGTTATTGGTTGCCGCTCCGCCGATATCAACATGAACTTCCAGGTTCATACGCCTGCATACAGGGCGAAAAGTCAATTCGGCTCTTCCCTTTGAGACTATTCCGATATAAACGCCTTTTTCATCAAGCTCGTCAAAGCCCTTGCCTTCGGGGCAGCCGCAATAGGCATAATGAGTCGCTCCGCTTTGCAGAATATCGGTGCGTTTATGGATGTGCCCAAGCGCCAAATAATCCATTCCGCTGAACCGGATTTGCGTCGGGGAAATCGGATTGTAATTGCTTGGCTGATTTTCCGCAACCAAGTCGCCGTGCAGTACACAGATGTTCACGAGATCATCCTGAGGAATATCCGTTTCATGGAGCAGCGGCTGGGTGACATAAGTGCTTGTGAAGCCAGCCCCCCACAAACGCAGGCTTTTTTCCTCAAACGCAATTGATTCAAGCCCCGACTGAAAAATATGCACGTTTTCAGGCCAATCCGCATCGGCATAAGGAGAATCAATTGAAACATAGTCATGGTTACCCGGCGCAATCGCGACTATTGTATTTGGAATCTGAGCCAAGGCCTCTTTTACGGATTTGATAGTGTTTTTATCCGTATTGGAGCCCTCAAAGAAATCGCCGGCAATCAACAGCAGTGCAATTTCTTCCTCTTTACAGATTGAAACAATTCGGTAAAAAGTAATCAGTATTTCTTCCCTGCGCTCCCTTGCATGAGTACCGATAGAAGAAAGCTCCGCACCAAGATGTAAGTCTGCACAATGCAGTATTTTGATTTGATTCATATTTTCACGCTCCCGCACAGCCAAATTGTTCAGCCGCAATATTTTGCGATAATTATAAATTGTTATTTTAATTATAACAACTGAAGCCGTGAAAATCAATTATTATGAAACCCCATTCATATGTTGTAAAGGAAAAAATAAAATACAATTCTGGACGCCCTCTACCGAATTGTATTTTTGGAAGCACAATGCTATACTGAATTGAAAACAGTTCTTTTACCCCTACTCAATCATCGCCGATTGTAGCATGTTAATAAAAGGAGGCAATTTTATGAAAATCAGCCATATCGCCCTGTATACAAACGATCTGGAAAAAATGAAGAACTACTATGAAAAGTATTTTTCAGCGAAGAGCAACCAAAAATATCACAATCCCGTCACCGGTTTAGAAACCTATTTTTTAAGTTTTGCGGATGGAACAAGACTTGAGATTATGACAAAACCAAATCTTTCTGATAATGAAACTCCTCCACTGCACATCGGCTGGGCTCACCTCGCCTTCAGCACAGGCAGCAAAGAGGAAGTGGATGCTTTAACCCAACGGCTTTTAGGCGATGGCTACACGGTCTTCAGCGGACCAAGAGTCACCGGAGACGGTTACTATGAAAGCTGTGTTTCCGACCCTGACGGAAATCAGATTGAGCTTGTGATCTAAAATTCAATTTATTCACTATGGATATTTTTCTCAATTGATACTACTCTCCAATTA
>DDHX01000012.1:0-31890 GCA_002338255.1 Ruminococcaceae bacterium UBA1865 | reverse complement strand
CCCTGCTGTTCTGTAATGAAGTTATTTAATATCTATTCTGCGTGTTTCAGGTGATTTTGCTTCGAGCTTCGGAAGATTCAGCGAAAGGATTCCATCACTGTAATCCGCGGAAATCTCATCCGCCTTAATGTTCCCGATATCAAAGGTTCTGGCGAACGAACCATACCGGCGTTCGCGGCGAATGTAATTGTCTTTCTTCTCTTCCGTTTCATCATTATGCTCTGCACTCACGGTGAGTGTATCACCTTCGATGTCAATCTTGATATCTTCCTTTTTAAAGCCCGGCAGTTCCGCTTTCAAGATGAATTGGCTGCCATCGTCAATGACATCTGTTCGGAATGAAGAAAAATCTTGGGACATATCGCCAAAGAAGTTTTTCTCCATGTTGTCAAGATAGTTGAACAAAGTGTTCTCCCTGCGTGCAAATGGTACTAAATCAAACATAATCAAAACCTCCAAAATATATTTATTTGTCTTGGAAAGCCTTATTTGCTTCCTTCAACAATTATTAATATACCCCTGAATTATTAAAAATGTTTACATAAAATATGATCAATTTGTTAATTTTAGCACTCCTATCATCAGAGTGCTAAAAAGCCCTCATTTATGGATCTAATACCCAAAATGAAGGCTTTATAAATTCGAGATCATATTTATTTTATTTGTTTGAATCCATTCTAATCTTCCGTTTGGTCATTACCAAAATGAATCCTGCCGTCACTGCAAGTGCGACAATCCCCCATTGCAGCGCTGGATTTTCACCAGTCTTGGGAGGATTTGAAAGGGGAACATCCCCATTTACAATCGTTTCCGCTGCAGGTGCTGAGGAAACCGGGCCCCCTTGTGGAGTTGATTCCGTACCGATGCTTTCAGGAGGCTGAGATGATGTGTCGGACACTGTACCGCCGCCGCCACCGTTACCACCACCGCCGCCGGAACTGGAAGGATTTGCTCCTTGGAATTGAAATTCCCACGTGATTTTCGCACTTGCAAGCTGGAATTGATTACCCATTGTCTCCGGTACTGTAAGTGTGGCGGAAATAACACCGGAAGTGGAATTCCCATAAAGATACCCAAGGCTAATCGGAGCAGTAACAATATCCTGAACCGGTGTTGTCTGTGTCTTTCCGGACGCCGGGCCTTCATACAAAACTTGCTCTGTGGTTGTACCTTCCTTTACGAAAGTTACTTTCAATATGAGCGTATCCAAAAGTGACGCAGTAATTTCCGTATTTGAGTCTGCAGCAGCCGGCACTGCCCGAAAATAGGCCTGCATTTGCTTGCTGCTGTTGTTTCGAATAACCATCTTTTGTGCTTTTGTTGTTGAGTTCGGCATCAAGTCTTTGAAAGTATCCAGATTATTCGCATAATCAACAGCAACCGTCGTACCGCTCCCATTGTAAGTCACCATGACGGGCTGCGACGTTTCCGACGACGTTGTTTGTGCGGCAAAAGCAGTAAGCGAGCTGCACGCCATTAACGTCGCAACCGCTATTGAGATGAGAGCAATCCGATTCAGTTTTATAAACATGTTATTTTTCATTGCATCATTCCCTCTCAACATGGCAGCCAGTTTCTTCCGCTTTTCCACGTTGCTCATAATATGCATAAAATTCTTACTCTATAAGGATCAAGTGATTCAGTTTAAATTATCAATAGTTGGCGCACTCTGAGGCTCTATCGCAGAACCGGTGCTGTAGTTCCAGCCATCTATGATATCTTTTGTTCCATCATTTGTTGTATGCGGAGTAAAGTTCTCCGCCTGAATCGCTTCGGCAGTGATGCTGATCTTAAATCCGTCTTTGTCAACAACAAGCGTATTATCCCATTGTTCCGGAATTGTTACGGTATCAAAAAGCTTCACCGCGGATACGTCATCAGCAGGTTTCTTTGGCAGTACACTTTGATAATAGTAATAGCCATCCGCTGCCCGCACCCATTTGTTTCCATCAATGTTTAATCCGGAAAGCAATTCCCTTGTAGGGGAATATTCCGTTTCAGCATCGTCTTTTGGAAGTCCTGTAACAGCAATCTTGCAGCGAATATACGCGTCGTGACTGCCCGTGTTCGTAATTGTGGGATCCTTTGTAATTTGCTGATTTGGCATTACATTTGCAATTTGATAAGTGCTGCTCGTTGCTTCTGCAAACGCGGGTTCCGTCAGCGTAATATGCACGTCCCCCATGGTAATGACATTTGTTGCTGTGCCCTTATCGGTAAAAAACGCGAGCGTTCCGCCGACGACGAGTGTAGCAACAATAATCACCGCAGTTGCAATGATTGCAATTCTTTTTTTCATGCCTATTCCCCCTCTCATTGGGAAATTTTATAAGGTGCAGGGGCTGAGCTTTTCAGCCCCTGTAAGCTTTAGGAGTTAATTGAATTGTGAAAACTAAGCTCTTCCGTTACCATTGCCAAATGCGTTCCATGCAGCTGCTGCATCATCAAAAGTTGCTTTCTGGATTGCATAGCCGGTAATTGTGATTTTTCTATTTGCTTCGGCTGCTATTGTAGCTAAATCTTCATTGGTTACAGCTGAATTGATTGTCACTGTAGTAAAGAGGGCTGGAAGCACAGTGGCTGTTGCACTTTTTGCAACTGTACCATTGTAATAGACAAACCCGTTTGCATCAATCGTTGACCAAGCAGTATTATAATCAATCGTAATTTTGCCATCGGAGATTAGTGTCTGAAGTGCCGCAGGAATTTCAATTTTTGCTTTAACAAAGCATTCTTCACTGCCAGCTGCAACGGTCAAAATTGGTGTTTTAGCAATTACGGTGCCCGGAGTTAATTGTTTTGCATCGACGTAAGCAGTGTGAGTATCAGCATTAGTGTATGTCGCATATTCAGCCAAAGACAGGTGCACACTGCCAACAGTGAATGTGTTTTCAACCTTCTGTGTTGTGGACTGCATGAATGCGAGAGTGCCACCGATTGTTAAGCCGACGACGAGAATTAATGCTGTTAAACCCAATACAATTTTCTTTTTCATAGTAATTTTCCTCCTAAATAATGTTTTTATATTTTTTCCGCAGCGATGCGGTGAATGACTAAAATCAATTTGTCAGTGTTGCCGGGTCAACGCCCCAGGCGTTCTTTGCAGCGGAGTCCCCATTTGCCATTTTACCATCTGCCTGAATGGAATCGGCAATGACCTGAACTTCGAGGTCGCAATCCGGCTGATTTGCCGCTTGTGTTACAGTAACCTTACCAATGAGATAGTTTGTATAATTGTCCGGGGCAACCGGTGTTTTATAATAATAATAGCCGTCCGCCTGATGATAAACCCAAGGGGATATTGGATTGCTGTTCGCTCCATCTGTTCCATACCCATAGGTAAGACCGGTGACCGGAATGCCGGTGCCTTCGCCGGTGCTTGCGTGCCGCCAAATTGGAACCAACTTCACGCGAATGTAAACCGGGACTGACTGATTCGTATTCTTAACATTTTGAATACGGACTTTCTTAATTGTTGTCAGATTTGAATCGAATTGAAAGGAGCTTGAATTTTCATTGATTTGAATATCTGCAACAGGTGCGACAAAATTGTTTGCCGTTCTTGGGGTACTGCTTTGCAGATAAGCCATCGTGCTTCCAACGGCAACCAACGCAACGAGCACAAGCGCGGAGGAAAACAAAATGATTTTCTTTTGCGCCTTCATCTTTAGTTTCATGCTTTAACCTCCTTTTGATTGGTCATCAAGTGCGGGTTCGCTTTTATTTTTGCCTTTTCTCATCAGCAGGTCGGGCAAGAATGTGAGAATTACCATGCAGATAAAGAGTGTTGCTACAATAATCAAGCCTTGCCTGGTATTCATCATCGCGGTCAGATACCCCATTCCGGGGATAGAAAACATCGGCTTACCGATTAAACGTGAATACGGTGTAGTACCGCCGTCCTGCACATTGTTGGCGTCGCCTTTGGTGTAAATCAGCTGTTTCTGCGTATCAATTTTCACAGCCCGATGTGTTACAACNNATCGTTCACCTTAATGTCCTGCGGGGCAGTTTTCCGGACGTAAATCACGCTGCCAACGTGATAGGTGGGCTCCATACTGCCGCTTAGCACCTCGTAAGGCTGCCAGCCGATCATTCTTGGGCCCGCAACAACTACGGCCAGAAGAACCACACCGATCAGAGCGATTGTTGAAATAACTTTTCCGATTATTTTTCCTGCTTTATTCACGTTTGCCTCCGAGATTTATCAAAATTGTCAGTCATACGGTTGTGTTGTGGCACTTATGAAGCGTGCCGAATGGTATTTACAGCCACTGTTGTGTCACCGAGCCATTGATGTTTGTCGAGCCTATTTGTGAAACCAACTGTTGCGGGATTTACTGCAACGCCGCAAGCATTCACACCTGCTCCAAAATAGGATTTTTGAACTGCAACGCCAACTGTTGTTTCTCTTCCAATATTTACGATTCCATCCGTTGTAGTACCCACAGAGCTGTCATTGTCAGCGACTCCCGTCTGCGAATATCTCCATGCGTCACCGGTTTGCTCCGTAACGGTGTAATACCCTTTTTTCAAGCCTGTAATGGTCTTATTGCCGTTTAGCGTATTACCAGAAAGAGAAATTACTTCATAGGATGTTTCAGGATTCGTTTGGCTATTAAGGTCAGCAAGAGTAGCATAACGCTGAATCTTAAACACAAAGCTCTGGTTTGCCTGCACACTATCCGGTGCAGGGTATTTCGCAGTAATTACTTTACTAAGATTCAGCTGCCCCTTGACAACGTGGACGGTGTATTGTCCGGTTGCACTAACGGGTCCCTTTACCCCCGGAGCAATTGCTGTTTCCCCCGCAACATGGTCATCAGTATTGGCTGTTGAAGCAGTTGTTGGGTTGCCCGGGTCAAAGGAGGCTCTTAAAGTATAGGAAGTACCATCAACCGGGAACTGGCTATCTGCGGGGAACGCTTCTGTTGCTGCAATTGGAATTGTTCCATCTTTCAGCCACTGGTAAGTGAATGTTCCATTGGCACCCACACCGCAGAAAAGGTCTTGCCCCATCACTTTATATTTGCCGAGTGTCGTTGTCGGAACGGCTTCGCCATTGAAAATAGTATTTTCGGCATTACCGACATTGAATTCCGCCTTTACATTTACGGTTGGATGTGGGAATTCAGCAAAAAGACTGCTTCCATAGGCCACACCCGAAGTGGCTTCCACATTTGTCGGAATATTATTTCCGCCGATGAACTGGGCTTTCGCCTGTATCGAAAAAGGTTTTGTCCAGCTGGGAATCAGATTCCCTTGATCATCTTTTAGTACGTTAATCGGTTGGTTTCTCCACGTGATTGTATTTCCAACAATCGTTACATTGGGGTCAGCAATCAACACAGACCTTGAAGCTGCTGTCAGCTCAAAACGTGGATCAATTTCATCTGTTACGGTTGCGCTTGCAATGTTTCCTACCTCATTGGAGATAGAATCAAAAATGTTATTCAGCGCAGTTGAATCACTTGCGGGGTAGTATTGCTTTTCTGTGGATGGACTGGGTTTAGGTGAAGCAACTGCTTTCATATAATTTTCCACTTGGGTAAGCGCAGATCCACTTAATCCGGAGAAAACGCCGATGGAATAAACTGTTGCATTGTAGGGAGCTGCTTTCAAGGTATTTGCCGCTGTAATGGCATCGCTTGCAACAGTTGAATCAAAGCCGCTACCATGATTCGGTTCGCCATCCGTAAAGAAAACAACTATTTTTTTACGACCCGTTTGAGTGGTAACGGCTTCGTATGCACCAGTGTTATCATATAGTTCCTTCGCCTTTTGCAAGCCGTAATCGGCTGCGGTTGCACCATCCGTCGGTAAGCCATCTATTGCATCATTAATTGCATTCATGGAGTCAGGATTTCCCACTTTTAACATGTTTNNTTTTTACCATTTAAATCAGAAATAATATTTGCTTGCTGATGTGAAAACATCCAAAAACCGACAGTTTCTGAAAATTCCACCACGCCAATGCGGCTGTCTGGAGCATTGGCTGCAACGTTTGCTACGAATTGATTTGCCGCTGCTTTTAAGGCTGCTGACTTGGACTGCGTCTGTGAATCTTGGGTGTAGAATTGATAAACTTGACTCAGCAATAAATTTGTATCAGTTACAAGAGTTGGACGTCCTCCAGGAACAGTGTAATACCACGCTGTTGAGTAATGCTGTCCCGGGTCATAATAGTTTACTTCATAATAGGCTTCACCTATATGGATATAATAAGTTACATCTGTATCTATATAAGTTGCCTTTTTATATTGATCTGTCCCACCTGACATTGGTACAACTTCGTAGGCTTTATCATTCGAATCCGAGTAGTACCAAATCTGTTCGGAGCCATCGCTATAGTACGAAACTTTCTGATACCCGCCATTAAGAGCAATATAATAATCGGGGCTATCATCCTCAGTGCTGGGATTTCCAACAATTGGCGAATACGTATATAATGTATCCTTCATGCTGCCGGAACGGTCGAGCACAAGAATAATGTCGCAAGGGGTTGTCGAAGACACGAGCTGAGACTGTGCGGTAACGCTCAGGTTAATGTCGTAGGTTCTGGTATTCCAGCTGTCGGCCGAACTGCTCAATGTCGCGGTCTTCGCCATTATTGGGGGAAGCTGTGCCACGCTCTGTAAAGCAGACTGTGCAAACAGGTACACGGGTTCACCGGCCTGATACACACCGGATTGATCTTCTGTATTTTCAGCTGTAGTGTCCGAACCATCTTCGGCTGCTACCGCCTGCAATTGTAAATTGGTGGAAAAAGCGCTGACACCCGCAGCGGTCAAGTTAGGCCATGATACGTACTGCCCGCCTTCTAAGACCGCAGTATTCGGAATGGATGATTCCACCACTTCAAATCCGGGCTGAATATAGTAACGCACTTCATAAGTTGCTTCCGGCTGAGGAATTGCGACCGCACGAGCCAGCATGGTGCGGGCCGCACGGGGTTGGGCTTCTGCGGCAGGAGCACTTGAAGTAGTCGTTGCTGCGCTTTCAACAGATGCGGAAGTGGAGTCCGAAACGACTGAACTATTGGCATCGGAAGAAACTGACGATGATGTTACTGAACTCTCAGAAGCGGAAGAAGCAGGGGCTGATGCTACCGCACTTTCTGGAGCGGAGGAAACAGGGGCTGAAGAAGCTGTGCTTTCAACAGCTGAGGAAAGTGAAGACGAAGCCGTTGAACTGACTGTATCGGAAGATACAGAATCTTCTTGAGAGGAGAGCTTGGCTATGTCTTTTACCTTCACGTTCAATTTGATTGTAAAGATACGGTTCTTTTCCGCTTTAACCTGATTGGATAACGTTACGTTTCCGCTGTCGTATACCCGCTCAACCAGATTCCCGTTTTGGCGGTCCACATGATCGGAGGTGACAGCGTCCGCAGCAGCAGAACTGTATACGCACCCCGCCAATATCGTGAGGGTTAGGATAAGTGAAATTGTGCGCAATTGCAGCTTCCTCATTTTAATCATTTTGAACCACTGCTCCTTTTTCTTATATTAAAGGCCTATTGTAGCGATGCTCTTTTATTGATATCATACTTTGTTGTTAACATATTTACTTTATCTTGATTATATTCTATGCTGGTCACACGTCAGTCACAAAATTCATTAATTTTACCAAATTAAAAAATAATTTTTGTGTTCATCCTACAATCATTATTATTTCTAAGAAATCTACATATATATGACAAAAACTAAGCTATTATGCGCGCAAATCCGTATAATAAGATAGTGCACGAGTATATACCTATTTATCCGAGCATTTAGCCTCCACTTCGGTATGGATTCCCTTGAATCGCTTTCGCAATATAAAAAACCTCCCTGTGCCCGCAAGCACAAAGAGGTTTTTAAGTCATTTTAAGTGATTAACTTGGAAATACCACAATCAAGAACATTTTGAACTGTTGGGATGCGTATACCGCGTGCGGTGTTTTTGCCGGCATAACAATCGTTCCCCCCGCTGTTACACGGTGTTTTTCGGTACCGATTGTAATTTCGCCCTCGCCGTCCAGCGCAATGACCATCGCGTCACCGTTCGATTCATGGGAACTGATTTCTTCTCCCTCATCAAAAGCAAACAGTGTCAGACTGACCGCGGTATTTTGTGCCAGTGTTTTGCTGACAACCTGGCCGGGCTGATAAGAAACCAAATCGGCTAAGGTCAGTGCAGCTGCGAAATCAATATTTTTTATAAAGTTCTTTTCCATAATAAGCAGCCTCCTATTTTAACATGGCAGACATATCTTCTTTCGGAGTTGTGATTGCCATA
Organism: Ruminococcaceae bacterium UBA1865; assembly: GCA_002338255.1. Lineage (GTDB taxonomy): Bacteria > Bacillota > Clostridia > Oscillospirales > Acutalibacteraceae > Caproiciproducens. Next base: position 23,610 of record DDHX01000012.1, on the reverse strand, counting down.
ATGTTGAATTTCTCTACCAATATTTTAAACACATTGGGTGAAACAAATGCGGGAAGTGTCGGGCCTAAACGGATATTCTTAATGCCGAGCGATAAAAGGGTGAGCAGGATGCAGACTGCTTTTTGCTCGTACCATGACAGTACAATTGATAACGGCAGTTCATTTACCCCGCAGTCAAAGGCTTGTGCCAAAGCAACCGCAACTTTAATGGCGGAGTAGGCATCGTTGCACTGCCCGATATCCATGATGCGCGGCAGGCCGCCCAAAGTACCCATGTCAATATCATTGAAGCGATATTTACCGCAGGCACAGGTGAGGACAATGGTATCGGGAGGAGTCAGTTCCGCCAGCTCGGTGTAATAATTCCTGCCCGGCTTCGCGCCGTCGCATCCGCCAATTAAGAAAATCTTCTTCAAGTCCCCAGATTTTACAGCGGCAATGACCTTGTCGGAAACCGACAGCACTGTATTGTGGCCAAAACCGGTCAGCAGCTTTTCGCCGCCGTTGATGCCGGGCATATGGACTTCCTCAGTGTATCCGCCAAGCTCCAGCGCTTTTTGAATCACGATACCAAAATCCTTCTTACCATCTACTTCGGGGATAAACGGCATTTCCGGGTAGCCTACCACCGCCGTTGTATATACTCTGTCGCTGTAAGACGGCATTGGGCGCATTAAGCAGTTTGTGGTAAACAGGAATGGTGCGGGAACGTTTGCAAATTCTTTTTGCTGGTTCTGCCACGCGGTACCGAAATTGCCTTTCAGCTGTGTATATTTCTTAAGTTCGGGGTAGCCGTGCGCAGGCAGCATTTCGCCGTGGGTGTAGATATTAATGCCCTTGCCCTGTGTCTGCTCCAAAAGCTGCTTCAAGTCAAGTAAATCATGCCCGGAGATAACAATAAAGGGGCCTTTTTCGATGGTATTGGTCACCTCGGTCGGCACGGGATTACCGTAAGTTTCCGTATTTGCCTGATCCAAAAGTGCCATGCACTTCAGGTTAATCTGGCCGAACTCCATTACCAATCCCAGCAATNNTTCGGAAGCGTCCAGCTCGGAACCGATTGCGGTCAGTCCTTTATAGAACCATTCCGTGACCTCATCATCAGTATACCCAAGTACATACGCATGATACGCATAGGCGGCCATCCCGCGCATCCCAAGCAACAGCAGGGTCTTCAGAGAACGGATATCCTCATTGTCATTCCATAAAACATTCATATCAAGGTTGTCTGTGCTGCCGCAGCGGGAAGCACAGCCGCTGCAATTCGGAACGAGAACAGCTTTTTCCTGATTAATTTCATCGGTGAGGGCCTGAATTGAGCCGTTGTCGAAATTCACATTGGTAATACACATAAACAGGCCATCCAGAATCAACTTGTCGGATTTCGCAGTCCTTCCGCTGTTGCCGGCAGCCTTTGCAAGCCCGACTAAAGCCCCGGTCAGGTCATCCTGCAAATTTGCGGTATCATTTGATTTGCCGCACACACCCATTTTGGTACAACCTGTACCACCCGCGGTTTGCTCACATTGAAAACAAAACATTTTTTAAATCCTCCTAAAATTAATTATCTAAAATTTGACCATCGGTTGAGATGGTAATGATATTCCAAGGAATTATTTTTCCGGAATTTTGCAAAGCTGTTTTTACATAACTCACCATGCCGCCGCAGCACGGAACTTCCATTCTTACAATGGTGATGCTTTGAATATCATTTCGCTCCAAAATAGCGGTCAGTTTTTCGCTGTAATCTACATCGTCTAATTTAGGGCACCCGATTAAGGTAACTTTATTTTTCATAAACTGATGAATGTTCGGATAGGCATAGGCAGTACAATCGGCACAGATAACAATATGTGCATTTTGAAAATACGGTGCGTTTGGCGCAACAAGCTTTATCTGGCAAGGCCACTGGCGAAGCTCCGACTGGTTATAAAGCGGCATGTTCGCAGCGGCTGGAGCTGCCGGTGCTTCCTTACGCTCAAAAACTTTTGCACGCATCGACGGGCATCCGCCCATTGGGGGCTGCATTCCCTTTTGCTTCATTTTAGCTTCCACCAGTTCCTTGTCGTAGTCTTCGGCTTCGCGTTCTTTGATTTCAATTGCCCCTGTCGGGCACTCAGGCAGGCAGTCACCCAGACCGTCACAATAACTGTCACTGATCAGCGTTGCTTTACCATCTATCATTTGTAACGCGCCCTCGTGACAGGCATTCACGCACAGTCCGCAGCCGTTACATTTTTCAGCATCAATATGAATAATTTTTCTTTTCATTAATTAATCCTCCATCCGATTTGATGTGCTCAGTATAGCATAGAATAATTTACAAGTCGGTATCCCTGGCTACAAATTCAAAAAACAAAAAGGAATATCCTGTCTAAGACAAACGCTTATCTCATTGAATGATTCGATTATTTTCTCTGAAATTATTTTAATATTTTCAATTAGTGCGATAATGTAGTTTAATTGGTATTAAGAAATCAAAATGTAACAAACAATTGCACTGCATAAAAATAGCAATCATAATATAAATGCATACATGAATCTGGGTGTAGAATAATGCTTTCATTGAAACGGACTTCAAGTTTTTTTAAAACCACTTTTCGGGCGCTTCAGTACAAAAATTTTCGTCTTTTTTGGTTTGGTCAGTGCATTTCACTGACCGGAACGTGGATGCAGCGGGCCGCACAGACCTGGCTTGTGTATGATGTGACAAAGTCCCCCATGCTTGTCGGCATTGTCGGGGTATGTCAGTTCATGCCGATGCTCCTGTTTTCCCTGTTTGCGGGCGTGCTGGTCGACCGCTTTTCTAAAAAGAAAATTTTGATTTTTACTCAGCTTGTCTTTATGCTACAGGCAATCATCATGACGGTACTGACCTTTACAGGGCAGATACAATACTGGCATATCCTTGTTCTCAGCGCCGTATTCGGTTTGACGCAAACATTGGATATGCCCGCCCGGCAATCCTTTTTTATTGACCTTGTAGGAAGTGAGAATTTGACCAACGCAATTTCCCTCAACTCCACAATTGTCAATCTCGCGCGCATTGTCGGCCCAGCGGTTTCGGGCATCCTCATGATAAAGTACGGCATTGTGTTCTGCTTTTTCATCAATGCGGTCAGTTTCATTCCGGTGATTGCGGGCATTATGATGATTAAAGTGCCCGAAAGTTCTTCACGCGTGCGCGGCACGCATATGCTTGCTGACGTTTTGGATGGGATCCGGTATATTAAAAAGAGTGAAACACTGATTTTAAATGTAATCATTATGGCTGTCGTATGCACCTTCGCAATGAACACAGATGTCATTATCCCTGTTTTTGCCAAGGAGGTGCTTGGTCGTGGGGTAAACGGTTATACATTGCTCTTGTCAATGGCTGGGCTGGGCGCATTTCTTGGTGCGATTATGATGGCCTATATCAGTAAAAGCGGCGTTCAAAAAAGTCTGCTGCTTTTCAGCGGAGCCGCAACCGCCGTTTTACAGATTGTTACCATCTTTAGCGCTCGTTATTCGGTTGCTTCGCTGCTTATTTTGGCAGTCGGGTTCTGTAACCTTGTTTTCATTAACACGGCAAATTCCATTTTTCAACTGCATTCCTCCAATGAATACCGTGGCAGGGTGATGAGTGTCTACTCCTTTTTAAATCTCGGCTCGACTCCGGTCGGAAATTTCCTGTCGGGAGCTGTAATGGAAAACGTAGGCGGCGATTCCGGGTTTGTGTTCTGCGGCTCGGTTACTCTGCTGTTTTTAGGACTTATTTTCGCGGTAAATCGCAAATCGCTGCTTGGCTGGATAAGCAAGGCCCGCACTCCCAAAACTATTTAAAAAAGCAAAAAAGCCCGCGGCCGGATTGATCAATCCATGCCGCGGGCTTATATTTTGTGGGGTGTTTTTCAGCACAGCACAATCAAATTAGAATGTAACATCCTCGCCGTAATATGCGCAGGTAAGCACTTTAAGCATATTTTCAGCATCGGTTGCTCTTGGGTTGGAACCGGTGCAAGGATCACCGACTGCATTTTCCGCAATTGCTTTGCTATGCGCTTTAAAGTCTTCCTCACTGACGCCGTTTGTCTGATAGGTCGGCTCAATGTTCAACTTTTTGTTCAACTCACGGACTGCGTCCACAAGGGAGTTGGTAAGCTGTTTGTCGGTTGCGCCCGGCAGGCCGACTGCCTTTGCGATTTCAGCGTACCGTTCCATACAAACTCTTGAATTGTACTGAATGACGTAGGGCAGTAGAATTGCATTGCAGCAGCCATGAGGAATATGGAATACCGCACCCGTTTTATGAGCAAGGCTATGGGCTATTCCGAGCAGGGCGTTGGAAAATGCCATACCGGCCAGGCACTGGGCGACATGCATTTTTCCGCGTGCTTCCGCGTCGCCGTTATAGGAATCGAGAATGCAGTCAAAGATACTGGAAATTGCTTTGATTGCAAGCGCATCGGAAAAGTCCGAACGTGCGGAGGCAACGTATGCTTCAATCGCATGGGTCAAAGCGTCCATTCCCGTGTGGGCGGTGAGCATTTTGGGCATGGTCATTGGAATATTGGAATCCAGAACGGCAATATCCGGTGTAATTTCAAAGTCGGCAAGAGGATATTTAATATCGGTAGAATAGTCCGTAATAACAGAGAATGCCGTTACTTCAGACGCTGTACCGCTGGTGGAAGGAACACCTACGAAAATGGCTTTTTTTCTGAGCTTTGGCATTGTAAACGGATTCTTAATATCCTCGAAGGTCTTTTCCGGATATTCATAAAACACCCACATTGCTTTGGCCGCGTCCATCGGGGAACCGCCGCCGATCGCGACAATCACGTCAGGCTCAAACTCACGCATTGCTTTGGCACCGTCATATACTCTTTCAATAGAAGGATCCGGTTCAACTCCATCATAAATAGTTGTCTGTAGACCTGCTTCTTTTAAAACATCATCTAATTTTTGCAGAAAACCGGTCTTTCTCATGGAATGGCCACCAGTGACGATAAAGGCTTTTTTATAACCTTTTAAATTCTTCAGTTCGCTGATTGCATCCGGCCCGAAATAAATGTCCCTTGGTAATGTGAAACGTGCCATAAGTATTCCTCCTAAAAATTCAATCTTTCTAAAAAAGCAATTTGTTAAAATTATAACAACTCGCTGTTATTATTTTAACATCTTACACTTCTTTTTTCAAGCCCTTTCTTTAGTATTATTACTTTTATTATTTGTATACGAATTGCAAGCGGAAGATTGTCTTTATACAAGTCAAAAGAGCAACGGGTATACACTTCATGTTGGTCGCGCATAATATTACAGCTTGCAGTTGAGCGGGAAGTAGAAATTTCATGTCACTAAATCGGTGATATTTCTATTTCATTACAAAAGATTGTTAAATAATAGATTATAATACAAACATTGTTAAATTTAAGATTATTGAGGCATAAGGAGAGAAACACGATGTTAAAACTGATGAGAGCACCATCCAAATATGTGCAAGGAGAAAACGCACTGGCCGAACTGTACGAAACTGTAAAAGATTTGGGTAATTCCTTCTTATTTATTTGCAGCAAAAGCGGTGCAAAGGCCGCGCAGCCTAAAATCGAGCAAAGCTACGCCGGCAAGGATGCAAAAATTATATTTGAAGTATTCGGTGGCATCAGTTCTACCGGTGAAATTGCAAGAATGCAGAAAATTGCAAAAGACAACCATATTGAAGTAATCTGTGCAATCGGCGGCGGAAGCGCAATTGATACTGCAAAGGCTACTGCGTATTATGAAAAGCTTCCTGTGGTGATTATTCCTACTGTCTGTGCGACAGATGCACCCTGCACGGGACTGTCTGTTATTTATCGTGACGACGGCTCATTTTCAAACTATATTTTCTATCCCAAAAATCCGGATGCGGTCGTTGTGGATACTTCTATCATTGTAAAGGCCCCTGTGCGCTTTTTGATTGCCGGTATGGGCGACGCGCTCGGCACTTACTTTGAAGCGAGAGCTTGCCTGAAAACGAATTCCCCCAGCCTTGAAAACGGCGGCATTACAAAATCCGCAATGGCACTTTGTGAACTCTGTTACGATACACTGCTGGCAGATGGTTACAAAGCAAAAAAAGCAGTTGAACTTGGTATACTGACCCCTGCTGTGGAAGCAATTGTTGAAGCCAACACCTACCTCAGCGGTGTCGGCGCAGACAACGGCGGGCTTGCGACTTCACATTCGGTTTACAACGGATTCACCGCTTTGGAAGAGTGCGAAAAGACAATGCACGGCGAAGTGGTTGCTTTTGGCACATTGGCACAGTTGGTTCTTGAAGATGCCTCTATGGAAGAAATTGAAGACGTTCTTGATTTCTGCTGTTCGGTCGGCTTGCCTGTCACCTTAAAGGAGCTTGGCGTAACCGACGTGAGCCGAGTGATGATCGCAGCAGAAAAAGCCTGCGCCCCCGGTGAATCCATTCATAATATGCTCGGCGACGTTACCCCTGCGCAATTGTACGACGCTCTTCTTGCAGCCGATGCGATTGGACAGGATTACCTTGGAAAATAATCTCCCCGAATTGAACAAACTATTAAAAAAACGGATGCCGTATGGCATCCGTTTTTTGTGCTGAACTTATACTGATTCCGGATAAAGGCGGCAGGCAACAAAATGTTCTGGAGAAACCTCCCGCAATACAGGGCTTTCTTGGTCACAGCCTCCAAAACTTTTAAAACAGCGTGAACAGAACCGGCAGCCGTCGGGGGGATTGATTGGGCTGGGTACATCACCTGTCAAAATAATGCGTTTTTTGGGTTGGGTCGGGTCAACCGACGGGATGGCGGAAAGCAATGCCTGTGTATAAGGATGCATCGGATTGTGGTACAGCTCATTTTTCGATGCGACTTCCACCAATTTACCCAAATACATAACGCCCACACGGTTGCTGATATGTTTTACCACGTTCAGTCCATGCGCAATAAAAAGGTATGTCAGACCGAACTCCGCTTTTAAGTCAACAAGCAAATTCAGCACCTGCGCCTGAATGGAAACATCCAGTGCAGAAACCGGCTCGTCACAAACAATCAGCTTGGGTTGTACGGCAAGCGCACGCGCAATGCCCACTCGTTGGCGCTGCCCGCCGGAAAACTCATGCGGATAGCGGTTGCGCAGATGATTGGCAAGGCCGACACAATTTAAAAGATAAGTCACACGCTTCTCAACTTCATTTTTCGGGAGAAAATTATTGATTTTAATTGGCTCTGCAATGATATCCCCAATGGTCATCCTCGGGTTCAGCGACGCATACGGATCCTGAAAAATCAATTGAATATCCTTGCAAAAAGCACGGCGCTTCTCTGCTTTCAAAGCCGTAAGATCGGTTCCTTCAAAAATAATCTGGCCGCGGGTGGGCGTGTAAAGGTTGACCAGCATTTTTCCAATTGTGGTTTTTCCGCAGCCGGACTCCCCCACAAGGCCAAACGCCTCGCCCTTTTGGATTTGAAAAGATACATCATCTACCGCTTTTAATACGGTAGTAGGGCGGCCAAAGAAATCATTCTCAAGGTTGAAATATTTAGCCAGATTTTTTACTTCTACCAATGTTTCACTCATGCTGCTGCACCCCCTCTTTTTCCGCTTCATAAAGGAAGCAGCTTACCTTGTGGCCGTCCCTTTCAATCAATTCAGGCATTTCCTGCAGACAGCGCTCCATGCATTGGTCACACCGGTCGGAGAAAGGGCAGCCGATTGGCATATGCAGCGGATTGGGTACCATTCCTTTGATCATATAAAGCGGTTCTTCACTTTCGTCTTCTAACCTTGGAATAGAATGCAGCAAGCCGAGGGTATAGGGATGCATCGGATTTGCGAACAGGCTTTTAACATCCGCTTCCTCCACAATTTTGCCGCAATACATGACAATTACACGATCTGCCGCTTCAGACACCACGCCGAGGTCGTGGGTAATCAGCAATACTGCCATATTGAACTTTTCGCGCAGGTGATACAGAAGGTCGAGTATCTGCGCCTGAATCGTCACATCGAGCGCGGTAGTTGGCTCATCCGCAATCAGCAGCTCCGGCCTGCACGCCAGTGCCATTGCGGTCATCACTCTTTGCCTCATTCCTCCGCTCATCTGATGCGGATAGTCGTTTGCACGCTCCCTTGCGGATGGAATGCCAACCGTATCAAGCATTTTGATCGTTCTTTCGAGCGCTTCCTTTTTAGAAAGCTTCATATGTGTCACAATGCTCTCCATAATCTGATCCTTAATGCGGTATACCGGATTCAAGGAAGTCATCGGTTCCTGAAAGATCATAGAAATTTGATCGCCGCGTATTTCCTGCATCTCCGTACGGCTTTTTTTTAGCAAATCCTCACCTTTAAACAGGATTTCCCCCTGTGTAACTTTGCCCGGTTCCTGCAGCAGCCCCATAATAGACAGGGAGGTAACGCTTTTTCCGGAACCTGATTCGCCTACGATTGCCAATATTTCTCCCTTGTCAAGCGAAAAGCTGATATCATTCACAGCACTGACGGTACCATGTTTTAATTCAAATTCAGTTTTTAAATGTTTCACTTCAAGTAACATAAAACTTCACCGCCTCTAATTCTTTCTAAATTTCGGGTCAAGCGCATCGCGCAGACCGTCACCCAGCAAATTGAACGCCAGAACCGTAATCGTAATGGCAATGCCGGGGAATATGAGCGTATAGGGCGCGGTGAAAATAAAGCCCCTTGCTCTGCCTAACATATCGCCCCATTCCGCCGCAGGCGGCTGAACCCCAAGGCCTAAAAAGCCCAAGGCAGCAGTATCCAGAACTGCAGTGGAAATACCAAGTGTTGCCCTGACCACAATCGATGANNAATATATGCTTAAAAATGATACGGCTGTCATTATTCCCAATGACACGCGCGGCCTGCACATAATCATTTTCTTTAACGGACAAAATACATCCGCGTACAATACGCGCGTATTCGAACATAGACACAAGGCCTATTGCAATAACAGCTTTGTCAATTCCCTTTCCCATAGCCGCCATAAACGCGATGGCAAGCAGGATGGACGGAATCGCGAGCATCATATCCATTAAGCGCATGATAATGGTATCCGCTTTTCCTCCGCGGTAACCCGCGATGGAACCCAATACAACGCCTACCGTCAGCGAAATGGCAACTGCGCTCAGTCCGACCGTCAACGAAATGCGGGTACCGGCAATAATTCTGCTGAAAACGTCACGGCCTAACTGGTCCGTACCAAACCAATGCGCAAAATTCGGCTGGATAAAGCTCTTGGCCATATCCGAATCGTTCGGGTCATATGGCATGATAAATGGTCCGAAAAGAGCTACAAGCACAAGGAAAAAGATAACAAACAAGCCGACTACTGCAGCTTTATCCTCCCAAAGTGCCTCCCACATCTCCTTGAACTGGGATTCCGGCTTTTCAACAAGTGAGGCTGCCTGCACTGCGGATTCGGTTTTCGGCTGCTCCATTTTTTTCAGTTTCATAACAGGCTACCCTTCTTTCTTTGAAAATTTGATGCGGGGGTCAATAAACGCATAAATTACATCCACAATTAAATTAATTAAAACAAAGATGCAGGCAATCAGCAGTACAACGCCCTGTACCACCGGAAAATCAGATTTCAAAATGCACTGCACCGTATAATTGCCGATACCCGGCCAAGAAAACACGGTTTCGGTGAGCACAGCACCGCCCAAAAGCGAGCCAAGTTGTAAGCCGATTACCGTAGTGACTGGAATCATCGCGTTGCGCAATGCGTGATGGGTAATCACCTTATGCTCTGCGACACCTTTGGCGCGGGCGGTGCGTATGTAATCCTGATTCATGGTTTCCAGCATACTGGAGCGGGTCATTCTGGTGATAATTGCCATTGAGTACATTCCGAGCGCAAGCGCGGGAAGAATCAAATGCTTGACGGTATCTACAAAGGCCTCCGTGTCACCGGCGAGAAGCGTATCAATCAAATAAAATCCGGTCGCGGTGGCAGGTTGTAAGAGCGGGTCGATTCTTCCCCCCGAAGGTAAAATATGCCAAACCCCGGCAAAGAGAATGATCAGCAATATGCCCAGCCAAAAAATCGGCATGGATACGCCGACCAAAGCAATGACCATTCCTGCGTGGTCAAAGAAAGAATTCTTTTTTACAGCGGAGACAACTCCGATGATGATGCCAAAAAGGGATGCGAATATAATTGCGGCAATCGCCAGTTCAATGGTCGCAGGAAAGCGGGAAAGAATTTCCTGCGTGACAGGAGTCTTGGTGTAATAGGAGGTTCCCAAATCACCGGTAACGGCACCCTTTATAAAATTAAAAAATTGAATATAAAGCGGGGCATCCAGTCCGTTCGCAGCACGCCACGCATTGGCGGTTTCCACCGTTGCGTGCTGTCCCAAAACGATGGGGGCGGGATCGGGTGAAAACACTCTCATGATTAAGAACACAATGATGGAAACTCCCAGCAGAACCGGAATCAGCATCAAAATGCGCTTGACGATATATTTGAACATGTTTAACTACCTTTCGTTGCAATCTTCCATATAAACGATGATGCCGGAAGTCGTCGTTAAGCAACTTCCGGCACTTGATAATAAAATTCCAGCCAAATATCTCCGCGTTGTCTACAGATATCAATCAGCTTTTGGAAACACCGGAAAGGAATACAACGCCGGTCATATGATAATAGAAATCTTTGACATTGCTTCTGTAGCCGCAAAGCGTCTTGCCGTGGGAAATCGGGAGCCATACGGCATTTTCTGCAGCCATTTTTTCCAGGTCGGTGTAAATCTTGTTGCGCTCATCGCCAGCGGGAGTCTCAACACCTTTGGTAATTAAGGCCTTGTACTGATCATTGCTGTAGCGTGCCACATTCATTGTGGGATCCTTGTCGGCCATTAGATTCATAAAGTTATCCGGGTCACCATTGTCACCCGTCCAGCCATAGAAGCAGATGTCATAATCGCCCGCTTTGACCTTTTGCTTGTAGGTGGTCCAGTCATAGGCATCAATGGTTGCTTCCACACCTGCATTGCGCAGGTAGCCTTGAATTGCTTCAGCAAGCGCCTGACCGTTTGCCGTATTGTACGGTCTTGGATTCGTATAAGTAATTACATGAACGGTCTTGACCCCTGCAGCGGACAGCGCAGCTTTCGCGGCAGCCTGGTCAAAGGCGACCTGTTTGATGCTTGCGTCATACCCGGGCATGAAGGAAGGCATAACAGAGGTTGCCGGGTCGGCATATCCCTGATACAGGCTCTTAACCAGTTCAGGCACGTTAATTGCCTGGGAAAGTGCGGTACGAACCTTCGCATCATTGAAAGGAGTTTTTGTGGTATTGTAAGCCATGTAGTTGATATTCATCCCGGGCGCTTCGTAAATTTTATTGCCCGCGCCTTCAATCTGCTTTACAACCGTAGCGTCAATGCCGTCGATTACATCTGCTTCGCCATTGCTCAGAGCAACCACTCTTGCAGAGTTATCAGTGATAAACTTAAAGATTACATTTTTGGTCAATGCTTTGGTACCCCAGTACTCATCATTGCGTACCAAAACCACGTTCTGGCTCTTGGTCCAGCTTACAAATTTGTAAGGGCCGGTGCCGCAGGGGTGTTCGTTGACATTATTGTTGTTGTCCTTCAGCGCTTTGGGGCTGATGATCGGAGCGCCCAAACTCATGGCAAGATTGTTCAGGAACGGTGTGCTGGCGGACTTCATGTTGATTTTTACTGTATTTGCGTCCACAACCTCAACGTCCTTGACAGAGCCGTACACGAAACTCGCGTAGCCCATATCTTCCGTTACTTTCGGAGCAAGCTGACGGTCAATGTTAAACTTAACCGCATCCGCGTTAAAATCTGTTCCGTCTTGGAACTTAACGCCTTTTCTCAAATGGAAGGTATATGTAAGTCCGTCCTTGCTGACGTCCCAGCTCTCCGCGAGAGCAGGCCCAACTTTAGTGGAATCCTTATCGTATTTTAAAAGACCTTCATAAATATTTACCATAATTTTTGCTGACTCGCCATCGTCAACCAACGCCGGATCCAATCCTCTCGGGTCGGCGCCCTGTGCGTAAATCAATGTATCCTGAGCTCTGCTTTTGGTGCTCTCTTGTGAAGCGGCGGTACCCGATCCGGTGCTTTTACTTGTGCCGGAACAGGCGGTCAGACCCGTGCACGCAATCACTGTGGCAAGCACGAATGATAATATTTTTGTACTCTTTCCCATTGACAAACCCTCTTTTCATAATATTCTCTTCTTCACTGCATCACTTTTATACCTGAAAGCTTTATCAGGTAAAAGCGCTCGGAATAAAAATACAGACGCCTAACAGGAATCGTCAAGCGCCTTTGCTTTAAAACGTTTATATATTATCATTTAATTTGCAGGATTGCAACATCAAAATTGCAAGCACAAGTATTAAATTTCTTTATTGCACTGAACACGCCTAATATATGAATCAAAAATTTTTATTGTCTCAATTTACAAAAGCTTTAAGGCTGTAGTTTTCAACCACAGCCTTAAAGCTTTCTCATACCACTTGCAAAATTTATATTTAAAAACCGGCATATTGAAATTAATACACCGATAGACTGATGCTTGCGGCAGCTTTGGTTGCGGGGTCAATGGCATAAAGCACCGCCGTGCCCGCTCCGACAGCGGTGACTTTTCCGGTATTTGGCTCGACAGTAATGACCGCGCTTGTTGATGCAACCCACAAAAGCTGGCTGGCCTCCACAGAAGTACCGTTGAGCGTAATCCCGGTCATCGTATACTCGCTGCCTTTTGCAACAATGAGGCTGGTTTGCGGAAATACAAGGCCGGAGGAAACCGTTGCCGAAGCGGAAACCGCTGTTCCGGAAACCGTAATCGGAACAGCCGCGCTCGTCCAATCACTCGAATCCACAGACTTAAACCAGTACCTTACCGTGGTGCTGCCGGAGCCGACCGCTGTCATAACAACATGCCCCTGTGTGTCCGTTGTGGCCGCGACCACACTTTTATTGTCAACACTCAAATGAATGACTCCAAAATATTCATCGCTGGTATAACTTGTATGCTCGGCAAGCGTAACGGCGTTCAAAGTAACCGAAGAAGTGCTGCTTTCTTCGGTGCTGGCCGCATACGCGCAAACAGCTGTGGAAAATCCGGCAAATATCAACGCAATAATCGAAATCAATACTGCTGCTCTGCATTTTTTCATGCTAATTCCTCCCCGGATTGGATTCTGTATCAAAGTTTTCGTTCTCGAAAAGCTCACCATCTATAATTTTTATCACGCGCTTCGCATAACTCGCAACTTTGAGATCATGCGTAATCATGACGATGGTATTGCCCATCTCATGAAGCTGAGCAAAAAGCTTCAGCACCTCCCTGCCCGTCGCGGAATCGAGCGCACCGGTCGGTTCATCAGCCAACAGCAGCTTCGGTTTTCCAACCAGTGCGCGGGCAATCGCGACTCTTTGCTGCTGCCCTCCGGACAACTCGTTTGGTTTATGATGGATACGGTCAGCCATCTCCAGCATTTCTAATTTTTCCATTGAAATCTCTGTCGCCTCCTTGCGGGACATTCCGCGAATTAAAAGAGGCATCATGGTATTCTGAAGTACATTATATTTTTGTATCAAATGATATTTTTGGAATATAAATCCAATCTGTTGATTGCGCAGGTGCGTCAGCTGAGCGTCCTTCATTGTGTGTACCGGCTGCCCGGTAAGGTAGTACTCGCCCTCCTGAAAGCTGTCCATACAACCTACAATATTCATCAGTGTACTTTTTCCCGAACCGGACGGTCCGAGAATTGCGAGATACTCGCCCTCTTCCACATCGAGCGAAACGTGTTTTAACACATCAAGAGTGCCGCCGCCGACTTTATACCATTTATGAATTTTGTCCATTTTAATAATGTTTTCCATCATAGGCACCCCCTTTCGCTTATTTTGAAACAATGGCCACCCTGACAATAGTCAAAGTCCCGTTAATCATCCTTTGTGTAATTCGCAGAACCATTCCTTTTGTAATAGTGGAAAAGTCACTGGTCCGTTTTGTAGTTGCAGCTGTACCGGAAGTTTTGGTAGCCGCTCCGGTCGTGGACCTCGCAGTTGTATTACCTGCGCTTCTCGTCGTTGTGCCGGTTCCGGTTCTTGACGTACCTGCTGCCGCTGTTCCGGTGCCTCCTGCGGCGTTGCCACCCGGCATTGCGTTGCTGCCACTGACAGCCGTGTTGCCTCCTGCTGGAAATGCGCCCGCAATACCGGTACCGCTGAATGAACTGGAGAGGGAAAGGCCAACCGGGATCAACAGCGTTTTAGTTTCACCGGTAGCGGTTAGTTTTGAAGAGCTTTGATCGCTTGACTGGGTTCCGACTGCCAGTTCAACTTCGTTGCCGATAATGGAGGTTACTGTTCCTAAAATCTGGTTCTGCGATGAAGACGTTCCGCCCGCAGTGCCGCCTTGCTGTGGTACACCTCCGTTTTGTGTGCTGTCTCCCGCACTCTGCGATGGAGCGCCGCTCTCTGTGCCATTTTCTCGATTACCTCCTCCCTGCCAGTTACCCCCGCCCTGTCGCCCGGCTGAAGATTGTGTTCCATCTGCCGCCTCGGAAGAAGAATTTTTTGATGAACATCCCGTTAGTGAAGTTGCCGCCATGGCAAAAACTATGCAAATACAAATTACTCTACTTAAAATTTTCATTACGCCCTCCTGTTATTCCTGTGACAAGGCTTCAATCGGCGTTAGCTGCGCTGCCTTGTACGCAGGATAAAAGCCAAAGACTGTTCCTGTTACAATTGCGAAAACAAGTGCGAGTACACCACCGATGGCAAGGGGTTCAACCGTCATACCGGTCATGCGCAAAACAGGTACCAGTGCGAAACCGGCAGCCACCCCGACAATACCGCCAAAGGTGCCAATCATATTTGCTTCTGCCAAAAATTCCAATAAAATTTCACGCTTATTGCATCCGAGCGCTTTCAAAATACCGATTTCCTGTGTGCGTTCCTGCACTGAAACGAAAAGCACATTCATAATACCGATTCCGCCTACAATAAATACAATGATTGCCACAGCGATTAAAAGCATGGAAAGCGTATTTGCTGAGGTTGTAGCCGCCTCCATTTCGCTTCCCGCATCGGTCAGAGTAAATTGCCCTTTGGGATAATTTTCAGTCAGTACAGTCTTAATGTTTGCCATTACCGCAGAAACCTGTGTCACATCGGAAGCAATGGCGGTGATGGTCGGGGTCGCGGTACTGCCTAAAACAAATTTTTGTGCTGTCGAATACGGAAGGTAGATGGAGTCGTCAGGGCTGATTCCGGAAGACACTGTGCCCATTGAAGCAAGCACGCCCACTACATCATAGGTTTTTCCTTCAATAGTCATTACGCCACCTTCGGCGGCATAAGCACCGCCAAAAAGTGTTTTTGCAAGATTATAGCCAACGACAGCAACCTTGGATTTGCCGTCCTGATCGTCCTGCGTGATAAAATCACCTGTGAGCAGTTCGAGATTGCTGATGCTCTGATATTCGGGCAGGCAGCCTACAATCGTTTCATCCGTTTCCGCGTCCAAATCGTCTGTAAGCACCGCACCTGTTCCGCTTGTAATAATGGAAGCAGAGGTAACATCAGGCACGAGGGACGTAATATCGTCAACATCCGTGGTAGTCAGGGTGACACCTTTTTGTGCGGTTGCAGCACGGCCGCCAGCCTGTGCCCACGACGTTCCGCCGCCCGGAAATCCACCACTTGGAAAACCTCCCTGCTGCCTTGTTGTGTTGTTTCCTCCTGCAGCTTCACCGGGCATCCCAGCGGGCATCCCGCCGGCTATTGCATCCGCCATATCGGCCGAAGTACTGACGGAGACTTGAATGGCACCAACATTCAGGGTTTTGAACTGCTCCTGCACATCCACTTCTCCCCCGTGCCCAATCGCAATTACAAGCACAATGGTTGCCGCGCCGACAATTACCCCCAGAGAAGTCAGCAGCACCTTCGTTTTATTCTCCGTGATATTCATCCACACTAAATGGAGTATTTCACTGAATCTCATTTTGTCACCGTACTTTCAACCAGAACGGTGTCCCCTTCTTTCAGACCGCTGAGGATCTCGACATAGCGGCCATTGGAAAACCCGGTCGTGACGGTAGTCTTCTTTTGTGTACCGTCCGCACTTTTCACAAGCACACTTGACACACCATTCTCAAAGGTTATGGCTTGATCGGCTACATAGAGCACATCTTTCTTTTCTTTCTTGATAAGGGTTACTTCTCCACTCATACCCGTATACACCTGAGCGGTATTATCCGCATTCATTTTAGCGGTAACAGTATAGGTAACCGATGCAGAACCGGTACGGGACGGTGAAGCAGCGATGCTTTCGACCGTGGCGTCGAAGGTCTGGCCTTCATAGGCGGTAAGCGTAATTTCTGCTGCCTGCCCTATTTTGACATCGGCAATATCTTCTTCCGAAAGGGAAACGGCAAGACTGACGGCGGACGGCTTTGCAATCGTCACGATTGTTTGGCTTGCTTTCACACTGCTGCCGGCGGTGTAGGCAACCGAAACAATAACACCGTCGCAGGGGGCAGTAATACTTCCATCACCGTTGATGGCGCTTTGCACATCGTCAAGCTGCCTTTTGAGGCTGTCATAGGTTGATTGCTGCGTTTTTACTGATTGTGAAAGCTGCTCGCTTGTCAGGTCATACGTTGTTTGTGCACCGTAGCCATCATTTAGGTTGCTCTGCAGTTTTTGACTGGCCTGATTCAGGCTGTTTGTTGAAGACTTCTGCGCCTTTTCCAAATTAAACTTGGCGGTTGAAACGTCCGACTGAAGTGATGCCACGGTGGAAGCAAGTTGATCGGCTGTGGCTGTTGCACCGTATTTTTGCGTAAAAGTGGTGTTGTAATCGTCATAAGTAGAGGAATAATTATCCGCTTCCGCAGAATACAGTGAAATCTTGGACTGTAAATCCTCCTGCCCCTGCGCTGTGGTCTTGATATAATCGTAATACTCGTTGTATGCATCCTTCGCGTCGGTATAGATGCCCTCTTCGTCACCATTCACATCGGCTCCGTTGGGATTCGCCTTGGCATAAGTCCAGTTGGCGCCGGCCGTGTCTTTCGCGCTTTTCAATACGCTTAGCTTATCAAGCACTGCCTTATGGTCTGATTGATAAGTCGTCAGCTGCGTTTGAAAACTTGTTAGCTGCGTTTTCGCATCGTCACGCCACTTTTTCAGCTCTGTGAGCTTTGCGTAATCCGCCGGAAAACTCGATTGAAGCGCTTGATATTTCGTTAGGCTGGTCTGTTTATCAGCCAGTGAGGCTTGCGCCGAAGTAATGTCATTTTGAATTTGTTCCTTCGTCAGCGCCTGTTCAGTGGAAGCATAGTCTGCGTTGGCAAGGCTGGTTTGATAAGTCAGTTTTGCTGCATTCAATTTATTGGTTTGATCTGCCAGTGCCTGTTGAAGCGAAATCTTTGCCGTCGCAAGCTTGTTGATCGAGTCTGCCGTTGAATCGGTTATGCTGTTCTGGTTGAGTTTGACAAGCGCTTCACCGGACTTGACTTCGTAACCCGGCTTGACAAGGACACTGTCAATGGTCACATCCACGGGAAACGAAACCGTAACCTGATCAAGGGTAACAGTACCGCTTTCGCTTGTTCCCACGGTTACATTTCCTTTTGTTGCACTGTACTCACGGTAGGTTGCGGTATTCGACGCCTTATTCTGATTGACATAAAGCAGAACGGTTGTTAGAATTGCCGCCCCCAGAACTGCGCACGAAGCGATAATAATCAATATCTTCTTATGGGCTGAAATGAAGCTTAAAGTTTTTTCTTTCATGTCTGACCTCCGATTTTGCTTTTCTGTGTCTTATTATAGGGACGAATCCTTAAATAAAAATTAAAGGATAGCCGCTTCACCTAAATTTAAGCGTGTGTTCACACAGCCATCACATCGAAAAATCGCACTGCTGTTATAATGTAGAAAAGACAAATGGAGGCACAAGGATGAAAATATTGCTTATTGGGAATTATCAGAAACTGATTCCAAAACTCAGCCGGCTGTTGAATCGAAACCACTTTGAGTCCTATTCCTCATATGATGCAGAAGCGGGGCTGGACGAAGCGCTGAGTGAAATCTACGATGCAATTATTCTCGACACAGAATTACCGGGCTGCGGTGGGCTTGAGGTATTGAAGCAGATACGGCGGGCCGGACTTTCTGTTCCCGTGCTTTTACTTTCCCCCAAATGCGGCGTAATCGAAAAAGTGCGCGGACTTGACAGCGGCGCCGATGATTTTCTGGAAAAGCCGTTTGCGGACGCCGAACTGATTGCAAGGCTGTGTGCCATCAGCCGAAGGAAGGGTGAACTTATTCAGGATAACCAAATTTCCTTTGCGCAGCTGAGTCTCAATTTAAACACCTATCAAATAACCAATGCGGGTAATTCCGTAAGGCTATCAAACAAGGAATTTGAAATCATGAAATATTTTATTTTGCGTGGATGCAATGTCATCGGCAAAGAAGAACTGTTGACTAAGCTGTGGGGATTTGAAAGTTCCCCCGCTGAAAACAATTTAGAGGTCTACATTACTTATCTTCGCAGGAAGCTCAAGCTTCTTCATTCCGGAGTCCGGATTCACTGTATTAAGAATGTCGGATATCACCTCATGAACACCGAGGAATGAACAGAAGAACAGCCAATGGTTACCTGAAATCGGCAACCATTGGCTGTTCTTCTATAATCCTGTTCGGATACACCTTATTGAATTAAGTCTTTGACGACTTCACCGGCAAGGATCAGCCCCGCGACGGACGGCACAAAGGCGGTGCTCCCGGGAACCTGCCGCCGGATGGTGCATTTGCGCTTTGTGCCCGGCGGGCAGATGCAATTATGTTTGCAGCTGTTCGCGTCGTCATCAATCGGTGTAAGGGGCGGTTCCTTGGAATAAACGACCTTCAATGATTGAATGCCGCGTTTACGCAGTTCATTTCTCATAACCCTCGCAAGCGGACAGACGGAAGTGCTGAAAATATCCGCCACTTCAAATTTTGTGGGGTCAAGCTTGTTCCCCGCGCCCATGCAGCTGACGATGGGAACACCTGCCGCCTTCGCCTTTTCGATTAATGTTAGCTTGGAGGAAACGGTATCAATCGCATCCACAACATAAGAAAATTGAGATAAATCAAATGTATCCGCGTTTTCCGCTGTATAAAATGTGGGATACAGCGTCACGTTGGCGGACGGATTAATGTCTAAAATGCGGTCGCGCATTGCCTCGACCTTTGGTTTTCCCACTGTTTTTCGTGTGGCGATCAACTGGCGGTTGATATTGGTGAGGCAAACTTTGTCATCATCAAATAAAGCAAGCCCGCCGACACCGCTTCTCGCGAGTGCCTCCACCGTATAAGAACCCACACCGCCAATGCCAAAAACCGCTACCGTAGCTTCCTGTAGTTTTTGCATTGCGGGTGCTCCCAAAAGTAATTCTGTCCTTGAAAATTCATTTAACATGATTTGTCCTGCCATCTATAAAATTTGCGTACTCAAACCTTACTGCGTGAATCTCAACACCAGTAAAGCGACCTTTTGCGCGGTCATACTACGCCTCGTGTTTTTTATTATATCATATAAATCATACTCTTATATACCGAATTTTACGAATCAATTACAAAAAAGATGTTTCCGCTTCCTATCTGCATGATATTGACTTTTTGCCTTCAAAACAGTATGATAAAAGACAAAATATTTACAGCCATAAAGGTCAATTCATAAAATTCACGTATTATAATTACAGGAAGAGGGTTTTCAGCATGAACCAAAACATTACCCGCGAACAGGCATGGGCATTGCTCACACAGTACAACAAAGACGCATTCCACCTGAAACACGCATTGATTGTCGAGGGGACAATGAAATATTTTGCCGCTCAATTAGGCTTTGGCGATGAGTCGGGTTTTTGGGGCATTGTGGGACTGCTTCACGATTTGGATTTTGAACAATTTCCGGAGGAGCATTGCATCCGCGAGCAGCAAATCATGCGGGAAAACGGAATCAGCGAAGATATTATCCACGCGACCGCAAGCCACGGGTATCAGCTTACGGTCGATATTGAGCCGACACACACCATGGAAAAGGTGCTTTACGCCGTTGACGAGCTGACTGGGCTGATTGGAGCCGTCGCGCTGATGCGTCCTTCAAAAAGCGTACAGGACTTGGAATTAAAATCTGTCAAGAAAAAATATAAAACGGTAAGCTTCGCGGCCGGCTGTTCGAGAGAAGTCATTGGGCATGGTGCGGAAATGCTTGGCTGGGAGCTCGATTACTTAATTGAACAGACCATTTTGGCAATGCGCACCTGTGAAGACGCGGCGCAAGCTATTTAGTCAAAATCCGGACAGGCTGCTTATTGGCCGCTGCCGTGCTTATTTTTGCTCTTTCACTTTTTGCCATAAGAACGGTTGAATTTGCGGGTAGGTAAGGTTTTCCGGCAGTTTATCACAAAATTGAATCTCTGCCATTTCCATGTCTTTGGGCAGTTCTGAAAGAATCTTAACCAGTGCATGGAACAGCATTCCATATGTCGGTTTCGGGTTATGTATCAGTTCGTCGTCACCCGTTACCGAATAGATGCAGATTGGTTTGATGTTAAAGTCCGCTGCGCCGGTTTCCTCGTACAGCTCCCGCCTCGCAGTATCGTGGATGTCTTCTCCTGGTTCGCGGTGCCCACCGGGCATTTCCCATGTTGTACGCTCCTTGTGGCGGCAAATGATCCATTTTTCTCCCTGCTGTGCGGCAATCACAGCATATTTTAAATTATCATTCGGCACATAATCTACGTCATAAAATTCTATTTTAACCATATTTTCATTTCCATTTCCATTCATAAATTTACTGATTATATTCAGTATAATGCATCATTTCATATTCTACAAGTACAGCGAACGATAAAAATCAGCACAGAACTTGGTTGTTCTGTGCTGATTGCTTTTTTATTCATTTACATAGTGTGTTCTTCAAAATGTTCCCCGCAAATCGTGAGGCCAAGATCGTCCAATTGATTTCGGATTTGACTTTGGTTTACCCCGGTTGTGTCAAAATCCACTGCAACGCGCTTGTGGTCGTCATTAATACTAACAGAAATAACACCGGGCAACGTGTCAAGCTGGCGTTTTACTTTTGCCGCACCGCGCTTTCCGTTCAAATTTTCAAGATCAAAATAAATGCTCGCCTTTGCCATAAAAAATCACCTCTCCGCTTATTATGCGCAGAGGTGATTGTAATTATGACAGCCTTTTTTCAAGTTCCGAAAGGTCATTGGTTGGGGGTGAACAGGCGTTGTTCTCACAAACATAGTAAGTGCTTTTATCGTCCTGAAAGCTATATTCCTTTGTAAACGGTGCCAAACTTTCTACCTGTACGGCATTTTTTTCATCTTTGACCAGCACCACCGTGTTCGGTAAAAAGCGCTTGAGGAGCAGTGCTTTGAGCGAAGTTAAATCCGTTTCGCTTTTTACAACACAGACAATTTCACGTGCGGGATAAAGACTGAGCATCAGCGCACAGAGCGCAAAGCTGTAGCCGGACGGGTACTGTTCCGCCGCACCCGCCATGAACTGCAGCTGGGTGTATGCTGTTTTTTGCAGCTGCAAATCCCCGGTGAGTTTGCTGAGCTTCATAAGACAATAGGCGGCAACCGAATTGCCTGACGGAATCGCACCGTCATAGGTTTCCTTTGGACGACTGATCAGTTGCTCCGCGTTACTGTCGACCAAATAAAATCCACCGTTCTGCTCATCCCAAAAATTGTTCTGCATTTTTTGTTGAAAAGCAAGCGCCTGTTGAAGATAATCAGCATCAAAAGTCGCGTCATAAAGGCTGAGCAATGCCCAAACGGTAAAGGCGTAATCGTCCAAATTTCCTGTACCGGAGGTTTCGCCGTCGCGATAACGCACGCGCAGTCCACCTTGACCATCCGTCAGACTTGTCAAAATAAAGTGCATACCCTTTTTTGCCGCACGCAGATATTCACTGCCGCCTAAAATTTGATACGCTTTACAGAGCGCAACAATCATCAGCGCATTCCAAGAGGTGAGTATTTTATCATCTTTATGCAGCGCGGTACGTGTCAGACGGTAAGCATACACTTTTTCAGCAAGCTGTTCCATTCGCTTATCGGGCACCTCGAAATTTTCGTTTCCAATCAAATTGGGAATACTTTTGCCCTCAAAATTTCCTTTTGCAGTAATGTTAAAATAATCATTGAAGGCATTCCCGTCGCTCTCCTCGAAAAGTGCAATCATTTCATCAGGGGTGAGCGCGTAATATTTGCCCTCTTCTCCGTCGCTGTCCGCGTCCTGTGCAGAGTAAAATCCACCGGTGCTGTCCTGCATTTCCCGAAAAATATAATGCATGATTTTAGTCGCAACCATTTTATAAAAATCATTTCCGGTAATTTGATACGTTTCTAAATACGCGATGGTAAGCAGGGCGTTATCGTACAGCATTTTTTCGAAATGCGGAATCAGCCACTTTTCATCGGTAGAATAGCGGGAAAATCCAAACCCGACGTGGTCAAAGATGCCTCCCCTATACATTTGCTGCAAAGTTTTCTCCGCCATTTCAAGGGCGTGGGCATCCTGTTCCAATACATGATATTGTAATAAAAACATTAAATTATGCGGGGTTGGGAATTTAGGCTGGCTGCTAAACCCGCCGAAAAGCCTGTCGAAGCTTTGTGAAAACTGGGATTCCGCGGCAAAAATGGTATCTTTCGTCAGACTTTCCACTTTTTTTCCGGATTTCTCCTGCATTGCCGCCGTTATTCGGTCACTTGACTGCAAAAGCTGCTCCCTATTATCCTGCCACTGTTGTGCGATTGCAGCCAATAAATCCAAAAGTCCCGGCATGTGATACCGCGACTCCTTCGGAAAATAAGTTCCTGCGTAAAAAGGTCGCTGCTCCGGCGTCATCAGAATCGTCATTGGCCAGCCGCCGCTGCCAGTCAATGCCTGGCACACGCGCATATACACCGCATCCACGTCCGGGCGCTCTTCCTTGTCCACCTTGATGGCGACAAAATCCCGATTCAACATATGTGCAACTTCAGCGTCTTCAAAACTTTCGTGCGCCATCACGTGACACCAGTGGCAAGCAGAATAGCCAATACTTACTATGATTAGCTTATTCTCTTCTTTCGCCTTATTTAATGCTTCTTCACCCCATGGAAACCAATGAACTGGATTGTGCTCATGTTGTTTTAAATACGGGGAACTTTCACCTTGTAGTTTGTTTGCCATAACATACGAAGGTAAAAACTATTATTTTAATAATCCTATAAGGTTGGCAGTACCTCCTCCAAGCATTTCAAAGGTTAGATCGCCCTCAAGTTGTAAAATTGATACATTCGAGGTCGCCAGTTCAATCTCTGAATGGCTCAAATAGTTGGTCAGATTAGAAAGTCCGGGATTATGTCCGAATATTAATAGCGTATCATACTCATCAGGAACAGTATTGATGACTTTTAAGATATCCATAAAATGTGCTTCATAAATATCCCTAGTCTGATGGATGGATTCTTTAGGATAGCCTAGCACTTCACAAAATAATTCTGCT
>DDHX01000002.1:28039-43887 GCA_002338255.1 Ruminococcaceae bacterium UBA1865 | reverse complement strand
GATTACAAATCAGCTGCTCTACCAACTGAGCTACGCCAGCATTTTAACACTCGACTACTATACCATCTTGGCGCTTATTTGTCAAGATATATGATTAAATTAAAAAATGGTCGAGGTGACAGGGTTCGAACCTGCGGCATCTTGGTCCCAAACCAAGCACTCTACCAAGCTGAGTTACACCTCGTTGTTGACGATATGCACGACGACGTTCCAATGTCGTGCGGCTAATTGCTTTAACTATATGGCAGATTAACTTGCGTTCGCGTCATCGAACAGCCTTATTATTATATGTGATATGTCGGAATATGTCAAGCTATTTTATTGAAACGAGCATTTTTAGCGTAAAATTTATATTCTTATTGTTTTGTTAATATAATCGTACCGGAATCCGAAGTTACCTCCAAGATTTCGGCGTTCATTAAAAAATGCTAAATCCGGCATAAAAATCGTCCAAGGAAAAGAGGCGGGAATAATTGGGAGTTACTGAGCAAAATTCTAATTGAAAGATAAATCTTTTCCCTTTATAATATAAATTGACTACTGTAAAGATTAAAAAACGGATATCGCTAATCCGGGAATTAACAGAGTGTATAGTAGACGGTTTGTGATGCATCATATATAATGGGATGCTATGCCACTTAAAAGAAGGAGCGATACGAAAAGACCTTGCGCGCAGATGCGGTAAAGTTTTTCCACTCGGTTTCCTCCAAAAAGCGGTGCACTCCCTATTTCAATACGCGTTTTATGTTTTTTATGATTAAAAAATTTTAAGAAAGAGCAGCCGACGACTCCGTTGATAAGCAATATTGGAAGGAGCAAGGATGGTTTGACGGTGTTTCCCCGTTTCATTCCAAATAGCTGTTTTATTTTTTTCTTGAAAGCCGCGCCGCATAATGGTAAACTATAAAGATATTACGGAATTGGCGGTGTGCAATTTGGATAAGCTGAAAAAACTCTGGCACTTTCTGACAACGCCTGAAATGATTCTATATATTGTCTTCGGGGTTGCCACAACCCTCATCAATATTTTGGTGTGCGGACTGTGTTACGACATTTTACACTGGGATATTTTGGTTGCCAACACAGTTGCATGGGTTTTGTCCGTTATTTTTGCATTCATCACCAATAAGCTTTATGTCTTTAAAAGCAAGAGCTTTGAAAAAAAGCTGTTCTATCGTGAATTTGTTACTTTTATGGCAGCAAGGCTTTTGTCCCTCGGGGTTGACACACTCGGGATGTGGCTGCTTGTGGAACAACTTGGGGGNNTTGGATTGCAAAGATATTGATGAATGTCATTGTGGTCATCATGAATTATGTTCTTAGTAAACTGATTATATTCAAAAAATAATGGAACGCAGCCAGCGTCCCAAATTACGGAGGAAAAATTATGTTAGCAAGTGAAAAAACCATGGACAAAATTGTCGCGCTGTGTAAGAACCGCGGCTTCGTGTATTCGGGCAGCGAAATTTACGGCGGCCTGTCAAACACGTGGGATTACGGCCCGCTCGGCGTGGAATTTAAAAACAATGTGAAACGCGCGTGGTTGAAAAAATTCGTACAGGAAAGCCCGTACAATGTTGGACTGGACACTGCGATTCTCATGAATCCACAGGTATGGGTGGCTTCCGGTCATGTGGGCGGTTTTTCTGACCCGCTGATGGACTGCCGCGACTGCAAGACGCGCCACCGCGCGGACAAACTGATTGAGGATGCCGGCGGCGACGCAAACGGCATGACCTTTGAGCAGATGTCCGACTATATTAAGGAACACAACATTAAGTGCCCCGCCTGTGGTTCCGCCAACTTCACCGATATCCGCAAGTTTAACCTGATGTTTAAAACATTTCAGGGCGTAACCGAGGACGCGAAGAATGAAATTCATCTTCGTCCGGAAACAGCGCAGGGTATTTTCGTTAACTTTGCCAACATTCAGCGTACCACACGCCGTAAAATTCCATTTGGCGTTGCACAGGTCGGCAAGAGCTTCCGCAATGAAATCACCCCGGGCAACTTTACGTTCCGCACACGTGAGTTTGAGCAAATGGAGCTGGAATTCTTCTGCAAGCCGGACACCGACCTTGATTGGTTCTACTATTGGAAGGATTTCTGCAAAAAATGGCTTTTGGATTTAGGCCTGACAGAAATGAATATGCGTCTGCGCGACCATGAGAAGGAGGAGCTTTCCTTCTACTCCAAGGCCACCACAGATATTGAGTTCCTGTTTCCGTTCGGCTGGGGCGAGCTCTGGGGCATTGCCGACCGCACCAATTATGATTTAACGCAGCATCAAACCCATTCCGGCAAGAGCCTTGAATATTTCGATCAGGAAGCGAATGAACGCTATATTCCGTATGTCGTCGAACCGTCACTGGGCGCAGACCGTGTTGCCCTGGCATTCCTTTGCGACGCTTATGACGAGGAAAAACTTGACGAGAAGGATACGAGAGTTGTCCTGCGTCTGCACCCGGCGCTTGCCCCTTACAAGGCAGCCGTGCTTCCTCTTTCAAAGAAACTCAACGGCAAAGCGCAGGAGGTTTACACACTGCTTGCGAAGCACTTTATGGCAGACTTCGATGATGCGGGTTCTATCGGCAAACGTTACCGCCGTCAGGACGAGATCGGTACGCCGTTCTGCGTGACCTATGATTTCGACAGCGAAAATGATGGCTGCGTCACCGTGCGTAACCGCGATACCATGCAGCAGGAACGCATCGCGATCTCCGAATTAGCGGACTACATCAGCAAAAAAATTGAATTTTAATTAGAGAATATACAAAAGAGAGCCGTTTCCCATAACAGGGAAGCGGCTCGTTCTGTATGCATCCGGTTATTTCCCCGGGTGCTCCTCGTCCTTTTCAGGTTCATGCTCTGTTTCAGATGGGGTAAGCAGCGCCATAAAGTCTTCACTTTTTTTGTTCGCACGCTTTTTTCTTTTCCGTATGATAAAAATCACCGCGGCGGCAATTACCGCCAAAAGCAGGATGATGGGTGCGCCGCCGATTATTAAAACAAGCAGTCCCTCGCCGAAATTGCCGAGTGAACGCATTGAATCCTTGAACTGGCGTGCGATTTTATCGCCTAACGTAACCGGTATGTTCTCCACTTCCGTGGGCTTTACGACTTCATTCAACTGAATGGAAACCGTACTGAATCCGATGAGCGAATCGTATTGGCGCAGTGTGCCTGTAAACTGCTCAATTTGATAATTAACATCCGCAAGCGCCTTTTCCAGCGCAATCACATCGGTCAGAGAACCGGATTTTTTCAGCAGAGCAAACAGCCTTTCCTGCTGGGTACGCAGGCTTTTCAGCCGCGCCTCCGTATCGAAGTATTTCTCGCTCACGTTTTCGCTGGAACTGGTAAAATTAAGTACATTTCCGATATTGCCGGCGCTGTTCTTAAACTGATCAAGCTTCCCTTGTGGAATACGCAGAACATAGCTTGCGCTGCGCAGACTTCCCTGCTCCTGCACTCCTTTTCCACTCACACTGGAATCCTGAACATAGCCCCCCAACTCGGTGGACAGGCTCTGAATTTTTTGAATGGAATCGTCGAATTTCAGCGTTTCGATTTGATAGGAAAGATTTTGGATTATTTTTTGATTGCTGAGCGCGGCCGCAGCCGCGGATGTGGTTGCTGTACTCTGTGCTGTACCGGACTCTTTTGTTGTCGTTGCATCTGCCGTTTTTTCAGGCGCTGCATCTGCCATTCCCGCCGCCGCAGCCGTGGACGCCGCGTTGGTGCTGTGCAGTGCCGTTGACTTATTACCGACTGCCGCGCTTGAACCGGAACTGCTGCATGCGGCGAAAGCACCGATAATGACCGTGCAGAGAAGCACAGCAACCATCCTTAAAAATTTCTTCCTGTTCTTCATTCCTTTCCTCCCTTTCTGTATTAAAACGAACCCGAAGCCTTACCTACACAAGTTTATGCAATGCTTTACGGCACATATTGTTCCTGCATTTTTATAATTTGCCCATCTTTAACAGTTAAATGATAGGGATACCCTAAAGCACTGGCCTCTTTCAAGCGTTTAACAAGACCATCCTGATTGATTAACCTCTCTTCATCCGCAACACCCATATTGTTCCAAAATATAATGTAAATTTCGCAATTTTTAGAAAGTTTTAGGCTTTCCGTTTGTTTAGACGGATTGTAAATATAATACCCATCGGGTAAACCGTCTTTGTCGTTCAGTCCCAGTTCTTTTTTTCGGGTGACATTATCATCTGTAACCCATTCAATCGGGTCAAATGTTACAAGGCCTGTCTTTACATCAAAATTTTTTATGTATCCCAATCTTTCAACTTCTGCCTTTTCAGCCCCTGAGCTGTCAGCGGTGCTGTCTGGCAGGTGTTCTACGACAGAACCGACAACTGTGCTTTCAGTGGTGCTTGCTATTGAAACTGCTTTGCTTTCGCCTGCCGTCTTATTCTTGTCAGAGCATCCCCACGGAAAACTTAGAAAAATAATTAGCATCAAAACTGCCGTACCTGCCCATTTTTTCATGTGTACAACTTCCCTTATATCATTCCATATTATTCATTGTAGCAAATAAAACAGAAAAGTCCATGATACTGACAGCTTTGTAAACCAACATGACAAATTTGTGATATATTCCAATATCAAATTAAATAACGATGCCGCCGTTAACTCCCAAAACCTGACCCGTGATAAAGTTGGATTTTTCGCCCGCCAAAAAGCTGACCGCGTTGGCAATATCCTGTGCCGTACCAATCACACCCAGCGGTGTTTCCTCTTTTNNCGTTCATTTCGGTTTGGATGACGCCCGGTGCAATGCAATTCACCTGTATGCCGGACGGGCCAACTTCTTTCGCAAGCGCTTTGGTAAGGCCGATAACCGCCGCCTTAGCCGCGGAATAGTGCACTTCGCAGGAAGCACCGACCTGTCCCCACATGGAAGATATATTGATGATTTTCCCGCGCTTTTGATGGATCATATATGGCAGGGCGCACTGGCAACAGTGGAACACGCCCTTCACATCGACGTCAAACATTCTGTCCCAATCTTGTTCGGTAAGGTCGGTAAACAGCTTTTGCTGTGCGATTCCCGCGTTGTTAATCAGCACATCAATACCGCCGGCTGCGGCAAACATCGCTTCCACCTGCACCCTGTCCGAAACATCCGCATGAAACGCGGCACACTTTATACCATAAGTATTATTTAGTTCTGATATTAGCAGTTGAGCCTCCCGCTCGGAAGCGTTGTAGTTGATAATAACCCGAAATCCGTCCTTGGCGAGCTGCCTTGCGATTGCACTGCCAATCCCGCGTGACGCACCGGTGATCAAAGCTGTCTGCATTTTTCTTCCCCGCTTTTTTGCATTACTTTTCAAAATCCTTGTACATCAGGCTCGGCTGTACACCCGTATTGTTTTGATATTTTCCGCTGCTGTACAAATCATATTCACCCTCAATGTGATGGTAATAAATTTGGCACACCTCCACATTCGGATAAATAATCAGCGGCTGAATACAAAAAATCTCCAGCGTCCAGTAGCCCGCAAAGCCAATATCGCCGAAGCCCGCCGTCACATGAATAAAAAGACCCAGCCGACCCGTTGAAGAACGTCCCTCCAGCATGGGGACATACTGATTTGTACTCGTAAATTCGTTCGTTCTGCCCAAATACAGCCGGTTCGGCTCCAGTAACAACCCCGTTTCCGGTATGATTATTTTTCTTGCCGGATTCGGCTTTTTCATATCCAATATCTCATTATCATAAACCAAAAGTTCATTATGCAGCGATAAATTATAGCTGTTTGGATTTATTCTTGCCTTATCAAACGGCTCAATGATAATTTCTTTTCCCATATGCTTCAAAATTTCTCTGCCCGATAATATCATCTTCAACAGCCTTTCTACTACATATTGTATAATTTACTTCTATTATACACCTATTGTCTGGCTCAATTCTCTTCAGGACATATTTCTTTCTGTGCTTTCTTGCTGAATCCGCTTAGCACGAGCCGGTGCGCCTGATCGAGCATATCCCGCAAAACATCATCCGGGACTTCCCCATCCAAATACAGCGAATTCCAGTGTTCTTTATTCATATAGTATCCTGCTGTAATATCCTTGTACTGATTCCTTAGCAATGTTCCGAATTCCGGTTCCAATTTGACCGTAATAATTGGTTTCCCTTCTTTATCCCCGCCCTGCATCGCAAACATTTTCCCTTTAATCATGTAGCGCGTCGCCTGCCACTCTGCCTTGTAGTCCTTTTCCACTCCGTTTTTAGCAAGACAGTAAGCGTCAATCCAATCATATTTCATAGATAATCTCCACCTCTTTATCGTTTAGACTTTTATAAATTAGCTCAATTTTGAAATTACATATTTCCCGTTGACCGCATAATCGCCGCGAGCGCGGCAACCGGAGCGGTTTCCGTCCGGAGAATCCGCGCGCCGAGCGTACCGATTTTTCCACCGTTTTGCAGCGCAAAGTCAACCTCGGCTTGTTCAAATCCGCCCTCCGGTCCAATAAAAATTGCAAGATTTTTTGTTTCCGGGCTAACGAGTTGAGAAATGCTCTGCCCACCGCCCTCAAAGAACAAGATGATTTCACCGTTCTGCGCCGCTTCTTTCATGGCCGAACGATAATTGGTCAGCGCACCGATCTGTGGGATTATTCCCCTGCCGCTTTGTTTTGCGGCTTCCTGAGAGATTTTTTGCCAACGTTCAATTTTCTTCGCCGCTGCTTTTTCGTCGGGCCTTGATACACAGCGCGCGGTCATTACGGGCACAATCCGTACCGCCCCCGTTTCGACCGCCTTTTGCACAATACTGTCCATTTTATCCGCTTTAGGCAGCCCCTGGTACACGGTCACATTGACGCTTGGCTCCGCCACTGTTTTACAAAAATTAAGCACACGTACGGTGGCTTCCCCGTCCGCAATGCTTTCTATCTCACAATTATAGTCCGTTCCGATGCTGTCACAAAGAATCAGTCGCTCACCCGGCTGCATCCGCAGCGACCGCGCGATGTGGCGGCCGTCCTCGCCGGTAATGACCACAAGCTCCTCCGGAACATAATTGATAAAAAATCTCGGCATACCTTCACCTCAATTATAATGATAATAAATTATATCACAGCAAAATAAAATAATAAACTAATTTTTGTCTATGAAACAAAAAGAGCCCCATACTCGAAAGTACGGGGCTTGAAACAGTAATGTTTTCCGTAATTTTACGGTAAAAGTGCAAGAACAACAAAATTCAATATGAACAAAGCTGTTGCAACCCAAAGAATAGGATGGATTTCTTTTGCTTTGCCACGTACGGTCTTGATCAAGCAATAGGTAATGAAGCCCGCGGCGATGCCATAAGAAATACTATAGCTAAACGCCATAAAGACACTGGCAAAGAACGCTGGAATTGCTTCTTCAAGGTTATCCCAGACAATTTCTTTAAACGAGCTCAGCATCATAACACCAACGATGATTAAAACCGGAGCAGTTGCCGCGGACGGAACCGCGCTGATTAGCGGAGCTAAGAATGCGCTGAGCACGAACATTGCGGCTGTAACCACACTGGTCAAGCCCGTGCGTCCGCCGGCGCCGATGCCTGCCGCNNCCCTTGCCGTTTTCCAAAGCTTTTTGGTCTTCCTCGCTGAAAATGCCGGTTCTGCGGCCGGTTCCGATGAAGGTACCGATGGTATCAAAGGTATCGGAAAGGCTGAATGCAAAAATGGTCATTAAAACAAGCGGAATCTTAGCGGGATTGGAAAAGAGCGAAAGGATCCCGGGGTTGCCGAATGCTGCGCCAAAAGTTGTGGGAAGCTGTTTACACGCTTCTATAAATCCCATGGATTGACCCATTGTAGTAAGCCCCATTGGAATACCAACCACTGTCGTAACTGCGATGCTGATTAAGATAGCGCCTTTTACCTTTGTAACCAGTAGAATAATTGTTAAGGCAAGGCCGAAAAGTGCAAGCCAGACAAGCGGCGTGTTTAACTTTACAATTGCCGGAACTGCGCTGCTGCTTGCGATAACTGTCT
The DNA here is from genome assembly GCA_002338255.1 of Ruminococcaceae bacterium UBA1865. Classification (GTDB taxonomy): domain Bacteria; phylum Bacillota; class Clostridia; order Oscillospirales; family Acutalibacteraceae; genus Caproiciproducens. Next base: position 35,865 of record DDHX01000002.1, on the reverse strand, counting down.
TGCTGTCAAGCATTGTGTAGGTACCCGGGTCAGAAGTAAACTGAATCAGCCCGGCATTTTTAACTCCGATATACGCGATAAAAATTCCGATACCGCCGCCGATGGCGTTTTGCAAACTGAGCGGAATAGATTTAATAATCATTTTCCGAACCTTTGTCACGGTAATCAAGATGTTAAAAAGACCGCATATAAAGACCATGCCAAGCGCTTCCTGCCAATTAAAGCCAGAACCGAAGCAAACAGTAAACACAAAGAATGCGTTTAAGCCCATGCCCGGTGCCTGCGCGTAAGGAACATTTGCAAATAAGGCCATCACAAGAGTTCCGATGACCGAAGCAATAATGGTTGCAAGGAAAACCGCGCCCCAAGGCATACCCGTTTGTGAAAGCATGTTTGGGTTTACAACAATAATGTAAGCCATCGCGAAGAAAGTAGTTAAACCTGCACCGACTTCTGTGCGGACATTCGTGTGATTGCCCTTTAAATTGAAGAAGTCTCCCTTTGGATGGTACGCTGTTTCTGTGCTGCCTGCCATATTATCTTCCTCCTAAAATAAAAATTCCCAACCAAGCATATACCTGATGGGCTTTTATGAATTACTTATAGTATAAACATTTTAAGCGAATAAGGCAATATGATATTTATACAATTTTTTTAATTTAGAAACAATTTATTCATACTTTTTGAAGCATTTTTACTAAATTTATGCAAATTAGTACGACTTATCAGTATTATAACTACTAATTTTGTCGGATTATGAATCATTTGCCATTCCACAATGCAAGCAAAAAGCGGCCTCTTACGAAGCCGCTCCTATCGCGCTTTGATATGAATGAATTTAAAATAGCTTCCTATATTTTAAGCTGAAGCCCTGCCATGTCTGTAAAGCTGCCGCAGGCAATCATAATTATATCGACAAGCCAGCCAATTCCGAAAAGACCACCTGTAAACAGATACAATAAACCCGTGCCTATTTTTCCTACGTAAAAACGGTGGATACCTAAAACTCCGACAAAAAAACAAAGTATAAAAGCAATCCAGCGACTTGACGGGGAACATGGCTGTGGGTAATAATACGGCGGCATATTCGGCTGTGCGTAATAATACGGCGGCGTGCTTGGCTGGGGCAGCGGTGCACCGCATCCGGCGCAAAAAGCCGCATCCATTGGGTTTTCACGGCCACATTGAGTACAGATCATTCTAATTCCCCTTTTCGCATACTACTTAATACATAGTATATGAATTTCTTCACGATTTGTCAATTAAAATTTTTTGTTAATACCAAAATCCATTAAAACTCCCTCCTTGAGCGAGGTAGTGCGACGGAGAAAGTCATTGCGATAGGCTGAACATAAAAAAGGGCGCTTCGAAAAATCGAAGCGCCCAATTGAAAATTTATGAAAATTACTTAAGATTGTTCTTTAGAATTGTAAGCTGCTCATCCAATTCTTTTGGAAGCTTATTGCCAAACTTCTTGTAGAATTCTTCAATGCCATCGGATTCCTTAACCCATTGATCCTTCTTAACCTCAAGAATGCTCTTGAGCGTATCAATGCTGAAATCAAGGCCATCAAGGTTGATGTCTTCTGCCTTCGGAACAAAGCCGATTGGAGTTTCGACTGCGTCGACCTTACCCTCGCAGCGATTAATCATCCATTCGAGTACACGGAGGTTGTCGCCGAATCCCGGCCAAATGAAGTGGCCTTCGTCGTCAAGACGGAACCAATTGACGTTGAAAACCTTAGGAGCTTTGTCGCCTAACTTCTCACCCATTTCAATCCAATGTTTGAAGTAGTCGCCCATATGGTAGCCGCAGAACGGCAGCATCGCCATCGGGTCACGGCGAACAACACCGACTGCACCGGTTGCAGCAGCAGTTGTTTCAGAAGCCATGATGGAACCAACGAACACGCCGTTGTTCCAGTCACGGGACTGGTAAACCAGCGGAGTTGTCTGTGCACGGCGGCCGCCGAAGATAATAGCGGAAATCGGAACGCCTGTACCCTTATCAAACTCTGGGCTTACACATGGGCAGTTCTTTGCAGGAGCAGTAAAGCGGCTGTTCGGATGAGCGCCCTTTTGATCGGAGGTTGTTCCGTCCCAAGGCTCGCCCTTCCAGTTAAGAGCATGCTTAGGCGGATTTTTATCAAGGCCTTCCCACCAAACTGTGTTGTCATCCAGGTTTTGTACAACGTTGGTGAAAATAGTGCCGGACATTGTAGAAGCAAGTGCGTTCGGGTTGGACTTTTTGTTCGTACCCGGTGCAACGCCGAAGAAGCCGTTTTCAGGGTTAATTGCATACAATCTGCCGTCCGGTCCTTGACGCATCCAAGCGATATCGTCGCCGACAGTCCAAACTTTGTAACCCTTTTTAATGTAGCCTTCCGGTGGAATCAACATTGCGAGGTTAGTCTTTCCGCAAGCGGACGGGAATGCAGCTGCAACATATTTAATGTCGCCCTTAGGATCTTGGATCCCTAAAATCAGCATATGCTCTGCCATCCAACCTTCGGTCTTGCCAAGGTAGGAAGCGATGCGAAGTGCGAAGCACTTTTTGCCGAGCAGAACGTTTCCGCCGTAACCGGAGTTTACGGAAATAATGGTGTTGTCTTCTGGGAAGTGGCAGATATATCTCTTCTCTGCATCAATGTCGCACTTGCAGTGAAGGCCGCGCACCCAGTCATTGCTGTCGCCAAGAGTATCCCATACATTTTGGCCAACACGTGCCATGATGCACATGTTTAATACAACATAGATAGAATCTGTCAGCTCAACGCCGATTTTGGCGAGAGGTGAACCAACAGGGCCCATGGAATAAGGAATGACATACATGGTACGGCCCTTGTAGCTGCCCCTTGCAATATCATAAAGCATTTTGTATGCTTCCTGCGGGTCCTTCCAGTGGTTGGTCGGGCCGGCATCCTCTTCTCTGCGGGAACAGATAAGCGTTCTGTCCTCAACACGTGCAACGTCGTTAACGGCGGTGCGATGCAGGTAGCAGTTCGGGAGCTTTTCCTGATTCAGCTTGATAATTTCCCCTGTGGAGCAAGCTTCAGCACGCAGCGCCTCGATTTGTGCCTCGGTGCCGTCTACCCAGACTACTTTGTCAGGATTGACAAGTGTTTTCATTTCTTCAATCCAGTTTAAGACTGACTTATTATTTGTCATATCTTTTCTCTCCTTCCGGTCCAATGACCTTTCGAATTTATAATCAATTATAATACATTATTTACATATAATCAATTGCGAAATTGTGAATTTGTTAAATATTTACCAGCTATTTTTGAATCATCAAACCATTAGTCCTGCACCGCATTATAACTCAGCAGTTTCCGTCAACCGGCATTTCAGCGCAGGCGTTCAGGTCAAGTCCGGCTGTTTTACCCGAAAGGTATTCATAATATCCCTGAGCGCCAACCATGGCGGCGTTGTCGCCGCAAAGTTTCAGTTCCGGCATATAAAATTCCCAGCCCCGGTTCCTGCATTCCTCCTGCAGCCTGCTGCGCAGCAGCGAATTCGCCGAAACGCCGCCCGCAATCACCAGCTTGGTGTTGCCCGTGTCCTGCGCCGCTTTGATAAAGTTCTTAATCAGGCAATCCACGACCGCTTTTCGGAATGAAGCCGCCAAATCCTCCACGGGCAAAGTCTGCCCTTTTTGCTCCGCGTTGTGAATCAAATTGATTACAGACGTTTTTAATCCGGAAAAGCTGAAGTCGTAAGGTGCGCCGTCAACAGTGGGGTGCGGCAGTTTGAAAGCCTCGGCGTTGCCGCCCTGCGCGCGTTTGTCCATTTCCACACCGCCGGGGTAAGGCATGCCCATAGCTCTTGCGGCCTTATCGAATGCCTCCCCCGCAGCGTCGTCGCGGGTGCGGCCGATTACACGCAATTCAGTGTAATCTTTCACCTCTACAATATGACTGTGCCCGCCGGAAACGATCAGGCATAAAAAAGGCGGTTTGAGTTCCGGTGAAGTAATATAATTCGCCGCGATGTGTGAGCGCAGATGATGCACCGGAATCAGCGGTTTCCCACTTGACATCGCCAGTCCTTTTGCAAAATTGACGCCCACCAAAAGTGCGCCAATCAGTCCCGGTGCATAGGTAACGGCGATTGCGTCAATTTCGTCAAGTTTCATGTTCGCGTCGTCAAGCGCTTGCTGCGTAACGCCCACAACGGCTTCGCAGTGGCGGCGGGATGCAATTTCCGGCACGACACCGCCATATAATTTATGCTCCTCCACCTGTGAAGCGATGACAGACGACAAAACTTTTCGCCCGTCCTCAACCACCGCGGCGGCGGTTTCATCGCAGGAACTTTCCAGTGCTAATATCCGCATAATCTAACTTTCCCCTTACTTATTTAATATACACCTTGTTATAAGATTTTATTTTTTCGCCATGCAGGCGGTTCGGCGACATCGCCCCAATATTCGGTAAGACCCGAAATACGGTCATTTTCAAATTCAAAGAATGAAACCGCTGTGAATGCAGCTTCCTCACCTGCAAGCTGAACCAAAACGACGGAAATTACTGTATTTTGTGCCTCTTCCAAGCGCTTCACTGTGATTTTCCAGTCACCCGGATATTCTGCATTGGCATTCACAAATTCAGGCACGGTAAATCGTTCCTTTGTATTTGCCCACTCAATTACAGTGCTCGGCTCAAAATAGTCATGAAGATTTTCCCAGTTCTGTTTATCAATTTGGCACCATAAATTTTTTACGTATTCTTTATGTTCCATATTTCCCCCTAAAAATACCGCGTCATCAATATTGCATCCTCGTGTAAATCTGTGTAAAAATTTTTGCGTATTCCTACCGGCTGAAAACCGAGCTTGCTGTAAAGCGCAATTGCGGGTGCGTTGCTCTGCCGCACCTCCAATGTGATAAACTCCGCATGATTACTCATGGCGTAATCAATTAAGTACTGCACAAGCGCCTGCGCAATCCCCTGCCTGCGGCAGTCGGGGTGAACGGCTACCTTGTCAATGTAGCACTCGCCGCAAACGCATTGCATCCCCGCGCAGCCGACAGCCGTACCATGCTGTTCAGCGGCGGCAAAGCAGGCGGTGTCGCTCGATAATTCCGCTTGCAGCCCGGTGCGCGTCCACGGCCGCGTGAAGCAGAGTTTGTCCACTTCAACAAGCGCATCAAGGTGTTTCTCCTTCATCGGCGCAATTATAAACTCTTTCATATCAGCACCTGTTCATTCTCAATCCGGTTCGCTTTGATTAAATCCACAAGATGCTTTGCAACAGAAATCAGCACAAGCAGCATAATCACGCCCAGCAGCTGTACACTGAAAAAATCGGTATTAAACAAATTATGACAAACGGCGTAAGTAGAACTCAGCACCGTAACAACCGGTACATAAAACTTTTTCGGGAAGTAAAACGCGAAGATAACGGACAGGATATCCGCTAAAAAATAGTAGCGCTCATGCATATGCGGCAGAATGAACGGCACAAACAGTGCAAAGAACAGTGCCAGCGAAACGAGCACTTCGTTTGTAATCATGAACTTCTTTCTATAAAAATAGAAGAGTGAAATCAGCACCAGACCACCCGCTAAAATGACAGCTGCGGAGCTGATATAGCTCGGGGTGTTTTCCGGCAGCCATGTGTACAGGTTCGGCAGGAACATGGCAATCATCTTGTACTGCCCCGCCTGTGAAAAATACACGGTAAGCAGGCCGGTCAAGCTGCGCCCCATAATTACAGCCGGTAGAATAGAAACAAAATATACTAACGGTACGATTAAAAACGTGCTTATTTTGACTTTGCGCTTGAGTAACAAAAGCAGAAGCAGCGGCGCCAAAAACACCGCCTGCAATTTAAAGATAAAGGCGATTGCGAACGCGGTGACCGCCCGGTTTTCCTTATTTTGCATGAAGTAATATACACAGGCGACGAGCGCGGCGGTAAAAATCGAGTCGCACTGCCCCCACACTGCCGAATTCAAAATTACGCTCGGCAAAAACAGAATTCCAGCGTAGGCAAGCACGCCGTACGTTTTGTTCTCGTATTTCAAATTGACGATTTTCATCACATAGACTGCCAAAATAATATCGGCGACACTTGATATAATCTTAATTGCGGCCAAATCCGAAACCGGAAAATATGTAAAAATGGCCAGAAAATACAGATAGGTAGGCATATAGTCGCCGATGTTCATACCGACAGCCGCAAAGCCGCCGTTATTTTTGAGCGCCTCGTACCATCCCCGTAAAAACTGATGGTAATCACCCGATTCAAACGGGAAAAGCAGTATGCGCACCAACATGGCAAACACCGTGATCACAACGATAAAGAGTATGTTTTCTATTTGTTCCCGGCTCAGTTCCCTGTGTTCCCGCCTGTTATGAAGCATATGTTCCGTCTCCTCATTTCACCTTTCTGTAAATCAGAAAGTCAAATTCAATCTGCGTTGATAACCAATTTGTCTGCTTCAGCCGCTCGCTGCCTTCTATTGTCGTTTTCCAGTAGTAGGGTGTCATCGCGAATAAATCCATGATAATTTGATTGCCGTCCAGTTGAATATCATCCTGAACCGGCACACGCGTTACGAATTCAAAGCCTGCGTATTCCGTGTCTTTGTATTCATTTTCATAAGGACTGTCATACAGGATTTCTTTTAAGCCATACAAATGCCGTTCGCCCGGCACCGCCAAAATCAAAAAGCCGCTCGGTTTCAGCACCCGGTTCAGCTCGCTTTCGACAATCGGAGCGAACACATCAAGTACGCAGTCCACAGCGGCATCTTCAACCGGTATGCTGAAAATACTGCCGACGGCAAAATCAATGGTTTTATATTTTTTCGCCGCGGCTTTGACCGCAAACTTTGAAATATCGAAACCGTAAACCTGCGGCGAAAAGCCGTGGGCGGTCAAATCGTCGTACAGCCTACCGGTATAGTAGCCCTCACCGCAGCCCGCGTCTAAAATAATTGGATTTCTTGCATGAAGATATTCGCGTATAAGCTCATTTAACTTGTCGCTGAAAAGCCGGTAGAAGCCCGCTTCCAAAAAATTGCGGCGCGACGCGACCATCAGTTTATTATCACCGGGAACTTTCGAGTGCATTTTGTTCGGCGGCAGCAGGTGAACATAACCCTCTGCCGCAATATCATAGCTGTGACCGTTTGCACAGACATAAGCTTTATTCAGTTTATTCAGCTTTCCGTTACAAATAGGGCAGGTAAATATCATGCCTTTGCCTCGTACCATGTCTTGCCAGTTTTAGCTTCCGCAATCAGCGGCACGGCAAGCTGGGCGGCATTCTGCATTTCCTGCGTCAGAATTTCACAAGCCCGCTGCGCCTCGTCCTCGGGTGCTTCGACAATCAGTTCATCGTGTACCTGTAAAATCAAGCGGGACTTCATATTCTCTTTTTCGAGCCGTTGTTCGACTCGAATCATCGCAATTTTAATAATATCGGCGGCGGCACCCTGAATCGGCATATTGCGCGCCACGCGTTCGCCGAACCCACGCATATTGAAGTTGCTTGAAGTCAGCTCGGGCAGGTAGCGCCGGCGGCCAAACATGGTTTCGGCATAACCGTTCTGCTTGGCTTCGGCAACGACTCGCTTCATATATTCATCAATTCCCGCGTAATTGGAAAGATAATCGTGGATATAGGTTTCGGCCTCTTTTCGTGTTACGCCGATATCTTTCGCGAGTGAGAACGCACCGATACCGTAAACAATTCCGAAGTTGACCGCTTTGGCGCGGCTTCGCATAATCGGCGTGACCATCTGCTCGGGCATATGGAACACTCTGGCCGCTGTGCTGCGGTGAATATCGTCATTATTTTTAAATGCCTGTATCATG
>DDHX01000002.1:11446-27943 GCA_002338255.1 Ruminococcaceae bacterium UBA1865 | reverse complement strand
ACAGTAAGTGGATTTCAATTTCGTCAGACTGCGGTAGTTCAGCACAAGCTCCACCGCGGGATGCTCGTAACGCAGTTCTTCCAAAATTTCGGCCTTTGTAGAATACCCACTCTTTGTCTTTTTGCCATGGGTTAATCCTAACTTTCCAAACAGCGCTTCCCCCAGCTGTTTTGGCGAGTTAATATTGAACTCATAGCCGACCTCTTCAAACACCTGTGCCTGTACGGTATCAATTTGTTTTTGCAGAACCTCGCCATAAGCCTTGATTCCGTCCGCGTCCACCGCGAACCCGATATTTTCCATGCGGGCAAGCACCGCCGCGAGCGGCATTTCAATGGTATTTAACAGCTCGGTTTGATTGTTCTTATTAATTTCAGCGGAAAGCTTGTCGACCAGCGCGGGCAGTCCCGCCACAAAAGAAGCAGTCGGGTTCTCGCTCTGCTCCGGCAGGGCAATGCCATACTCCTGCGCTAAACGGCTCGGCTCATAGCCTGAAGCCGACGGGTTCAGCAAATATGCCGCAAGAAGGGTGTCCATCCCCGCACCGTTCAGCGGGATTTCCCGCGCGTCGAGCGCCGCGTACAACGGCTTAATATCATGCGTATTCTTCTTTATTTTTTCGTCCGCGCAAAGTGCTTTGATAAAATCAAGGTCGTCCGTCACATGAATTTGATTTTCAAAGTTCAGATATAATTTCATTTGGTGGTCGGCATATTCACCGGCAAAATCGGCACGCCCCGCTTTTTTCAGGCCGCTCAGCAGCGCCGCTGTGTCGCTGCAATCAGCAGTGCCGATGCAGATCTCTTCGGACTTTTCGGGGTTTGATTCCGGTGCGGGAGCACGCAAGTCCATTTTGTCAATCAGCGAAAAAAATTCCAACTTCGCCATTAGGCGCGCGGCCTTGTCGTTATCGCACGGCTTTGGAATATAATCCGCTATCTCCGTATCAATCGGCGCATCGGTGCGCACGGTGCCGAGGTACCGGCTGAGGTAGGCGCTGTCCTTGCTTTTGATCAGCTTTTGGCGCATTCCCTCTTTAATATCAATCGTATCAATATTTTCATAAATCGTATCCAAATCCTTGAACTTCTGAATCAGTTCGCCCGCGCCTTTCGGTCCAACACCCGCTACGCCGGGGATATTGTCGGACGAATCGCCCTGAATCGCTTTGATATCAATCAGCTGTTTCGGCGTAACGCCGTAGTCCTCCATGATTTTCGCTTCATCGTAAACCGTCACCTGCGGCTGGCCGAATTTGGTCGCGGCAAGGCGGACGCTCACCTTGGAGCTGACCAGCTGCAGGCTGTCGCGATCCCCGGTCGCAATTATACATTCGTCACCGGTATCACTGCATTTTTTAGCAAGCGTACCAAGAATGTCGTCGGCTTCAAAGCCCTCGCATTCTACCAAACGATAGCCCAAAAGCTGCAAAAGTTCCTTCAGGTTCGGCAGCTGCTGTGCCAGCTCCTCGGGCATACCTTTACGCTGTGCCTTGTAACCCGCGTATTCCTTGTGGCGGAACGTGGGCGCGCGCATATCAAAAGCGATTGCAACCGCGTCGGGGTTCGTTTCATTTTTCAGCTTTTGCAGCATGGTCAGAAAACCATATATTCCGTTGGTAAACAGCCCCTCCTTTGTGGTCAAAAGGCGAATGCCGTAGAACGCCCGGTTTAAAATGCTATTGCCGTCGAGTACCAGCAGCTTCATATTGTTCTCCTTTAATCTTTATGATCTTAAAATTTGCCGCTTTGGCGGCAACCTTCATTCTTTATTCTTCACTTTTCTTTATTGATTCGTTTCATCATTCATTAGGCTATTATATCACTTTTAAAAGGAAAAAATAAGTGTTATAATAAACTCTCTATTTTATACTACTCTCCAATTANNTTTTTAATGGATTTTAGTATTAACGCGGAGAGGAACACCAAATGAAAATTGGCAATTTAAAAATAGAAGGCTTTGCGGTTTTAGCGCCCCTGGCGGGCGTGGCAGACAGGGCGTTTCGCGAAACTTGCACGCAATTCGGCGCGTCGTATGTTGTGAGCGAAATGGTCAGTTCCAAAGGACTGCAATATAATGATAAAAAAACAGGCTCGCTCATGACTTTGAGCGACGCGGAGCGGCCGGCGGGCATTCAGCTTTTCGGCTGTGAGCCCGCCGTCATGGCCGAAGCCGCAAAAAAGGCGATGGAGTACGCACCCGACATCATCGACATCAACATGGGCTGCCCCGCGCCAAAGGTAAGCTGCAACGGCTCCGGCTCGGCGCTGATGAAAAACCCGCAGCTCTGCGGCGAAATCACCGCGGCGGTGAAAGGTGCTGTAAATATTCCGGTCACAGTGAAAATCCGCAAGGGCTGGGACAAAAATACGGTCAACGCGGTGGAGGTTGCCCAAATCTGTGAAGCGGCGGGAGCCGACGCCATCACGGTACACGGCCGGACACGCGAGGATATGTACATGCCGCCCGCCGACTGGGATATCATCAGGCAGGTGAAACAGGCGGTTAAAATTCCGGTCATCGGCAACGGTGACGTTGATTCCGCACAGGCTGCCGGGCGGATGCTGGAAGAAACCGGCTGCGACCTCGTGATGGTCGGGCGCGCCGCGCTCGGAAACCCGTGGATATTCTCACAGATTAACGCATACCTTACGGATTCCTGCCGGATTCTTCCCCCACCGGGAATTAACGAGCGCATGCTTGTTATGATGCGGCACATGAAGCTGATGTGCGACTACAAAGGCGAACACCGCGCCATGAATGAAGCGCGCAAGCATGTTGGCTGGTACCTGAAAGGGATGAAAAATGCCGCCGCGTTTCGCCGCCGCGCGGGATACCTTGAAACATGGCCGGAGCTTGAAAACCTTGTAAAGAATATTCTGCAAGCAAATATTGAATAATAAAGAAAAAGGATTGATTGATCGTGATACATCGGATCATTGACTTACCTGTGCAGTTTCCCATCCTGCGCGAGTACAAAAGCGAAGCGAAACTGTACACCTACGTACGTGAAAACTCAGAGGAAATTCGCCCGAATCAGGCTTCACCCTCCATTTTAATCTTCCCGGGCGGAGGATACCGCTTCACATCCGACCGTGAAGCGGAGCCAGTTGCACTCCATTTTCTCGCCATGGGGTACCAAACCTTCGTGTTGCGCTACACCTGCGCACCCGCTCACTTTCCCACGCAATTAATGGAGGCCGCTGCCGCCATTCAATACCTGCGAGCCAACGCGGCTGAATTTTTAATCGATATCGATCAGATTGCCGTCATGGGATTTTCCGCCGGTGCTCATGTCGCCGGGTGCCTTTCCTGCATGTGGGACAACGAAGAGATCTGCAAAGCGCTTTCCGTCAAAAATCCTTCTGTACTGCGCCCAAACGCCGCGTGCCTATGCTATCCGGTGATCACAAGCGGAAAGTACGCCCATCAGGATTCTTTTGCGGGTCTTTTGGGTGAAGATGCGGACGACAAATTGCTCCGTCTTTTTTCACTTGAAAACGCGGTGCGTTCCGACATGCCCCCTGTGTTTTTATGGCACACTGCCGATGACGCTTGCGTACCTGTTCAAAATTCCCTGCTGTTTGTAAATGCGCTGTTGGAAAAGAATGTTCCGTGTGAACTTCATATATTCAATAAAGGGCCGCACGGCTTGTCGCTTGCCTCTCCGCTCACTTCCGCGGAGGATTCTTCCCCGCTTGTGAATCCGCATGACGCGCACTGGACACAGCTGTGTGATGAATGGCTGACCAAGATTTTCAATTAAGACAGAAAAAAGGCAGAGAAAAATTCTCTGCCCTGCCTAATTTTTTTATTTCGTCATGTATATGAGAGCCAGCGTACCCGGTCCGCAATGGACGGAAACGGAACAGCCGCAATCGTCAACAAATATGTCTTTAAAATCCTGATATTCTCTGATTTTGGCCTTTACAGCCTCAATCGTTTTGCTGTCCACATCGTAGTTGGCAATTAACAGCCGGTCCAAATCAACATTTTCCACGCCTTTGAGCCTGTCTTCAACCAATTTACAGACTGCCGATTTCAAACTGCCGCGGTACTTTCGGGCAACGCCCATCTTGCCGTTTGTAACGTCGATGCAGGGCTTCAAATTCAGCAAATTCGCACCCAGTGCCTGAACGCCCGTGCAGCGGCCCCCTTTATACATGAAAAGCAGCGTGCTGATGACGCAGGTGGTGCGGACTTTACCGGTCATGCCCAAAACCCGCTCTTCAATTTCCTTTGCGGAAAGTCCCTCGTCCCGCAGCTCCGCGGCTTTAATCGCAAGAATACCCATGCCGTTTGATACGTTGCGTGAATCGACAGGATAAATATTGTCAAATTTTTCGGCGGCCATCTTTGCAATATTCGGGGTGACGGTAAGTTCGGCGCTGATACTGAAATGAACCACCTCCCACCCCTCGTTTGTCCACTTCTGATAGAAGTCTTCGTAATACGCGGGCGTAGGGGCGGACGTTGTAGGTAGTTTGCCGGTCTTTTTATAGTACTCAAACAAATCCGGCGTATGTATGTCGACGCCGTCCAGATAGGATACATCCCCCAAATTCACATTCAGCGGAATGACATCGATGCGGTATCTTTCAAGCAGTTCTGCACTTAAGTCACAGGTGCTGTCCGCAACGATCTTAACTTTTCTTTCCATATACCCTCCTATTTTTCCTTGTAGAACAGAACAAGCGTATTCGGCCCTGTATGAACCGTCATCGTGCAGCCTGCCCTTGAAAACAAGACCTCCTTGAACTTACCGCTGTCTTTAACCATCTTAATAACGCTGTTTAAAAGCTTTTGATCCATTCCTGTCGTTGAAACAAATGCGCGCTCACCGTCCACATTGGGTTGTTCCAGCACAAAACGGATATACTCTTTACAGACCTGTGCAAAGTTGCCGCGAAACTTTTTGCGTACTGTCAGTACGCCGTGCGTGTCCAACAGCAGACAGGGACGCAGCTTTAACAGGTTCGCCCCGAACATTTGCAGCAGTGTAGCCCTGCCGCCGCGATAAGCATACTCCAAGGTATCCAAAAGCACATTGGTTCGCATTTTGGTTTTATCAATTTCTATTTGGTCGAAAATCTTTTTTGCCGGCATACCCGCATCGCGCATATCCGCAGCCCGCAGCACCAACAACCCCTGTGCGGAACTCAGAGTAAATGTATCGACCACATAAACATTGTCAAACTCCTTTGCGGCGGTACATGCGTTTTGATACGAGGAGGAAAACTTTGAATTCATTGCAATATGCACGACATCATCACCGTTATCCACATTCTTTTTGAACATAGCAAAAAAGTCAGCCGGTGGCGGCGCGGATGTTTTTGGCAGGCGATGCGTTTTTTCATAATTTACAAAAAGCTCGTCGGGGCCAATCTCAAAAACATCACGGTACGAGTGCTCCTCAATTGTAATATAAAGAGAAACAACGTCAATCTGATATTGCTTGTATAAATCGGGAAATAAGTCACAAGCACTGTCTGTGCTGATAATAACGCCCATCATCGCACTCCCAAAATTATTTTGTATTGTAATTTTACTATTATAGCATTGAGGAGCGATTTTTTCAACGTCGCATTTTCCCAATAGAATGTCTTACAGATTTTACAGAAAATTAACAGTTGTATTATCAACATATTATATGATAATATTATATTTATATCAGCATTTGAGAGGATATGTTAAACGATGAATATACGATCCAAGAGGTTTCTGACGGTTTTGCTTACTTTGATTTTTGCGGCCACCGTGTTTACCGTAACTGCGTTTGCGGAAGGTGTATCCAGCGAGCCCATCACACCCGAAAGTCAGGCAAGCAGTGAAGCCGCACCGCCAAGCAGCACCGCACCCGAAACGAGCAGCATTGCTCCTGAAAGCAATTCCTCCGTGGCGGAGTCGTCCAAGCAAGCCTCCAGCCGTGAGTCGGCAGCTTCCAGCCGCAAAGAAACGTCCACTCCCAGCAAACGCCCGGTGAGCAGCCACGCTATTGTTGACACACAGACAAGCCGTGTGGAAGCGGCGGCTTCACAGGCGGCTCAGGCCTTAAGTGACCCGGGTGTTCTTTCCTCCGAAAACTGGGGCGAGCTGCTTTCCAGCGGTGCTGAAACACAAAGTCAAGGCACAGCCGCAGCCGGTACCACCACTATCAGCAGCACCGCCGCACCTGCCAATGTGGGCGGTGTTTCTATGATTTTAATTTTAGGTGTTATCCTGATTGTTCTCGCGCTGTGCGGAATCGGCTTGTTCGTATATTTGCAGTTTTTCTCGAACCGCAACGGCGGCAGCGGCGGCTACGGGCCGAAAGACCCAAAGAACCACTCTGCCGGCGCATCAAAAAAAAACATTGACGAACCTACTATAACCTTTACCGATATCAGCTCCGACAGCGACGGTATGCAGCATCGCGGCGACTATGTGCCTGAAGATGAGCACGATATCCGTTCAAGCTCCACTCCGGCAGCGGCGGCTCCGATTACGCTCGCGCCGAAACCGCAGACCGTCAAAAAGCCGTCTGCACCAAGCACGAAACCTACCGCACCAAAGCCGCAGCCTGCTAAGAAAGCATCGGCGATGGATCAAGACGTCACCGCGCCGATTGAGCAGCCGGTTTTGCCGGACCGCAAGCCAGTCATTCCCACACAGGGCGTAGAGCCGGTTTCAAAAGCACAGGCAACCCCGGTTTCAAACGGCAGCGACTTTGACTGGGAAAAGTTTTTTAACGATCAAAAATAAAAAACTGTTATCAAATACAGCGGAGCAGGTTTAAAACCCGCTCCGCTGTATTTATTTTATCACTGATTTTTGATTTGTCGTAAATTGAATGGTTTTTTCGTCACAGGAAGCAAGAATCGTGTCCTGCTGGTCAGTGCGGTAAATCGTGACACCGGCCTTTTGCAGCCGGCTGACCACCGCTTTGTCTGGGTGACCGTAATCATTGTTTACCCCGCAGGAAATAATGGCCGCGCCCGGGGCAACCGCTTTTAAAAACGCGGCACTGGTGGAGGTGGAACTGCCGTGATGCCCGCACTTTAAGACATCGGATTTTAAATCGTACCCTTTGCCGATCATTTGCTTTTCACTGTCCGCCTGCGCGTCGCCGGTGAACAAAAAGCTTTTTCCTCCGCACGTCAGCTTTGTAACGACGGAGTAGCTGTTCAGTTCGGTGTATTTTTCGGAATTCGGCGCAAAAATTGTCAGCTTTTCCCCGCCGCTGTCCATAATCGTCATGCCGCCCTTCGCAGCGGTAATTTTCAGCCCTTTTTGGTCGATTGCCTTGAGCAGATTTTCATATGTTGAAGTGGTAGGAACCTGATTATCCGGGATTTTCGGCATATATATTTTTCCGATTTCAAAACTCTTGACAACCTGTGCCATACCGCCGATGTGGTCGGCGTGCGGGTGCGTCGCAATCAGATAGTCGATTTTTTGAACGCCCAACTCTTTCAGGTAGTTTTCAAGCTTTTTCGCTGTTTCCCCTGTACCGGAATCAATCAGAATGTTCTCCCCGGTTTTGAGGCGGATCAGTTCACAGTCACCCTGCCCCACATCCAGAAAATACACAAGTGTCGAACCGGACTGCACGTCCGCTGTCTGCGCCGCTTTCGGCTGATTCTGACCGCGAAGAGCGGATACCGCCCCGATGATGAGGCAGAATACAATCACCACTGCAACTGCCCATGGCGGGTATTGCTGCTGTTTTCTGCGTGCCAAATTCTTCCCCCCTTTTGTGCCCGGGCATTGCCAGCCTACGTTCAATAATTTACTCCATGAAAAAGGCCGCCCGACTGGGCGGCCCTAAATGATCATGATTATTTATCTTCTTTGCCAAAAAGGTTAAAACGGAAAAGTTTCGATTCATCTTCCGGATTTTCACAAATAATAAAAGCTTCGGCAATCTTGCCGCCCTCTATCAGCTGTGTTAAACCCAGCAGCTGGCTTAGTTTACTCTTCAGATTGAGATGATCCCCTTCACGGGATACAAGGAAAACATTTCCTTTACATTCATCAAGTACCTTTAAAAATTCAGGTACATTTACGTCATGCAGTTCAAGTGTTGATGCCATAATTATCCTCCTTAATTAGTCCGAATTTGCCATTTCAGATTATTTATATTCTATGACATTATTATAGCATTTTACCTGCATTTGTCAATGAAACTCATTGTGTGAAAATAAACAAAGTTAATGTGCGCTTTCTCACTGATCATACGTTTGATAACAAAATTTGCTATAATATGCACAAATATGTTATCATGTTCATCAACAACATAATTGATAGGAGATTTTAAAATGGACTTCGCATCTGATGCTTCCCTTTTTTTGGGCGGCACAGAAGACTTTCCGCAAATTTACGAGGATATGAAAAAGCAGTTTCCCTCCTGTGAGATGTACACATTCAAAACGTTCGTACAGCTTTTAAACAACAACAAATACAAAATTCTGCTTTACAGGCGGAATACAGATAATGTACTTGTCGGCTACGTGCTTGTTTACATCATTGAAAACAGCAATGTTCTTTGGCTTGACTACATTGCTGTTCTGACAGAATACAGTTCACACGGGTATGGCAGTTCACTGTTCAAGGCATTGTGGCAGAAATACTGTGGCCCGTTCGACGGCATCATGTTTTCAGTCGAACATGTATGCAATAACGACCCGAAGCTGGCTGAGCGGCAAGAGCGCCGCCTTAGGTTCTACGAGCGCCTTGGTGCGCACAGGCTGAACGCTGATTTTTTACTGCCCTGCGACGATGGCAGCTTCCCCATGTATCTTTATTATAAACCGCGCCGCGATTGTGCCTCAGTCAGCCGCAGCGTACAAATTCAATCCATCACTCAAATGTATGACTACTGCTTTTTCAACCTAAAGCACCGCAAGGAGCTGCTGCCGCTCTATAAAAACACGATTCTGGATGAAAAGTTCGTCAACTGACGATTTTACCGTCCTGAATCTGTACCATGCGGTCAGCGGTGCGGGCGATTTTATCATCGTGCGTAATTAAGATGATCGTTCTGCCTTCGGCATTTAAAGAATTTAATATATGCATGATGGCTTCGCCGGACTTTGAATCAAGGTTCCCCGTTGGCTCATCGGCAAGAATTAAGGGGGGCTTTGCTGCAATCGCGCGCGCAATGGCCACCCTTTGTTGCTGCCCGCCGCTCATCTGAAACGGCTTGTGCCGTTCCCTGTCTTCAAGGCCGACCTCACTGAGCGCTTCCTGTGCGAGGCGGCGGCTTTCGGCCCTTGGCACCCCCCTGTAAAGAAGCGGCAGCTCCACATTTTCAAGCGCGTCAAGTCCGCTGATTAAATTAAAGCCCTGAAACACAAAGCCAATTTGGCTGTTGCGGATTTCCGTCAGCTGCTTTTCATTCATCCCGGCCACATTTTCACCGTTCAGGTAATAGTCACCGCTTGTGGGTGTATCCAGACAGCCGAGAATATTCATCAGCGTCGATTTCCCCGAGCCGGACTGACCGACGATTGCGATAAATTCACCCTCCTCCACCGAAATTGAAACGTCGCTCAAAGCGGGAATTTGGTTTTCCCCTTGGTTATATAATTTACAAATATTACTAATTGTAATCAGATTATTGATATTGAACACCTCGTTTACAAATATTGTACAATCGCTTATAATGGAATAAATAACCGCGTTAAAGGAGATAGAAATATGCTCACGAAATATTGGAAACAATTCAAAAGTGGAACCGACATCCGCGGTGTTGCAAGCGAAGGAGTTCCCGGTGAGGAAATCAGCTTAACCGACGAAAATATAGAAAAAATGGGGGCAGGCTTTGTCCTGTGGCTCGCGGACTTTGCAAAAAAGGATGCTTCGGCGCTTACGATTGCCGTTGGGCATGATTCCCGTATTTCCGCCGACCGCATTCAGGCCGCTGTTACACGCGCACTGATTGGCGCGGGCATACAGGTGCTCGACTGCGGACTTGCCTCCACTCCCTCCATGTTTATGACCACGATTGAACTTGGCTGCGACGGTTCCATCCAAATCACTGCAAGCCATCATCCATTCAACCGCAACGGTCTGAAGTTTTTTACAAAGAATGGCGGTCTCGATTCGCCGGACATTGAGCGGATTCTACTCCACTCGCAAAACGATGAAATGCCCGTTGCAGGCAGGGGTACTGTAAAATCCGTCGATTATATGGCACAATACAGCGCGAACCTGCGCAATAAAATTAAGCAAGACGTAAACGCCGCGGATTACGAGCACCCGCTCAGCGGTTTTAAAATTGTAGTTGACGCAGGCAACGGAGCGGGCGGATTTTACGCGCGTGATGTACTTGCCCCGCTCGGCGCGAACACAAACGGCAGCCAGTTTTTAGAGCCGGACGGTATGTTCCCGAACCATATTCCGAACCCCGAAAACGAAACAGCCATGAAGTCCGTTTGCGCGGCAACAGTCGCGGCAAACGCGGACATGGGTGTTATCTTTGACACCGATGTCGACCGCGGCGGCGCAGTGGACGAGAAAGGCGATGAAATCAACCGCAACCGCCTTGTGGCAATCGCCTCCGCAATTGCGCTTGAGGGCAACGACGGCGGCACGATTGTGACTGACTCGATCACCTCAAGCGGCCTGAAGCTGTATATCGAAAACACATTGGGCGGAAAGCATCACCGGTTTAAACGAGGATATAAAAATGTGATTAATGAGGCTGTACGCCTGAACGCAGAAGGCGTGAACTGCCCGCTGGCCATTGAGACCTCCGGACACGCCGCGCTGCGTGAAAACTACTTCCTTGATGACGGCGCGTATCTGGTCACAAAAATAATTATTAAGATGGCACAGCTCCGCGCACGCGGCGAAACACTCGAAAGCCTGTTGGCGCCTTTAGCTGAACCCGCCGAGGCGGTTGAACTGCGCCTCCCGATTCAGGAGGAAAACTTTAGGGAATGCGGCGAACGGATCATAAGCAGTCTGGAAGCTTACGCACAAAAGCAAACGGGCTGGCAGATTGCCCCCGACAACCGTGAGGGGATGCGCATTTCATTTGGTAAGTCCAACGGGGACGGGTGGCTGTTGCTTCGCCTGAGCGTACACGACCCGCTGATGCCGTTGAATATCGAGAGCGACACCGTTGGGGGAACGAAACTGATTGCAGGCCAGCTGTACACGTTTTTACGCACCTGCACCGGCATAGACATCTCGCCGGTCGAAACCTTTATCGGCGCGCAATAACTCCCTCAGGCAGGATTCGCCTGTTTCGCTTCCTCGAAGAGGGAGCTAAGGAACACGGTGCGGCGGAATGAGTTTGTTCACCTAATAATTTACAGGGGCGGTCGATGGCCGCCCCTGCTTTTTATTTCCTGCTTACTTTATGATTTTAAATATACAAGATGAGCAACACCCGGAATGCTTTCACCCTGCTGGGTCGAGGTAGGCGACATCAACGCGCCTGTGCCGATAAACAGCACCTTATGCATTTCGCCCGCGGCCAGCTGCTGCATCACGATAGAACAGAGCACCGCGCCGGAGCACCCGCATCCGGAGCCGCCCGCGTGAACATCCTGCTTAACACGGTCGTAAATCATCAGCCCGCAGTCATTGTGTACGGCAGTAATATCAATGCCGTCCTTTGTAAGAATTTTTTCCATTAGCTCACTGCCGATGCTGCCGAGGTCACCGGTCAGAATCAAGTCGAAATCTTTCGGTGACGCGCCCGTGTCGCTGAGATAATCGGTTAATGTCTGTGCTGCGGCCGGTGCCATGGCCGCGCCCATATTTGCGGCGTCCTTAATCCCGTAATCCGTAATCCGTCCAAAGGTTACGGATTCCACGCTGATTTTATTTCCGCTCTTTTGCTCGCCCGTACCCACAACAATGGCTCCAGACGCGGTCGCCGTCCACTGTGCTGTCGGTGTGCGCTGACCACCGTATTCAAGCGGTAAACGGAATTGCCTTTCAGCGGAACAAAAGTGTGACGAAGTGACCGCAACCGCTCGTTTTGCCGCGCCGGATTCTGTAAAAATCGAGGCGATCGCCAGCGTTTGCGCCATGGTTGAGCATGCACCGTATTGACCAAGAAAAGGAATATTCAGATTGCGCAGACCAAAAGTGGACGATATGCACTGATTTAACAAATCGCCCGCGAAGATACAGTCAATATCGGTGTTTTTTACGCCGGCCTTGTAAAGTGCAAGGCTGACCGCCTCATTTTGCAGCCGGCTTTCGGCTTTTTCCCAACTTGATTCGCCGAGTGTTGTGTCGGTATGGCACTGGTCGTAAAGCTTGCCAAGCGGACCTTCGCACTCCTTTTTTCCAACCACTGACGCAAAGCCAAGGATAACAGGCTTGCTGTTAAGCTCGAGCGTATATTTCCCGATTCGGGCAGGCATAGCCATTCCTCCTAAGCATTAATATAAGTGAAATATCCATAAAATAAAACCGTAAATAATGGAAGCGGCAATACTGTAAACCAACACAGGACCCGCGATGACAAACATTTTTCCGCCGATGCCGATGACATACCCCTCGCTTTTAAACTCCATGGCGGGCGATACGATTGAATTGGCAAATCCGGTGATGGGTACCAGAGTGCCCGCGCCGCCGTACTTCGCAAGATTGTCGTACATCTGCAATGCGGTCAGCAGTGCGCTGAGGCCGATTAAAGTAATGGAAACCCATGTGCGCGCATCCTTCAGTTCATTGCCCCACTGCACATACAGGTTTGTGAGCGCCTGTCCGATTGTACAGATACCGCCGCCGAATAAAAATGCAAAAATCAAGTTTTTCCCATATGTTGTGCCGGGAGAAGCCTTTTCGGCCATCTTTTTGTATTCTTTTTTGGTCATTGTCATTTTGATTCCCCCTTTCAAAAATATTCTACCAACCATCGGAACAAATATACAAACTGTCCGTAAAATTTAATCGCATTTTCTTTATAGCAATTCAACAAATTCGTTTTATTTAAAAAATGTTGTTTCAAAATAAATATGTGTTGAAAAATAAATATTTTTGTAAAATTATCATTTTTTATTGGCTTTTTTATACCAAATGCGCTATGATAGATTTATTGAAAAAATTTGCAAATAACGCTCTTATGGAGAAAAATTATGACTGATAATGTTATCAACTCAAATTATAATAACCTGATCGGCGTGCCAAGCCGTGCAGCCAGCAAGGTGAGCAGCAAGTCCAGTTCGGATTTTTCGAGTCTGCTCCAAAACGCGGTCGATACAATTGATAAAAAGCAAACCGGCACAAGCAACATGAACGACATTTTTGAGCGCGCTGCCAAGCAATATAATGTTCCGGTAAAACTTTTAAAAGCGGTAGCCAAAAATGAATCCAATTTCGATTCCAATGCGGTTTCGAGCTGCGGTGCACAGGGCGTCATGCAGTTAATGCCCTCCACCGCCAAATCCTTAGGAGTGCAGAATCCCCTTGATGCGGAGCAGAATATCATGGGTGGCGCAAAGTACATCAGCCAAATGCTGGATCGGTACAACGGCGACACTAAGCTTGCGCTTGCAGCATACAACGCGGGCAGCGGCAATGTTGCCAAATACGGCGGTATCCCGCCTTTTAAAGAAACACAAACCTACGTTGCGAGAGTGATGAAGGACGCCGGTGAGGACATTACAGCACCCAGCACACAGTTACCCTCGCTAAATTCTGTTCTTGGTGCTTCCCTTTCTTCCGACCAAAACTCCTCCCTCGCCTCGCTTCTTGGCTCGTCCGCTGCTTCCGGAAATACAAGCACGTCTTCGCTTTCCTCCCTCCTTGCATCTTCGCTTGTATCCGGTCAGGATCTCTCGCTTTCTTCACTGCTCGGCTCTTCCCTTTCTTCCGGCAGCACAAGCGGTTCCTCGCTTTCTTCTCTGCTTGCGTCTGCGCTTGGCTCCGGTCAAAGTTCCTCTCTTTCCTCGCTGCTTGGCTCTTCCCTTACTTCCGGTGGCACAAGCGATTCTTCTGATTCCGGCTTACTTGGAAGCTCCACATCCACCTATGACGATTACATTTCCTATCTGCAATTATACATTGCACAGATGCAGGCAAAATCCACACAGACGATGTCTTCCGACATTTCCGGTTTAATCTCCACGGACACTTCCGGTACTTCACTATAAACAATCAGATTTATCTGTAAAATAACGATGCTTTCACAGCAGTAAAAAACACCCGTTCCTCCGTGTAAAACCGGAGGAACGGGTGTTTTTTAAGAATAGGCTATTTTGCTTTTATCAGCACATAAAGAATATACGCTAAAATCAAAACCGGAAGTAAAATAGAAAGCAAATAGACGAAACCGGACATGATACCGATTACATAGGGGTTCATCTGAACCGAAAAATATGCTGTCACATTCGTCATGAATACCAAAATCCCTAAAAGTAACAATACAGAAATGAAGGCAATCAGCGCTTTGCGATAAGTCGCTTTCAATAGGTCGCGTACAGTGGTATGCTTTGGCTGTTCTATTGTGTTCACCATCCCTTACGATTTTAACTTAGCATTTTGAATATAAACCTCTTTTTCTTTCATTTGGGCATCATAGATACATATTTTGAAATCGTATTGAGTATTAAGCATTTTATTCAATTGCTCTGCCGAAATATCAGATGGGTACGCTTCAAAAGTAGTATCCATTTCCTTTTGATAAGAACTGCCTTGACTGATATAGGTTATCCCTGACCCATCTGTACCAATGGCATCAAAATATTCCTTTGGATATACTACTTGAATACCAATTTTATAATTGGCTTTTCCATTATCGTTTGTACCGGGCATAGTGAATGTCAACATAAACCGGAATCCTTGTTTTTTTTCCCCGGCGAAATCCATATGAGTTTTTTGTATGGAAAAATTTTTTATTTGTATCTTATCTAATATTTGACTCTCGGAGAACTCGCTCCCCTGCGTTTTCTGTTCAGCTGTATTCGAGTCATTATTGTTTGTTTGGCTTCCCTGTTGAATCATGTTCGCACTATTATGCGATAATTTATTTCCTATAACAACAAAATACAGTAATGACATACCGAAGATACAAACAATAAAAATCGCCATCGGCACTCGTGATTTTTGAGGAAGCATTTCGAACACCCACTTTAATTTATTGATGCTAAGAACTTCATCTTATCTCCGATTATTGGGTCAAATCTTTACTGTATTCAACAGCTTTAGGCACTTTCACCCCATTTACTGTTGTAACCCCTCTATTGTATGTTCTATTCCCTGTATAAGCACTGCCATTATATTTCCTATAAACATCATATCGTATTACATAGCAAGAATACAAATCAAAATTTATGGCCCCATAATAATCACGGCTGTTATACGGTGCAGAAGGACCGGAAAACTGCTGAGTTGTCGACCATGTTTTTGTATATGTTCCAGAAGCTGTTAACCCAACTCCGATACTTACGACACTTTTAATTTTAGCGTCAACTGATCCTGTAAAACTTATTGTTCCAGATATCGTCTTTGTTGAACTTAAAGTTTTAGTATTTCCTCTTGCAACAGAAATCAAAAAAACATCGTTAATCCGTGGTCCTACATTATAGCTTGATATTGCTCTATGATCATAAGTATAATATGAGTGGTCATATTCCTCGTGTGGTTCAGCCATTGGAACAACAATGTTGTCTTTTTTAGTTATGGACAGCGCTTGCCTGTTTTTTAAAAGGCTATGGTCAATAAAAGTTAACGTTGCACCCACATTTTCTTTTGGGCTACCGACGTTTACCTCATTGAAGGTTGGATGATCAGTATTCGCCGCAAATGCAGGAACAGAAATTGCAAAGGACATGGCCAATACCAAAACCAAACTAATGATTTTCCTTAGATTCTTTTCCATATTAAATTCTACTTCTTAATAAATTCCTTATTATAGTCGAACAGAAATTCATCTGATTAAAAAGAGGAATTTTTCGCCCCGCTACAAGCCCATTGGATTCATCCCTTTCTTTTATTTTTTATATTTCAATGCAAATTTTTCTTTCTGCTAATATAACGATTAANNCCGTTCCTCCGTGTAAAACCGAAGGAATGGGTGTTTTATTGCACGCGGGATTATACAGGCGGCTGAAATTTCTTTTGTAGCTTTTCGTATTGATGGCGCTTGACCGCGGCTGAAGCAATAATAAATAAGGTAGAAGCCAAAGAAACAGAAATGGGTACCAACAATTCGCCGACACTTTTTTCAGTGACAAATAACGTCAATATTGGAATAAGCATAACCAGATAGGCGACAAAGGTACAAATCAAAACATAGGGAAAGCTGATTTTTCTATAAATCAATCGATAGCCAATAAATATGAAAAAAATAATCCCCAGTAAGTAATAAGCAGTTCCAATGGTATTGCTGTCATTAATCAATTTTGCCCATTGCTGTTCGTCAGCCGTACGGTTTGATGATAAATTTAGTTGAGCGAAAATTTGATTTGCTCTTATTCTGAAATTACAGAGAATAAAATGCAAAACAGCCATGATTACAGAGAATATGGAAAATATAATAGTATAAAATTT
>DDHX01000002.1:10064-11421 GCA_002338255.1 Ruminococcaceae bacterium UBA1865 | reverse complement strand
CCGTCTCATGCTAAATCCAACACACTTCGCGCTATCAAAACGTGATTTCACGTTTTGAATGGATTTTAGTTTAAATATAATTCTTTTGCGCATGTTTGTCAATGCGCCTGCTTTTGTTTCAGATAAAATACAAACCCCCTTTCCGGGTGGGCTTATTCAGCCGCTGGAAAGGGGATTTTAAAATAGCATATGAATGAACTATTACAGTGCTTCGATTTCGTCAAGCCAGAGCCTTGAGGAAGCGTCGCTGGGCATGCGCCAGTCGCCGCGGGGCGAAAGAGTCACGCTGCCGACCTTTGGGCCGTCCGGCAGGCAGGAACGCTTGAATTGATGCATGAAAAACCGTTTGTAAAATATTCCAAGCCATTTTTTAATGGTCGCATCGTCATACGTTCCTGCAAAGGCGCTTTGCGCCATGTGAAATATCTTTGTCGGGGTAAAACCGAAGCGGAGCATATAGTACAGGAAGAAATCATGCAGCTCGTACGGGCCGACGATATTTTCTGTCTTCTGTGAAATCACGCCGTCCACCGGCGGCAAAAGCTCGGGGCTGACCGGGGTATCGAGCACATCCTCCAGCAAAGCGCAAAGCTCTTCGCCGCTCGTGAGTGCCGCATGGTGTACCAAGTGGCGCACAAGGGTTTTTGGTATGGAACAGTTTACACCATACATGGACATGATATCGCCGTTAAACGTCGCCCAGCCAAGCGCAAGCTCCGAAAGGTCGCCCGTGCCGATGACAAAACCGCCGCACTGGTTCGCCAAATCCATCAGCACCTGTGTGCGTTCGCGCGCCTGCGAATTCTCATAGGTCACATCGTGGCTATCGGGGTCGTGGCTGATGTCCTGAAAATGCTGCGTGACAGCGCTTCCGATTGAAATCTCCTGAAAGGTAACGCCCATCAGCTCGCATAAATGCTGCGCGTTGTTTTTGGTTCGTTTCGTTGTGCCAAAGCCCGGCATAGAGACCGCCATAACCCCTTTTCGGTCAAGCTTTAGCATATCAAACGCACGCGCAATGACGATCAGCGCAAGCGTGGAATCCAGCCCGCCGGAAATGCCGATGGTCACGCACTTTGAGCCGGTATGCTTCAGACGTGTTTTCAGGCCGTTTGCCTGCATATTTAAAATCATTTCGCAGCGCTCATTCAAATCCTTTGTATCGTCCGGCACAAAGGGAAGCGCCGGGAATTTGCGTTCCATTCTAATTTTAGGCAGATCCATATCAAAGCTGACTTCGTAAGCCTCGCCCGCGTTTGACCATGTGGTGGTCCTCAGGCGTTCCTGCAGCATCCGCTGCAAATCGACGTCAGCAACAGTAAGTCCTGTGCTGAACTGCTGCGATTCTGCCAGTACC
>DDHX01000002.1:438-10041 GCA_002338255.1 Ruminococcaceae bacterium UBA1865 | reverse complement strand
TACCGATAATTTCATCGCTTGCGGACGGATTGAAAATCAGGGTTGCGCCGCACTGCGCCAGCTGAGCCGACGGCGGGCACGGAACCCACAGATCTTCACAGATTTCAACGCCGACAACCAACTCCGGCATACTTACGCATTTAAAAATCAAGCTGTTGCCAAGCGGCACGGTCTCACCGCAAAATGAAACTTCAACATATTCCGGTGCGGGCGTAAAATGCCGCGCCTCGTAAAATTCACTGTAATTCGGGATATTGCTCTTTGTGGGCAGACCAAGCAGCTTTCCGCGGCAGATGACCGCGGCGGCATTGTATAAATTCGCGCCAACCGGCACCGGCAGTCCGATGACCGCAAGCAGGTTCATGCCCTTGCTCTGCTTCAAAATGTCGCTGAGCGCTTTCTGCGCGGCCGTAATGAGTGTACGGTCGCGGAATAAATCGCCGCAGGTGTAGCCGGTCAGGCAAAGCTCCGGAAACACCACGGCACCGACGCCCCGCTTTTCCGCCTCACGCATTAAATCAAGAATTGCATTTTTATTATATTCACAATCGGCAACCTTGATGGACGGCGTGGCAGCCGCCGTTTTAAAAAAGCCATCATTCATTTTTTATTTCCCCTGTCTTCAACTGGTTTTTCTTGTCTTTTATGACTAATCCTATTATCAGTCTTCGCGTTGTGTTTATTCTTCATGTTATTGAAAAAAGTGGGTTTCATTTTATCGGTGCGATTACCCAATCCGGCAAAAAATGCTCCGACAATAATGCACGAATAGTAAGTGATTAACCGCCATAACAGCATAGCCTGGCGAATAATGTTCTGCTTGAAGAAAATCTGGAACAGGACGAGGAAGCTACCCTCCGCGGCACCCGCAGCGCCCGGCAGCGGCGTATATGAAGAAATCATCGTCACAAAGCTTTGCGCCGCAATCATGTCAATAATCGGAACGCCGGGATTGTGAAACGCTTTGTAAATAAAAAAAGGCACAGCGAACAACGCTGTGAGCTGAACGGTGGTATAACCGTAAATCCGAACTCTCATCAGCCGGTTGCCCAGCATGGCCTTGTTGTTTTCAATGTAAAATGTAAGTTGCTTTTCTACCTTTTCATTCGTCTCCTGCGGCTTTTTCACAATGTGCAGCTTTGTCAAAATCCGCACACAGCCGTGGATTAATCTCGTTGTGAATTTCGGGCTATGGGTAAACAAAAGGAGCAGAACAACAACAGCGGACTGACATACAAATCCAATCACCGCAAGTGCCATAAATCCTTGTATTTTGCTTCGAAAAAATGAGAATTTAATGATAATTACGAAAAGCGAATACAATGTAATCGAGGTCTGATAAACCAAAAATTTACGTACCAGAGCCGAAAGTCCGATACCTGAGGTTACGCCCTGCCTGACCATCGCTAAAAGCTGCATCGGCTGGCCCGCCACGGCAAATGGGGTGATGGAGTTGAAGTACTGACCCACCATTGTCACCTTAAAGGCTTGCCTGTAAGTGTATTTGCCATCGTAGGCCGTTGAGACAAGACCTTTGATAATAAGGCTGTCCACAATCCAACCAAGCAACACACAGCCGGCGGCACAGATCAACCAAAAAAGGTTCAGTGTGGGCAGGCTGTAAAACAGAGTAACCAGATTATTGTCCGAAATGCAGAAATAAGCGAGCATCGCTAAGGAAAGCGCAAAAAGCGCCGCTTGAAATATTTTCGATGCCCTGCCCTTTTTTTCTTTCATACGTTCATAAATCCAAAATACTCCTGTTGCGCTTTTAGCGGGCCGAGTAATCCTTTTCTAAGTTTTCGGGCGCATCCACTACGTCGGGAAGTTCGCTGAACATGGTTGTCGGGCTGAACTCATCCGCGGAATAGTGCTTGATGGCGCGTGAAACACGCTTCATATTTGTCATGCACCCACGCATACATTTTTTCTCGTTATGCAGCTTTAATACATACATATAACAGCAGCCGCAAGTTTTTCTTGTCAGAGCAAGGTAACTTTTTTTATATTTTTCGTACAATCCGTTTCGTTCAAGCGAAATACGCACCATAGCGATTGCGCGAATAAAGTCGTTGATTTTATCCGCATTCATGGTCGCCAGCGTGCTGGCCGGATGCTGATTATAGTAGTAAAGCGGCCGGTCAATCACAACCACACGGTCAACATGGGCAAACACCCTGTTGGCAATTGCCATGTCTTCAAAGCACATCGTCGGAAATTCAATATCGTAGTCCATAAATAAGCTGCGTTTGTATAATTTGTTCCAAACAAGGCTTTGAATTTGCACATCACGCAAAAGCTTATTCATTGCTTCGGTGCGGTTGAAAATTCCGTGGCACCGGAATGGATATTCAAATAGAAAATCGTTTTCCACAAAACGATAATAGTAATAGCAGCAGGAGATTTCACAGCCGGTTTCAATACAGGCGTTATAAAGTTCTTCAAGGTAGGTAGGAGCAACAAAGTCGTCGCTGTCCACAAAGCAGACATATTCGCCGCGGGCGACTGCAAGTCCCGCATTTCGCGCGGGTGACATCCCAGAATTTTTTTGATCTATAACGGTAATAAAGTTATATCTTTCCTCAAAACGGTGCAGAATATCTAATGAGTCATCCTTGGAACCATCGTTCACGGCAATGATTTCAAAATCGGTAAAAGTTTGGTCAATTAAGGAAGAAAGGCATTTTCCAACGTATTTTTCGACATTATAAACCGGTATGATAATGCTAATCTTCGGAGCAGTTTCATTTTCGGCCAAATTCGTTCATCCTTTCCTAATTGCGGCAAGGGCTGCCGCCTTATCATTTATTGCTGCGCTCCATAGAAGCGCAGCTGAATTTTCGTTATCTGTGCAAAATAAAACGCCCAAAGCGTTCAGCTATCTACTCCATTTTTGCAGAAATACGCTGAAAAGTCAAGTCAAATTTAAAATCAGGATGCAGCCTGAGCCACATCCTGATTTGGATAATTTCACAAAAGGTTCAGCTAAATTAATCAGGAATAACTACATTATTAAGATCGCTGTCCGGTGAAGCACTTGCCGATGACGCGTTTTCCGACGAGGAGCCTGCCGGCTGGCTGGAGCCGGCCGAGCTGTGCGGTGCGGAGGAAGCCGGCGCAGACGCGGAACTTGCCGGTTTTGAAGAGGATGGTTTCGTTACTGCCGGAACACTCGCACCCACTTCCGTCCCGGGACCAATCGCATAATACGCAGGCTGTGCACGGTAGTAGGATGCGCTTAGATTTTCAGTTTTTACAACGACGCCGTTCTTGTAGAACACGCGCTGTGCGGTTGCTCTTGCTCCGTCGCGCGCTTTGGATTCGAGCTTAATGACTCCCTTTGCAAGTGTTTTATCAACGGTGTACTTCGGCGTTGTTGGTGCCGGGATTGCAGCTGTTTTCTGCGAGGTGACTGCAATTGCGTCGTAGTCCGGTGACTGATAGCCGTAAAAGGTAGCGGTAAGAACTCTGCCTTTGGTGCTGGTTACGATGTAAATCGGATAATCAGTCGGGTTCTGAAACTTGAAGTCAAGCTCAGGATAGCTGACTGCGGCATCCTGACCGATTGGGCAGTAGGTGGATTGGAGCGTATGGTTGGAACGCTGCGTTATTTTCATGTTGGAGCGCAGCGCCGCACCGTATACGGTAGTGGATGTCTGGCAAATTCCGCCGCCATCCGCTTGAATAATCTTGCCATTCAAAATTGCTCCCGCCTCAAGAAAACCGTGCGCCTTATCGGAATTACCGACAATTTGATGAAAAGAGAACGTTCCCCCTGCCGGAATACAGGTTCCGTTAATTTTGGAAAGGGCGAGCGTCATATTGTGGAAACCGGTCGACGAATTTGTCGAAGTAGTGCTGTAGGTGCCGAGCTTTTGCAAATGGCTTTTGATTTCAGCAATGGTCTTGTTGAACGGAACGACGGCTGGCGGTACTTCAACCGTACCGGCCTTGGAGCCGTTTATGATTTTCTCAACCTGTGTATATAGCCTGTTTTCATCAACGGACAGTCCGTTTTTCCCATCTGCGTAACTGAATTTGGCTGTCTTTGCATCAAATGAGGCGACTGTCGCATCAACAGGGGCATAAGAAATTCCTTTTGTAATTTCTTTCAGTTTAGCACTAAGGCTGTCGTAATTCATCGTATGTGCGATGCTGAAAGTTTTAGGGGTAGTTTTCAATGAATTGACCTGCTGATAGCGCTGCTCGCGGTCGCCCTCCCGCCCATAAGCGTAGGCTTCCTTCAGCACCGTGTCGGTGTTGAAATTAAAAGTAAAATCGTCTTCGGTCAACTTCCAGTTTTGGCCTTGATAGGTGATTTTAATATCGTACTTGTCGCGCAACCCCGGCTCGACCTTACTCACTGCGGCCTTTGCCTGTTCCATTGTTTTTCCGCTCAGGTCAACGCCCGCAACCGTAATTCCCTGATAGAAAACAGGGGTATCGATTGCCGCTGCAACTTGCTTTTGATGCTGATATTCCTTGTAAAGCTGCTTGGCAAACACACCGCCGGCTACACCAATCAGAACCGCACCAATAATCACGGTAGTGATGATAACAGACTTTTTTGCCTTATGCTTTTGTGATGCCGAAGAAATATCAACCATTTTCGCTTGGGCCATACCTTAGCCTCCCAGATCATAACAATCTTAAAAAATTATTTATTACATTAGATATCTCTGCCTGTTAAAAGTAAAGTTACAGCTTTATCACAAATCCCGCACATACTGGATTTCTGCGGTGTTCCGGCTTCGGAATGGGTATAGTAACTTTTTTAAATATATGTTATAATAGCAATCATAGTATAAAAAATATAAAAAATATTCAATATTTAGGGGGATTAGTGTGAAGATATTAATTCTTTCGGCTGCAACGGGCGGTGGGCACCTGCGTGCTTCCCACGCGATTGAAAAATACATTATGGAAAATTCAACCGGCAACGAGGTCGTTGTCGTGGATGCACTGAAAAGCATCAGCTTTGTTTTAGACAAAACCGTCTGCGACGGATACCATTTCTTGGCCACCAAAACGCCCAAGGTGTTTGGCCAGCTGTACCGTAAGACGAATGAAGAAAGCCTGCTTTCCAATCTGGTTACGCGCTTTTCCAGCGCGTTCAGTCAAAGGCTGATTCCATTGATGGAAGAACAAAATGCCGACGTCATCATTTCTACCCACCCATTCGCCACTGAAATGGTTTCACATCTGAAAAGTAAGGGAATCGTAAATGTTCCGCTGATCTGCCTGATGACGGATTATGGGCCGCACAGAGCCTGGATCGCTGACCGGGTTGACGCATACGTTGTTTCCACACAGGACATGATCCCTGAAATGGAAAGCATGGGCGTTAAAAAAGAGTTGATTTATCCATTTGGCATTCCTGTAGGCGATGTGTTTTTCAGTAAGGGCGACAAGCCTATGCTGCAAAAGAAGTTCGGGATAGACGCCGATCTTCCGACAATTCTAATTATGGCGGGCAGCTTCGGCGTAACCAATATTATGAGTATTTATAAAGACCTGATTAAACTTCCGGCCGATTTTCAGATCATTGTCATTACCGGACGCAATCAAAGACTGTTTGATGCCTTTTCACCGGTCATTACTCAAAGTCCCAAAAAAACCACGCTCGTTTATTATACCGACGAGGTTGAAAATTATATGCATGTTTCGGATTTGATCATCACAAAGCCCGGCGGACTGACCGTTTCAGAGGCGCTTGCCTGCAATATCCCGCTGGCGGTGTTTGACGCAATCCCAGGGCAGGAGGAAGACAACGCCAACTTCCTGCTATCCCACGACATGGCGGTAAAACTTGAAAAGGGCGTTGACCCCGGCAAAACCATTCTTTCCCTGCTGGATGACAGCAAAAAGCTTGAAAGAATGCGCGCCTCGCTTGAAAACTTTGACAAATCACAGTCCAGTAAAAATATCTTTTCGCTCATCAACGAGCTTTGTGAAAAGAACCAAAAATAGAACCAAAAAGGAAGCAGGCTTAATGCCTGCTTCCTTTTTTAATGCACTTGGGGCATTTGCCGTAAATTGTCAGCGTATGTCCCTCTATTTCATAGCCCGTGTCGCGCGCCAAACCCTGTTCGATACCGGAAAGCGGGCAATCGTCGATTTTGACTTTCGCACTGCATTCCGTACAAATCAAGTAGTGCCCGTGGTGTTCCTCGGCAAGTGAGTAACGAACGACTCCGTCACTCCACACATCTTTTTTGACAATCGCAGCATCGGCAAAGCGCTCCACATTGCGGTAAATGGTGGAAAGCGCTAAATTTGGATATTCCTGCTTCAGTCCGTTGAAAATATCTTCAGCGCTGACAGGCTCCGGGCTCTGCTTTAAAATCTGCATAATCGCACAGCGCTGTTTTGTATTTTTCAAAATCATGATTCCACCTTCTTCCGCTCTTCCCATAATGAGTTCACAGTTATTATCTATTTCGAATTTGACTTTTCGTCGTTTGTTCATCATTGCAATATATTTATTTGTTATCTTATTATTATAATACATATTCTCAAAAATGCAATGTGGGCTTTTAGGAGCATTTTCGTTGCTCTAAAGCCGCATAGGGTGTATAATATAACGATAAATAAATGATAGTTGGAGGTACTCCCCATTGGGTGAAGTATATTTGGATAATTCCTCCA
Source organism: Ruminococcaceae bacterium UBA1865 (assembly GCA_002338255.1). Lineage (GTDB taxonomy): Bacteria > Bacillota > Clostridia > Oscillospirales > Acutalibacteraceae > Caproiciproducens. Next base: position 3,393 of record DDHX01000002.1, on the reverse strand, counting down.
CCACAGTGGTGTGCCGCGAGGCCGCCGATAAAGTGATGGAAATGCTGACGGACAATTACGGCAACCCGTCGAGCCTGCATGCGAGGGGCTTTCGCGCCGAGCAGGAGCTGACCGCCGCGAGAAATGAGATTGCCGCTTTGCTTGGCGTCCACGCGGAGGAACTCTACTTCACGTCCGGCGGAACGGAAAGCAACAATCTTGCAATTTTTGGCGCGGCTTATGCCCGCAGGAAACGGGGCAACCATATTGTTACGACCATGATTGAGCATCCGTCGGTTCTCAACACAATGAAACAGCTTGAAGCGGAGGGCTTTTCCGTTACCTACCTAAAACCGGACGGTGCAGGTCAAATTCAGCCGGAACAGGTATTTGACGCAGTGACGACCGATACGATTTTAATCAGCATGATGTGTGTGAACAACGAAGTCGGCAGTATTTTGCCGCTTGAAGCGGCCTCGGCTGCAATCGCCGCCGTAAAAGCACCCGCGCTGTTCCATGTGGACGCGGTACAGGCTTTCGGAAAGCTGCCGTTAAAACCGATCAGACTGAAAATTGATTTAATGAGTGTCAGCGCGCACAAAATCCATGGTCCAAAGGGCGTGGGTGCGTTGTACCTGAGAAAAGGCGTTCACATTGTACCGCGCTCCTTCGGCGGCGGGCAGGAAAAGAATATCCGCCCCGGTACGGAGTCCTCTCCGCTGATTGCGGGTTTCGGCGCCGCAGTAAAGGCGCTGCCGGACACAGCCGCGCAGCTGAAAGCAATCGCAAAGCTCAGCGCGTACTGCCGTGAAAAGCTGAATGAAATTGACGGCGTTGTTTTGAACTCGCCCGATGACGCGCTTCCCTATATCGTTAACTTTTCCTACGGTGGGGTGCGTGCCGAAACCATGCTGCACTACCTTGCCGAAAAAGAGATTTACGTTTCCTCCGGCTCTGCCTGTTCCAAGGGAAAGGCAAGCCACGTTTTAACCGCGATGGAACTGCCGCATAACCGGATTGATTCCTCTTTACGGCTCAGTTTTTCCCGGTACAATACCACACAGGACGTTGACCGCCTGATATCCGCGCTGCGGGACGGCCTGAACGACCTCACCAAAAGACCATGACAGGAGAATATCAATGGACGAAATCATTTTAATAAAATTGGGTGAAATGGTGTTAAAAGGGCTGAATCGCAATGTGTTCGAAGCTACTTTGCTCCGCAACATCCGGCGCCGTTTAAATAACTTGGGCGGATTTGACATTAAGAGCGCCCAGTCAACGGTTTATGTGACCCCGCGCGAGGGTGCCGACCTTGACACCGCTGTGGAAAAGGTATCGAAAATATTCGGTATTGCGGCATTTTCACGCGCCTGCATTGTCAAAAAAGAAATGCCCGCCATTCTTGAAGCCGCTCAGGAATACTTGAAAACTGAATTATTAGGTGCAAAAACCTTTAAAGTGGAATCGAAACGCGCAGATAAAAGCTTTCCGCTTAAATCGCCGGAAATCTCCGCTGACGTGGGTGAATATTTATTAAATCAATTTCCGCATTTAACGGTTGACGTACACAATCCGGACATTACGGTTCGCGTGGAAATTCGCGATTTCGGCGCATACGTTCACGGCCAGCCGATTCGCGGTGCGGGTGGAATTCCGGTCGNNGTCGGCACGGGCGGCAACGCCGCAATCCTGATCAGCGGCGGAATCGACAGCCCCGTTGCCGCATGGACAATGGCCAAACGCGGCTTGGAACTGACTGCCATTCATTTTGCCAGCCCGCCGTACACAAGCGAACGCGCCGAGCAGAAGGTCGCCGACCTTTTAACCAAGGTGAGTGAGTACTCCGGCCGTATGAACATGTTTACCGTACCGTTCGCAAAGGTACAGGAAGAAATTATGGCGAAATGCCCGGAGGAATTTTTCACCATTATCATGCGCCGCTTTATGATGCGTGTGAGTGAGAAAATCGCGGTGAACGAACACTGTTCTGCACTGATTACCGGCGAAAGCTTAGGTCAGGTTGCAAGCCAGACTTTACAGGCGATTGTCTGCACCGACCAAGCCGCGGAGATGCCCGTATTCCGTCCGCTCATCGGCATGGATAAAATCGACATCATTGATATATCCCGTAAAATCGATACCTTTGACATTTCGATTCAGCCGTTTGAGGACTGCTGCACCGTATTTACCCCAAAGCATCCGCGTACCCGTCCGGACTTGCAGGCTGTTCTCGAAGCCGAGCGGCAGCTCGACTGCGACGCGTTGATTGAAGAGTGTGTCAGCAATGTTAAGCTGACCAAAATAACTCCAAAAGCATAAAGGAGAAAACGATGAACGCTGAAATCATATCCGTTGGAACCGAGCTTTTACTCGGGCATACCATTAATACCGACGCGTCTTATGTGGCGCGCGAGCTTTCACCAATCGGCATCAATCTTTTGTTTGCCTCCACCGTCGGCGACAATCCGGCCCGGCTGAGGGAAGCGCTCGAAAGCGCACTTCAGCGGAGCGACCTTGTGATTACAACGGGCGGCCTTGGGCCGACCGGCGACGATTTAACCAAAGAAACCATTGCCGAAACAGCCGGTAAAAAGCTTGTGCTTCATCAGGAAAGCATGGACAGAATCCTGCACTATTTCAAGGGCAGGGTACTGGGCGAAACACAGAAAAAGCAGGCAATGCTGCCCGAGGGCTGCACCGTGTTCCGCAACGACAACGGCACCGCACCGGGCTGCGGCTTTCAAACAGAGCAAGGCAAAACCGTCGTTATGCTTCCCGGCCCGCCGTCCGAATTAATTCCGATGCTCAAAAACTACGCCGTTCCTTTCCTGACACAGGGTGGAAAAGCAGCGATTGTTTCTAAAATCATCCGCGTGTTTGGTCTGGGCGAGGGCTTTGTCGCCGAAAAAATAACCGACCTGACCGATTGTGCCAACCCTACAGCGGCAACCTATGCAAAGGACGGCGAAATGT
>DDHX01000002.1:0-347 GCA_002338255.1 Ruminococcaceae bacterium UBA1865 | reverse complement strand
CCGCAGAGTCCTGCACCGGCGGACTTTTAGCGGAGAGAATCACAAGTATTCCCGGCGCAAGCGAAGTGTTCCACATGGGTGTTGTCACCTATGCAAATGAAATCAAAACACTCCTGCTGAACGTGCCGGAGGAAACCTTAAAACAATACGGTGCGGTCAGTGAGCAAACCGCACGTGCCATGGCAGAGGGAGTCCGTGCAAAATCCGGCAGCGAACTTGGCGTGGGCATTACCGGCATCGCCGGGCCGGGCGGCGGAACAGAAGAAAAACCCGTCGGCCTAATTTATATCGCGCTGTGCGACGGTAAGAAAACCGTTGTACGCAAAATGAACGGAAACAGCATGAAG
>DDHX01000003.1:65926-75376 GCA_002338255.1 Ruminococcaceae bacterium UBA1865 | reverse complement strand
GGTTTTACTTGACTGCTTACATCTGGGAGTTCCATTCTGAACATAAATAATACCACATTTCTCAAAGGCATTTTTCTCTATCAAATACTGCATCTTATGATTGTCATTATGGGTATCTATCCGCAGGTTAGATATTCTTTCTTTACAGAAATCTGAACATCGACTAAAAATACCCTTCACCACGCCATCACTGGCAACACGGTGTATCGCCCCGTAAGGATCGTCATTTCCCCATGAGCCATTTTCTATATACGAATAGGTCGCTTCTGTTCCGATTATAAAGGCAAAGACCCCGTGTATATTATTATTGCCCACATATACAAACAACTGCTCGCTTTGAATATCTTTCCTCAACATTTCACGATCAGGATAGGAGTCCAGCCATTGCGTCGCATTGTCGTTGTCCGCCATATACTTTCTGGCAATTGCGTATATACCCATGATTGCATCTAAGTCTTCGTATTTTGCAAGCCGTATCATATATGGTCCTCCTCTGTTTATCTGCCTATAATATAAATAATTAGGTTAATCTTTCGACGTATGTCATAAACAAACTGGGAAGCTCGATCATCCCTCTAAGCTTCCCGGTCTGCTCATTCTTTCTTTTAGAATCAGTTCGTTAAGCCGAAGTGTTTGGCAAGAATTTCAAGTGTTTCTAACTTTGTGTCGGTTAATGTATCCTTTCTCACTATTGTAAAGAAACCACTATTAGCTAATTCATCATAATGTTCTTTACTGTTTATTCTTGCAATGCACTCACTATAATTCTCCATTGTTTTTTTTGGATTCTCCGCTTTCATTATTTGTTGCTTTATAAATACTTTATCAGGATCGTTACGGTCAAAAAAATGCTCGACAGACATTGACTGAGGAGATAACATTACTGCAACTTGATGGTAATCTGCTATTTTGTGAAGTATATCTATTGGAATATTAGTATCGACGATGACTTTTTGTGATTTGGATATGTGAATAAGAAATGCTATTTCAAATTCCGCAATTTCTTGCATATTGGTAAAAATCCATTTTTCATAATCTTCTGGAACTCGATTCACAAATTCCTGCCAGTCTTTCATAGTTTGAAAATAGCAAAGACTTGGGTATTGTTCTGGATTCAATATCCCATCTGGTATACAATCGTAATTTTCACCACAATGGATTAACCCATATTTTTCAGCGAGCATTTTTACCATTGTTGATTTTCCCGCATATGCTGTTCCTGTAACAAACATTACATTTCTTAGATAATGCTTTATTATAAGATCATTTATGTTCATCTTACATTCTCCTCATAGGTACTATTCTTTTCGCATAACAACTAAACCCTCAAAATATAGGCTTGTAAATAATGTGTTTCCATGAGCGAATCCTATTTTCCATAACATGGTACTGTGTAAATAAACTGTGAAGTTCAAAATGATGGGGGACGTCACATTGTGCTCAAAATCATTATCACAGCTCTTTGGCCATAAGTATCAAGTGATACCCTTTTTCATACTCGTTGGGCTGAATTCCAATTACCCTAAATCCATAGTCGAGCATCCATTTATAGTCAATTCTATCTCAAGTAAGATTTTGAATAGCGTTCGGTATATCATCAATGTTCTGTCCATGGATATTAAAACCGATGGAGCTTATACCATTTCGAATTGTCAGATAACCTTTCTCTTTTGCGTACTGTGAAGCAATATCAATAAGTTTCCCCAGTTTATGCTCCAACATAAAAACACCGTTATCGTCAAAACCGCTGCATTCCAACTCGATTGTGCGGTAGCCGACAAGTTCCCGGCAAAGTATCCAGCCTTTAGGGGTAGCCTCATCTTCCCCTAAATACCATCCAATGGTCTTAATGGATTCATTAATGTTGCTCAGCTGTCCCAATGCTCCATCATAATCCCACCATTCCGGTTTTATGGTACACATTAATTTTGCAACTGAAGGGATACGTTCCTGAGTTAATTCAAAAACCTTCATAAGCACCTATACCTACCCTGTATCTAATTAATTAGATTTTACTACTATTGTCCGTCATAAACATAATCCTGCTAATAATAGTCAAGCATAATTTCGAGAATATGTGATATGGTTAATTACTTAAAATAAGTATAGCAAAGCTAAACATCTATATCAATAGATGTCCTGTAAAATAATAGCAATTGTTTCAACGATACAATTCTTTTACTCTGGCATAATAAATTCTCAAAAACTTATTTAAAGCTGCTATTTTTGCTACACGAGGCGGTTTTTCTTCAGCCTCTTTCTCCAGCAAAAAATCATATACAACTGTATCCTTAGTTGGTTTGACACACTTTAGAAAACGTATGACTTCATATCCCGTTTTACGCAATGAGGAAGACCTATGTTTTGGAATATGTCTGTTAGTTCCTGTAAAGGTTCCAGACTGGTAGGGTGGGGCATATAAGCCTGCATAAGCAACTGAAGCGCTGCCACTATGAAAACGTCGTGCATCGCCTATTTCAGCAATAAGTCTTGGAATCCCATGCTGCTTAAGAAATGTCAGTATGGAATAATGGTATGCTCCGGTTGGTTTCATAACAACTCGGACTTCATCATTCAGTCTATGTATTTGTTCTACCAGCTGCAGCAAATCTTTCTCGCAATGCTGAACATCATATGGAGTAATCAACACTTCGCCATAAGGGCGCATAAAACAAACCATGCTCTTTCCTTTGGAAACGTCAACTCCGACACTAACCATAGAATTCCTCCTTAAAATTACATGGTATCCATCCTTGCTTATGACCATTCAGATTGGTTTGTTACACGAAAGCCATATGGTTTCAACCCGCTAAATCGAATGCTCATAATAAGGGGGTGGCTGACGGATTATGTTACGGATGCGAAATCAAATGCGAAGTACGCCAGACCATGATTCCTCTTATTATAAAAAATAAGCACAAACATCACCAGCTTTAGGTGAATGTCTGTGCTTATATAGTACCAATGGGCAGTTGACTTAAAGTGTCCAATTTTGCTCATAATCTACGTAAGTATCAAAACTCTTTTGTGACGATATGCTCCGTGTGTTTTGACATATGATTTAGTTTTTCAGCGAAAAAAGTAGGATATACAATATGATCTTTCATATCTTGGAGCGGAATCCAGTTCATATATTCTTTTCCCTCGGCACACATGCTGTTGGAATTTAATTTTTGATTCCCTTTAGGTCTCATTAGGAAATACAATGCTATTTCGTGGCAAATTAAGCCTTCAGTAGACCCGTTTCCATGAAAGAAATTTTCATGTATAAATGCCAGTCTATCAATTTCATACTGAATTCCCGTTTCTTCAAGTACTTCTCTTACAACAGCCTCTTCTGCTGTTTCACCGAAATGAACACCGCCTCCAACGGAGTAGTAATAATCAGATACATCATTACTTGCCAGCAAAATGCAATTGTTTTCAATAATAATTGCGGCTGCACGGTATCTAAACCAATTTTTGTCAGTGGCAATGCAGCAGTCTTTATTGTAATCTGTTTCCATAATCAACCTCGCCTAATATAAATAATTAGATTCGCTATCAAAGAATATCAGAAGCACACTGGGAAGTTTGTTTTTGCTTCTCAGGGACACATTTCTGGTCTTATATACTCTGAACTGGAAGAAAAATGGATTTTCTACGGTTTCTTTTCTTTTATTGCAGAAGCAATTATTGTTTAATGTTTTTCTATATTAGAGTTCTTCAATTGCAGAGAGCACAGCATTGCTGTAAAGGTCAAAATATATACGTTGCTCATTCTTATTATTGAATGTTGATACTGAAAAATAAGAACCGACAACATCATATTCGGGATCTCCAAAAACAAATGTACCACCGGCACCCCCGTGGCTAAACATTCTTGGCGAACATAAGGAACCAAATTCATCCCGTTTTGCGCAGCGGACATTCCAGCAATATCCCCAGCTTGCTTCGGAAAAGTATTTATCTTCAAATCTTGCAGGAACACCCGGTATTTGGTTGCGCGTCATCTGTGCAACTGCTGCGGGACTAATAATCCTTGAATTACCATACTTTCCACCATTCATGAACATTTGGCAGAATACTGCCATATCCATAGCAGTTGAAAACGCCCCGCCGCCGCCGGAGGGATTGTCTAAGCTCTCAGGGTCCATCATCCATTCTCCAAACGGATTTTGAAGTGAACGTCTTACAACACGGTTACGCAAATGCTCAGGTACGCCATAATTCGTACTGTCCATTCCCAAAGGACTGAAAATTCTTTCTTTAGCAAAATCCCCCAAAGACTTACCGCTAACTCTTCTTACGATTTCACCCAAAAATCCGATGCCGGCGCTACAATAGCTCATTTCTTCCCCCGGCGCTTTCCAAACGGGCATGTCATAAATGAGATTCAGACACTCGTGGATTTTCGGATGCTCGTTTTTATCCGCCGGTGGTATTTCAATGGTACCTCGCTTTTTTTCAGCATGAGCATGTGCGTCTTCATCCCTTAAGCCTGATGTATGGGTCATCAAATGGTGAATTTTTATTTTTTTCTTGCCTTTGCCTGTAAACTCAGGGATATAATCTACTACTGGATGATCAAGGTCTAAAAGACCGTCTTCCAGTAAAATCATGATACAAGTTGCAGTTATTGGCTTTGAGATCGAAGACAAAGGAAAAATTGCATCAAGCCTTAGCGGTTCAGCATCTTCTTCCGGCCCCATTTTTCCGAATGCTCTGTGAGACACGATGATCCCTTTTCTTGCAATAACCATTTCAAAAGAAGGGAAATCCCTCTTTTCGACCCAACCTTCAACAAGTTTCTCTGCCTTTTTTACTCTTTCCGAAGACATGCCGGCTTCTTCGGGAGTTCCGTATCTTAAAACCATAACGCACACCTCAAATTTTATAATATCGGATTCATCTTCATGTCTGAATCCTTTATTTTAATACGGTATTTTAGCAGATTTCTTTTGCACCTTGGTTGTATACCCGCCTAATAACATCCTCAATATTGGTTTCTTCGATGCTTATATCTTGAATAAGGTAATTGGATGACAGCTCCGTCATGATTTCTCCGGCACTGGTTTTTGCCTTGTCAAATTCAAACCATACCCTGCCTTTTTCCGTTTTTATAATTTTGGCGTTAGAAACTTGAATATTCTGATATTCCTCAAAAAAATCTACAATTAGTTTCTTAGTAGGCGCGAGTCTGTCAATAAGCTGATTTAGCGAACCGTCTTCCACTATTTTTCCTTTATTGATAATAATAATTCTCTTGCATAATTGCTGTATATCGTCTAAATCGTGAGTTGTTAAAATGATAGTAGTCTTACAATTTTGATTAATATCTTTTATGAATTTTCGGATTGCGTATTTTACATCCACATCCAAACCGATTGTTGGCTCATCAAGGAAGATAACAGGGGGGGAATGCAGCATGGCAGCTGCCAGATCACCGCGCATACGCTGCCCAAGTGACAGTTGGCGGACAGGCGTGTTTATAATTTCTTGTAAGTTCAGAATTTCATCCAACATCGCGAAATTGTGATGATACTTATCATTATCGATTTCATAAATACGTTTTAAAAGCTCAAAAGACTCACCCAACCGTAAATCCCAATAAAGCTGCGTACGCTGACCAAACACTACTCCCAGATTTTTTACAACTTTTTTTCGGTCAACATAAGGCGACATTCCGTTTATAATCACACTGCCGCTTGTAGGTTGTAAAATTCCGCACATCATTTTTATAGTAGTGCTTTTCCCTGCTCCGTTTGGACCAATATAACCGACGATTTCGCCTTCTTCCAATGAAAAGCTAATATCATCAACAGCACGGACCAGTAGTTTATTGCTCTTCAAAATATTTTTAAAGGCCCCTTTTAGTCCGCTTTCCTTTTGCACAACATTAAATTCTTTAACAAGGTGTTCTACTTGAATAACCGGCATTTTCACATCTCCATTTCTTATGAGCCAGAACTTTCATACCGACTCAAGCCTTTTTTAAATATTGTGTAACCGATTATATACACTACGATTCCTACCAATAGTGAAGCGAGACACAGATTTCCGGGTAAAATGATGTCGGTACTTTTTTGAAGTAATTCCGATGCAGGATAGAAGCTGATAAACCCCAATGGAATGATGTATGTAAATACGATTTGAAAATACATCGGATAAATCGACATGGGGTACATTGACGTGTAGTAAATAACTTTATTGTCGAGTTCAACGAACGGACTTCGTTTTGTCCAGAAAGCAATGGAACACGTCGCCAGATACACGGCTCCCCGTATCAGCGTCGCACCAGCAATTGCTGCAAGCAATTTTATTACATTCAAAAACGACGGGTAAAAACCAACTGCCGAGCATCCATAAAACAATATGCAAACCGCGGGAATGAGATCTGTAAACCCAATAAGATTAAATTCCATGACAGAGAACTGAAAAAATATGTTGAGCGGCCGCAATAATAATCGATCAAATTCGCCTTCTGTAACCAGATATTGAATACTCCATGTCTGTATGAACAGCACCATTGATAATCCATGGCTCATAGATGCGATTCCATACAAAAAAGCAACCTGATTGAAACTCCAGCCATTTAAGCTACCAAAGTTTGCAATCACGATTTGAATTGAAACAAGCCCCAGTATAAAGTGTGCTGGGTTAGCTATCAGCCATGCGAAAAGGAATGAAGGGTACTCCATTTGCCTTTGAATTTCAAGTTTTATGCTGTAATGTCCAACTTTTATGTAATGAAGTATGCACTTTGCAATATTCATTTTAACCTCCATATATAAAATACAGGATTGTTCAGATTACCCTCCCTGAACAATAACATTCTTGAATGCTTTTTTTTGCAGAAATGAACTACAAAAAAATAGCATAATTACCCAAAAAGCCTGAATGAGTAGAATGGGAAACGCCTGCCTTGCGGTTGTTTTTCCTATGTAAATGCTGATTGGTGATTGATAAATATACATAAACGGGAGATATTTCATAACAGCTGCTACTTGTGATGGGAAAAACCATAAGGGAATAAAACTGCCGGACAGAAATTCAATGATGGTACCTTTAATGGCACCAATTGGCCCTAAATCAATAACCCAAAAATAGAACAAGCCGAAAATGGCGTCGATAAACCATAAAATTAGAAAGCCAAGAGCTGTACTCAAGATTGATAATGCAAAATTTGCAAGCGAAGACGGCAGCGGCGGGCCAAAAAATATGCTGGCGAAGATAAAAATCGGGATGAATTTTTGAAGAAGGTTGCTGATAATGCAGCCGATATCTTGTGCAAAATACATTCCCATGATGCTGACAGGCTTTAGAAAATCGACTGCCACGTTACCTTTCCGTATGCTTGAACGCAAACTGTCTTCCACTGTCGGGCTGAAAAAAGAGGAGATAAACGTGGATACAATGGCATACTTTATCATTTCATCTAAAGCGGTCGATGAAATGGCGTTCATATTTGAATAGGCTGCTTTCCAGAAAAATACAGTTGCAACGAGTAAAATAATCTGTACAAAAAAGGAGGTTAATACTTCAAAACGATATGATAGGGAAACTAAAAAACGGGTTTTTATTATATAAAAATACGCCAACATTCGCTTCCTCCAATTACTTTTATTCTCTCTTTGTTGATGAAACCTTAGTAAGATGGGTTGCAATAAGTGCGATTACCTTTCGTGTAATGATAAGCATAAGGTAAGCCTTGGAGAAAAAATTTTTTATTTTATTATATTACCACAACAAACAGAAATCAATGATTTTTCTAATTATATATAATTAGATGAAAATTATTATTAAATAAGTCAACAGGAAATAAGAAAATCAGCAGAAATTGATTAAATCATGTGAGTAATTGGTGAAGAGATAAAAAGCCGAAGCGTATTTCGCTTCGGCAAAAAGTTTTTTTATTTATTAGTTAAATCATTCAAAACTAAACTTATTTTGGAATGCGTTATTTTCGAGTATAAACGAATAACCCAATTAAACCATCATATGACCGTAAATAGGCAGCATTACAAAGGGAAACGCTTGTCAAAACGATTCTGCAGAGACGCAAGAGAAAAAATGCTTGCATATCTTTAATTATCGTAATTGACTCTTTCCGATCCTGTTTTTAAAAATTTTTCTTGACTTTTATTAGCAGGATTATGTTTATGACATTTATCAAGAATACGATCAGATTACACAGAAAAGTGAAATAATCAAATTAAAATGAAAAGATATATACCTTGATACCTTAGAGAGAATAGATTGAAAAAAACCTTGGGCCGATTTTGAATTCGATTTTAACAATCCATGTGAAGAATAAATCTCGGACATTCAATCGTAAAGGCAGACACGTTTTGTTTTTCCCCTAATTTCTGCAGTCAGCTTCTGCAGTTCATCCTACTGTCACGAAAAAAGATCTCCGCCCTTTTCTTTTCCAAATTTATCACACAAATATTCTTTCTTAAAAACACCTCCGTCAGATTACATTCAAGTTTTCAAGTCGTCATCATCGCAATAAACGTCATAAACATTAAGCGAAGTTCAATAAGTGAGTACCTGAGAAATATATGCCATCCAAAGGATTCTGCGCTCCAATCCTACTATTGATTTTTCAGTTCTTCGCGGATTCTTCGGTACTGGATAATCGGTCCGTCGCCGGGAAGGAGCTTTTCCTGCGATTTGTACGTAGATGCTTTCGGTTTTTGCGTGATTACTACACGCTTATCCTGACGCTCAATAATTCGGTTACCAAATTTCCCCAAATAAGCAATGAGTCCATCCAGTGGTTTGAATCTGGTAGCCATGCTATAAAATCTGATGTACAGAATTGTGTTCTCGTCGTCCACGGGTGCAAAGTAAATAATGACTTTAATTTTATCGCTGATGTGGTTCATCCAAATGTTTGGAAAAAGAAATTTTAAATATGTGGGCTTTATGAGACATTCGGCAGCTGTTTTGGGATTTTGTCCTACATCTGCTTCGTTGTTAGCGCTTGTGACAAGACCGCCCGGCACAAACTCAATCTTCGGGCCGTTGACAAGGGTTTTGTTTCCTCTTCCAATGGTATTATGATGCACAAACGGCAGATGGACAACATCCAGTTGATTTTCGATGCAGCGGGAATAGTGGGAATTCCAATGATCTTCAATTTCACTATAAGCGTAGGAAGCGTCCACGTCCTCATAAAAAAACGGTAGTTCGTCTGTGACTCTTTCCAGCTGTCCGTACCAGAAGAATATAATGTCATTATTTTCCCGGACTGGATAGTGCTTGACATTATAGCGGCTGATATCTAAAGCAGATGATTTGCCGTTTGCCGGAATGAAGGCACAACGGCCTGTCTGGTCAAACTCCAATCCGTGGAAAGGACACTGGATACAGTCTCCCTTAACCTTGCCCTTGCTGAGCGCTGCACCTCGGTGTGTGCACTGATCGACAACACAGCCGATCTCACCTTTATTGTTTCGGAACAGC
>DDHX01000003.1:44609-65840 GCA_002338255.1 Ruminococcaceae bacterium UBA1865 | reverse complement strand
AGACAGAGAATGGATACCTATGCACACTGCGTGTCTTTCTACGTTATTATGAAAATCGTCCCATAGAAACCATGGGAGAACCGGAAATTCGCGAATTTCTTCTCAATGAAATAAACACTGGAAAAGCCAGCGGAAGTGTAAACAAGCACAACAGTGCGCTGCGGTTCATCTTTGGTGCCGTATTGGAAAGAAATCTTAATTGTAGGATGATTCCAAGACGCCGTGATCGTCGAGAGTTTCCTTCCATTATGAGCAAAGATGAAATTGTTCGTTTCTTTTCGGTAATTGACAATATGAGAGACAGAACGATTTTTGAAACTGTTTATGGCGCAGGGCTGCGCCTATCTGAAATTACTCATCTGCGGGTTCAAGACATTGACAGTAAGCAAATGCGTATATTTGTCCATCAGGGAAAAGGTGGTAAAGATCGTTTCACCTTGCTTTCTCAACGCAACCTTGATCTTCTACGTGAGTATTGGAAGCAATACCGACCAAATCTTCCAGACGGATACCTGTTTTATGGAAGAGGGAGAAACAAGTATATACTTACTTCACGATCTGTTCAGAACGCTTTCAACAAATACAAGGCGCTATCCAATCTGCCGAAAACATATACGGTTCATACCTTACGGCATTGTTTTGCAACACATCTGATTGAATCCGGAGTTGACGTTTGCCAAATTAAAGACCTTTTAGGACATACCTTTATTCAAACCACGGCTTTTTATCTTCACCTGAGCAATATGAATCAATCCATCAAAAGCCCGCTTGATACACTTCCCCAAAAGCTTGGCCGCAAGCCGAAGGTGAAGACGGATGCTTGAGGTGCAAGATATTCTGGAGCAATACGGAGATGCTTTTCTTCAAAAGTATCGCTTATCTTATGTTCAGGGCAAAGCATGGAATGCAATACACGATTGCCGTACTTCCCGACTCGGCGGGCATATGGACAAGTGCCCTAACTGTGGATATGAGCATCCGTCCTACAATTCCTGCCGCAATCGTCATTGCCCCAAGTGCCAAACATTCTCTAAAGAGCGGTGGATTGATGCACGTAAAGCGGATCTGTTGAATGTCGGATATTTTCATGTGGTGTTTACTGTCCCGCAGGAACTGAATCCACTGATTTACCGTAACCAGCAGAGTTGCTACAATCTGCTGTTTCGTTGCGTGGCGGAAACTTTACAGGAATTAGCCGGCGACAAGAAGTATCTGGGAGCACAAATTGGGCATACAGCTGTTCTACATACTTGGGGACAGAACCTTTGCTTTCATCCGCATATCCATTGCATTGTTCCTTCCGGCGGTCTGACAGCGCTTGGCAAATGGCAATCTTCACGGAAGAAATTTTTCCTTCCGGTTCGGGTACTTTCCCGCAAGTTCCGGGGGAAATTTCTAGCATTGCTCAAACTGCAAATTCCCGATATTAACCAATCACTGCTGAATCAGTGTTACCGAAAAGAATGGGTGGTTTACTGTAAACCGCCGTTTAAAAATGCAGCCTGCGTGGTGGAATACCTGGGTCGCTATACTCATCGAGTAGCTATTTCCAACAACCGTATTCTCTAAAGATTGAAAACGGCGCCGTTACTTTCAAGTGGCGGGATTACCGCGACAGCAGCCGTTGTAAGATCATGACGCTGGATGCCAACGAGTTTATTCGTCGATTCTTTATGCATATCTTACCGGCCGGTTTTACAAAGATCCGCCACTACGGTTTTTTGTCCAGCCGAGGAAAACAGAAAAAACTAAAAACCTGCAAAATCCAGACTGGCACGAGTCTCTTTCCAAAAGAGAAGCTTTCTGCCGAACAACTCGTCCAAAAGCTCATTGGCAGAAATCCTTCTCAATGTCCGCGCTGTGGATACATTGGTCTGTTTAAAACCGGACTTGCTCCACCGGCGGCGTAAAACTGCAAAGCTTTTAAAAAGCCTGTTCTTGAGACAGGTTTGCTTTGCTATACTAATTTTCCCAATACATCGGGCAGTTTGCAACGAGATTTACGTCACAGAATCCATTTTTGAAGCATAATTCTTTTTTATCAGCGCAGATCAGCGGATACTTTCCCCATAGCCGCATCGCCAGCCGCGGTTTCGTGCTATGAAATTATCCAAAGTTACGCGCCACATTGTTATTATGAAGCGCTCATGCCTTTTTACAGGGTCTGGGCGTTTTTTGGCGCCTAACTTCGGATAATTAGCTAATCATAATGCGAAGCTCGCATTTGTCTTAAGGTTGATCAGCTTGCTCAAAACGCGAATCCAACAACACTGAGTAGTGTGGCTAATGCAAAGGCTATAATCTCAGACTTTGTTAAAAGTATTCGATTAACGTTCTTCACATAGAGTCTATATTTTTCCCCGAAAATCGGTATCAGCTGCTTCTTTTCCTCAATAACCGCATTTCCATACTGAAAGATTAAAACAATCAACGCAATGATCATTCCCACAAAGGAGCGAAGAGAAAGCATAAAGCCTGCCTGCAGTATGATAAATGTCCCATACATGGGATGCCGTACTTTTGCGTAGTATCCTTTTACCAACAATTCTTTTGGAGCGCTGTCTTTTTCATTTCTCACGCTGTGATTTTGAACCGTTATTTTCGAGAGTCTTATCGTACCGTAACAGGTAAGGATAATGCCGCAAATAAAATAAACCAAATCAGATTTTATATATCTTACTCCGCCCAGTGTAAACCAAGTTTTAAAGTTACTCCAGGGCTGAAAATCCGGGATGAAGGTGAGAATATACTTCACAAAATAAAAAAGAAGAGCATACCCGATGATACCCCATGCCAAGTTGATTACTTTGTGTGGGAAACTGTTCGATTTCAATTTATTATAGTATTTATCAAAGTGAAGTTTTTCCTCATATTTCAGCATAACGATCTCCTTGTAAGTGCTCAACATAGCAATAAATAAACTGACAAATTTTACAAAGCATGTCATAAATGCAACGACAAGTTAAGCTATGGTGCCGCTTTTTTATTGTTTTCCATTTCCAAATCTCATTGGGCAAACCGTTCTGCATTTATTGCAGTTGACGACATTAAAACCTCTGGCATTGGTTCCATATGTATTTGGCCTGCATTTTGCCTGATTTGCGCAGTATCCGTTCAAGGCTTGCGAGGGACAGTTTTGGATGCATATACTGCAACCATCAATACAGATGCTCTCGGCCGGTGGGTCGGATTCAAGATCGAGATCTGTAAGGACTGCTCCCAAGGTTAGTAAATTACCGTACTCCTTGTTTAGAAGTAATGTGCTTTTGCCCAGTGTTCCAAGCCCAGCGAGTACGGCGGCATGTTTCATGGATATCAAGCCACGCCCCTCCATTTCTTTCGAATCCCAATATTCATAAGGATCGTCTGAGGGAATTGGCACTGCATACCCACCATAGAGCTTTTCAACTTCTTTTGCTGTTCTAAACGCAATCCAGTCAACCTTCGGACATGTGCTGCCATTGAAATAACCATATATCAGCCTCGGGTCAACTTTTGTCAATCCTTTTGGAAGGGCAATTCCAAATACAATGACCGATTTACAATCCTGGAAAATATCTTTTGGATGAAACCCTGCCGGTGCTTCAGAAAATCGGTCAATATTAGCAAAGCCGCACGCATCTGCGCCTAAGTTCATAATAAATTCTTTAATTTGTTTCTTCACTCCACGAACTCCTTATATGTCGGTTGTATAAAATACATATAGCTCCATGCGCTTACAAAATGTGCAGCTCAAACGGTGATCCAAGTTGCAAGGTTACTCCTGTAATTTCGCTTCCAAATAAACAAGGGGAAAGGCTGCTTTTAGCACCTTCCATGTTTGCACAAAAAAACCGTTTTGATTGATGAAGTCAACATACTCTTCCGGCTTCCATTTGGAATAGGTTTCAAACCCAATCATCTTCAGTAAAAAGGCATTCAACTTCCATGTTGAATCTCTCAAGTGACCATGTGAAAAGGTAGGCGCTATCAATAGACCGTTTGGTTTTAGGACTCTTCTGATATTTTTTAGTACCAATCTCGGATCTGGCATGATGTGAAGAGCGTTTGATATGATTACAGCGTCGAAAGTCTGATCTAAAAAAGAGAGCTCGGTAGCATCTTCAACTGAGAATTTCACGTTGTCAGGTGCGCTCTTTTTCATTGCAGTCTCTATCATTTTGGGCGAAAAATCAGTAGCCACAATCGATTGAACGGAATCGGCAATATTAATTGCAATTAATCCGGTGCCTGTTGCAATTTCAAGCACTTTCATCTCTGTAGTAAGTGCTCCCGATATAAGTCTGTACATTTCTGAATAGGATGAACGGCTAAACCTGTCAATTTCAATATCATATATCTTTGCGTAGTGATTCCAAAAACTTTTATTATTTCGATCTTGTTTCAAATTATACCCCCAGATTATGTGAGCATTATGAAACTCACTTGCTTACAATATGTAGCATCCAGTATAAATAAAATAATTAGATTTTGTTTGCAACGAATGTCATAAACATAATCCTGCTAATAAAAGTCAAGATAAATTTTAAAAAATATTCAGTACTGTTAATGACTTAAAATAAGTATAGCAAAGATAGATATCTATATCAATAGATGCTCTGTAAAATAATAGCAATTGTATTAACAATACAATTCTTTTACTCTGGCATAATAAATNNTGGTTTGTTACACGAAAGCCATATGGTTTCAACCTGCTAAATCGAATGCTCATAATAAGGGGATGGCTGACGGATTATGTTACTGATGCGAAATTCAATGCGAAGTACGCCAGACCATGTTTCTTCTTATTATAAAAAATAAGCACAAACATCACCAGCTTCAGGTGAATGTCTGTGCTTATATAGTACCAATGCGCCATTTGCGTTTACTTCCGAGCAGCCAAGTTTACTCATACCGAGAACAAATCCTGATTTGCATTTTTCATCATACGCCATACGTTATTTCCAAAATTGCTTATTATAGTAATCAATGATTCTTCTTTTGCTTGATAAGTCGATATGAAACTGACGCCGGGATCACAACCCTGAAAATATGGTGTGTAGCAATTCTTCTCACCTTTTTTTAGCCAGATGCCATAACCATAATACCCATCTTTCTCGCAGCCACTTTGCCTGCTCAACATTTTGCTTGTCATTTCAGCTGACAACAATTTATGCTGAAGTAGGGCATCCCAAAATTTCTCGATATCTCCGACTGTAGTATATGCTCCACCCGCACCTGTTCCTTTCACATCCACGCTATAAATGTTTGTATAATACTCGTTGTGCTTGCGATCATAATATAGGCGTTGGCACATTTTGCAGGTAGCCTGTCCAATTCATAATATCCCGTCTTTTGCATACCGCTTACTAAAAACACATTATCTTTCAAGAACAGATCAAAGGGCATATTTGTAATTTTTTCAATGATCAAACCTAAAACCACATATACTGAGTCATGAATAATGCAAACACAATCTGCTTCTGAGTTTCGATAAATTCCAAATAGGAAGTTGTGGGTGAATAATAGTTAGACAAACACAAATTAGTGATGGTGGTTTTAAATAGTTATATGTCGGTTTTGTCTAAATATATAAGTATATGGTAAACAGGGAAGCGTCAAAAACACTTCCCTGTTTACCATAACTATAATAAAAGATGGTCGAGGTGACTAGATTCGAACTAGCGGCCTCTACGTCCCGAACGTAGCGCTCTACCAAGCTGAGCCACACCTCGAAAATGCGGCCCCAAAACCGGGGCCATGGCTGCGGAAGAAGGATTCGAACCCTCACAAACAGAGTCAGAGTCTGTCGTGCTACCTTTACACAATTCCGCATCAATGCTATTTCAAACAGCAAGAATTATTATACCAAAAATTACGAATTTGTCAATCCCTTTTCGCGAAGAATATATTTTTTAAATTTAATATACATTTAACAGAAATATATTGATAAATTAAGATAGCTAAGATATAATGAAAACAATTTATTTTTAAATGGCTTATATGCTAAGGAGGTTTTTAACTAATAGTTTACAACTGCCTTTTGTTTCAATAAGGGGGAGATTGATATGAAAAACGGTGATGTTCTTTTTTTCTTGAGTATTCCTATCATATTATTTATTATTGGAGTTATTTATCAAACACCGTTAGTATCTTCTAATAATGGCTTGTTAGGATACCGTACATTTCGTTCCCAAGCAAGCGAAGAATCTTGGAACTTCGCACAAAAATTCAGTGGTAAGGTATGTATTGGGTTAGCATTCTTTTTAGCAATAGNNTTTTGTATTTACATATTGGATTTATCCAATATATTTTAGCAATTATAATGATGTAGATCTTAAAAACATGGTTTTCGTATTGGAAATAAGTGCTGCTTTTATATTACTATTTGCTATAGTAGAATATTTATTATCAAAAAAATTTGATGAGTCTGGTAGACCTAAAAACAAAAAAAGCAGATTTCTGAGAAGCACACATATAAGGAGGAATTTAAAGTGATTTTAAACCATACAATAGAGGCGCTTCTCGACCGGCGTTCAATTCGGGCGTTTCGGTCAGAGCAGATTTCAGAGGAGGAGCTAACCGATATTTTATATACGGCAAAATTTGCACCGTCGGCAATGGGGCTCCAGGCAAGACATTTTACTGTTATACAGAACAAACAACTGATTTCGGATATCGTTAGCTCGGCCGTTCGGAATGGTGCCACTTTTGTACAGGGACACACACCGTTTTATAAGGCGCCGACAGTGATCGTGCTTTCGGCTCCGCAATCCGCCAAATACGGCAGGGAGGACGCTGCATTTGCCAGTATGAATCTAATGATGGCTGCACATGCGTATGGTCTTGGTTCCTGCTATATCGGCTCTGTTTTGGATGGGCTGCGCGATGAGGCGATTGCAGCGCGTCTGAAACTGCCGGAGGACTACGTTCCGTTTGGCTGCCTCTGCGTTGGCTACCCAAGCGAACACGCCCCCGCTCCGAAGGAGCGCCGTACCGACGATGTGAGTTATGTCAGATAGTATGATATGATATAAAAACAAGGATGCCGTTTGAGAAACAGCATCCTTGTTTTTTATTGCCTGATTAATTCAATTAAAAGTTTTTCTGTTTCAACGGCGTCCGCACGGCCGCGTGTCGCTTTCATAACTGCCCCTAAAATCGCCTTCAATGCCTTTTCTTTGCCGGACAGGTAATCCGCCACCGCGCTTTGATTGTCCGCAATCGCCTGCGTACAGAGATTCCTAAGGGTATCTTCATCAATACCGCCCATGTCACTTTCGCTGATCAGCTCACTCGCGGCTTTGCCGGTATCAAGCATTTTTTCAAGCGTCGCCTTTAAAAGGTTCATCTTTATTTTGCCGCTCTCCAGCAGTTTTACAAGCGCATTTAAGTTTTCCGGCGTTACTTTGACCTGAAAGTTTTCCTTTGCGCCGTCGCCGTCCAAACGGCTGAAAATTTGACCGATCATGCAGTTTGCTACTGTTTTAGGGGTATTTAAACCGTTTGATGCCGCTTCAAAATAATCCGCGATATTGCGGTATTTAATCAGAAGCTGCGCGTCTGTTTCGGGCAGGCCAAATTCGTTCATGTAGCGGTTTAGCTTCACACTTGGGGGTTCGGGGAGTTTTTTACGCAGCCGCTCAATCTGCTCATCGGAAACATGGATGGTGACAAGGTCNNAGTTCTCTGAAGTAGCGGTAATCGTGGGCGTCTTCTTTGCCGCGCATGCTTTCGGTACAGCCGTCCGCTTCGTTGTAGCGGCGGGTTTCCTGAACAACAGTTTCGCCGCTTTGCAGCAGGTCGATTTGACGGCTGACTTCGTAATCCATTGCTTTTGCCATATGGGTAAAAGAATTCATATTCTTGATTTCCGTTCTTGTACCAAGTGTTTCGGTACCTTCGGGGCGAACGGAAATATTGACGTCACAGCGCAGCGAGCCCTCCTGCATTTTAACATCCGATATACCGATATATCGCATGATCAGCTGTAATTTTTCAAGATATTCCTTTGCTTCTTCAATGCTGCGGATATCCGGCTCGGAAACAATCTCAATCAGCGGAACGCCGCCGCGGTTGTAATCCACATAAGTGTTTCCGCGCTGATGAATCAGCTTACCGGCGTCCTCTTCAATATGAATACGCAAAATGCGAATTATTCTGCCGTTGTTCAATTCAATATAGCCATTTTTGCACAGCGGCATATCGTACTGGGAAATTTGATACGCTTTTGGCAAATCGGGATACACATAGTTTTTACGATCCATTTTGGAGATAGGGCTGATTTCGCAGTTTGTCGCAAGACCGGCCATAATTGCGTACTCCACGACCTTCTCATTCAGCTTCGGCAGCGTACCCGGCAAGCCGATACAGACGGGGCAGCAGTGTGTGTTTGGTTCACCGCCGAACTCGGTGGAGCAGGAACAGAATATTTTGGTTTTGGTGGATAACTCAATGTGGGTTTCCAGCCCGGATACCAATTCATAGTTTATCATAGCTGAACCCCCATATCCACGGCCCGGAAAGCCGTCTTCCNNGTCTTCCCGGCTGCAGTTTCATACTGGTAAGCGGCGTTTAATATAGTGGCTTCGCAGAAGCTGTTGCCGATTAACTGCATACCGATTGGCAGCCCGTCATTACCGAAGCCGCAGGGGATAGAGACACCCGGAAGTCCGGCAATGTTGACCGGCACAGTGCAGATGTCTGTGAGATAGGTTTCAACCGGATCCTTTGACGAGAAGTTCAGTGGGAAAGCTGTCATTGGGACGGTCGGCGCTAAAATGACATCGCATTTTTGAAAAGCGTCTTTGTAAGCCTGAATCAGCGTGCCGCGCAGGTTTTGCGCCTTTTTGTAGTACGCGTCGTAGTAGCCCGCGCTCAAAACGTAGGTTCCCAGCAGGATGCGGCGCTTGACCTCGTCGCCAAAGCCTTCGCTGCGCGTCTTACAGATCATTTCTTCGCGGTCAGCGTAATGTGCGGTCTTGTAGCCGTAGCGGATTCCGTCGTATCTGCCAAGGTTGGAGGAAGCCTCCGCACAGGCCAGAATGTAATAAACCGCAAGGCTGTATTTTAAAGATGGCATATCAAAATAGACGATTTCCGCACCCAATGATTCATAAACTTTGATGGCTTTTTGTATCGCGTCATTTACATCATCACGGATGCCGTCGAAGTATTCTTTTGCAATGCCGATTTTCATACCCTTGATACTTTTATTCAGACTCTTACTCGCGGGTGCAACTGCTTTGCCGCGGGAAGTAGAGTCCCTTGCGTCGTAGAGCGAAATGGCATCGTAAACAAGCGCCGCATCTTCGACATTCGTCGTAATCGGCCCGATTTGGTCAAAGCTTGAAGCGTAAGCAATCAGCCCGTAGCGCGAAACTGCACCATAGGTTGGCTTTAATCCGGTCAGGCCGCAAAAGCTTGCCGGCTGGCGGATAGACCCGCCTGTGTCGGAACCAAGTCCGTAAACAGCAAGGTTGCCGCCGACCGCCGAAGCAACGCCACCGGAACTACCGCCAGCCACGCGGGAAAAATCGTGCGGATTTAATGCCCCGCCGAAGCAGGATGTTTCACAGGAGGAGCCCATTGCAAATTCATCCATATTGGTTTTTCCGAGCAAAACAGCGTTTTGATTTTGCAGAATCTCCCACACCGTCGCGCTGTAAATCGGCACATAACCCTTTAATATTTTTGAGCAGCAGGTGGTCTCTATGCCCTTTGTGGAAATGTTATCCTTCAAGGTCATTGGGATGCCCTCAAGCGGCAGCAGCTTTTCACCGGAGGCAATTTTTTTGTCCACGCGTTTTGCTGTTTCCATCGCAATGTCGGAAGTCGATTTTACATAAGCGTTTAATTTGTCGTTGTCGCTTTCGATTGCTTCAACGTATTGCTTTGTCAGTTCCACACAGCTGATCTGTTTGGAAGCCATTTGTTCGCTTAACTTTTTAATTTTACCAAAACTGTCCATTCGTACCTCCTACGCGCGCTTTTTAACCAGGAAATATCCGTCATCCTGGCTCTCGGCGTTTTTTAGAATTTCTTCCCTGTCATAGGACGGAACGACAACATCTTCTCTGAATACGTTGGAAAGATTATTTACGCTGTCAAAATCGGAATCAGCGGAGCTGACCGCGTTAATCGTGTCGGCAAAGCCGATAATTTCGCTCATATCCTTTGTCAGTGCGACAAGCTCGTCAGCGCTGACAGAAAGCTTTGCAAGCTTCGCAATCTTTAAGATTTCCTCATGGGTTACCATCGCAAATCCTCCTTACGGTACGGCTTATTTCCTCAGTTTAATGTGAACCTCACGCAGCTGCTGCTCCGTGACTTCGTTCGGGGCGCCCATCAGCACGTCCTGCGCGTTGGAGTTCATCGGGAATGCTATGACCTCGCGAATGTTTTCTTCGCCGGTCAGCAGCATAATCATACGGTCAACACCCGGTGCCATGCCTGCATGCGGCGGTGCGCCGTACTTGAAGGCGTTGTAAAGGGAAGTGAACTGCGTTTTAATGTCATCCTCGGTGTAACCCGCGATTTCAAACGCTTTGACCATGATTTCAATATCGTGATTTCGAACAGCTCCGGAGGAAAGCTCCACGCCGTTGCAGACGATATCGTACTGGTACGCAAGAACATCCTCGGGCTTTTTATTGAGAAGTGAATCCATTCCGCCCTGCGGCATGGAGAATGGGTTATGGGTAAAAATATAATTGCCAGTTTCCTCGTCGATTTCAAACATGGGGAAGTCGACAATGAAGCACATTTTGTAAGCGTCTTTGTCAATCAGATTGAGCCGTTCGCCAAGCTCGGTACGAATTTGGCCGGCAAGCTTCGGGGTAATATCCTTGTCGTCCGCAATAAAGAAGATAACGCAGCCCGGTTTTAAACCCGCACGGTCAATCAGTTCCTCGCGTTTGTCGTCGGGCAGGTACTTATTGATCGGGCCTTTATATTCATTATTTTCGGTTACGCTGATGTACCCGAGCCCCTTCATGCCGATTCCATTGGCGAATTTGAGCATATTCTCAAAAAAGCTTTTTGGCTGGCTTATGCAATCGGGCACGGTAATCGAGCGGATCATTTTGCCTTTGAACGGTGCAAAGTCCGTATTATCAAAAATATCGGTAATATCAATGATTTCGAGCGGGTTGCGCAAATCCGGCTTATCCGTGCCGTATTTCAGCATGGACTCGGTGAATGGAATCCGCACAAACGGGGCTTTTGAAACGTCTTTATCTGAAAATGTCGCAAACGTGTCTCCAAGCACTTCTTCAGCGATGGAGAATACGTCTTCCTGCGTTGCAAACGCCATTTCAAAGTCGAGCTGGTAGAATTCGCCCGGGGAGCGGTCGGCTCTTGCATCCTCGTCACGGAAGCACGGCGCAATTTGGAAGTAGCGGTCGAAGCCGGAAACCATCAGCAGCTGCTTAAACAACTGCGGTGCCTGTGGCAGTGCGTAAAATTTACCGGGATGTTTTCTGCTCGGAATCAAGTAATCCCTTGCACCCTCGGG
The DNA here is from genome assembly GCA_002338255.1 of Ruminococcaceae bacterium UBA1865. Lineage (GTDB taxonomy): Bacteria > Bacillota > Clostridia > Oscillospirales > Acutalibacteraceae > Caproiciproducens. The sequence continues at coordinate 54,346 of DDHX01000003.1, read as the reverse complement.
GGAGGATGCGGAAAGGATGGGCGTTTGAATCTCCAAAAAGCCCATGTCAGTCATTTTCTTGCGCAGAAAGGAAATAATATGGGAGCGCAGTACGATATTCGAGTGAACCTTTGGATTTCTTAAATCAAGATATCTGTATTTTAAGCGGACGTCCTCTTTAGTGTCCGTAGACGAATCCACCTCAAACGGCAGGTTTGCAAGAGATTTGCCCAAAACTGTCAGCGCACTCACCTTGACTTCAACCGTACCTGTATTAATTTTGGGATTAATGGTGTCTTCATCGCGCAGCACGACTGTGCCGGAAGCGGTGATTGTGCATTCTTTTGTAACATTTATGAGCAGATTATTATCGTATACAACAATCTGTACCACGCCGTAGTGATCCCTTAAATCAATAAATTTGACGCCGCCGTGGTCGCGTATATTTTCCACCCAGCCCGCTACGCGCACTTCTTTGCCAATATCATTCTCGCTTACTTCGCCGCACAGATGCGTACGATATTGATTGACACAAATCATATTCCGTTAATCCCCTTTAAAGCTTTTCATATTGATAAAGCATAATTATACCATAAAATACACCATGCTACAACCGAAGCGCCACAATGTTTTACGGCAAAAAGCGTTACTTGCTTTATCACTTTACTATACCATATTTTGCAATTATTTGCGATACAAAATTCATTGAACTTTTAGAATATTTATCAGCACTTCCACCATGCTGTCCATGGACTGCACAGGGATATACTCAAACCGTCCGTGGAAGTTGTGCCCGCCGGTCGAAAGGTTGGGGCAGGGCAGTCCCATGAAGGAAAGGCGCGCGCCATCCGTACCGCCGCGTATTGCCACAATTTCTGGCTCGACTCCCGCCTCTTTCATTGCCTTTTGCGCTTTTTCAATAATAAACATATGTGGCAAAATCTGCTCTTTCATATTGTAGTAGGAATCAAATAGATTTAGTTCAATCGTTTGTTTGCCGTATTTTTCATTGAGATAAGCGGCGTCTTTTTCAAAGCGCGCTTTTTTCGCTTTGAATTGATTCATATCATGGTCGCGAATAATATAGCGCAGAACGGTTTTTTCCTCGTCGCCCTCAATATGGCTCAAATGGTGAAATCCCTCATAGCCCTCTGTACAGGCGGGAATTTCCTGCGCGGGGAGCATTTCATTGAATTCGATCCCCATTAAAACCGCGTTTTTCATCTTGTTTTTCGCGTCGCCCGGGTGGATGTTTACGCCGTTGACGGTAACAATGGCGGCCGCGGCGTTAAAGTTTTCGTACTCAATTTCACCTAATTTTCCGCCATCAACGGTGTAAGCGTACTCCGCACCGAAATGCTTTACGTCGAAACGGTCGGCGCCGCGCCCGATTTCCTCGTCGGGGGTAAATGCAACCGCAATTTTTCCATGTTTTACGCCGTCGTCATTCAGCCGCTGCACAGCGGTCAGAATTTCCGCCACGCCTGCCTTGTCATCTGCACCCAACAGGGTTGTGCCGTCGGTAACAATTAAATCCTTGCCCTTGTAATCCGCAAGACTTTCAAATTTTGCGGAGCTCATCACAATATCCAACTCTTTATTAAGCAGGATATCACCGCCGTCGTAATTCTTTATGATTTGCGTTTTGATATTTTCACCGCTCGCAGAGGAACTTGTATCCATATGAGAAATCAGTCCGATGACCGGTACCTGTGCATCACAGTTGGCGGGCAGAGTGCCGTACACATATCCGTTGCTGTCCATGTGTGCGTCGCCCATGCCGTTCGCTTTCATATCTTCCACTAAAGAGAGTGCCAGTACCTTTTGCTTTTCTGTGCTGGGGCAGATATTTTCGGCTGCATTATCATCCGAAGTTGTGTCAAAGGTAACATATTTTAAAAATCTTTCAAATGCTCTCATTGATTAAATCTCCTTTTATATCTAAATATTTAAATTTTATTTTACTACTTTAACGGCAAAATAACAATATATTACGGGAATAACCATGCGGCTTTCAGACGATTAACCGCCGCATCAATATCCCTGAGCGGAATTCCGGCGAAGCCAAGTATGATTTTCGTTGCGCCGCTATCCTGTACAGGCATAATTCTTACACCGTTTTGCACCGACAGAGCACACAGTTCCTGTGTTGTTTTTTTTGTTTTTATCGTCAGTATCAGGCACAGCGGCGTTTCTTGTAACGTGATCTCAATTTGGCTGCCGAACGCGTTTGTCAGCGCCTTGATTAATGCGGTGCTTTTTTGAGCGTACAGTTTTCTCAGCCGCCGCAGCTGCCGCTCAAGCTGCCCGCTTTTCACATATCTGCTCAGGGCAAGCTGCTCAATTTTTGAAGCGGTTTGGTTGTAGCGGTTTGCCCGCTCGCGGTAGCGTTCCATCAACGCAGGGGGCAGCGCCATATAACCGATTCTGACCGACGGCAGCAGCAACTTTGAAAACGAGCCGATGTAAACCACGTTCCCGCCCGTATCCATTCCCTGCATTGCGGGGATGGGACGAGCCCGGTAGCGCAGTTCGCCGTTGTAGTCGTCCTCAATAATGATTGCTCCGGTTTCCTTTGCCCAGTTCAGCAGTTCAAACCGCCTGCTCATGGGGAGGCTTGCGCCGGTCTGTACCCGGTTGGAGGGGCTGATAAACAAGAGCTTTGCGCCGCAGCTTTTCAGTGCGTCCATACGGATACCTTCGCTGTCGGCAGGAAGGTGCAGAACCTCAATTCCACAGTCAGAAAAGACCTGCTCCGCCTGCAAAAATCCCGGTTCCTCCATCGCCACATGGCTTCCGTGACCATTCAGCAGGCCGCATAAAACCGAAAGCAGCGGCTGTGTGCCTGCACCGATCACAATTTGCTCCGGCGCAGCAAGCACGCCGCGAACGCCGTAGCTGTAAGTCGAAAGTGCTTCACGCAGCGCCTGTTCGCCCTGATGTTCGCCGTAAGAAGCAATGACATCCTGCCGGTTCAGCACATCACGGATATGCCTGCGCCAAATTTTAATATCGATATTTTCGCTGTCCACGCAGTCACTGCCAAAATTATAGAGAATAGTGGCTTCGTTTGGCTGCGGTGCGCTGACCGGCAGTAAGTCCTGATGCCCGGCGTCTTTGCGAAGCGCGGCAAGGACAAAGTAGCCGCGCTGGGGGCGGGGGCGGAGGTAGCCCTCAACACAAAGTTGCTGGTATGCGGCTTCTACGGTGGTGCAGCTCAGTTTTAAATCTTCCGATAGCTTGCGTATGGATGGCAGCCGTTCACCCTTTGCAAGATGACCGGCCTCAATTGCTGATTTGATTGCAAGGTAGAGCTGCTGATACAGTGGAATCCCTGAATGGGTATCCAACGTTAAATAATCATAGGTCATGGGTTCCTCCACTTGTAACTGTACTGATGTAATTTTTATAAACTGTATATTTTAATATAAACAGTTTTACGCTAATATTATAGCACAGCTTTAAAGTGAATCAATCTTTTGGAGGGCATTTTATGAAAATCAATTCAAATCAGCGCAATACAACGGTTAATATCGCGCTCACCGGCCTCATGGGGGCGCTCGTTTTTGTGGGAACCTTTTTGAACATTCCAATTCCAGCTCTTGGTGACAAAACCATGATTGGGTTCGGCAATGTGTTCTGTATTCTTTCCGGTTTGATTTTAGGGCCGGTTTATGGCGGTTTGGCAGCCGGTATCGGTTCCTTTCTTTTCGATTTAACCAGCATATGGGCCGCCAGTGCTCCATTTACCCTTGTGTTTAAATTTTTGATGGCCTTTGTGTGCGGGCTCATTGCCTATGGCGGGGATAAAACGGCGAAGAACCTCAAACGTCTCATCATTGCGGCGATTGTAGGCTCGCTCACTTACACCGTGCTGTACCTGAGCAAATCTTACATTGAGGCCGTACTGCTCGGAAACGCTGCCGGCGCTGTGCAAAAAATTCTGATTATCAAAGGCAGTGCGAGCCTCACCAATGCCATTATTGCTGATGTGGTTGCCATACCGATCTTCATTGCAATCCGAAAAGCGCTCGAAAAAAATCATATTGGCGGCAAACTCCGAGGATAATTCTGCAAATATTGTTATCTTCCATTAAGAATGATATAATATACTTTATGCGTAATACAGAAAGATATAGGAGTATATTATAAATGAAAGATAATAAAGATCGAAAAATCAGAAGTCCGATTGTTCGTGACGCGCTCAGCACCTTTGGTACGACCGCCTTCGGCGCAGTGATGGGGTTTATATCCTCCTTGGTGATTACCGGCGTCCTGGACCCGGCTTCAAAAGGGTATATTACGCAGCTGCAATATGTTGGTACCCTTTTGGTTACCTTTCTTTCGTTAAGCGTCAGCTCTGCGGTTGTTTATTACACTTCTCGCTATGGACTGAAAAATGTTAGGAAAGCGCTTGTCAAAATCTGCACATGGATTATTGTTTTAATTGTTGTTGTGGGTTTTGCGAGCGTTTTTGTTCTGAGAACCAGCTATTTTGCGGACACGCCATTTCTATACAGTACCCTCGCTGTGATATACGGCGTATTTACGTTTCTGTCGACTGTTTTCACTTGTATCCTTCGCGGCGAAAATAAGTTCAGTGCCTACAATATTATTACGTTGATTCAACGGATACTGACTACTTTATTTGCTTTCAGCGTTTTTTTCTGGAAAACGCCGTTAGTTATTATTTTATCCAGCATTTTAATTATGGTAGCAGTCATCGGCATGTGCGTGTGGGTGCTGCGCCGTAAAACAGAATACACTGTGGCTGTCGAAGACGATATTGCAGTAAATGCTGGTGCCGTTTTAAAATATAGCCTGAAATCCCATGTGTCCAACATACTGTCGTATGTGAATACATACGCCGCCGGGTTTATTGTAAAAGGATTCTATAAAGTAGCTGCACTGGGAATCTATTCGTTCGCTTCCACGCTCATGGAACAAATTTGGCTTTTGCCGAATGCAGTCAGCATGGTTATCATGTCCAGAATTGCGGGTATGAAAGTGCAGGAGGATAAAGTCAAGCTCACGCTGATGTCCTGCAAAATCGTTACCTACATTACCTTCCTGTGTGCGTTTTTACTCACCTGGATGGCACAGATTTTTATTCCGATTGTATTTCCAAAATACATTGAGGCGGTTGTGCCGCTTCGAATTTTAATCATTGGTTCGATTTTCATAACCTATGCCAAAGTGCTTGCCAATTCCATTGCGGCTTATGGTAGGCCGGAGCTGAACATTATTTCTACTGTGATCGGTGTAGTATTTAACATTGCTCTTAGCTTTGTGCTCATTCCAAGTATGGGAATTAACGGTGCTGCCGTGTCAACATCTGTTTCGTTGACAGCACAGGGATTAACCTCCATTATCATTTTCTGCCGCTTTACCAAGACACCGTTTTATAAGCTGATCATTCCAAGTAAGGAAGAAATTGCGGTAGTGCGCCGTATCGTTAAGAAAGATTAAAATAATTTTTATATAGTATATGATTCCGCAATTTAAGCGGTAAGATCTTCTGTACGATTAATACAAATAGTATAATATATTGAAATAACACATAAAAGCCCCGCATCGTCTTGATGCGGGGCTTTTGCAATTCATTGATTTTACTGATTTCTAAAGCGCGATAAAAATTCTTTTGTATTATCGTTTTTGGGATTGGAAAAAATCTCTTCAGGCGTACCCTCCTCGGCGACCACGCCGTCGGCCATAAAGACAACACGGGTGGAAACATCGCGTGCAAAGGCCATTTCATGGGTTACAATCACCATGGTCATGCCCTCATTCGCCAAATCGCGCATAACAGCGAGTACTTCGCCGACCATTTGGGGGTCAAGTGCGCTTGTAGGCTCGTCGAAAAGAAGAATTTCCGGTTCCATGGCGAGCGCCCTTGCAATTGCCACGCGCTGCTGCTGCCCGCCGGAAAGCTGGTGCGGCTTTGCGTTGATGTATTCCTCCATGCCCACCTTGGTCAGATATTTCATAGCGATTTCTTCGGCTGCTCTCTTATCTTTTTTAAGGACTTTTGTGGTTCCGGCCATACAGTTTTTAAGCACGCTCATATTGTGAAAAAGGTTGAAAGACTGGAACACCATACCAACTTTGGCACGGTAGGTGTTGATATTGCCGCCTTTCGCGGTAATATCCTTTCCGTGAAACAGAATTTGGCCGGAGGTCGGGGTTTCCAGCATGTTGATGCAGCGCAGAAGCGTGGATTTACCGGAGCCGGAAGCACCGATGATGCAAATAACATTGCTGTGATACGTTTCAAAGTCAATATCCTTTAGTACCTGATGGTCACCAAAGCTTTTACTCAGGTGGCTTATTTCCAATATAGGGGTTTTTACTTCGTCCACGTTTTGGCACCTCCATGCTTCTTTACAGGATTATGTCCGCACGGGTCAGCCATCATATCGCTTTTTACAAGGGAGTAGTAGCTGGAACCGTCGATTTTGTGCTCAATCCAACGCAGCAGCCGCGAACAGGTAAAGGTCATAATGAAATAAATGATACTGACGATAAAGAATACCTCAAAGTATCTGAAATACGCACCGGCTGCCGAATTACCGGAGAAGAAAAGCTCAGTGACCGAAATGACGTTCAATACAGAGGTATCTTTAATATTGATGATTAAGTTGTTGCCAATCTGTGGGAGAACGTTGCGCAAAGTCTGCGGCATAATCACGTTCATCATGGTCTGCCAGTGGGACATGCCGATTGCCTTTGCTGCCTCTGTCTGACCGATGTCAATCGAGTCAATGCCGCCGCGTATGGTTTCAGCCATGTATGCGCCGGTATTGATGGATACAACGAAAAATCCGGCGAGCATTGGGCTCATATCGATTCCAAACATTTGCTTGGACCCGAAGTACAACACCATAGCCTGTACGATCATTGGCGTGCCACGAAAAATCTCTATGTAAGCCGCCAAAATAAACTGCATAATTTTATACAGTATTTTTACGAATAGGTTTGCGTTTGGCTTTAGGGGCAAAGTCCTCAAAACGCCAACCAGTAAGCCGATGATACAGCCAATCAGCGTGCCGACAATCGCCAGCAAGAGCGTTACTCCGGCACCGTGAAGAAAAATTAATTTATATTTGTCAAGCAGATACAATACCCACCCGAAAAAATCACTATCATTGGGTAGATTCATAAACTACACTCTCTTCCTACATTGCTCATTAAAATACAGCGAATCATTGTGCCAAAGGCTGATTCTTAATTGCATCCTGCATGATTTGATCGCGGTCAGCAGTACTGATGCCTGAAAGGGCTTTATTGATGGCTGCTTTTAATTCAGAAGCTTTTTTTGAAACCGCAATGCCCAGATTGACATCTTCCTCAGAAGCTTTAAAATCATCGCTGCTTGCTGTGAAATCAAGCATTTTCAAGTTTTTGTTCGCATAGGAAGCGCCCATTGCCGTCGGTTTGTCTGTAACAAATACTTCAGTTTTACCGGAAGTTAAAGATACAATCAATGCGGGAACATTTTTCATGGCCGGCTGTATTTTTGCATCCGGAATCTGTTTTAACATATCATACCAGATTGTGTTTTGCTGAGAAGTGCAGGTTGCACCCTTCAAATCGGCAACGCTTTTTGCCGAAGCATATTTGCTGTCGGATTTTACAAGCGCATAAATGGAAGCTTTGTAGTAAACATCCGTAAAATCGACTGTTGCCAAACGCTCTTTTGTAATGCTCATGCCGGCAATGGCAACGTCCAGTTTACCCGAAGCAACGCCCGGTGCAAGGCCGTCCCACTCGGTTTTTACAATTGCAAGGTCATAGCCGATTGCGTCGGCTATCTTCTTAGCCATCATCACGTCGTACCCGTTTGCGTATTCACCGGAGCTGTTCGAAATTTGAATTGCGCCATTGCTGTTGTCCGCCTGAGTCCAGTTATATGGTGCAAATGCGCATTCCATGCCGACTTTTAACACTTNNTTTCGTACCGGCGGAAGTGCTTGCTGTTCCGCTTGCCGCAGCCGCGGTAGTGCTTTTTTGGGAGCAGCCTGCAAAAGCAAGCATACTGACTGCAATTGCCGCGCAAAGCATAATAGATAATGTTCTTTTTACCCTTTTCATGAAAATACCCCTTTCATTTAAAAACAGGTTTTTTGTTAAAGCTGAGAGGATTTCGGTGTTAAATGCAGGAAACAAAAATCAATATTGCAGAATGACACTTTTTCACTTTGAAAATAACTAATAAATTATTGCAAATTATAATATGAATACATATAAATGTCAATGGATGATATTTTAAATATAATGCAATTACAAAGTGCCTTTTATGCATATTGTATTATGTTAGCACAGTGAAGCAAAAAAGCTTGACGAAACCGAGCCAGTGGCAGCGATTGCCCGTGCTTGTTGTCAGCCAAGTGATCAAAGAAAATGCTGAGCAAGCATAGAAAATAAAGGCATCGTCAGCATGGAAAAGAGGGTTGTAAGCGCTACTGATTTTGATGCAAGCTTTGCGTCGCCGCCAAATTGTGAGGCGAACATCGCGGTGATTGCCGCCGTGGGGGCACAGGATAAAAGTAGTATGGTTGTGGCAAGCGTGTGGTCGAATTGAAACGGAACCATTAGCGCAAATGTGACCAACGGAATCAGCAGCAACCGGACAAAGGAGGCTTTATAAAGATCGAAATCAATAAAAAGCTCTTTTAAATTTACCTTTGAAATAAAGCTACCCACCACAATCATCGCAAGTGGGGTGTTCAGGGAAGCTAAAGAACTGATTGGAACCGCGATCAGGTTCGGTAGCTTATAGGAAAATGCAAAAAGAGGAAGTCCTATCATGAGTCCAATCAAGCCCGGATTCAAGATGATTGATTTTAAGTCAATGCGCTGCTTGCTGTTCATGATTTTCAGGCCATGTGTCCAGACAAACAGATTGAATATTGCGTTATATACCGCGGCGTAGGCAACACCCATACTACCCAAAACTGCTTCAACAAGAGGAATTCCCATAAATCCGCTGTTGGAGTACGCCATTGCAAATCGGAGGACTTTTTTTCTCTCATAGATGCTGTTGCGAAAAAACAGCATGCTGACAAGGATGGATGCCGTCAGGGCAAGCACTGACAGTCCTCCTGTGATAAGCAGGCTGCCTAAGCTGACCTCCCCAATAATACTTTGCAGCGATGATATGGTTAAGCACGGAGCGACAACATACATCAGCACGGAAGTAATTTGCTGCGCACCCCGTTTGGTCACCATGCCGGTTTTTCCGCATACATAACCGACCGCCATCATAATGAAAAGAATAAAACCTTTTTGAAAGACAGTAAAAAATGAGGATAGCATTAAATGTTCTCCTCATTTCGAATCAATTCTATTTGACCGTTCATTGGAAAGATGGAAAATAAACCATCCGTGAACAATATAGCTGTAGTATAAGTACCCACTCAAGCACCTCTTTAAACGTGTAATAGATAAAAGTATAAAACGACCTATATTGCTTGTCAAGCGTATCACAGCTTGCCCGTTGTGAATGATTACTTAGTCCAAAGGTTCCGGGCAAAAGAATTTTTACAATNNGTCGCCGTCACGGCCGTCAATGATATTCGGGGCTATTTCCTTCAGCTTATCTGTTGCATCGGCCGTCGCATATCCGTAGTCAGCCGAGGCAACCATGGCAATATCGCTTTCGTCGTCGCCAAAGGCGGCAACCTTCGTCAATCCAAATCGCTTTTTTAATTCGATGATTGCGTTTTCTTTCGAGGCCTCAACGCTGTTTATTTCAAGGT
>DDHX01000003.1:44278-44580 GCA_002338255.1 Ruminococcaceae bacterium UBA1865 | reverse complement strand
GACAGCGTTGATTTGATCGGCACAGTTAAGCTGCTGAATCTCGCAGTACAGCTTTAAAATCATTTCTTTCGTGTCCACGGCCATAAAATACACGACTTCCCGCTCGTCAGGCAGGGGACTGTAAATATAATTTTTGAGCGGCTGGAGCTTGTTAGCATGATACAGCTTTTTTTCCACGGGGTTCGTAAAATTACTGTAATAAATATGCAGAATATCATTGATGATGGTATGCACAAAGCAATTCAGACCATACTTGTCAAATACACCGAGAATCTCTTTTGCCACGGCGTAAGGAATGTTCT
>DDHX01000003.1:0-44152 GCA_002338255.1 Ruminococcaceae bacterium UBA1865 | reverse complement strand
GTGTAACTGCTGATTTTTCCATTAGCGCCGGCCAGTGTGCCGCCAAGGTCACTCACAAACAATATCTGTTGATTTTTTTTTCTGGGGAGGTGGAACGCGTTGACGCCAAGCGATACAAAAATTCCGATCAGCGTATCAAGAATACGATTGAAGGCAAAAAGAACAGGATCCGCGTCCAGTGCGTGTGACACGGTGATGCTCATAAAAACAACACAGGTAATATAGGATGCCGTCGGCTTTTTTGCCAGAACGGTAATATAGATGAGGGGAATAAGCATAGCGGAAACTAAAAGATATTTGAGTATCGGCAATTCAGGGGGAATAAAACTCTTTTCAAAAAGCATGACGAGCATACCGGCAATACCGCCGATAAAAGTACCGATGACACGGTTTCCCGCTACCTTTCGGCTGTTTGAAACATAGGGCTGCATACACAGTACCGCCGCGATCGCGGAGTAAAATGGGATGCCGTCGCGTCTGATTAAATAAATCACGAAGCACAGAAACACCGCCACAGAAGACTTTATCATTCTCATTCCAATTTTAGGCATTTGCGATTCTCCTAAGTATTTATTGTGTTATTAAGTTTATCACAAAAACATAAATATGCAACTTTATACGGTGCTTTTGGGTATCTGTATTTCCCCTGACAAAGTGAGCCGGGGGATTGATTTTTAACTTAGAATAGGATATATTTATATACATTGTCCTCAGAGAGCGCTTTCATACGCGAACTGCAAGCGGTGAATGGCACAGCACGCTGTTCATCATACGGACTATTCATAACATGCATAACAGGGAATGAAGTTCTCCCTTGCAGGGATGCTAAACCGCAATAAAAGCTGATGACTTCTTTGAACTCGATTCATGAAGTCATCAGCTTTTTTATGCCATTTAGGCTTTGTCCATCGGGGCGAAAGAGTATAGTATGCGGCTCCACAGAGATACAAAAACATAAAAAACAGTGACTAATAGTTGTCTATATCATTATCTTAACATTCATTCTTGGAGGTATCTTTGCAAATGAAAAAAACCATTTCAGTTGGAATCGGCGGGGCGGTGGGAACGCTCGCAAGGGTCGCAGCTCATCAAATTACGCTTCCACTCGATTTTTCGTATCGTCCTCTTTTCACGGTGCTCATTAATATCAGCGGAAGCTTTTTGCTGGGCTTTGCGCTTACCTTTTTTGCAAAACATATGGCCTCAATCAGCCCGCAGATACGGGTGGGAATTGCCACCGGCGTACTGGGAGGATACACTACATTTTCCACACTTTGTAAGGAATCGGTTGAATTGTATTTGTCCAACCATATTATTTATGCCACAGCGTATGCTGTTTTTTCCGTGGCTTTCGGGCTTGCCGCCGCGTGGCTGGGAATGCGTGCCGCAAAGCATATGGAACGGAGGCGTGCCGCATGAACTTAATTTCATTATGCGTTGGCGGCGCGTGCGGTGCAATGGCACGCTATCGGTTAGGCGCTGTTCTGCTAAAATACTCCAGGCATGGATTTCCTTTTGGTACGTTCTTGATTAATGTAACCGGTGCGCTGTTGCTGGGCGTTTTTTGCGGATTAAGTCTAAGCGGAAATGTGTATCTTCTTTTTGGCGACGGTTTTTGCGGCGCATTCACTACCTTTTCAACTTTTTCGGTAGAGGGTGTGGAACTGATCAAACGAAAAGAAATTAAAAAATCAATCCTCTATATTGGATTATCGCTATGCGTTGGACTTCTCTTCTTTTTTGCAGGATATTCTGTGGGGAAACTCTTTTGAATGCAAGCCTATAAGAAAAAAGAGGTTCAACTTTCATAAAAATTAAATTTATGCTTATACTATTGACAATGGGATGAAAACGATTTATATTAGTAGTATACCCCACGGGGGTGTAGTATACGAGGTGAAATGATGGACCAAAAATTTAATGTTACGGGAATGACCTGTTCCGCCTGCTCCGCCAGTGTGGAAAAAAACGTAAAAAAAGTTGACGGTGTCCAGTCGGTCAACGTTAATCTGCTGACAAACAGCATGACTGTGGATTACGATCATGGGGTAACGGATAATAACAAAATTATCGGCGCTGTTGTGGATGCCGGTTACAATGCTTCCGTATTTGTAAGAGGAACGGATAAAACCACAAAAACGGAAAAGGATGTCAACCCTGTGGAGGCACAGGTTAAGTCCATGAAGCAAAGGCTGATTGTGTCCTTCGCATTTTGGATTCCGCTGATGTATCTTGCTATGTACCATATGCTTAACCAGTGGACTGGTCTTCCGGTACCCGGATTTATCGAAGCGGCATTCCATGGCCCTGAAAATGGTATTGTGTTTGCGTTTGCACAATTTTTATTGCTTTTGCCAATCGCTTATGCCAACCGCAAATATTTTCAGGTAGGCTTTAAAACGCTTGCAAAACGATCGCCCAATATGGACTCGCTGATTGCAATCGGTTCCAGTGCCGCCATTGTTTACGGAATTTTTGCCATCTTTAAGATTGGCTACAGTCTGGGACACGGCGATATGAATACGGCGGACCAGTACCTAATGGATATCTATTTTGAGTCGGCAGGAACGATTCTAACTTTAATTACTTTCGGTAAATACCTTGAAACAAGGTCAAAGGGAAAAACTTCGGAAGCAATTTCCAAGTTGATGGACTTGGCGCCGAAAACAGCTACGGTTGTCCGGAACGGGCAGGAACTGGAAATTCCGGTTGAAGAGGTAGTCGTTGACGATATGATCCTGATCAAACCGGGGCAAAGCATTCCGGTGGACGGAATCATTGTGGAGGGTTCGTCTTCAGTTGACCAGTCGGCACTGACCGGCGAAAGCATTCCGGTTGAAAAGCAGGTTGGCGACAAAGTAATCGCCGCGACCATCAACAAAACCGGGTTCTTTAAATTCAAGGCGCAAAAAGTCGGTGACGACACGACTCTTGCACAAATCATTGAACTGGTGGAAGATGCAAGTTCTTCCAAAGCGCCCATCGCGAAGCTTGCGGATAAAATCAGCGGCATCTTTGTGCCGGTCGTTATCGGCATCGCGATTGTTGCCGCAATTGTTTGGCTGCTTTTGGGACAGTCCTTTGAGTTCGCACTTTCCATCGCCATAGCGGTGTTGGTCATTTCGTGCCCCTGCGCGCTTGGCCTTGCTACCCCCGTCGCCATCATGGTCGGAACGGGAAAGGGCGCTTCAAACGGAATTTTAATTAAATCTGCTGAAGCACTGGAAACTGCACACACGATTAATACGGTTGTTCTTGATAAAACAGGCACAATCACCGAGGGTAAACCGGAGGTGACAAATCTTGTAACGACGGACGGCGTAACCGAACAGCAGCTGCTGCAAATTGCCGCATCAATTGAAAAGCCTTCGGAGCATCCGCTGGCTGATGCAATTGTGAAAAGGGCGGCTGAAACCGGCGTTGAGCTAAAGAATGTGGAAGAATTTCAGTCGATTTCCGGAAAGGGAATCGTAGCGATGATAGACGGGCTGCAATATTACGCGGGAAACCTCGCTTTTATGCAGAATCATCAAGTCGATGTGACCGCTCTTCAAGATACCTGCAACACTCTTGCCGAGGACGGTAAGACCCCGCTGTATTTCGCACAGGATAATCGTCTTATGGGCGTAATCGCAGTAGCCGATGTTGTGAAACCCACAAGCCGCGAAGCAATTGACCAGTTTAAGGCAATGGGAATCGATGTGGTAATGCTGACAGGTGACAATAAAAGAACCGCCGAAGCAATCCGCAGGCAGCTTCATATCAATCGGGTTGTGGCGGAAGTGCTGCCGCAGGACAAGGAAAGCGAGATCCGCAGAATTCAGGAATCCGGAAAAAAGGTCGCCATGGTCGGCGACGGAATCAACGACGCCCCCGCCCTTGCAAGAGCGGATGTGGGAATCGCGATTGGCGCGGGAACGGATATCGCCATTGAGTCGGCTGATATCGTCCTGATGAAAAGCGATTTACTGGACGCTGTTACCGCAATACAACTCAGCAAGGCGGTTATCCGCAACATTAAGGAAAACCTGTTTTGGGCGTTCTTCTATAATACCATTGGTATTCCGCTTGCCGCCGGTGTGTTTTACTTCCTGCTTGGCTGGAAATTGAACCCGATGATTGGCGCGGCTGCAATGAGCCTGAGTTCTGTATGCGTAGTAACCAATGCATTAAGACTAAAACTGTTTAAGCCCCAACGGGCATCTATCAATCAAAATCAAAATCAAAAATATATTGAAACAGAAGGAGTAGATTCAGAAATGAAAAAAGTAATTTCAATTAACGGTATGAGCTGCGAACATTGTCAGGCAAGAGTTGAAAAGGCGCTGAATGCAATTGACGGCGTGGAGGCAAAGGTCGATTTAAAGAAGAAAAACGCAACAGTTACCCTTCAATCCGACGTCGATGACGAAGTGCTCAAAAACGCGGTGAAAGAAGCAGGCTATGAGCCTGTTTCCATCGAAGAAAAAAAAGGACTGTTCGGTAAATAAATCTGAACAGTCTATGGTGGAGGACAACGATGGTAGCAGACAAAGCGAAAATTACCCGTCTTTTAAAGACAGCAAGAGGGCAGCTTGACGGACTTCTGAAAATGATCGAGGATGATCGGTACTGCATCGATATTTCCAACCAGCTTATGGCAACCCAAGCAATTTTGCGCAAGGCCAATAAAGAAATTATCCACGCTCATCTGGGCAGCTGTGTAAAAGATGCCTTTGAGCAGGGTGACGAGGCTGAAAAAGATCAAAAGATAGATGAAATCATGGCCGTTATGGATAAATTTTCGAAATAAATTCTTTGATTGGGAGCGGAAACGCTGCCCTTCTCCACAAAGCCCCCGTGAAAGCGGGGGCTTTGTTATGCTTCAATTCAAAATCATAGTTGATTTCAGACGGAAAAGTATCAGAATTAAATTACCTTATATTGACATATTGCATCATGTGAAATATAATATTATATGTTAAAATAACAGTTAATTGAAAATATTTATTATAATTTTTGTTATTTTTATAAAAATTAAATGAAACTCTGAGGCGGTAAAGAAATGGATTTTAAAAAAAAGAAACCAATTCTTATTTCTGTAATCGGAATCATCATTTTTCAGGCAATCGGACTTTTACTTGGCCTTTATGGACTGGCCGCATTTCTCTTTTTAGTACTCGGAAGCATTATTATTATCTTAGCGGCTGATTATTTATTTGCAACACTTCGGCATCAAAACGCCATTGAGCAAACAATTCAGAACGATGAATTGGGCGAGGAGCTTTTTCATGTTGCGGAAACAATGGGATTCGATTCTCAGCAGCTTATATGGCTGTCTCAGGATAATATAAAAACCTTTGAAAAGCTTGCTAAGATTTCCTATCAGACTGAAAAGCTTAGTGAACAAAATGCGACAAGCTCGGAGGAAATCAGTGCAAGTATTACCGAACTTGTCAGCGCATGCACCGACTTGAACTCAGGAATCCTAAAAATTGAGGATCAGTCAGAAACATCCATTGAAATGCTAAATAAAAATGAACAGACCATTGGAAACATTGGCAATTTCATTCTTCAATTGACAACAGTGACCCAGGTAGCGACCGATAATAATTTACAGCTTCAGGAATCTTCCAATAAAATCAATGAAATCGTGGATTACATACGAAATATTTCAAAGCAAACCAATTTACTCGCGCTCAACGCCGCAATAGAAGCGGCAAGAGCGGGGGAGGCAGGGAGAGGGTTCTCTGTTGTCGCCTTGGAAATTAGAAGGCTTGCAGCACAGACAGATGAGGCAATTTCAGTGATTGAGAGCGTCATAAAAAATATTGTTGATAAAATTGCTGCGTCAACTACGGCAATGACCGAAATTGAGGACAAGATGCAGAATGTGGATGGAATTGTGAAGCAGTCATCCGGAATCATTCATGAAATCACGTCTATTATTAAAGAAGTGCAGCAATCCGTCGTGCAACTTACAGGTGCGTCGCTTCTTCAAAAAAACACAGCGGCTGAAATTGAAACAGCCGTTGCCGATGTTGCAAATGCCGTACAAAAAACTCATGATGTTTCACGTAGTGCCATTCAGTTGGTCGATGTGCAGCAGAAGAAAAATAAAAACAATCTTGATTTCTGCAATAAAATCGGCGAAACGGCTGAAATTCTGCAAAAAGATGCGATGTACTTCAAAAAAGAGGATGAAGTCATATTTGGCGTCAATCCTTTTATTGAGCCGGAGCGCATCAAAAAAAGCTATGTGCCGATTCTTGAGCGCGTCTGTCAGAGCGCCGGGTTGAGATGCCGTACGCTGATTGTAAGGAGCTATGATGCCTTGAGTGAGAGCGTTGAAAAGGGTATTGTAGACATTGGTTGGTTTTCGCCTTTTGCCTATGTTAACGCGCATCAAAAATGCGGAGCGGATGTTTTGGTGACACCAAAGGTTCTTGGGCGTTATTCCTATAATGGTTACATTATCGCCCGCAAGAACGGTGCAGTCCATTCGCTGAATGATTTGCCGGGCAAAACTTTTGCCTATGTGGATGAAAAAAGTGCTTCGGGCTATTTGTATGCCCGCGATATGATAAAACAAAATCATATGAATCCGGATACGGTTTTTGAAAAAGTCATATTTGCAGGCAATCACAATAATGTCATCAATGCGGTGCTGTCAGGGGAGGTGGATGCGGGAGCAACCTATGACGAGGTGTTTAACCAGGCACGTGCGGATGGTCTGTTTACCGATCAACTTGTTGTGGTTGCCCGTACGGAAGATATTCCAAAGGATGCGCTGGCAGTCAGGCAAGAGATGTCTCCGGCAATTGTGGCTAAACTCAAAACAGCATTTATACAGTTTAATGATTACAGCGGGATCGATACAAGTGTGCAGGGGTTCGTTGAAAACGAAGACAAGGCGTATGATATTATCAGAAGGCTGAGCGAGTAACGGCAATCTTCCAACATTTTCTTTAGTTTACATAATTTTCAGTATTGTCATCCTTACCGGTTGGTGTTACCATGAGAACAAGAAAAGTTACAAAGATGTAACCTTTCAAAATAAAACCGATTAAAAGGAGAGACTTACATGAAGAAGAGAATTATCGCTCTAATTGCGTGTGTCCTCGTGTCCGGAACAGCCGGCGCATTTGCGAAAAGCGTAGATACCAATGCCGTACCTGCCGGTGCGGATACTGTAACAAGCACAGCGGAGGCTTTGGCCAACAATCCTGTTTCCACTAATCCAGTGGTGACTGCCGTTCCTAAAACTGCGGATACTACAGCAACGTGCAACAACGGGGTGCAGGCTGCGTTAAAATCCGTTGCAAGTAAAACCACTTCCAACACTGCCAGCAGCTGCCCACGGAATACAGCCGCTCAGCAAGCTGTGAAAGCAGCAGTGAACAACAGCAGTAATTGCAACAACACTAACAATTCTGCGAATACAGCAAATTCTCTGCAGGATATCAGCCAATATCTGAAAGTGCTCAGTTGCAATCAAAACGGAAATTATGTCAATGGAATCGCTTGCTTAAAAGGCTCTAACTGCACAACGGGCAATTGTGTTAGCTTAATCAATTGTCTGTATGGCGTGAATTGTAAAACAGGCAATTGCTCAACAAGCAATTGCAAAAACAACTCAACCGCTAATACGAGCAGCTCCAGCAACAACTCAACTGCCAATTCGAGCAGCTCCAACAGCACAACCGGCAGCAATACAAGCAGCGCGCCTGTTAGCTCCGCACCGCAGGGGAACACTTCAAGCACTCCTTCTTCAACAAGTGGAAGTTACTCCTCCTTTCAAAATCAGGTTGTACAGTTAGTCAATAAGGAAAGAGCCGCAAACGGTCTCAAAGCCCTTACTGTGAATTCTCAGCTTACAAAAACAGCGACCTTAAAGTCTGAGGATATGGTTAAATTAAATTATTTTGATCATACTTCTCCAACCTATGGTTCTCCGTTTGATATGATGAAGCAATTCGGTATCACTTACAGAGCCGCGGGAGAAAACATTGCCAAGGGGCAAACAACACCAGAGCAAGTCATGCAGGGTTGGATGAATTCACCGGGTCACAGAGCCAATATCCTGAATGCATCCTTTACTCAAATCGGCGTAGGCATTGCCAAAACTGCGCAGGGTCAGTATGTTTGGACTCAGCAGTTTATCGGGTAAGACGGCTTATCGTATTTAGTAAGAAAATATTTTATTTCTCAGACCACGCAAAAGAGGATTGCCGATTTCGGCAATCCTCTTTTTATGTGATCAAAATGGAATACACTTCAAATGATTTTGTCACATCAGTATTCCCGGTTAAAATGCCGGTACGCCTGTAAAAAATCCATACGCACAAGATGGACGACTTCATCATAAAGTATTGGTCAGAAGCCTTTTGTAAAGAGTAGTGGGTGCTGGAAATCAATGATCCTTTACAAAATCCTTTTGTTGGCTAAAAATACCGATGTTAAGACGAATGATAGGTGGGATTGGTATGAATGAATATTTTTCTTGGGCAAATTTAGGCACCTTTGCGGGTTGTGCCGCAGGTACTGCACTGATTACCCAATTTGTTAAAAACGCGACCTTTTTAAAGAATATCGCAACGCAGTGGGTGTCTTATATCATCGCAGTGATACTCCTGCTGGGCGCAGCATTTTTCACAGGAACATTGACGTGGGCATCCGGCGCATTGATTCCGTTTAATGCCGTGATTGTCGCCTTGAGCGCAAATGGGGCATACACCGCAGTAGAGCGGTGTGTCGGTACCGGTTGTAAAAATCAGAAATAAACAAGAATAAACAGCAATTATAAAAAAAGACCCGCTTGCCCGTTTATTCTGGAACAATCCAGTTTTTACGGCTAAGGGGGTCTTTGCTATATCTTGTATTATGAGCAGTCGGCTAAATATAAAACATGAATTCATCAGTTTTCTTTTGCTTTTCGGCTTCAGTGACTAAATCATAAAGACTGATTTTTTCAAGCGTAGAAGCGATAGCGGTATCCACAGCCGAAAAAACGGTTTTCTGCATGGCCTGCTCAATACCATTTGCTTCCCTTGCAACAGATTCTTCCGTTTTTTCAAAAAGGGATTGTTCCAGTGAGCGCAAAACATCAAAGACATTGATTGTTTGCGGCGATCTGGAAAGTTTATATCCACCTTGTGCGCCTTTTATGGCGACAACAAGTTCGGCTCTTTTTAATAATGAAAACACCTGCTCCAAATAAATTTTTGAAATACCTAATTTTTCGGAAATACTCACAATTGTTGTGCACGCATCGCTCTCGTAATTTTGAGCAATACTGGTCAAAGCTGCAAGTCCGTATCTTCCTTTTGAGGATATTCTCATAATTTCTCCTTTCACAGCAAAAATTGCTAATCTATTTATTTTATGATAGCTTGAAAAACCAATCAAGTCAAGAGAATAGCGATGATTTTGCGCCGATGGCTATTATATAAGATTCAGAACAGAAGGAACAAAACGTTTATCAATGTTTTTAATTTTTACAAAATAAGGGTATTAAATTATAAAAAAATTTAGTAGAATAATAGCGCAAGGGATTCGTTTAAAACAAGGGAATGACGGGGAAAATATTTTACACCCGAAGTCATCCTGAAATAAGGATATAAAAGATAAGAGGAATTGATATGGAAAAACAAAAACGAGTCATGGCCGTTCATGATATTTCTTGTTTTGGAAAATGTTCACTGACTGTTGCGCTGCCCGTTTTGTCGGCAGCCGGTGTGGAAGTCAGTGTTATCCCCACAGCGGTACTGTCCACACACACCGGCGGCTTTACCGGCTATACTTACCGTGACCTGACAGAGGATATTCCGAAAATCGCACAACATTGGAAAACACTCAATCTTGATTTCGATGGTATTTATACCGGATTTTTGGGTTCGTTTGAACAGATTCATCTTGTATCGGAGTTGTTTGATGATTTCAAAGGAAAAGATACGCTGATTCTGGTTGACCCCGTTATGGCGGACAATGGCGAGCTTTACAAGAGCTTCAGCCCGGAGTTTCCGCAGGAAATGGTGAAGCTGTGCCAAAAGGCGGACGTGATTGTGCCCAACATGACGGAAGCGGCGCTCCTGCTTAACGAGCCGTACAGGGCTGGACCGTACAGCAAAGCGTACATTGACGGCCTTTTAAAAAGACTCTCCGGGTTTGGCCCGCAGCAGATTGTTTTGACCGGTGTGTATTTTGATGAGGAGAACCTTGGCGCCGCCGCATATGACAGGAAAACAGGGGATATCAGCTATGTGCTTTCGAGTCGGATCGAGGGGTCTTATCACGGTACGGGGGATGTTTTTGCAAGCGCTTTGCTCGGTGCAATGCTGAACGGATTTTCACTTTCAAAAGCGGTCAGAATCGCGGTTAATTTTACAGCCGGCAGTATTGCGCGCACGAAAGAAGCAAAAACAGATGTGCGCTTCGGTGTAAATTTTGAAGCCGGAATTCCTCAATTTATTCAAGAATTGGGGCTTTCTCAATAATCGAAAATAGCTCAATTTATTTGAACTGATGAGAAGTAAATAATCGTATTTTAAAACAAAAGAAGTGTCACCGCTGCGGTGGCACTTCTTTTGTTTTAGCTCAGATTCACAACTTGCATTAGCCCTGCTGTTCCACAATATTCTGTACTCTGCCGACCATGTCAGACTCCGTGAGCATAACTTTAATCCCGTGGGGGTGGGTCGGGCTGTTGGTGAGAATGCGCTTAACATGGCCGCGGGTCAGCTTGCCTGTCGGCTGGTCTTTTTTTAGTACAATGTCCACCAGTGCACCGATTTGTATGTTGCTTCTGTTTTGTCCATTCACACGAATTGCTCCCTTTTTCGCAGATTTTTTCCATTACAGCATGTATTCTAATTTAATATTTTCTCTATTAGTTTAGCGATATTTTCGTCGTTAATCTTAGGTGGCGCAAGCTTTTTGTCTGCACTTGCTTTTGTGGCCATTTTTGCGACAAACTTATCAAAACCGTGCAGATTTTCAACATTCATTTCTCCGCCGAAGCATTCATATGACACGGCGCGGTCCAGCAGGTCTTTCGGAAAATTTTTAGAAAACAGTTCAGCCGAATTCCTTTCAGAGCCGCAGCAGAGAAAATAAGCAGCCCTTTTTGTTTGAAGTCCAACTGCGTTTTGCTCAATGAATTTTTTTGTTTTTTTATGTAATTGTCCCATGCGGATGGAACCCCCGACGATGACTGTGTCAAACTGGTCGATATCCGGCGTTTGGATGTTTAAGTCAACTGTAGTTGCGTTGGTTAGCTTTTCGCAGAGCCGTTTTGCGCATTTTTCGGTCGTTCCGGTTTTTCCTGCATAGGCAATTAAAATTTTCATTGGTGATACCCCTTTTCATATGGCGGTTTTGATTCTTATGCTCATTATATCATAATTACAACACGGATAATATAATCACTTTTACATTCATGCTATTATAAATTCTGCAAGTTGTACATACATATAATTATAAAGTGTTCTAATAATGCTTAAATTTGTATTGACAAATAAAGACTGGTATTGTATATTGTAGATATAAAAAATATATATCACTATATAAAACTATTAATACTGATATTATCATGTCCAATATGAGTAGTCTATATTGATTGTTTACAATTCAAAGGGCAAAGAAAGTGAGAACTGAAACAATTCAGATGATGAATGTCATCTTTATTAGAACCTTTCTATCACTGATTGCTGTTGGAATCTAAATGATTTTAACGTACGTCGTGTATTAAAACGAGCGGCATCGAAAAAAACTGTAAGTTGTTTGTTACGAATACGGAAGCTGTATTGACAAGCAATCTCGAGTTAGAGTATGATTTATTGATAATAAATCATAGAGGAGAACAGCAATATGGCCGAGACACCCAAATATATGGTACTTGTAAACTATATTAAAAATAAGATTGAAACAAATGAACTGCAATACGGTGAGAAGCTGAATTCGGAAAATGAACTGAGTTCCATGTTCAGTATCAGCCGTCAAACGGTGCGGCAGGCAATCAATGTTTTAATGCAGGAAAAGCTGGTGGAAAGCAGGCGTGGCAGCGGTACTTATGTTACATTTAATGTGCGGCCAAAGCGTGAACCGAACATGACCATCGGCGTTGTTACGACATATGTCGGTGATTATATTTTTCCGAATATCATCAGAGGGATTGAAACGGTACTCACGGAGAATGGTTATTCTATGCAGATTGCATTTACCCATAACAAGGTTCAAAACGAAAAACGGGTGCTGCGTTCTATGTTGGAAAAAGGTGTTGACGGTCTGATTGTCGAACCTACGCAAAGCGGGCTTCCGAATCCCAACATAGAAATATACAATGAAATTGAAAAGCAGCGCATTCCTGTTTTATTTATTAACAGCTACTACCCCAATATGAAAATTCCTCATGTTGCTTTAGATGACCATAAGGCCGGGTTCCTTGCGACGGAACATCTGATTCGGGCGGGACACCAGAAAATCGGAGGGATTTTCAAATCGGATGATAATCAGGGGCATCTTCGTTATGCGGGCTATCAGCAGGCTTTGCTGAAAGCCGGGCTTGAAATTTGTGACGAAAATGTTTTGTGGTATTCAACGGAAGATTTGGCTGACTTGTCCGTTGACACAAGAAGGATTCTTCACAGGATAGAAGGCTGTACCGCTGTTGTCTGTTACAACGATGAGGTCGCACTCGAAATTCTTTCTCTTTTGAAGGCTCACGGTATTGCGGTACCCGAACAGATTTCTCTGGTAAGTTTTGACAACTCAAATTTAGCGGCGATGAGTGAAGTTCCGCTTACATCGGTGGCACATCCGCTGAATCTGTTGGGGGAGACGGCTGCTGCAAATTTAATCGGGCTGATTAACGACAAGATGTTTAAAGCAACGGTTGACTTTGAGCCAAGGATTGTTGAACGCGCATCGGTTAAAAACTTGCATTCAGTTTAAACTGAATTTTTGTCTTCTATCAATTTACACCAATCAAATGGAGAATAATGGAGGTTGAAACAATGTCAAAATATGCAATTGGCGTCGATTATGGCACTCTTTCCGGGCGGGCTGTTCTGGTTGATGTAAAAACCGGAGAAGAGCTTGCTTCATCTGTCTACGACTATCCACACGCGGTGATGGACAAAAGCTTGCCGGATGGAACTCCCCTCGGCCACGACTGGGCGTTGCAGGATCCTCAGGATTATATTGACGTACTGAAGCACACAATCCCACAGGTCTTGCAGGAATCAGGAATATCGAATGAGGATGTTATCGGTATCGGCACAGACTTTACCGCCTGCACCGTATTGCCGGTAAAGGCCGACGGTACACCCTTGTGCTTTTTGCCGGAGTATAAAAACCGCCCGCACGCCTATGTGAAGCTTTGGAAGCATCATGCCGCACAGGATAAAGCAAATAAGCTCAATCAAATTGCGGCGGAGCGGGGAGAAGCGTGGCTGCAAAATTACGGCGGAAAAATCTCATCGGAATGGGCAATCCCAAAAATTTGGCAGATTGCCGATGAAGACCCTGAAATCTATGATGCAATGGATCGCTTTATCGAGGCGGCCGACTGGATTATATGGCAGCTTTGCGGCAGGGAAACACGCAACTCCTGTACCGCGGGCTACAAGGAAATCTGGAACAAGCAAACCGGCTTTCCGTCTAACGACTTTTTCAAGGCGCTTAGCCCCAAACTGGAACATGTCGTAGACGAAAAGCTTTCCCGTGATATCACACCTCTCGGCAACCGAGCCGGAACAATCACCCCCGAAGCCGCAAAGCTGACCGGCTTAAAAGTAGGCACTGCTGTTGCAGTCGGCAATGTGGACGCGCATGTGTGCGTGCCGGCGGTAGGAATCGACGGCCCCGGAAAGATGCTTGCCATTATGGGAACCTCTACCTGTCATATTATGATGGGAACGGAGGAACACCAGGTACCGGGTATGTGCGGTGTGGTTGAGGACGGCGTTATGCCGGGCTACTTTGGCTACGAAGCCGGCCAGTCCTGCGTCGGCGACCATTTCGCGTGGTTTATCGACAACTGTCTGCCTGCGTCATATTATGACGCGGCAAAAAAAGAAAATAAAAATATTCATCAATTCCTGCGCCAAAAAGCAGAAAAGCAAAGGCCGGGCGAAAGCGGGCTGCTTGCCCTTGACTGGTGGAACGGCAACCGTTCCGTTTTGGTGGATGTTGATTTATCCGGTATGATGCTGGGGATGACCCTCCAGACCAAACCGGAGGAAATATACCGTGCTTTGATTGAAGCTACCGCATACGGAACGAGGATGATTATTGAAAACTACCGTGAAAACGGGGTTCCGGTTGAAGAGTTTTTCGCATCGGGCGGCATTTCACAAAAAGACCCGATGNNAAAATTGCAGGCTCGCTTCAGGGGCCGGCACTCGGCTCGGCAATTTTTGCAGCGGTTGCGGCCGGCAAATCCGCCGGAGGCTATGACGATGTATTTGAAGCGGCAAGAACGATGGGCAAAATCAAGGATACAGTCTATTATCCAATTCCCCAAAACGCAGAAATATACGATAAATTGTTTGCGGAATACCGCATTCTGCATGATTACTTCGGCCGTGGTGCGAACGATGTAATGAAGCGTTTAAAAGATATTAAGATTAGCAAATAGATTTTCTTCTTTTTCCTCAGGCAGTATTTTCTTTCAAAGGAGGGAAGGTACTGCCAAATAAATTGTAATTTAGGAGGTAATTCATCATGTCATCATTAAAAAAATATGAATTTTGGTTTATTGTGGGCAGTCAGGATTTATACGGCGAGGATGTTCTGAAAACGATTGATCAGCACTCGAAAATTATGGTGGATGATTTTAACGCGGATTCCACCATTCCATGTACCTTTGTTTTCAAGCCGGTTGTCCGTAATTCGGATGAAATCTACAAGGTGATTATGGAAGCAAACAACTCCGAGAAATGCGCCGGTATTATCACCTGGATGCATACCTTTTCCCCTTCCAAAATGTGGATTCGCGGATTCAGCGCACTGCAAAAACCGCTCCTCCACATCAACACCCAGTTTAACCGCGATATTCCATGGGACAGCATCGACATGGATTTCATGAACCTGAACCAGTCCGCACACGGCGACCGCGAGCATGGGTTTATCGCAGCAAGAATGCGGTTGCAGCAAAAGGTGATCAGCGGCTACTATAAGGATGAAAATATGCGCAGACGTATGGCCGGATGGATGCGTGCCGCCGTCGGAGCTTACGAGAGCAAGCGCCTGCGTGTGCTGCGAATCAGCGATAATATGAGGGAAGTTGCCGTTACCGAGGGTGACAAAGTGGAAGCACATATTAAATTCGGCTGGCAGGTCGACCATTACGGCGTGGAAGATATCATCAAGCTTGTAAATGCCGTTACCGAGGAAGAAATCGATGCGCAAATGCAGGAATACGCCGAAAATTACGAGATGGCTACTGATAATATTGACTCGGTGCGGTATCAGGCGAGGGAAGAAGCCGCAATCAAAAAATTCATGGAAGACGAAAAATTCGGTGCGTTTCATACGAATTTTCAGGATTTGCAGCAGCTGCGCCAGCTGCCGGGCTTAGCCGTACAGGACTTGATGCGTCAGGGCTACGGGTTCGCGGGTGAAGGTGACTGGAAAACTGCCGCGCTTTGCAGAATTATGAAACTGATGACCGCCGACCTGAAAGGCGGCACCGCATTTATGGAGGACTATACCTATAACTTTGACCCGGAAAACGGTATGAATATGGGTGCCCATATGCTGGAGGTTTGTCCTTCGGTCGCCTGTGAAAAGCCGAAAATAAAGGTCGTGCCGCTTGGAATCGGCGACAGAGAAGCCCCGGCACGCTTAACATTCAAGGCAGCGTCCGGCCCTGCCGTGCTGGTTACGATTATCGACATGGGCGACCGTTTCCGCATGATTGCCAATGACGTTGTCTGCCAGAAGCAGGTACATGATATGCCGAACCTCCCGGTTGCGGGCGTTCTGTGGAAGCCCCTGCCGAGCCTCGAAACCTCAGCGGAAGCATGGATGTACGCCGGTGGCGCACACCACTCGGTCATCAGTTACACGCTGACTTCCGATGAAATGCGTGACTTTGCCGAAATTATGGATATTGAATTCATTCACATCGGCAAGGATACGGATATCAATGAACTGCGTAAGGAACTCACGTGGAATGATTTAATCTGGAAATTAAAAAAATAGATGTGCATAGCGCACAATCTGATTACGAATGAAGGTTATCATGATGTTGGAAAAATTAAAGGAGCAGGTTTGCAAAGCCAATCTGCTGCTGCCGGAGCATGGACTTGTGGTGTTTACATGGGGCAATGTTTCCGGCATTGACAGGGAAAGCGGCCTGTTTGTTATTAAGCCGTCCGGCGTACCCTATAACGAACTTACACCCGATGATATGATTGTAGTAAACCTGAAGGGGGAAAAGGTGGAGGGAAAATTGAATCCGTCCTCCGACACTCCTACCCATTGTGAACTGTATAATCATTTTCCAAATATCGGTGGTGCGGTGCATACGCATTCGCGCTGGGCGACAATTTGGGCGCAGGCCGGCCGCGGGATACCTGCCTATGGAACAACCCATGGCGATTATTTTTACGGCGAAATTCCATGTACCAGAAACATGACATCCGCGGAGATTGCCGGGGAATATGAGAAGGAAACAGGCAAAGTGATTGTTGAAACCTTCAATAATATCAGTTCTGATGATATCCCCGCCGTTCTTGTAAAATCCCATGGCCCGTTTACCTGGGGTAAGGATTGCTTTGAAGCCGTACACAATTCGGTTGTTCTTGAAGAAGTTGCGATGATGGCATGGCATACCGAGGGAATCAGCCATCCTGCCGCATCAAAAATGCAGCAGGAACTGCTCAACAAGCATTTTTTACGTAAGCACGGGGCAACAGCATATTATGGGCAGATTCAAAAATAAATTTTACACACAAGTGCAACTATAGACGAAACAGCAAGACCCTCTGAATTTGTGTTCAGAGGGTCTTGCTGTTTCTGCCTGTTCCGGTATCAAAGATAGTTTGTGGTATCTGGTGAAGGTACTGTTATAGATTTTCTTTGACAAAGGCTTCCAATGCGGAAATTGCCTCTGACTCATCAGTACCGTCCGCTATGATTTGGATGGTTTCATCTTTTTTTGCGATTAAACCCATCACACCAAAAATTCTTTTTGCATCTGCTGTTTTACTACCCTTTTTAATCGTAACTGAAGAAGCAAACTTGTTTGCCTCTTTTACCAGTAAGCCAGCCGGCCTTGCATGAATCCCCTCCGGGTCCGTAATAACGTAGCTGAATTCTTTCATATTCAAATACCCTTTCCTTATTTATAAATTATTTTCGTGTTTAATTGGCTTTTTTAATATAGCAAGCAACAGCATTCCAACGATGGAGCCTGCCAATAGTGCGACGACATATAAAAGCGGATTGCCGACTAATGGAAAAACAAATATACCGCCGTGAGGTGCTCTCAGTGTACAGTTAAACAGCATTGAAAGTCCGCCTGCCAGACCGGAACCGATTGCACACGCAGGAATTACCCTCAGCGGGTCGGCTGCGGCAAACGGAATCGCACCCTCTGTAATAAAGGATAAGCCCATCACATAGTTTGCCACGCCGGACTGACGTTCCTGATAAGTGAATCTGTTCTTAAAGAAGGTTGTGCAGAGCGCAATGGCAAGCGGAGGCACCATGCCGCCAACCATGACTGCTGCCATGATATTGAAATTACCCGTTGCAATGGATGCGGTACCGAACACATAGGCAGCCTTGTTGATTGGGCCTCCGAAGTCAATGGACATCATTGCGCCCAGCAAAACGCCCAACAGTACCTTGCTTGTGCTTCCCATACCGTTCAAGCTTGCGGTAAGCCACTGATTGAATGCGGAAACAGGCGGGTCAACAATAAATACCATTGCGAGTCCGACTAATAAAACGCCGAAGAAAGGATACAAAAGAACGGGTTTTATGCCTTCCAGAGTTTTAGGCAGTTTATCGAAAATTTTCCTTAGGCCGACAACGAGGTAGCCTCCGATGAAGCCCGCTAAAAGAGCACCTAAAAAGCCTGCGCCGCCTGCGCTTGCCAATGCGCCGCCGACAAAGCCCACGGCAAGCGCGGGGCGGTCACCGATGCTCATTGCAATAAAGCCTGCGAGAATCGGCAGCATAAAGCCAAATGCCGCTGAACCTAGTTTATTTAAAAACGCGGCCAGGGGAGTATTGGTACCGAATTTAGTAGGATCGATGGCATAGTTATCGAATAAAAACGACAGGGCGATTAAAATTCCGCCGCCAATTACAAACGGCAGCATATGTGATACGCCGTTCATAAGATGCTTGTAAATTTGACGGCCGACACTTTCGTTTTCGCCGTCATCGGAACTATTTTCAATGTTTCCGCTCTGGTAAATCGGAACATTGCCGCCAATTGCCTGCTCAATTAAATCCTGTGCTTTACTGATTCCGTTGGACACTCTGGTTTGGATGACTTTTTTCCCGTTAAAACGATCCATCTCCACCTGTCTGTCTGCTGCGACGATAATGCACTCTGCATTGGCAATGTCTGCCTTCGTAAGAGCATTTTTTACGCCGCCGGAACCATCCGTCTCGACCTTAATCGTTATTCCCATTTCTTTT
This sequence comes from Ruminococcaceae bacterium UBA1865, assembly GCA_002338255.1. Classification (GTDB taxonomy): domain Bacteria; phylum Bacillota; class Clostridia; order Oscillospirales; family Acutalibacteraceae; genus Caproiciproducens. The sequence goes on along the minus strand of DDHX01000003.1, from coordinate 25,513 downwards.
GCTTTGTTTTCAAGACTTTCAGCCGCCATGTAGGTGTGTGCAATTCCGGTGGGGCAGGCGGTTACGGCAAGCAGACGGTATCCGTCTTTGCTCTCTTCTTTTTCAGTGTTCTCAACTTTTTCCGTCTCCGCTTTGTCAATCAAGCTTAAAAACTCTTTTTTACTTTCAGCATGAATCAGCTTCTGACGAAATTCGTCATCCATTAAAAGAACGGACAGTCTTCCCAGTACTTCCAAGTGAATGTTTTCTTTGGTTTCAGGAGCCGCAATCATAAACAGCAGATTTGCAGGAGAGCCATCCAAGGAATCATAATCGACGCCGTCCTTAACAACCAAAACACTTAACCCGGCGCGTGTGACAACATTTGTTTTTGCATGGGGGATTGCCACTCCCTCACCAATTCCTGTTGTTCCTTCTTCTTCCCTTGCCAAAACACATTTTTTGTACTCCGCTTTGTCCTTTAAATTGCCGGTGCTGTTCATCAGTTCAACGAGCTGATCGATCGCTTCCGCTTTTGACTGTGGCTTTGCGTCAAGATTGATACCCTTTTCACTCAACAAGTCAGTTATACGCATACAAAACCCCTCCTTTTTTATATAAGTCGCAACAATGCTTCAACCTCATCTTTTGTTGCCAGCTCTTCGGAAAATGCACTGGCACTGCCTGTGGCTACACCTGTTTTAAACGCTTTCTGAATATCCTGATTCGGAAGGTAACCCGCTAAAAACCCAGCGACCATGGAATCGCCCGCTCCTACTGAATTGCGCACAACTCCTTTAGGCGCCTGACTTCTAAAAACCGTTCCATTGTCTGTAATTAAAATCGCACCGTCTCCCGCCATCGAAATCAATACGTTTTGTGCGCCCTTCTCTTGAAGCTTTTTGGCATAAAAAATGATTTCTTCCTCGTTCTTTAGCTGCACACCAAAAATTTCACCCAACTCGTGGTTATTGGGTTTGATTAAAAACGGATGATATTTTAAAACATTGACCAAAAGATTACCGGTTGCGTCCACGACCGCCTTTATGTTTTTATCCTGAATTCGGCTCAAAATATTTTCATAAATATCCGCCGGTAAGGTGTTGGGGATGCTTCCCGCCAAAACTAAAATATCGTTATCGGCCAATTGAGCTATTTGGTCAAACATTTTTTGTAAATCCGATTCACAGATTTTAGGTCCCTGCCCGTTTATCTCACTTTCCTCTTTGGCTTTCAGTTTGACATTAATTCTTGACAGGCCATTTTGCATCTGAATAAAGTCGGTTTTACAACCGAATGCTTTAACGCCCCTTTCAATTTGAGCTCCTGTAAATCCCGCAATAAAGCCCAAAGCAACACTGTCTATTCCTAAATTTTTTAAAACGATTGAAACATTGATTCCTTTCCCTCCGGAAAGTATTTTTTCGGACTCAGTTCGATTCACTGTTCCAAGCTGAAAAGAAGAAACTTTCACAATGTAATCAAGCGATGGATTAAAGGTTACCGTGTAAATCATATTCAATCTCCATTATATTTGTATAATTTTTATACTGTAAATCTTTCAATTTGGTTGTAATAATAGCTGCCGTGTCTAACTTTGCAAAGGTGATAGGGCAGACGCTGTTGAACTTGGAGGAATCCGCTAAAACAAATCGAGCGCTGCATTTTGACAGAGCCTCTGCTTTTACAAGTGCTTCGCTCACATCGGGTGTACTGTATCCAATTTTAATGCTTACTGCGTTTGTTCCAAAAAATCCCTTTGTAAAGTTGTATTTTTTCAAGCTTTCAATCGCTTCGTTCCCCACGACCGAATCGGTAGCCATTTTCAGTTCCCCGCCTAAAATAAAGACTTTACACCCTTTTTGCGCAAGTTTTTTGGCGTGCATCGTACCATTGGTGACATAGACAGCATTTTGCTCCGCAATATAATCAATCATAATTTCTGTGGTGGTTCCCGCGTCAATATAAACAAAATCATTGTCCTGAATTAAAGATGCCGCGTATTTACCAATCAAGTGCTTCTCCGTTGGGTTTCGATTTTGCCGTTCAGATACAGCATCGTCCTTTGTATTGTAGCAAACATCCATTGTGGTGGCCCCGCCATGGACCTTATTTAATTTGCCGATATTATGCAATACGGTCAAATCTCTTCTGATGGTAGATTCAGAGCTGTTAAACGCTTCTGTCAATTCAGCCACGGTGACGGCTTTCTTTTCTCCAACCATTTTTAAAATGGCGGCATATCTCTCTTCTGTCAGCATTTCTGTCACTCCTTTTGTATGTCTATATATTACACTCACTTTCGCTTAAAGTCAATCAAAATCAGTCAAATAAATTCAATATAATTTAAATATTGTATGTGACTTAATAAAATAATCCTAATTTTTAATATTGAATGACTGAATGTGACCGAAACTTGAACGTGCCCGTTGCTCCTAAGGTGAAAAACGGTGGGTTGCTATCAGGCAGATTGCTCCTTTTACAAGGCAGCGGCAATCAAGGTGATGAGAAAACGTCAGTTTCCTATACAATATACATGATTTTTGACAGATCAAATTGTTTCCCAATTTCATCTTTTAAAAATGACTCTGCGTCCGCTCTTAATGGCGTTCTGTAAAAATATTTTCCCATTCCCCTGCCCGTCATGAGCTTTTGATCGTAAAGTTCCGTTGCGTTTGGAAACGCCTCGTTGTTAATCGCCCGTTGAACATAGCTGTATGTCATAAAAATAACTTCAATCAAAATTTCCTTTTTTGTTTTTTCAGAAAGCTCATTTGCTAAAGTCGTAATCAGTTCTGCGTATAGTCTTTTCCAGTTGTCTATTAGCACAATCGGTGCAATCAGCAGGCCGACCTTGTAGCCTGCCTCGCACATCTTATTCAGAGCGTTGATTCGGTTTCGAAGCGAAGATGTTCCCAATTCAATTTTATTGATAATCTCCTGTGGATTCACGCTCACTCTGATTATTGTTCTGCCCCTGTGGTTCAGATTAAGAAGAGAATCCACGTTGTCAAATTTTGTGGGAAATGTGATAAATCCTTTTTCGTTTTTACCGAAATTCTCGATCGTCCATTCCAAGTTGGAGGTTATGGTGTTTTCCAAAACCAAATCGCTGTTGCTTCCGATTTCAAAGGTTAAATCCCCATCCGATTTATTTGCGGTTTTCATCAGTTTATCAAGCATCTGTTCTCTGTTTACAAATAATCTTAGATAAGAACACTTGTTGTAATGGCAGACCAAATAGCAGTACAAGCACATTGCGCTGCATCCGGAAGAGGTGTAGGGAACAAGAAAGTCCGAAGATTTGTAATTTGGTACATATCTATGAGTCTTTCTGACTCCGATAATCAGATGACGTTTCATCTGTGCAAACTCCGAATTCGAACTATTTCTAAGTTCAGGAATATTGTTGTGACTTTCGATTGGAATCCACGGGAGATCTTTATATTGGTTCCGTAATATTTTACCTAATTCATAGTTAAGAGCCGAAGGTTCATAAAAAATTTTATCGGGCTGCAAAAAAACCAACTCCTTTTTATTTAGTATGCATCAAGAGCTAAGATTTTATTTTCAAAGCAAAATGCTAAAATCAGAGTAGCAAATGCAATACATTTTAAAACGGTTTTTCGTCATTTTGACATATTGCTTATTCTCATACAACAATAAACAAATCAACTTCGATTATCAGGAGCATAATTCATAATATTGATGAATGATTCTCACAATTTAAACAAACAAATCCTGTAGATTTTAGGAAAGTTGAATTGACAATAGATAAAATTTGAAGTAGAATTGATAGGTTCAAGCAATCATAAAAATTGTCAGAAATCCGATGTTTTCCGCACAATTTGGTTGCATTTGAAGTGCTTTAATTTTTTATTTTATGGAAAAGTCATATTCTTTCCCGCGCGGAACAATATGGCCGATTTGTTATTTTTCGCGTGGAGAAATGGTGGTTGGCATGGGGGTTATTGCATTCCTCATTATTTTGCCTTTTGTTGCAGCTTTCTTTTTAGCATTTATGAAACAACAGGGGAAAATGCGCGATTATTTTATCTTTACATGTTGTGCGGTCATTGTCGCTGCGGTTCTGTACTTTGCGGTGACAAATCTGATCAATGGTGAAAGCCGGTCGTATATTTTGGAAACGCACGGGTTGGATACGGCAATTTTGATTGGGGAATTCGGGCTGATGGGGCTTGTTGTTTATTACGGGTTCCATTATAAAAAATACTACGTTGCCTTCCTTTCTATTGCACAAACCGGGCTAATCGCTTGGCTTGAGCTTTTCGGGAAAAAGATTCCTGAGGCCAATCATATTTTATCGGATAAACTTACAATTATGATGTGTCTGATCATCGGAGTAGTGGGTTGCCTGAGTTGTGTTTATGCGGTTGGGTACATGAAGGAATACCGCGCGCACCATCCCGAGTACAAGGACAGAAGCGCATTCTTTTTTGCAATGTTGTTTGTCTTTTTGGGTGCTATGTTCGGTTTGGTATTTTCTAACAGCCTCACTTGGATTTATTTTTTCTGGGAGATTACCAGCATCTGTTCTTTTCTGCTTATTGGTTACAATCAAACACAGGAGGCGATTACGAACTCAATTCGTGCCCTGTGGATGAACCTTTTGGGTGGGCTTGGTTTTGCGGTTGCAATCGTTTACGGCACATTAGTTTTAAATGTTGCTGATTTGCATGGCCTTGTCACATTGGGTGCGGGCAATGAAATTGCCATAATTCCGGTTATCCTTCTTGCTTTTGCAGGAATAACCAAAAGTGCCCAGTTCCCGTTTTCGGGTTGGCTCTTGGGTGCGATGGTTGCACCAACACCAACCTCTGCTCTTTTGCATTCCGCTACCATGGTTAAGGCAGGTGTATACCTTTTAATCCGCCTTTCACCGACGTTTGCCGGGAATTTGGCGGGCACTATGGTTACGACTATCGGCGGCTTTACCTTTTTCGCGGCGTCACTGCTTGCTATCTCACAGAGTGACGGTAAAAAGGTGCTGGCCTATTCCACAATTTCCAATTTGGGACTAATCACCGCCTGCGCAGGTGTCGGTATGCACGAAGCTGTATGGGCCGGTGTGTTCCTGATGATGTTCCACGCAGTCTCAAAATCGCTCATGTTCCTGTCTGTGGGTGCGGTGGAAAACAGTACCGGCAGCCGCAATATTGAGGATATGCATGGATTAATCGTAAAACTCCCGGGGCTCGCGTTTGTCATGATTGTCGGTATTGCGGGCATGTTTTTAGCACCGTTCGGGATGCTGATTTCAAAGTGGGCGGCACTGAAAGCTTTCGTGGATTCCAACAGCCTTTTACTGGTGGTGTTCCTTATTTTTGGCAGTGCCACCACACTTTTCTACTGGACAAAGTGGCTTGGAAAGCTGGTCGCGGTTTTGCATCATTCCGCACGCCTGCCGAATACGGTAGGAAAAAGCGAATGGTTTTCCTTGATTTCACAGGCAATTTTAATGATTTCTCTTTGCCTTACATTCCCAATGGTATCTACATATATCGTAGAACCGTTCCTGAGTGATATGTTTCATCAAACGCTGCCAGCCATTATCAGCAGCGGTAATGTAAATATCATGCTTATGATGCTTTGTGCCATTGTCATTTTACCCATTGCAGTACGTTTTTTGACTTTTGGCAAAAAGAATAAAATAGTAATGTCTTATATGGGCGGTGCGAATGCCGGCGATGATCGAAATTTCATTGATGCCTTTGGTGACAGCAAACCGATGTACCTTGCCAATTGGTACATGGAAGACTATTTCGGTGAGAAGATAATTTTAAAACCCGCTATTATGCTTGCTGCGGCAGGATTGATTGTTATGATGGTTATTGCGATTGGGGGTGCGGTGTAATGTGGTCAATTATTTCCGTAGCGCTGTATTTGATTTTGGGGCCTGTTGTGGGCGGATTGCTTGCGGGCTTTGACCGTAAGATCAGCGCGCGCTTACAAGGACGGCAGGGGCCACCTTTATTGCAACCGTTTTACGACTTGTTCAAGCTGTTTTCTAAACAATCTGTTGTGGTCAACAACGTACAGGACTTTTTAGTATGCGGCTTTTTGGTGTTCATCGTTTTTACAGGTGGTCTGTTCTTTTCCGGCGGTGATTTACTGCTGGTGTTTTTTGCACTTACACTGGCGGGGATTTTTTTTTTGNNCCGGCAGTTTTGCGGTTAGTGATATCATTCACAGCAGTGTGTCAAATATTGCGTATCTGCCCGGAATTTTTATCGGATTTCTCTTCATCCTTGCAATTAAATTCCGAAAATCGCCGTTCGATTTGAGCACTTCACATCATGCACATCAGGAGATGGTGAAGGGCTTGACTACGGAGCTTTCCGGTAACATTCTGGCTTTGGTGGAGCTTTCTCACTGGTACGAAAATGCATTTTTGCTCGGTGTTATAGGCTTATTTATCATCAATTCCAATTGGTGGAGCTTTTTAATCGCTGTGCCTGTGTGCATTATTGCTTATTTTATGGAAATATTGGTGGACAACACTTTCCCGAGGGTAAAGTGGGAGGTCATGCTAAAATCGACGTGGCTGGTAACTCTGGTTGCAGGTGTAATTAACTTGATGATCTTAAGCTTTATTAAATAGATACGGAGCAGAGAAATCTGCTTTAAGGGTGGACACAGGTTCGTCCTATCGGAAAGGCATGGTTTTATTTATGTTAAATGTATCAAAGTCCCCATGGCTTTTACATTATGACGGTTCGAGCTGCAATGGCTGTGATATCGAGGTGTTAGCCTGCTTAACACCGATTTATGATGTGGAACGCTTTGGCGTTATTAATACCGGTAACCCCAAGCATGCAGATATATTTTTAATCACCGGCGGAATTAATAAGCAGAACGAGCCTGTAGTACGGCAGATTTATGAGCAGATGCCGAACCCCAAGGTAGTTGTGGCAGTGGGAATATGCGCCTGCAACGGCGGTATCTTCAAAGAATGCTACAATATTCTGGGTGGTGTGGATACCGTGCTGCCGGTTGATATTTATGTACCGGGCTGCGCGGCACGGCCGGAAGCAATTATAGACGGCGTTGTAAAAGCAGTAGCTCTGCTGGATGAAAAACGCAGAGTCAGAAAAGATGAGGCGCGGCAATGATAGACGGTCAGATAATGGATATCGGTCCCGGAAGCTTAGTGCCGGAGGTACTCAAAATCCAGCACGACGGTTACCGTTTGGTTCAGATTTGCGCCACAAGAATCCCCGGTGGCTATGAACTCACATATTCTTTTTCAAAGGAGTATGAGTTTGTCTGCCTGCGTATCAATTTAAAAGAAGACGCGGAAATCATGACGATCAGCAATATTTATTCTTGCGCATTTTTATACGAAAATGAAATTCACGATCTTTTTGGTGTACAGATTAAACTGATTACCATTGATTATAAAGGCAATTTATATCGTATAGAAAAGAAAACGCCTTTTAAATAAAGGGAGGAATACCAATGTCTACACGCAGTATTGTACCATTTGGGCCACAGCACCCGGTGCTGCCTGAGCCAATTCATATTGACCTTGTATTGGAGGATGAAAAGGTCGTAGAAGCGATTCCCTCCATCGGGTTTGTTCACAGAGGCCTTGAGAAATTGGTCGAGAAAAAAGATTTTAATGAATATGTGTATGTTGCCGAGCGCATCTGCGGAATTTGCAGTTTTATGCACGGCATGGGTTATTGCGAGGCCGTGGAGCACATCATGAACATTGAAGTGCCGCCGCGTGCCCAATATTTGCGCACTATCTGGAGCGAAATGTCCCGTATGCACAGCCACCTTTTGTGGCTTGGCTTGCTGGCGGACGCATTTGGCTTTGAGAGCCTGTTTATGCAGTCATGGCGTATGCGCGAGAAAATTTTGGATATGTTTGAATATTCGACAGGCGGGCGCGTTATTTTTTCGGTTAATAAAATAGGTGGTCAGCGCAAGGATATGGACAATGATATGATTGCCGATTTCTTAAAAATATTTGCCGATATGGAAAGTGAACTCAAGGTTCTTTCAAAAACATTTTTAGATGATTATGCGGTCAATACACGTCTGAGAGATGTGGGATTCCTTACCAAAGAGCAGGCACATGACCTGGGCGCTGTCGGACCGTTTATGCGCTCAAGCNNGACCTTGATTTCGAACCGATTACAAGCACAGTCGGTGATTCCTACGCTCGTACAGATGTACGTATCCGTGAAATTTTTCAGTCGATCGACCTCATTCGTCAGGCCGCGGCTAAAATTCCCGGAGGGGAAGTCGCAACGCCATTTAAGGGTTTTCCTCAGGGCGAGCATTTTATGCGCGTGGAACAGCCGAGGGGAGAGGCAATTTATTATGTAAAAGCAAACGGAACCAAATTTTTGGACCGTATGCGTGTTCGTACCCCAACGTTTGCAAATCTGCCCGGCATGATTGAAACGCTCAAGGGCTGCCAGCTGGCGGACGTGCCGATTCTGATTTTGACCATTGACCCGTGCATCAGCTGCACCGAAAGGTAGCGGAACATATGAATATGATGAATTTTACCAAAACAGTTTTGCATAATCTTTGCTCCAAACCCGTTACCAGGCCATATCCGCAGGAGCCAAGGGAGTATCCGCAGCGCACGAGAGGCCACATTGCGGTTAATATTGACACCTGCATATTCTGCGGGCTTTGCTCTAAAAAATGCCCCACCGGCGCAATTACGGTGAACCGTGCGGAAAAAACATGGTCTATTGAACGGTTTGGCTGTATTCAGTGCGGTTCCTGTGTGGAAAACTGCCATAATAAGAGCCTAAGTATGATGCAAAGCTATACCCAGCCCGATGCTGTAAAAAATGTGGACACTTACACTCAGCCGACGAAGGATGAACCGGCTGATCAATAAAGGAGAATTACCATGCATGATTACCATAAAGCAGTTGACATGGTCAACTTTGCAAAAGAAAAAGCTGAACAGTTAGGCAAAAGCAAGGTGACGAAAATCAACATTGTTGTCGGTGAAAGTTCCGGTTATTCTGCCGACAGTATTTGCATGTACTTTAAAGAAGTCTCTGAAGGTACTGTCTGTGAGGGAGCCGAGGTTAGCGTCAAACACATTAAATCCATGCTCCAATGCCCGAATTGCGGTGAGCTGTATGCACGCAAGTTGATGCATTACGAGTGCCCAAAATGTGGTACAGAAGGTGAGCCGAGCAAAATCGGCACAGAAATAGAGATAGAGGGCATTGAAGCCGAATGACCGTTACCATTACAGTTCTTGGCATTGTGCAGGGAGTGGGCTACCGTCCGTTTGTTGCACGGCTTGCAAAGGAACTAAGCATTACCGGTACCGTACTGAATAGCGGCGGTATCGTTCGGATACTGGCCAATGGAACAAAGGAGGCGGTGGATATTTTTATCCATCGCCTTAAGTCGCAACAACCCTGTGGTGCGGACGTGATACAAATACAGTCGGAACATGCACCGGAACAGCAGTTTACGGATTTTAAAATCATTGCAAGTACACAGAGCGCACAGGAAACGCCGCTGATTCCGCCGGATTTGCCAATGTGCGAAACGTGTAGGCAGGAGTTGTACGATCCCGAAAACCGGCGTTACCGTTACCCGTTTATCAGCTGTGTGGCGTGCGGGCCGCGTTACAGCATTATCAACACACTGCCCTATGACCGCGCGACTACCACGATGGACGATTTCCCTATGTGTGAGCAATGTGAGCGTGAATACAGCGGGGGTGACCGCCGCCAACACGCTNNCCGTGCAGAGGATGCGTTGAATCAGGCGATTGAACTGTTACGCGAGGGAGCAGTGCTTGCCATCAAGGGAATCGGTGGGTATCAGTTTGCCTGTTCCCCAACCAATGAGCGGTCTGTTGAACGTTTGCGCCTATTAAAGCAGAGGGAGAAAAAACCCTTTGCAGTAATGTTTCCCACGATGAACATGCTCAAAGAACACTGTGCGGTGGGTAAAGAAGAAGAGAATCTGCTCCTTTCCACAGCGCGTCCGATTGTACTGCTTCACAAGAAAAAGAATGAATTTTGTTCCGAGGTAAGCGGAGAAAGCCGCTTTTTGGGTGCGTTTTTGGCGTATACGCCTTTGCATCAGCTTCTGACGGATGCCTGTGGTGCATTGGTAATGACCAGCGGGAATTTGACGGCGGAGCCAATCATCATTCAGGACGGGGAGATGCTCAAACTGCAATCCCCTTATCTTGACGGAGTACTTTACAGCCTTCGCCGTATTGTCACGCCGCTTGATGATTCTGTCACCCGTGTTGTGTGCGGGAAACCGCAGGTGATTCGCCGCAGCAGAGGGTACGTTCCTCTGCCTGTTTTATTGCGGCAGAGTACGCAGAAGGCCATCCTTGCCATGGGCGGCGATTTAAAAAGCAGCTTTTGCCTGTATCAACATGACCGCGCTTATTTGAGCCAGTATTTTGGGGATATGGAGAGCTACGCAGTATCAAAGGTGTATCAGCAAAATTTGCAGAGGATGCGGAGCATCCTCTGTATTACGCCGGATGTCATCGCCTGTGATTTGCATCCAAATTATCTTTCCTCACACTTGGCTGAAAAACTGGCACGGCTCGAAAATAAAAAGCTGATTCGTATACAGCATCATCATGCGCACGCCGCTTCGGTGATGGCGGAGCACGACTTGCAATCCTGCATTGGCGTCGCATTTGACGGCACCGGCTACGGAACGGACGGTGCAGTTTGGGGCGGTGAATTTTTGCTGTGCAAAGGCGCCGGATACATGCGCCGCGCGCACCTTTCCTATGTCACACTTTGCGGAGGAGATGCAGCGTCAAAGAATGCGGTTCTTACCAAGAACTGTTATCTCTATGCGATAGGCAAAACCATTGAGGATAGCGAATTTGCTACCGTACAGGCGGCAATCGAGCACCAAATCAACACACAGCAAAGCGCAAGTATGGGTCGGCTGTTCGATGCGGTAAGCGCGGTCATAAAACTAAAAGCAGAAAATTCATATGAGGGTGAGTGTGCGATCGCGTTGGAAAACGCCGCCGCTAAAGCGCAAGAAAACGGCGTTGTACCTTATCCTTTACATTTTTCAATTGAGTATGGCGAATTTGAAACGATAATCGACCAAATCGGCATATTAAAAGATATTGATGCTGCCGTAGAAAACGGCGGCAGCCGGGAAGCAATTGCATTGGGCTTTCATCAGGCCATTGCGAAAATGGTGCTGGAGGTTTGTGTTGATATACGGCTGAAAAGCGGGGAAAATACAGTGACGTTAAGCGGAGGCGTATTTTCCAATTTGCTGCTTACACAGGACTGTACCGCTCGGCTGCAAAAAGCGGGCTTCCAAGTATACCTGAATTCTGCGGTACCAACCAACGACGGCGGTATTTGCTTGGGTCAGGCGTGGATTTGCGGACAAATGAAAGAATAAAAGGGGTGATTTTATGTGCGTTGCAATGCCGGGCAAAGTATTGGCTGTTCATGGAACAATAGCCACAGTGGATTTTAACGGCAATACGGTTGAAGCACAGGCGGGGTCGGTCTCGATTAAACCGGGTGACTACGTGTTGGTACACGCCGGTTGTATCTTGCAGGTGCTTACAAAAGAAGACAGTGATATGCTTACAGAGCTGTTTGAGGAAATCGAAAACATATGATTGATTATAAAAAATATTTAATGGAATATGATGGCCCTTCAGTGAGACTGATGGAGGTTTGCGGTACCCACACAGCCCAAATCTCACACTGCGGCATTCCGAGTATGCTTTCCCCGCAGATTCAGCTGATCTCCGGCCCCGGCTGCCCGGTTTGTGTTACCGTGACTTCCTATATTGACCGGCTTGTGGAACTTTGCATGGAGCCGGGTACTGTGGTTGTTACGTTTGGCGATATGCTGCGTGTTACCGGCAGCAGCCAAAGCCTGAATGATGCGAAAGCAGCGGGCGGGCAGGTACAGATGGTGTATTCCCCTATGGATACACTGAAGCTTGCGGCTGCGGATAAAACCAAAACCTTTGTGTTTGCCGCCGTCGGTTTTGAAACCACCACGCCGATTTACGCAATGCTGCTCAATGAGGCAATCCAGAACGATATTACCAATATAAAGATTTTGACTTCACTCAAAACAATGCCGCCCGTTATCAACTGGGTGTGTGAAAAGCAAGGTGGAATCGACGGATTTCTTGCTCCGGGGCATGTCAGCGTAATTACGGGAAGTAATATTTTTAATGAATTATCCGATCGGTATCAAATTCCATTTGCTGTCGCAGGATTTGAGGGCGAGCAAATTTTAACGGCAATTTATGCATTGGTCAAGCGACAGGGAAAAGCCGGAGTAATGAACCTTTATCCGTCCGCGGTGACCGCGCAAGGAAATGAAATGGCACAGCGCGCGGTAGAAAAGTACTTTATGCCCTGTGACGCCGCATGGCGTGGAATGGGTGTAATAGCGGATTCCGGAATGTTGCTGCGCGAGGAGTACCGAATATTTGACGCGGGCAGCGCAAATCTGAACGCCGACCACGGGGCGCATTCAGGATGCAGGTGCGCACAGGTGCTTACGGGGGCGCTGAAACCGACCGAATGTCCCCTGTTCGGTACCGGCTGTACGCCGCAGTCTCCGCAGGGGGCCTGTATGGTTTCCGCAGAGGGAAGCTGCTACAATTATTTTGTGAATAAGAGGAAACGATAATGAAAATAACCATGGCGCACGGCAGCGGAGGAAAGGCGACCTCCGAACTGATTGCAGGTATTTTTGCTAAACATTTCGACAATCCCGTGTTGGCGCGGATGGAGGATTCCGCCGTTGTGCCCGGTGCGGCAACTATTGCTATGACGACGGACAGTTTTGTCGTAACCCCGCTTTTTTTTGCCGGCGGGGATATCGGCAGGCTGTCGGTCTGCGGCACGGTGAACGACCTTGCCATGAGCGGTGCGACTCCAAAGTATTTAACCTGCGGGTTTATTCTGGAAGAGGGAGTCGATACAGAGGAACTGGAGAAAATAGTTGCCTCAATGGCACAGACCGCAGTTGAAGCCGGCGTAACCATTGTTGCCGGTGACACCAAAGTGGTGGAGGGCAAAGGCGGCATTTACATCAATACATCGGGCGTTGGCTTTTTGCCGAACGGCGGCGTTGTCAGTTCCGCAAATTGTGCAGAGGGCGATGTTGTGTTGCTGTCCGGTAACCTTGGGGACCATCATGCAGCCATTTTGAGCGCACGTATGAGTATCTCCAATACGATTGTAAGCGACTGTGCGCCGCTGAACGGGATTGTTTCCGCATTGCTGAAAGATAACGTCAAGGTGAAAGGANNTTCAACGGTGCTGAATGAATTTGCTTCTGCTTCGCAGTGCTGCATTTCACTTTGTGAGGATCACATTCCCGTCAGTGATCAGGTTCGCGGCTTTTGCGGTATTTTGGGTCTTGATCCGCTGTATATGGGCAATGAGGGAAAAATGGTTGCGGTCGTTGCCAAAGAAGACGCGCAAAAAGCCCTGCAATGTATGCAGGGCAGCCAATATGGGGAAAACGCCGCCGTGATTGGTGAGGTGATCGCCGGTGAAGCAGGAACGCTGCTTCTGAAAACAGACATCGGCGGAATTAGAATTTTGACGGAGTTATATGGCGAAGGTTTGCCACGAATTTGCTGACAGCAACGACCGGTACAATATTCTCTTTTGTACCGCTTTCGATATCATAATAAGAACCCCTCCGGATTTTCATTCGGAGGGGTTCTGTATTACACGGAAGCGAATAATTCTTTTGTTAAATCTTTAATCATAGCAAGCTTTTCCGGAATTTTGATCGCCTGTGGGCAATGCAGCGCACATCTGCCGCAGGCGGTACAATGGTCGACTCGTTCGGACTCCGCCGTTTCAAAGTAGGCTTTTTGATAAGCTTCTTTGTCTTTATCCACTGCGTATTGATTGTACAGCTTGAACATCTTCGGAATATCGACGCCGAATGGGCAGTCCATGCAATAGCGACAGCCGGTGCAGGGAACGGTGTCCTTTGTTTTATAAGCCTCAACAGCCTTTTCAATGACGGCGTAATCCCCTTCGGTCAGCGGTTCGAAATTGGTCATGGTACCAATATTGTCTGTTAGTTGTTCCATATTGGACATACCGCTTAAAACTGTCATCACGTTGGGGAGGCTTGCCGCGTAGCGAATCGCCCAGGAGGCAATGCTCTTTTCGGGTCTTGCGGCTTGCAGCAGTTCGTTCGCAGTGTTGCAGGGATTTGCCAGCGTTCCCCCGCGAACAGGCTCCATGACGATGCAGGGCAGATGGTGGCGCTCCAAAATCTCGTACTGCTGCTTGGCGTCCTGCATTTCCCAATCGAGATAATTCAGCTGCATTTGGGCAAAATCCCATTCATAGGTATTGCAGATTTTTTCCAAAACATCGGGCTTATCATGAAAGGAAAAACCCAAATGGTGAATAACACCCTCAGCCTTTTTCTTTGATAAGAACTCATACACACCAAAATCAACGCATTTTTTAAAGTTTTCCGTTGACAAAGAGTGAGAAAGATAAAAATCGAAATAATCTGTTTGCAGGCGGCTTAATTGCAGGTTGAAAATCCGTTCCACATCCGCGGGGGTTTCGGCCATCCAAATCGGCATTTTGGTGGCCAGGAAATAGCTGCTTCGGTCGTGCTTTTTAAGCGCATGGCCAACAAATTCTTCTGACGCGCCGTCGTGATACATATGTGCCGTATCAATATAGTTGATTCCATTTGCAAGGGCATAGTCTACCATTTCCTGAGCCTTTTCATAATCGATATCCTCTTTGTCGGGGCTCATTTTTGGCAGTCTCATACAGCCCAAACCCAATACCGAAATTGATAAGGCGGAGTCTTTATAGTTTCTTTTTAACACATTCTTTTCCTCCTGTTACGCAGTATTCCTATTGTAATACATTGAGTGTGCTCTAAGTCAATAGAAAAGTGAAAATATTTGTACTAAGTTGACTTAAAGCTAACTCTAATGTATATTATTAAATATATTTGTAAAGTGAAGGAGTGGATTTAAATTGAGTTATACCATTACGCAGGTGGCTGAAAAAATGAATCTGACGGCGTACACCTTGCGGTATTACGAAAAGGAAGGTTTGCTGCCTTTCGTCAAACGGACAGAAAGTGGAATCAGGCGCTTCACGGATTCTGATTTAGACTGGCTTTCACTGATTTGCTGTTTAAAAGGGACCGGTATGTCCGTTAAAAATATCAAGGAGTATATTGACCTGTCTATGCAAGGGGATGAAACACTCCAGCAAAGATTGCAGATTTTTATAAAGCAGCGTGAGAATGTACTGATGCAGATTGAAGAGCTGCAGAAACATCTCGCAAAAGTGAATTGCAAAATCAAATGTTATAGTGAAGCCTGCGCAGCCTGTACAACCTCAAAGGCGCAATAAATATATAAACCCATACCTGTAAGGGTATGGGATAATTGTTTGTCTGTCCCGTCTACCGGGCTGGTATTCCAACCACCCGGCAGACTTCAACAGTATTCATATGAAAAATCAATTTATGTCCGAATACAATTATACGAGTTCAGAGATACGAATTATGCTGAAATAATGAATTTCTTTTTTTTCATCCCCTTTTATTGAATATGCTTATATTATAAAAGAAGTTTGTGTTGATTGTGTGAGATTTAATTTAAAAATTCGTAAATTAGATATGAACAAAGCTCTTCACATGGATGTGAAGAGCTTTGTTCATTCTGCCGCTTATTTAAACATATGCTAAAGCATTCTGCTCGATTGTTTCGCTGATTAACTTATGGCCATCTTTATTGGGATGAATTCCATCCTCACAAATAAGATTCTGATAATGTCCTGTCTTTAAAAACGCGCTGCTGATATCAATCAGAGGGATACTGTGCAACTTTGCGAGGCGGTTAACAGCCAGATTGTACATCTCATGCCAGCGATAAATATATTCCACGTCACCCAGCCAGCGAAGAACGTTGTCGGCATTCAGCCCCCGTGTAACCCAAGCAAAGTATCTTTTTGCATCAATCGGCGGAAGTGAAAGCAGAACGGGCTTGCCGCCGCTTTTCTTCACTTCATCAATCAGTTCGGAGTAGCCTTGCTCAAAAGCGGAAACCGGTGTGTTTGGCGTATGCGGACTTTCCGGCTCATTTGAAATTGCAGCCCAGTCAAAATCGCAGTCATTGCCGCCGAACTCCAACAGAGTATAGTCGTATTGATTTAACTCGGACTCGTGTTTTTTCAGAACTTCGCAGCCTTTTGTAATGGTGCATCCGAATTTTGAATAATTGCTTACGGAAATATTCGTGTTATGTTCTATTGTGCCGACAAAGCTGTCTTTCAGAAGAATATATTTATTTCGGACGCTGTCAAAAATAACACCCTTTGAAACGGAATCACCAAAAATGCAAACGGATTGAATCATAACAGCACTTCCTTAGTAATTACGATAAATAGTTAATGTAGTAATTAATACTATATGACGCAATTGTCAATATGTCAATATGATATCTCAAAGTTTACAAATTATTCAAAATATTTAATAAAAAAGCTTCTGATTCTGCAATTGCAGAAAACAGAAGCTTTTGCTTGTTATGTAAGATTAATTTCGCCGACATAGTTTTTAGCAAAAATACGTTTGATTTCCTCCGGGTTTTCTGTTTTTCCAAGCGCCCACATCAGCTTCGTGACTGCGGCTTCCGTCGTCATATCAAGCCCTTGTAAAACGCCGGTTTTCAGCGCTTTCTGACCGGCCTGATAAATCGTAAAGTCGCTGCGTTCATAGAGGCACTGGCTGCAAACCACAACAGAAATCCCGCATTCCACAACCCTTTGCAGTTTTGAAATTAAATCGCGGCGGACAAAATTCAGCCCGCCCGCACCAAATGCCTCAATGACAATGCCTTTGTAATTCATGTTTGACAGCATGTCAAATATCTCAGGATTCAGTCCGGGGGTAAGCTTTATCAGAAACACACCGTTGCTCAGGCGGTCCTCCAATATAAAATCACCGTTTATACGCGGCAGGACAGTTTCGTTCAGAATCAGTCCGCCCGCGTCAACAGTTGCCGCGTTTGGGCAGTTGACGCTTTCAAATGCATTGAATCCGGTTGTGCGAACCTTGACCGCACGCGTGCCCAAAATCACCTTGCGGTCAAAAGCAATGTATACACCCGGCTTTTCAGAAGCGGCCATCGCGAAAGCACAGCGCAGGTTCTCCACCCCGTCGGTCAGCGGGTGGCTGATGGGCAGCTGCGAGCCGGTGATGACGACGGGAATCGGCAGGTTACGAAGCATAAACGACAGTACCGAAGCGGTGTACGCCATTGTGTCCGTGCCATGGGTCAGCACGATTCCGTCAAAATTCTTCACCGAACGGGCAATCGTGCGCGCAATGCTCTGCCATTCCTCCGGCTGAATATTGGAGCTGTCAAGCTGAAACAAATCTTCAACTTCAACATCATATTCGGTGGTCACAGCGCCAATAAAAGCCTCTAACCCTTCACTGTTTGTGGAGGGTGCAAGTCCCTCGTTCGTCAATTCCGAGGCGATTGTGCCACCGGTTGTAATCAGCAGTATTTTTTTCATTATTTCCTCCGGTTTTATCGGTATGGCAGCTAAAAGCTGCACAGTATGATTTAGACAAGGCTGCAGTGTATGCAAACCACGATTTCTACAAAATATAGTATCATTAATATCGGTTAAAGTAAATCGGCGGTTGTCCAAATAAACCTTAAAATATCGCCCCGAATTTGTGAGCACCAATAAAAATACAATAGATTGCTTCATTGGAAGTGATAAGCTATAATAAATCATAAGCGATCAATGGCAATACGAAACGTTTGAAAAAGAATTACTGCAAAACAGTCAGAAAGGGTGAATTGCTTTGGCCAATATTTTCATCATTGAAGATGATGTTAAAATCCGAAACGAACTGACCAAGCTGCTCGAAAAATATGGGTACGAATGTGAATCGTCGGATGATTTTTCTCATATGGCGGAAGTCGTTCTGCACCGAAATCCGCAGCTTGTCCTGCTCGACATTAATTTGCCGGTTTACGACGGCTACTATATCTGTCGCGAAATCCGCCGTGAATCTCAAATTCCCATTATCATTGTCACCAGCCGTGACAGCGAGGTGGATGAATTAATGAGCATGAATTTGGGCGCCGATGATTTTATTACCAAACCGTATAATACACAGATATTGCTTGCTCGAATTTCCTCCGTCTTAAAACGTGTCTACCATTCCGAACCGGTCAATATCATTTCTCACCGCGGGCTGGAACTGGATGTATCCAGAAGCATGGCTCATTTTGAGGGCAGTGAGGTTGAACTTTCCAAAAATGAGCTGNNAAGACCGGATTATTTCGCGCGATGAAATAATGAACGACCTTTGGCAGTCGGATGAATTTGTGGATGACAACACCCTGACGGTCAATATTAACCGGCTTCGCAAAAAGTTGGACGGCATTGGTGTGCATGATTATTTGGCCACCAAACGCGGGCAGGGGTATTTGGTATGAAAATAGGGAGCTTTTTAAAAGATAAATCGATTTCTATTATCATTGCTGTTTTGACAGCTGGATTTTCGGCCAGTCTAATCTACGTGCTCGGTGTAGGCGGTTATGCGGCCGGATTCGTCGCAGGTGTTTTTCTGGTGGGAGAGGCTGCCGCGCTAACCGTTGAATTTTTTCAAAAAAGAACATTTTACAACACTTTGCTGCAAAGTTTGGATAAAATGGATAAGAAATATCTTCTGTCGGAAATGTTGGATGAGCCGCTATTTTCCGAGGGTAAAATTTTATGTGAAGTGACGAAGCTGACCAATAAATCCATGAATGACGAAATCGCAAAATATCGGCTTGCGTCTCAGGAGTACCGGGAATACATTGAAACATGGGTTCACGAGGTCAAAACGCCTATTTCTTCCAGTAAACTTATTATAGAAAACGATAAAAATAAAACGACGCGGAATTTAAACGAAGAACTGTCTAAAATAGAGAATTATGTTGACCAGGCTCTCTTTTATTCGCGCAGCAATCATGTGGAAAAAGATTATGTCATTAAACAAACCACACTCAGGGAGCTTGTCAATTCAGCGCTCAAAAAAAATTCCACATTGTTTATTGAGAGTAGAATCAGCGTGGAAACCTCCGCACTCGATAAAACGGTATTTACCGATGTGAAGTGGACGGATTTTATTCTTGGACAAATTCTGATGAATTCCATCAAATACAGAAGCGCGGATCCTAAAAGTCAAATTTACGGTTTGAAAAACGAAAACAGTGTTACGTTGATGATTGCAGACAACGGAATCGGCATCCCTAAGATGGATTTAGCGCGTGTGTTTGAAAAAGGGTTTACCGGTACAAACGGCAGAACCTCGGCAAAGTCAACCGGAATCGGACTTTACTTGTGCAAAAAGCTTTGTGCAAAGCTGAACCTCGGCATTTCGATTGCCTCCACCGTCAATTTCGGAACGGTCGTTTCCATTGTATTTCCAAAGAGTAATATGTTTGAATAATTCCACAATCTTACGAAACTGTAAGATTTTTGTAAGCTAAATCAATGGATAGCAATACTGCATTGTATTATACTGTTGATACAACATAAAGAGGAGATAATATAATGCAGACAATTTTAACGGTAAGCAATATCGAAAAATATTACGGAAATAAAGGCAATATGACAAAAGCGGTTGACAACATCAGCTTTGAGGTTGATAAAGGTGAGTTTATCGGCATCATGGGTGCTTCCGGCAGCGGCAAGACTACGCTTTTGAATTGCATTTCAACCATCGATTCCGCCACAGCGGGTCATATTTTTATTGACGGAATGGACATCACACAGCTGAATTCCAAAAAGCTTTCCAAATTCCGCCGTGAACAGCTCGGCTTTATCTTTCAGGACTTCAATTTGCTCGATACCCTAACCGCCTATGAAAATATTGCGCTCGCGCTGACAATTATCAAGACTCCCGCCGGTGAAATCGATGTTAGAGTTCGCCATGTTGCAAAGGAACTTGAAATTGAGGATGTGCTTAAAAAGTACCCTTACCAGATGTCCGGCGGACAAAAACAGCGCGTCGCCTGCGCAAGAGCAATTGTTACGGGGCCGGCTTTGATTTTGGCGGACGAGCCTACCGGTGCGCTCGATTCCAAATCCTCGCGTATGCTGCTCGAAAGCTTTGAAAAACTCAACAATAATTTGAGTGCGACCATTCTGATGGTCACCCATGACGCGTTTACAGCGAGCTATTGTCACCGGATTTTGTTTATTAAAGATGGTAAAGTCTTTAATGAGCTTGTGCGCGGCGAGGATACCCGCAAGCAGTTCTTCAATAAGATTATTGAAGTGGTAACCTTACTCGGAGGTGACAATTCCAATGTTCTTTAAGCTTGCCTTAAAAAATGTCACCAAGAGCATCAAGGACTACACTGTTTATTTTTTAACCATGACCTTCGGAGTGTGCCTGTTTTACATGTTCAACTCCATTGATTCGCAAACTGCCATGTTGCAGCTCAGTGCATCTCAGTACGAAAGCATGAAAATGCTCACACAGGCGATTAGCTATGTCTCTATCTTTATTTCCATCATTCTTGGATTTTTGATTGTGTACGCCAATCAGTTCCTTATTAAGCGGCGCAAAAAAGAGCTTGGCGTTTACATGACGCTTGGTATGGAAAAAGGAAAAATTTCGCGCATTGTTATCTTAGAAACCTTTTTAATCGGCATATTCTCCCTTGCAGTTGGTTTAGTAGTGGGAATTTTTGGCTCGCAGGGCTTATCGGTTCTTACTGCAAAAATGTTTGAAGTCAACCTCAAGGCTTTTCAATTTATTTTTTCTATGGATGCGTTTTATAAAACACTGTTATATTTTGGAATCATTTTTTTAATCGTTATGTTTTTCAACACGATTTCAATTTCCAAATTAAAACTCATCGACTTGCTTACAGCTGGGAAAAAAAACGAGAGCCTAAAAATTAAAAGATTATGGATTTCGGTAGTTTTGTTTCTTGTTTCGATTGCCTGCCTTGGCGCCGCTTATTATTTTATTACCAAAAACGGAATGATGGAAATTAATAATGAGTTTACCGCTGCCATCGCTCTCGGCAGTATTGGCACACTGTTGTTCTTTTTGTCACTTTCCGGATTTTTGCTGCGTGTTGTACAAACGAATAAACGCTTATATTATAAAAATATGAATATGTTTGTTCTGCGCCAAATTAACAGTAAGATTAATACGACCTTTGTTTCCATGTCCGTCATCTGCATTATGCTTTTGATTACCATTGGCACATTATCCACCGGCATGGGGTTGGCAGATGTTTTAACGAAGACGATGAATAGTTCGACTCCTTATGACGTGTCGTTTAGCTACAATCATCAAAAAGACGATGCCCAAAAGCAAATAAATGATATTGCGCAAAAAATGAAAGCCGATAAAATCGACTTGGATAAGTATGCAAAAGACTATGCGCAAATTAACACATATACCTCTAATGTTCAGTATGGTGATATGTATTTTAATAATTCACTGTTTCCTCAGGGCTTTGGGGATGTCACTCGAATCAAGAAATTACCGGTTGCAGTTGTTTCACTTACCGACTATAACAACGTGGTGAGAATGCAGGGCAAACCGACTATAACTTTAAAAGATAATGAATTTGCTGTTAACTGCAACTTTTCTCAAATACTTCCTCTCATGAATGAATTTCTTAAAACCAAAGCCAAAGTTACATTAAGTGGAAAGGAACTGACCTGTACACAAAAAGCTCCAACTCAGATAAGCTTTTCGACAACCACGTCGTCACAGGATACCGGTACGCTGATTGTACCGGATGCCTTAACAAAAGGACTTACAATAGAACAAGAAACCCTAAATGTTAATTATAAGGTAGGTGTAAACGAACAGGAATTCTTCCAGCAGTTAGAAACCGTATACAATAAGGCAGACATGAAAAGTGAAAAGATTGAACGCCCTTACGATAGTCAGCAAAGCAAAATAAAAATGCATGAACAGGGCACCGGACTTAAAACGATGGTTTCCTATCTTGCTATTTACATTGGATTAGTGTTCTTAATCACCAGTGCGGCGGTGCTCGCTTTGCAGCAGCTTTCCGAGGCATCGGATAATGCGGAGCGCTATGGCTTGCTTAGAAAATTGGGCGCAGAGGAAAGTATGATTAACCATGCGCTGTTCAGCCAAATTGCAATCTATTTCTTTCTTCCGCTTTCGCTGGCAATCATCCATTCCATTGTTGGAATTAAGGTTGCGAACAATGTAGTTTCCTTGTTAGGCGGATTGGACATTATTGGGAATACCATCTTTACCGCCGCGATTTTCTTGGTCATTTACGGCGGATACTTCCTTGCAACCTATTTTGGCAGCAAGAGCATGATTCGTCAGAACAGGAATTAGGGACAGAACAACAACCCACCATATGGGAAAGAGTAAGAGCTTAAGCAAAGAGCAATATTTTTCCGATATGATGATGAGTGTTTAATCCATTCAAAGAAGACCCATTCAGGAGAATTGTTAGGGAATCGACTCACAATAGCTTAAACAGAGTGAAATCCAGCGCCTTTGCAGACGCTGGATTTCTTATGCCATATAGAACTTGATTCTTTTGATATTGGAACAATTGCCGTAATCAAACCATCGCGGGTAATAAAATCCTATGATTATCATGTGCTTCGCAGTTAATGCTTTTTTAGCCTGCTTAGCAGTCCCAAAACAGTAAAAACCGTTCCCTTGATCTGGTTTGAAATATTTTTTGCCAAATAGGGAATCCGGCTGAACTGACTGCTGCTTTCATCAATCAGATAAGTCCATGTAGTTGTTGCACCACTTAGACCGGACGCCTTCATATCAATACCATCGGCTGTAATTTTATATTTCTTCATTGATGATACGATGTCTTCTTTTATATCTTCCATCATTTCATCAAATGCGGCGATGGCGGTACGATGATATTCATCAATTGGGTTCTTGCCTGCAATCAGCATAAAGTGGATACCATCCCTGATATACTCCATGGATTCCAGATATTGTGCCCAGTGAAAATTAATAAAATATAAGGTGAGCTGCTTTTCAGCTTTTTCGATGCCGGACTTGCCCACTAAATCAATCAATTTTTTATAATACGCCGGTTCTCTTTCAAGAAGAAGTTCGAATGGCTTTTGGTCAAGCAGCACTGCGCTGCGGATGTCAGCGATAACCTTTCTTTGTTCTTCCTGAATATACGCATACTTTTCCAGCATATAACGAGCTTCGGCGTCACTGCCTTCTGTGTATTTTTGAACTCTGCGCACTGCTTTTTTTACGTATCGGTCAGTTACCACAGAATCAATTCGGTTGGAATTGCTGATGTTCTGGCCAATGCCATACTGTACCATCAGCGCATCCTCAAGACTGATAAAGAATTTGCTTTCTCCGGCATCGCCTTGTCTGCCAGAGCGCCCGCGAAGCTGATTGTCAATACGGATGCTGCTGTTAATCCCTGTTCCGATTACGTACAGTCCACCGGCGGACTGTACTTCCGCTTTTTTGGCTTCATTTGCTCCGCCAAGTTTAATGTCAACGCCCCGCCCAGCCATGTTGGTGGACACCGTAACACGTTCCGGCTCGCCGGCTCGGGCAATCAGTTCCGCTTCGTGCTCATCATTTTTCGCATTTAACACGTGGTGCAAAATACCTTCTTCGGTCAGCAAATCGGAAAGCTTTTCCGATTCCTGCACATTCTGTGTTCCGATTAAGACGGGCTGCCCCTTTGCATGGGATAGCTTTGTTGCTTCAACAACAGCGGTATATTTATCCGCATTCGTGTAATACAAAATATCCTCGTGGTCGATTCGCATGCAAGGTTTATGAGGAGGAATCACATCCACATCCAATCCATACATATTCTGAATCTCTTTTGCGGAGGTTTGGATAGTTCCCGTCATTCCACACAGTTTCTTGTATTTCAGCAGAAAACTTTGGAGGGGCATGGAATTGTAAATCACAGAACCGGCGCTTCCGTTCAAATTCTCTTTTACCTCCACAGCACTGTGAAGAATATCGGGGTACCGGCGGTTTTCGGACACTCTGCCGGTAAATTCATCAATGATCTGGATAGAATTCTCTTTTACAAGATAATCTTTATCGCGGACTAAAAGAAATTGTGCCTGAAGCGAGGCGTTGACCATGGATAAAAGACTCAAATTCTCCTTATCATACAGGTTTTGAATATTTAAGTTGGCTTCTATCCGGCTGATTCCGGAATCTGTCAGGTACACCTGATTAGCCGCCTTGTTTATTTCCACCTCACCGGGTAAAAGGCCTTTTACTGCATGTAAAATGTCCGACTTGGAACATAATTCTTCCGGCGCGTTTCCCGCAATTACCAGTGGAATTTTCGCTTCATCAATCAGAATTGAATCCGCTTCGTCAANNATTTTGTGCACAACAAATCTTCTTCCTGCAGGCAAAGAAAATTTTTCAAATAATCAAATCCGGCTTCTTTTGCGGAAAGATAAACAATATCACAGCCATACATGATTTTTCGTTCTTGAACCGGCATGGATTGCTGAATCAGCCCAACCGACAGCCCGCAGAACTCATAGAAAGGTTTTGTAAAAAGGCAATCCCTTTTTGCAAGGTAATCGTTAAAAATGAGCACATGAACGGAATGACCGCGCATCGCATGGAAGGCGGCCGGAAGAACGGCAGCCAATGTTTTTCCTTCGCCTGTAGGAAGTTCCGCAATTTTTCCTTTTAGCAGAGAAATTGCTGTGGATAGCTGTGTGTCAAACAGCTTCAGTCCTGTTTGCCTAAAGATGATTTCTTTCAACAGCGCAAAGGCCGATATGAAATCGTTGTCCTGCAATTGGCTGCCACGAAAGGATCGTGCCATATCTCTAAGTTGGTCAAGGGAATTCTCTTGATAATCAATTTTATTGATGCGGGATACAAATTCTAAATACGGCAAATCAGACTGCCCGTTTACGTGCAGCCGTTTCTTNNGGACAGCAGATCCCCTATCCTGATCAAATTAAGCCGATGGATTAAGGGGCCTGCTTTGATGACTTATACAGCGAAGCCCCGATACAACGAAGCCCCGAAAGTACATATCGGGGCTTCGCTGGTTTATCCTCTCCTTCGAAGATACGATTTAGCAAAATCTGTTGCTATCCTGACAACTATCCTTTTTTTTCTTTTTTTGCAGATTCAATCAGTTCACGCATTTCTAATTTAATGAACATTAGGGGTCTTTTATTAATTTAAAATATTAAGGAGCGTCTATTCTCTTTTTTTGGTAAACAAAACAATATCTGTATACTTCTTCGTCTTTTGGTAAAATACAAATATCACGCCGACGGCAAACAAAACCGGAAGGAGTACAATCCCAACGCAAGGAAACAGAAACACGGCCACGACAGTGAACATTAACCCAATTATAAAAAAAACTCTCTTGACTGACCGAATATCCAATTTCACTGGTTTCGCCTCCCTTTAGTTTACAATATAAAATAAAATCCTGTTTCCGTAGATACAGCAA
>DDHX01000047.1:55465-84870 GCA_002338255.1 Ruminococcaceae bacterium UBA1865 | reverse complement strand
GCGTTTTGGGCTGGAAGTAATCCGTATTTAATTTTTCGAATAGTGGAAACCGGCAAATTAGAATATATAATATTCACTACCAGTCCAATAATACAGTGCAAGTAGATCAGCAACAAACATAAAGGTTTTATGAAAATTATTTTATGTATTCTTTCTCTTTACCTGCACTGTACTGCTCTATATTTATAATGTTGAATAAAAAAGCAGCCTTGATGCATTAATACTTCAAGGTTGCTTCGCGTATTTGACTGGACTAATTAATTCTGTATCATTTATGGATGATAATTGCTATAGTTAGTGAAAACTAAATACGGCACTCCCTTCCAGTTCAAAAGCAATGAGTACAGGGTTGACCTAAGCTCTAAAAGTGTAATCTAAAATCCAATGATTTCCATTTTAAAAGGACTTTGTATTTAATACACAATAGCTGTTTTCTTTGCTAAAAGTCTCTTAGGAGTGGTAGACGTCTGTGCGGTTAATTCTAATTCCGATATTTGGGGATAGACAATCGTTAACAAAGTTTCCGATGTCATCACTGTCTTCTCGGCTTGACTCAAGATTGACTTTATTGTGAAACATTGAATTTATTTGCTGAATTTAACAAATATACTTTAGCCTCATAGGGTTTGAGTCGAAAGTCGTTTTCAATCGAACCAATCTCATAATTTGCAATTAACTCTATTTTATTATCCGTGCGAAATTCCTGGGGGAAAACACACTCTGCGGGTGCTTCACTAAAATTGCAAATTACGAGCAGCTTTTGATTTTCTAATGTGCGTGTGTAGGCATAAATCTGCGGGTCATCCTCATAAATCAACTGATAACTCCCGTAAACAATAATATCGTATTGCTTCCTAATCTGGATTAGCTTTTGATAATAATGATAAATTGATTGAGGGTCGCCGCGTTCCTGCTCTGCATTAATTCGGATATAATTTGGATTAATGCCAATCCACGGGGTTACAGAGGAAAATCCCGCATTGCAGTTGTCATCCCATTGCATCGGTGTCCGTGCGTTATCACGGCTGATATGGTGAATGTATTGCATCATTGTTTCGGGGTCAACACCTTGCGTGTGAACAAGCTCATCATAAGCATTCAGTGTTTCAATATCCCGATAATCCTCGAGCCTGTCAAAGGAAACATTTGTCATGCCCAACTCTTCGCCCTGATAGATATAGGGGGTACCCTGCATCATATGCAGGCATGTAGCAAGCATTTTGGCTGACTTTTCCCACAGTAGCGGTGTGGAGTCATTGCCAAAACGGGAAACAACACGAGGCTGATCATGATTGTTCCAAAACAGGCTATTCCATGCGCAGTCTTTTAGCCCCGTCTGCCATTTGCTCATAACCCGTTTCAAGTCTGACAGCTTGAAACGGTTGTTGCTCCATTTGCCGTGCTCTCCGGAATCAAGCCTCATATGCTCAAACTGAAACACCATATTTAGTTCGCCGGTTTTACTTCCGGCATATTTTTTTGCTTCATCAACAGTCACATCCGGCGTTTCACCAACTGTCATAATATCATAATGGGATAATACTTTCTGATTCATTTCGCGAAGATATTCATGAACATGAGGGCCGTTTATGGAATAAGGACCAAAATCGCCATATGGTTTTCCACTTTTTATGGGACCGTCAGGCAAATTGGGAGTTTTGGAGATAAAGCTGATTACATCCATTCGGAACCCGTCCACACCTTTATCAAGCCACCATGTCATCATGTCATAAACTGAACTGCGGACCGTTGGATTATCCCAATTCAAATCCGGCTGCTTTGATGAAAACAGATGGAGATAATACATGCCGGTTTGTTCATCCTTTTTCCACGCTGAACCACTGAAACAGCTTCCCCAGTTATTCGGCGGACTTTCGTCTTTACCTTCCTTCCAGAAGTAGTAATCGCGGTATGGGTTGTCCTTTGATTTTCTGCTTTCAACAAACCATGGATGCTCGTCCGAAGTATGGTTCACGACCAGATCCATAATAATGCGCATTCCTTTTTCATGAGCAGCATACAACAGTTCATCAAAGTCCGACATGGTTCCAAACTCTGTCAAAATATCCTGATAATCACTGATATCATATCCGTTATCGTCATTGGGTGATTTGTAGACTGGGCAAAGCCAGATTATATTCGCACCTAAATCTTTGATATAATCAAGCTTTTGGATGATTCCCTGTAGGTCACCAATTCCATCGCCGTTGCTGTCCATAAAGCTGCGCGGGTAAATTTGATAGACAACTGCTTCTTTCCACCAACTCTTTGTCAATGTAACTCCCCCTGCTCAATATAGCGATCGCTGAGTTTGATATAGACCATGCTCCAGTAGTGNNTCAACGGAAAACTCGGTCGCCATTCCTCTGTCTGTTTTAACAATTGTATAGTTGAGTTTCTCTGAACGACAGTGGTTGACATCGGGAGAAGCAAGGTAGATACCTTCTATTTTCATATCCAGCTGAACCCGAAACTGAATATCATGCTGTATGACAGGTGTTTCTTTTCCCCTGTTCCACTCATCGTTTTCACACCCGAACAAATTGATAATATGAATGCACTTGTATTTTTGATTTTCTGTAATGGTAAGCCAAAGAGTTTCGGGGCGGGCGTCAGCACTCCATGATTTATTAACACACGTATATTCCGTATTGTCCCACCCAATATGAGTGAAACTGACATCCTGAAGAGTATTGTCATATAGCAGTTCCATGTAGCGAACCATAAAATCGTAATAGCTGCGGATGGAAGACGCCTGTTCACGGGATAAAAAAGAATGGTCAGCATAGTAACCCTGCGTAAGCACGGCATTCTTTTCACCCAGTAAAAGATGGGTAGCACCATTGGCTGCAATTGCTGCGGTCAGCAAAAGTGCAGCATTTATTGCACGCTGCGGGGTATCAGTGCGAAATGGAGCGAGGTATGCAGCCAGAACCACTGGTTTATCATTGCTGCAGGCTTGTTTTGCATCCATAATGATTTGTTTGATCTGCGAATAGCGCGTATAAGGTTCCCAAACTTCAATATAGACCGCATCTTGCGGTGAAAGGGCTACCGATGAAACCGGCCAGTTTCCAACGTTATTGAAGATCAAGTCGTTGTCCGGCTTGATTTTGCTTAGCGCATTCTTTGTGTCCTCAATCAGGTCAGGGTACTGCTCGTCGAGTTTTATCAAGTCTCTTGTTTGATTCCGATTTGCAAAAGCTGTCTTTGGGAATCCGTAGGTATCCATATGAATGCCATCGAAGCCCACTTCTGTAACCGCTTTTACATACTCAGCGATAATGTGTTCGTGCCAGGGCGAGTTTCGCGCGATATTCATAATATAAAAAACATCAATGAAAACGAGCGGTTCGCCTGCGCTGGTGTAAAGCGCCCAGTCCGGATGTTTGATATAAAAATCTTTTGAAGCGGCATAGACTGCACCATATCCCAAAGACTTCATTCCACAGTGACGGCAGGCAGCAATTTTTGATTTTACTGTATCCAAGCTGACACTTCGTCCCATCATGTCGGTATAACAAGCCGTTGGAGAAACAAGACAGTCATGTCGATAAGACCAGTCGTAGAACTGTACCATGTTAATGTGGTACTTTCGGAGATTTTCCACATCATCACAATCGTTGTCTTCTGCGCTAAAGTCACTGAGAAATCCATAACGGATGGTTTTACGGTGCTCCGAAACAACGTCAAACGCAGTCGCAGCGAATTGGAGTTCATTTTCGCCCTGCTGGATGCTAAGCTGCGCGCCGAATCCGGCAAACTCCTCTGAAAATCCGGGCAGATCAAAAGAGATCAGTTTCTCTGTAATGGTTTGCTCATTTATGATAATGATTTCAGCCAACCGATATATTGTTAGGATCGCTGTACAGCCTTCAAACGGAATCTCATCCAATTCTGCCAGTATTTTTAACGGTTCGCCCGTCAAATATTGTGCCTTTTCCGGGAACAAATCAACTTTCATACAAATCCCCCTATTATCCTTTTAACGCGCCGTCAGTAAGGCCTCTCATCAGACTCTTTTGGAACAACAGAAATGCAATGATGACCGGTATAACTGCAATGACTGCAGTTGCAGCCATCAAATTCCAATGCGCTCCTGCAAACTGCTGAAAGTAAACTGACAATGCCTGTGGAATATTATGCTTTTTACTGTCCTGTAGAAAAAACACAGCCTGAGCATAGTTATTCCAAATGCCAAAACCATTCAAGATAATGACTGCGGCAACGGAAGGCTTGAGCAGTGGAAATGTAATTTTCCAAAAAGCGGTAAACCAGGAACAGCCGTCAATAATAGCGGCTTCTTCAATTTCACGAGGAAGCGATTTAATAAATCCCGTAAAGATAAACACGGCAGACGGCAGTGCAATTGTCGCACACACAACCCCCATTCCCCAAAGCGTGTTGATTGCATTCAGCTTAATCATCAAAGAATAAAGAGGAACGGTATTAATGATGCCAGGAATCATCATACAACTTAGAAACAGCCAAAAGACAAACTGATTGAATTTATATTTAAATCTTGCAATCGTATAGGCGGCCATTGTTCCAAATATTAGAATGATTGCCAAAGCTACAATCGTAATAACAGCCGAATTTAAAATCGCTATATCGATATGTGATTTATTCCATGCGTCTACATAATTCCGAAAATAGAAGTCCGGAACAAACATATTCCCCTGATAAAATATCCGTTGCGGCGTATTAAGCGATAAAATCAAAAGAATATAAAATGGAATCAGGCAAATAGCGCAAATGATGGCAACAACAAGATATTTAAAAACTTTTAAAACATTTTTCATATTAAAATCACTCCTTTTCCCTGGTTAACCGCATGGAAATGATGACGGGAATCAAAATGATGAGGAACATAATAAGTGCCACTGCGGTAGAGTATCCTGTTTTACTGCCATAGCACATGCGCATGATATAAATGCTGAGCGTTTCTGTCGCATAACCGGGGCCACCGTCCGTCAACGCCATTACAATATCANNTACAGCAAGAGAGCCGATAATGTTTGTGACCACGTTAATGCGGATGGATGGCATCAGCATTGGCAGCGTAACATAGCGTAAGCTACTCCAGTAACTGGCGCCGTCTATTTTAGCCGACTCATACAATTCTTCCGGAATACTCTGCAAACCGGCCAGATAGATAACCATTGTCATTCCAGCGTACTGCCAGACATTAACGAGCACCAACACAATCATGGCGGCGGTGTGGTCGCCAAGCCAGTTCCCAAGCCACGAGGATTTTCCAACTAATTCGAGTGCGTGGAACATGAAACCACGCCCCGGCTGCAGTAACAAATACCAAATATATCCCATGATCAAAGGGCTGATAACCGCCGGCAGATAAATAATAACACGAGCGATTCCCTTGCCCTTAAATTTTTCATTCATCAAAAGTGCGTATGCGAGCCCAATAATGTTTAAAAGCGGCGCACTGCCTAACGCAAACAATAACGTGTTTCCAATATCCGAAACCGCTCTTTCGTCTTTAAAAAAATCGAAGAAATTTTGAAGCCCGATAAAATTAGCATGACTTAAGCCATCCCAATCGGTTAAACTCATCCCAATGCCCTGAATGAGGGGATAGATAAAAAATAAAGAGAACAGCAAAAACGCCGGAACTGCCATAAAAGTATGCAAACCTGTTTTTTTAGTTTTAATCATTACTCTAACTCCTTTAAAAAGGATGCGGGGGTATCCCTAAAAGACACCCCCACAATAAAAATGCCTTGAGCCTATTTAATACCGTCGTTCCACGCTTTTTCATAAGCGGTTGCAAATGTCTCCGGGGTATATTTTCCGCTCAGCAGGTCCTGTACCAGGCGTCCCGCATCATCTCCGGAAAATCCTGCAGGTTTTTCATTTGTAAAGCCGATATTCACGGCGTCTTTTAATGCTGTGTTTACTTCGCTAACAACGTTAGTCGAAGCCCATTCTGCCTGTACATCCTTAAATGCGCTGGGTGCTTTGGATGTCTCGCTGTACTTCTTTTGATTTTTTGCATTAAACAGGAAATTCAGGAATTCGATTGCTTCTGCTTTGTGCGCTGTTGTAGCAGATATTGAATATCCGGAATCTTCCGCACTCAGTACAACAGGTTTTGAATTCGGCATATAGGATGGGTAGGGCGCGAATCCAATTTTGTCGGCTATTTTTGGGTCAGCTTCTGTCAAGCTGGAAAGTACCCACATCCCGTTACTCAGCATCGCAGCTTTACCGGTTACAAATTCCTGCACACAGTTATCGCTGGTTGCAGTCAGGACGTCAGAGTTAATCAAACCTTTGTTTTTCAGGTCAACCAAGTTCTTTGCAAAAGTCGCCATAGCTCCATCTGCCGCACCAAAATTAAGTTTTGCTTTATCGTTGGCCAGCATTGCCTTTTTGGCTTCAATTGAACCGAGTTGCTGTTTTATGTAGCCATGCGGAATAAATTCGATCAGATGTCCAAGGTGCCATGCTTCTTTGCCAAAGATAAACCATGGGGTGATACCGGGCTTCTTCTCTTTTATGGCTGAAAGATTTTTTACGAATTCATCCCATGTCGTTGCAGTCTTTAATCCGAGTTCACTAAAGATCGCTTTGTTATAGAAGAATCCGGCCATTGTCATGTTGGTGCAGACGCGATATTGCTTTCCGCTTTTCACATCGGTACAATTCACTTTCATTTCAGGAGAAAGACGGTCCCACCATGCGGATTGGTCTGATAAGTCCAGGTATTTTCCCTCGTCTGCAAAACCTTGCTCATAGGTTGTCATGATATCCGGGACCTGGCCGGATGCAAACTTGATTTTGATAATATTGCTGGCATCCTTTTGGTATTCCTGTTCCACAGTGATCTTATCCTGAGAAGCATTAAAATCATTAATGATCTCATTCATCAAATCAATGGTTTCAATTTTCCCGGTGAACAGTTTCAAATTTACATGTTCTCCGCTTGCTGTCGATGACGCGGCGGCAGATGGCACAGCCGCTGAACCGGTTTTTGCTGAATTAGTGCTCGCTGAATTACTGCATCCCGTAAAAGTTCCTGCCACAAGAACCGCGCTCAGCAGTATTGCAATTAACCTTTTCACTTTCAAAGTCCCCCTTCAATTTTGTGATTTGCTCTGTATTAAGGTTATCATGCTTCCGATACAATTAAAATTCCTAATTTATTAGATAAAAGTTCGTATTTTTTGGATTGAATATTATACCAATTGCATAACAGATGTTAGATGTTATAATGGATGTGAGATGAAGCTGGGAGAGAAAATTCATGAAAGACATTACAATTAAATGGTATCGAGATTGGAGCTTAAAGCGAAAACTGCTGGTAATCATGTCCATGCTGATTATTATTTCTGTTACACTGGTGTCTGTTTTAAGTTATCAGCGGTATTCAGATTATTTTACGGAACAGACAAAAGAGCAGACACAGCAGATTATCGAACAAATTGGTATTAACGTTGATACATACCTCGATGAGCTTTTTCGGATGAGCCTCGCTCCATATTATAATAACAGTATTATGGCAGAATTAGAGACACAGCCGAAAAACGATTTGGAAAAGCTCGACAAGCAGCGAAAAATAGAAAGCTTTCTGGGCTCTGTTATGATTTTGCCCAGAGAGGATATTCTGCGTGTATATATTTTAACAGAAAGTGACGTTTACTCCAATATAAAAACTCCATATGATATGGCTAACTATCTTGACTATACAAAAAGCGACTGGTATCGGCAGGCAACGACGACCCAAAAGCAAATATTTTTACCGGTTCGCTCTGAAAAAGTTTTTGGAAATAAGAAAACACAAATTTTCTCGGTGGTTCAAGGGCTGAGAAGCAAAGACGATAGTTCCAAGGTGCTGGGCGCGATTAAAGTTGATGCAAACTATGCGGGGATTAAGACGATTTGTGATAAAGTGAATTTAAGGGCTGACAGCGCGCTTTTTATCATCGACAGTGACAAAAACATCATTTATCAAAGCAGTAAGTTCACTGGGACAGAATTGGAAAACGATATGTATACTGCTGCACTTGCCGTAAATGGAAGCAGTATTGCGGTCATCAAAGGGAAAAAGTATGTGATGAATACCAGTACCCTAAAAACCACAAGCTGGAAAGTTGTCGAAGTAAATTCTTATGAACAGCTGAACAAATATTTTCTGCAAACCAGGAATACTGCATTTGTGATGGCGCTGTTGTGCGCTTTAGCTGCTGTTTTTGTTCTGATTCTATTCGCAGGCAGTTTTTTAAACCCGCTGTTTCATGTTGTAAAGCAGATGAAACAGGTTCAGAATGGTGACCTGACCGTTCAGGTTCCGGTGAAAAGCCATNNGGCGGTGATTGACTGGATGGCGGCCAATACCACCTGTCCGAACACCATGGTGGACCGCATCCAAACTATGATGTCAAAAAACACACAGCTTGTCAAAGAAGTTTATGAAATGCGTTATCTTCAGAAAGAAGCGCAGTATAATGTACTGTGCAGCCAGATAAAGCCACACTTTCTATATAACACACTCAATACCATCAGTCTGCTGATCAAATGCGGAGAAAAGAATCAGGCCGTACATGACATTGAAAAGCTATCCTTTTTCCTGCGGGGTGTAATGAATACTGACAAAGAGATTCCTCTTTCTGCCGAGCTGAAAATTGTGGATTCCTATTTAGGACTGCAAAAGAGCCGCTATGCGGATAAACTTTCTTATCAGATTGATTTACCGGAATCCATCATGAACTACCGAATTCCGGCACTCACCTTACAACCTATTGTAGAAAACGCAGTGATTCATGGATGTGAACTAAAAAAGGGCAATTCAATCATCAAAATTTACTCCGTCATAGCAGACGAATGCCTTCTGATTTATATTGCGGACAACGGAAACGGCATGGACAATGCCCAGGTTGAGGAACTAAACCATTCTTTTCGGATTGAATCCTCTAAGGATCAGACAAATACAGAAAACATATTTACCGATAGTATCGGATTGAACAATGTAAACTCCAGACTGCAGCTAAAATTCGGCAATGAATATGGATTATCCATTTCATCCGAAATAGATGAGGGCACCTGTGCTGCCATCCGTCTGCCGCTGAATCCGAAAGAAGGAGAAGAAATCAATGTACACAGTGATGATTGTAGATGATGAACCCCTGATGTTGAAATATTTGGGTGGAAACATAAGCCGTATTGCTCCAAAGTGGTGTGTAACCGGCCTCGCTTCAGACGGATTGCAGGCGGTTAATTTGTTGCAGAGGCAAAAGTTTGACCTAATTATCACTGACATAAAAATGCCGGAGATGGATGGACTGGAGCTTGCTAAATTTGTATATGAAATATATCCGCAGACGCAGGTAGTAATTATTTCCGGATTCGATGATTTTGAATATGCCCGCAGGGCCATCCGTTGCGGTGTGTCGGATTATCTGCTGAAACCATTAAGTGATGAAAACATAGCTGAAACTTTGAAAAAATCCGCAGCAGCAATGGATGAAAAAGAATCAAAATTATTTTCAGATCAGATTATCGGTAAAATCGCTTCCTTGACCGACGCAGAGTTAAAATCGGCTTTTCTGAATGCGATTATTCAAGCGAATGGGGCAGATGTTAAATCTCTGTATACCGCAATCTATAACCGGCATATCTCTATCATGGAGAGCAATGCCTGCATTATGGTATTGAGCATCGACAGCGCTTATCTTCTGATGCATGGGAGCGATTATCAGAAAATTCTTTCAGAACAGATGCGGCTCAATCAGAGGTGTTCAGAGATATTTGAATGTAATCCTAATATTACGGTTTGTTATTGTGAGTTCAACAATACCGCATTATTGATATGCGGAAAAAGCAAAAATTCAGTTGAACAGTCTGTCCGCTCTATCTACAACGAAATAGTCTGTCTTTTTGAGAAGGAATTTCAGGTTAAACCTCGAGGAGCCTATGGTACTGTTGTTGAAGACTTTTTATGCCTTCAAAAATCATATCAGGTGGCTGCGGAATCTCTTGTACTTTCCTTCATCGAAGAAAATTTACCGGTCTCACCGGTCAGTTCCATTAGCCAGAAGAATTTTATTAACGGGATAAGCACGCAGATATCTTCGATCTATTCAGACTTTATCTCCGGTAATGGATCCAAAATGCGCGCCGATTTATCAAACTTCTTTGGGATTCTTTCTGAGCGAAAAGATCAGCTAACTTCTGTTCGGTTGCTAATTCACTTGCTAAACAGCATTACTCAAAAAAGTAAAATGAAAGAAGAGCAGTTGGAAAAGGCATTTCAACAGCTTAGTTCTTTGATAAATGCCGATTTATCAAATCTGTCAGAAAAAAGCATTATTGATATGTCTCATAAGGCTATCCTATCTCTGAATATGGATAATAGCTTTAGAAATCAGGAAGAGAACAGCCAAATAGTAGATGAGGCGAAGGAATATATTTATTCACATTACAGCGAGCCTATCAGTCTTACCCTCGTTGCAGAAAAAATAGGTGTTTCATCCAGTTACCTGAGTGATCTTTTTCATAAGGAGATTGGAGAGCCCTATTCTAAATTTATTACCCGCGTTCGTATGGAACAGGTTACGATTCTTATGAGAGCAAACCCAGGCGAAAAGATATACACTTTGGCAATTCAGGTCGGATTTGTAAACGTTAAGCATTTTAATTCGGTCTTTAAGAAATTCTATAATATGACACCGACTGAATTTATACAAAAAAATATGGTTCTACACTGAAAGGCGAAGTGCGGAAAATGGCAAAATGACCCATCTGAAATGGGACTGTCTGAACGCTTTGCATTCTAGATCGTTCCTCTTCATTTATACAACAACAATAACAAGAAAAAGCAAAGATTTGGTTCACGTAATAAGTGTAGAAATCCATTTGCTGATTATGCACGCCTTTATAGATGCATACAAAATACAAAACTCTTTTTAATGCTGTATAACTCTCGGCATAATCAACTTCCTTTCATAAAATCCATTACTGAGGAAACGACATTCCGGATATATTGAGAGGGAAATAGCCGTCCACACATTCCCCATTCAGCGGCATTACCAGTTAGAAAACCAGCAATAATGGGAGTTTTGATTGTTTTATCTATATAAAACACCCCCTTAAAAAAAGAGAGTGATTTATATGGATTCTTCCATGATATTTAATTTGGTTTTAGAACCAATCCGCGAACTTTTTTGTTTGAAGCAAGGATGCTGCGGCGTAATTTGCTTCGCCGGCCGCAATCGTAGAAACTTTTTGTAAATTCAATAATCACAATCATGTACGGAAAAATGTAGCGTAAACTACAACATAAACCAAAGCAGATTATCACCTTGACCAGAATGATAGTCTGCTTTTATTTGTGCACCTGTATAGCATTGAACTCTATGCCTTATATTACCGTTGACTATTTCGAGAAACGCGGATATAATAATAGAACAAATGTTCTAAACCGAGGTGAATAAATTGGAACGTGTGATCTTGCATAGCGACTGCAATTCGTTTTACGCCAGCGTTGAGTGTCTTTATCATCCAGAAATACGAGATAAGCCGGTTGCCGTCGGCGGCGATGTGGAAGCACGTCACGGCATCATTCTGACCAAAAATCAAATCGCCAAAAAGTATAACATCAAAACGGGCGAAGCTCTCTGGCAGGCAAAACAAAAATGTCCTGATTTAGTTATTGTGCCACCCAATTTCCCTCTTTACATGCGCTTCTCAAAAATGGCCCGAAAGATATATCTCGACTACACCGATCAGGTGGAGCCATTCGGCCTTGATGAATGCTGGCTTGATGTAACCGGCAATACGGGAATTCAGGGCGATGGATTGACCATCGCAAAAGAAATTAGCAACCGTATTAAATTCGAGTTAGGAATTACCGTCAGTATTGGGGTAAGTTTTAATAAGATCTTCGCAAAGCTTGGC
Source organism: Ruminococcaceae bacterium UBA1865 (assembly GCA_002338255.1). Lineage (GTDB taxonomy): Bacteria > Bacillota > Clostridia > Oscillospirales > Acutalibacteraceae > Caproiciproducens. The sequence goes on along the minus strand of DDHX01000047.1, from coordinate 72,954 downwards.
AGTGATTATAAAAAGCCAAATGCTATTACTGTAATAGCAAAAGATAACTATAAACAAATTGCTTGGCCGCTTCCTGCAAGTGACTTACTTTATGTTGGGCGGGCTACAGAGAAAAAGCTCACATCATTAGGGATTCATACCATTGGTGATTTAGCAGGAACTTCGAACGAAGTACTGCATTCCTTTTTTGGCAAATGGGGTGATGTTCTCTACTGCTTTTCCAATGGCCTAGACACTACACCGGTTAGCAAATTTGACAATCAACCGACAATAAAATCCATTGGAAATTCCACAACTACTCCACGCGATTTAGAAAACAACGGGGATGTTAAAATCATTCTGTACGTATTGGCAGACAGTGTTACGCGGCGACTTCGGGAGCAGGGTTTTAAGGCACGAACAATATGTATTAGTGTAAGAGATAATCAGTTGTCATCATTTACCCGTCAATGTACGTTAAAGCAATATACGAATATTACTTGTGAGATAGCGGCGCAGGCTTTCGCGATATTTACTCAAAATTATCATTGGAATAAGCCGATCCGCAGCATTGGGATCAGTGTGACCGATCTTGTCGGTGACGCAATCGCAATACAGACCGATCTTTTTTCAGATGAAAAAGGCAGAGAAAAAAAAGAACATCTCGACAGTACTGTCGATTGGCTTAAAAATCGGTTTGGAACTTACTGTGTGCAGCCAGCCGTGTTATTGACAGATCAGCAGCTGTCTGGGTTCGATCCAAAGAAGAACCACACCATCCATCCTGTCGGATATTTTTGAGGGGGCTATAATTGTGGCTTATAAGAGATATGTTGAAATGATAGTTCGCTGTATGCCTGATGGCGTGATCATGCCTCTTGCTATCCGTTGGGCAGAAGGCGAATTGTATGAGGTTGATAAAGTGATTGACGTAAGGCCAGCTGCATCCCTCAAAGCTGGTGGAGCTGGAATACGTTATCTGTGCCGAATTCAGGGGCATGAAAAATATTTATGGCTGGAAGAAAACAGATGGTTTGTAGAAGCAAAAGGTGATAACATTAATGTGGGGTGATTGATATGTGTGGTCGATATACTATATTCAGCGATACAGAGCAACGGGATATTCGAGATATCATTGACGAGGTACAACGAAAAGTCAATGGAGAGCTTAAAACCGGAGAAATCTTTCCAACAGATAAAGCGCCGGTTTTAATTGAACAACAGAATAAGATTACGCCTGAGCTGTTTACCTGGGGGTTCCCAAATTTTAAGTCAAAAGGCGTCATCATTAATGCGCGGTCTGAAACCCTAATGGAAAGACCAATGTTTCGCGGCTGCTTATCATCAAAACGCTGTGTTATTCCATCAACCGGTTTTTACGAGTGGACGCATACCGGAGAAAAGGAAAAGTACCTGTTTAATCTGCCAGATACGCAAGCGCTTTATATGGCAGGATTGTATAATGATTTTGACGGAAAGCGGAGATTCGTAATTCTAACGACGGATGCCGACGGTTCTATGGCCGATGTTCACAACCGCATGCCATTGGTTCTTACTAATAACGAAGTCGACCAGTGGATAATGAATCAAAATGAAGCATTTGAAATTCTGGATAGAAAAAGGCCTTTGTTGGAAAAACGACTCGCATAAGTTGCTAACGTGATAATTATTCGCTTTTAGGAGAATGGCAGGAATAGAGGCCACGGAATCAGTCTCAAACGCTTTATAATCCAATGCGGGCTGTTTGCCAAACTTAAGGCGTATGCGCTCAGGCAGGCTACAAGAGGCCTTTATGATAACGGAAGCGTAAAGGCTATCACTATGAAGTTAGATTGATTTCCCGAAATAGTCCGAATGCATACAATCTGTTCGTTATCTAAAACAATTGACGTTTCGATAATAAAATAATATAGTTAAGTTCACATAAACGATAAAGAAGTGATTTTATGAGATTAAATCCATACACCCCCTATTCAGGGATGTATCCAACTTATTTTGCTGGGCGTGAGGCTTTGATAAATGAAGAAAAAGAGTGCTTCATGGGACTGCGACAAAATCGCTCACATAAATCCATGATCTTTTACGGGCTTCGCGGCGTAGGAAAAACCGTATTGCTGAATGTTATCAGGGATCTTGCGGAACAGAGTGGAATGTTATCTGAATTTATAGAACTGTCTGAAAATGGCAGTTTCAAGAATCAGATATCTCTTTGTGCTCAGAAATTTATCCTTCGTATGAACCCAATTGTAAAAGATCAAGAACTCGCTGCCAAAGCATTAGCTACTCTGAAGGCCTTTCAATTTACCTATGGTGCAAGCAGCAACAACTCATTGTCCGTGAAGATGAATCCAAAGATTGAAACATTAGATTTTGAACACGATTTATCAGAGCTGTTTATCGCTATGGGAACTTTAGCCAGAGATACAAACAGTAGTATTTGCCTATTTATTGATGAGATTCAGTACCTAAAACCAGACCAATTGGGAGCACTGCTTACAGCACTTTCCCTAGTTAAACAAAAATGCTTGCCATTTATGTTGATCGGGACGGGCCTGCCGCAAATTACAAGCATGTTGGGGCGGATTTGCTCCTATTGTGAAAGTCTATTCATTTTTCGGGAGATCGGTCCTTTTTCAGATGCTGATGCGAAACTCGCTTTAATTAAACCAGCTGAAAATGAAGGCGTGTCATACACAGATGAAGCACTGGAAAGAATTCTTGAAATCACGGAGAATTATCCTTATTTCATTCAGGAGTTCGCTTCGCAAGCTTGGAAATACATTGAGAATGATATGATTGGAATAAAATCTGTTCGATCAGCTATTCCGGATTTAGAAGCCGCGTTGGATTCCGGATTCTTTAAAGCTGGATTTGATAAGACAACTAACAGACAAAAGCTTTTCATGTATTCTATGCTGNNATGCTGGATTGCGGCGGGCTACCTTGCACAATCTCACAGGTCGCCACGCACATGCATACCGAAGTTCAAAGGATATCTCCGCTAAGAGCTCAATTAATCAGCAAGGAATTCATTTATCCGTCTCAGTACGGTCAAATTGATTTCACTGTTCCTCACTTTGATAAATTTCTACAGCGCAATGCAAATTTAAAGTAGGTATAATGTATCTTAATGGCCACGGCAAATTTGTACGAATGTAGCCTTATATTAAACACCGAGGAAGTTTGACAAAGCCTAAAACAGAGGATTTGTTATTGTATTGTTGTTTTTAATTAAGGCCTTTTTGGAGTCCATGAAATGGACTCTTTTTTTTAGCCAAAAATATACAATTATTTTATTTATTTTTTGTTTTACCTGCACTGTACTGCTCTTCAGATATAAAGATAGCTTAATTCCCAATCCCGAGGCAGTAAATCAGCTTAGGGGTTGAGTTGCGTTTTGGGCTGGAAGTAATTTGTATTTGTTTTCTTTAAACAGTAGAAACTGGCAAATTAGAAAATATAATATTCACTACCAGTCCAATAATACAGTGCAAGTAGAGCATCACCAAACATAAAGGTTTTATGTAAAATTATTTTATCTATCTTTTATCCGTACTTGCACTGCACTGCTCTATATTTATAATATTGAATAAAAAGTCAGCCTTGAAGCATTAATACTTCAAGGCTGACTCGCGTATTGGACTGGAATAATTAATTCCGTATTATTTATGGGCTGTAATTTCTATAGTTAGTGACAACTAAAATCAAATGCTTCCTTCCAGTCCAAAAGTAATGCGGATAGAGTCAACCTAAGCTTTAAAAGTGTAATCTAAAATCCAACGCGTTCCATTGCTGTTAAGATGCTTTACAATTCTATAAAGCTCATTGTAGAAGGACTTTGCATTTAATACACAACAGCTGTTTTCTTTGCTCCAAGTCTCGTAGGCGTGGTAGACGTCTGTGCGGTTGATTCTTGCTTTGGTATTTGGAACTAGGCAGTCGTTAACAAAGTTTCCAATGTCATCACTGTCTTCTCGGTATGAAGCGGTGGCATCTTTCACCTTTTGAGGAATTGAAAACCCTTCTTCACGTAGCATGCGCAATCCGTCGAGAGTCCAGTTTAAGATTCCACTAAGATTTTCCGGCTGAGCAAACAACATCTTTAAATTTTTATCCTGTTCACCATCCTCGAAATGATGATCAAAGGGAATTACAATTACGCGGCCAGAGCTGAAAAGAGTATCGTCTTCTATACTGGGAAGGTAGTTGGTATTTATAAAAATCTTAAACTTTGGCACAAGATTGAAACTGTTTTGATATAATTTTCTCGCAGGATAAGTGTCCTGCCCGGTAAGAGTCTTTACCAACGCCGAATCGATGATTAGTCCCCTGTCAGGTTCACTCATATTTACAAACCTGATGTCTTTCAATCGGGCAATATCTTCATTTGGCGCACTTCCACTTTTTTGACGCATTGCACGAATGGTTTCAGGCTTGGCCGCGGATCCATAGTCTCCCATTACTTTTAGCATGGTTTCCATCAAAGTACCCTTGCCGTTGCGAGTCGTATTTCCATACAGAATAAAGAAGCACTCCAAATTGGTATTTCCGCTCAAGGAGTAACCTAATATTTTTTGCAAAAATTTCGCAAGTTCATTATCGTTCTGCATAATTTCCGTGATAAACTGCTCAAATCTTGCGCAGCGAGCTTTTGGGTCGTATGTGACACCAGATACCTTGCTTAACATGTCATCAGGATTATGTTCCCTGAACTGCATCGACGTTAAATCCAGAGTTCCGTTTTGACAGTTGAACAAACTATTGTTAGTGTCGAATTCATTAATTGAGAGGGGAAATACAGATTTACAAGAAGCTAAAATCCTTTTCAAAGTATTATAATTATTCATTCGGTTGTAATGACTTGTTCTCATCATCCTTTCCTCGTAATTAGGAATATCTTGGCATTCACAGATGAGTTGTTTTACAACTGTCTTTGCTTCTTCCATAACGATCATGCCTTCCACGTCAGTCATCCAACATTTGTCATAAAAATACCATGATCGTGCATCAGGTACAAAGCGACATTTTTGCTTCAGACGCTCCCCTAAAAGTTGAGCATCTTCAGAATCATTCAGGCCGCTTGTTAAGGCAGTGGCAGGGGCTTGCTCATTTGTGTAGTTTGCAGTGTCCGTATTTATCCTTGGTGGAAGTTGGGTTATATTGGTCTCCCCTGTTTGTTTGCCTTCAGCAGGGGGGAGCAATGTTAAAGAATGGTTATCAAATATTTGGGCTTCTTTTAGTGCAGAATTATTAGTGCTTGACATAAGCTGTTAATTCTCCTTTTGACTTTTAAGGTACATTGCAGTAATATTCCTTTCCGTAATGCTTTTGAAGGATTCTCTAAGAATATCAATAATCGTTTCGAAAATAAGAATGGTTAAGGTCCTTCGCTTTTTCTCGGAGATGCTTAATTGGCTTTTCTGGATAGACTTCATTCTGCTGACCAAATATCTGATCAAAAATTTCATCAGAAAGAACAGCGTCGGGCTCTGTTTGAGGGATTTCATCCTCATCGACTCCACTTGATCCGTACCACTCTCATCTTATGCNNATTTGTTATTGAATTTTTTCGGTGTGAACGGAACTATCTTGGACTGTTCCTGCAGCTCATGCTTATCGCTGTTTCCGGATTCAACAAATTTGCGCACATTAGGAAAATACAGAAGTGATTTTTTCCCTGTTTGAATAGCTGGTATTTGTTTGGATTTTACAAAATTTCTTATTGCTTTCTCTGATAAAGGTATTTTTTCTTCTTTGCACCTCTCAGCTGTTTTTGCTATTGATAATACATCAGGATACATGTTCACCCTTCTCCTCTATTAATTTTACGAAATTTTTCTCTTCTTTTGACGGCAATTTATGATGATAATATCTTAATGTGTCCGCAATTTTCCATTGTCTTCCCACTGGTTCTGCTGCCTTTCTGCAAATTTCAACATTTCCCATTCGGTTTCACCTCGTTATAAATTGTTGTTGACTTTTTTAATTGCTTGCTTTATACTCTGATAATAAAGTAAACAATATTGTTTGTTTTGTTATCATATGATGAGTAAACAACAATTTCAAGTCTTTTTTGAAAAGTGGCGTTGAATAAATGTTTATTTTATTTACAGACTATAAGTAAACAACACAATTTATAAAGTGAGGCTCTTTCTTATGAAAATTACGTATTTTTCTAATTCACATCCGAAATTCTTTGAAGCAGAATATGTGCATGAATCTAAACCGGGGAAGTATATAGCGGACTTTATCGGATATCACGCCGAATTTCTTTGTTATGTATTAAACAAAGATTATTGGAGAATTCTGGGTTACGATCAAAACTTTATTGAAGATATAAAAGAAATACAAGATGGCTACGAAAGTTATTGCCAAATTGTTAGAGACGATTTAATTAAGCAAGGAAAATACGATGAAGCAAAACTGTATATCTATGATAAGGAAGAAGAAACAAAAAGCATTGATGATAAATATAATTGGTTGATTGAGAGCATAGCTAATTTAAATTTTGAAAGATACTCTAATTTTGCGAATTCTGTTTTTCTTAACAAAGACTCTAATTTAACGACTTACCAAAAAATGCTAGGATATGAGATATTCTACAATGATTTTTCTTTTGGACGGTTTACATCACAATGTGAATTTGTATGCAATGTAACAGACTACACTAAAAGAAAAGAAATGTTTGAATCAATCTTGAGAGATGAAGACTTAGGTTTTGACGCTCTTCTTAACAACATAGAAAAAATTGATTTATCGGCTGATATAGGCTTTCATTATAAGATTGAAAAATTTGAAGACTTGCTCAATCTGGTTATATACAAAATGGTAGAAACAAATGATTTTATAAAAAAGTGCCCGCACTGTGGTAAATATTTTTACCCAGGTACAAGTACAAATATGATTTATTGTGATAACATCAGTCCAGAGGATTCAAGCAAAACATGCGGTGAATATTGTAAATATGTAAAATATCTTAATAAAAACCGTAACGATGAAGCAACAAAATTGTATAAACAAATTTATAATATTAAAGCAAATAAATACAAAAGAACGAAATCAGAATCTTCTCCAAATGGTCTCCTGTCATTAAAGCGTGAACTTGAAACTTTTACTGCTTCTGGAAGCGAATGGAAAGTAGCCGTTAAATCCAGAGAAAAGACCGAAGATGAATATATTTCATGGTTAAAGGAAATAAAGAAAAACACTCTAATTGGAAATGTTTCTAAAATCAGTAAATAGGTTTAATGCTGTCATAGTCTGGGAACGTGCCCAAATGGCCGGTAAATTAAAAAAGAGGTTGGCCGCAAATCCAACAAACAGCCGTCGGTTTGAAGCTAACTTCCGGTTCAGGGGAACAGACTTTGTATGAAGCAACCTTCCGGTTCAACAGGAGCAAAAAACTTTTACCTGATTGACTTATATCAATTATATCATGTGTATTTGCAAGCTGATTGGTTTGCTGGTGACTAAGCAGGAATGCCAATATCTTTTCTGCAAAACTTATTATGCGAGGAGTAATCGCTATGCCAAACATTACACCGAGTTTAAATAAAGATAAATCCACATCATACCTGATCAGGGTTTATGTGGATGAAAACGGTACAGGCCACCAAATCACAAAATCCATGACTTGGCGGCCGCCGGAGAATATGCGCCCAACTGCGGCGGAAAAAGAAGTAAACAAACAGGCGCTACTTTTTGAAGACAGAGTAAGGCATGGCCTTGCTTGTTTTGCCGCTTCAACTAAATTTGAAGACTATGCTAATGCCTGGGTAGAAAATACACCTTTGGCATTTAAGACACGGGAACGGTACAGGGAATTGCTGCAGCGGATTAACGCTGCAATTGGTCATATCAAGTTAGAAAAGTTGCAGGCCCATCATTTGGAAGAACTTTATAGACACCTTGCTGAATCCGGTATGAACGAACGTGATCGTTATGCTGTTTCTGACAAACTGGATGCAGTTATGAAAGACCGGCATCTGAGCAGGGCGACCCTGGGGAAACTGGCCAGACTATCAGCCTCTACAGTAAGCGCCGCAGCTCGCAAGCAAAAAATAAACCCTGAGACAGCGAAAAAAATATCCGATGCACTCAAACTGAAAATTGATGACGTGTTTACTTTGCACGAGAGCACCCTCAGCTTGTCAGATAAAACCATATTGCACCATCACAGACTAATCAGTGCTATTCTTGCAAAAGCCAAAAAGGAGCGTCTTATCCCTTTCAATGTAGCAAAGGAACACGCCACGGCTCCGAAGGTAGCGAAAAAAGAAGCATTATACCTTGACGATGAACAAGCGCGCGAATTTCTATCACTACTATTGAACGAACCGGATATCAGAGCAAAGACCGCACTTGTGATACTGCTCTTTACTGGTGTCCGCCGAGGCGAGCTGTGCGGCCTAAGCTGGCAAGATATTGACGAGACAAAACAATGCATTAATGTCATTCGAGCATCTCAGTATCAAAGCCATAGAGGTGTCCGTGAAGTTCCCACCAAAAACGAAAGTAGCATCAGATCCATCGATGTTGACATGTTTGTGTTTGAACTTCTTGACGAATATAAAATATGGTGGAATAAGCAGAGACTTTTGTACGGGAAAGACTGGCAAGGAAAAGAGCAACGCCTTTTTATTCAGGAAGATGGAAAGCCAATCAACCCAGACACCATTAATTACTGGATGACTAAATTCTTGAAAAAAAACAATTTCAANNTATTACACCGCACAGCTTGCGGCACACCTTTGCCACCCTTCAGATTACCGCCGGAGACGTTGATATTCGAACTCTGCAGTCCCGCACTGGTCATGCACAAGCGAGCACACTGGTCAACACCTACAGTCATGTAATAAAAAGCGCTCAGAAAACAGCCAGCGCCTCGCTGAAAAATGTTCTGCTTCCAGTGGCAAAATAAAATGAGGATGGGTTAATAATATGACAGAGGATGAATTTGAAAATGCTTGGTCATATTTTCTTATGATTGAGAATGATTTACAAAACACATCAAGGTTTGTTGAAGTCTGTGAAAGCAATTTAAAAACGTATTCTAGTGAGTTTGCAAAAATAATAATGGTTTCATGCTCAGAAATCGACTCAGTATGTAAAATGGTATGCAATCTTACAGATTTAAAGAAAAACTACAATATGAAAAATTATGCAAGCTCGTTGTTAAAACGTCATTTCCATTTAGTAGATTGTCAAGCGATAATCGGTTCCTTATCTTTTTACCCTTGGTATGGACTCAAAATTGACCCTGAGTACGATTCTCCCCTCTGGTGAAAAGAATATCAAAAGATAAAACACAGTAGATACAGTAATTTTGAGAAGGCAAATTTAGAAAACGCTTTGCAAGCGGTAGGAGCACTATTTATACTGCTGAAACATTTTGAACCTGAAATAAGGTTGGCTGCTCATTCTTTCAAAATGACTGGGAAAAGTTATATTCGTGTTGGGTACTTTATTTCTTAATATTTATTGGATAAATGTAAAAAAGAGGCTACCTTCTATCATTGAAGGTAGCCTCTTGCCATATGTTTCCCCACTTTTCCCGCACATACTTGAACAAATCTTGAACATTTCGTGTAATTTGCTGACGAACGCAGACAAAGAAAAGCCCAGCATCCGCATGGATACTGGGCTTGTTTGGTTGCGGAGGCAGGATTTGAACCTACGACCTTCGGGTTATGAGGGAAGATTTTCTTTTATAGCATTTTATTATAATCTGTGGTAATCTCGGGTAATTGCGGGTTTTCATCAATTTCACTTGCGGTAATTTAAAGCAATTTAATGCCACTTTTTATGGCAATAAACAGCAAATAAACATCTACTTGTAGGTTTAGTATTCTAAAACATTATTGAAGTTTTTTAATCTATGCAAAAGCCTAATGTCTTAGACTAAATTAGCTGTATACCATATGTACTAAGCATAAAATCAACCATCTCTTTTTTGCGTTCCTCAATAAAGAGTTTATGGTCTGTCCACACGGGATTGCTGAAATCTTTGATAATGAAATCATAATCGTTAATGTACTTTGCACCATCAACTGATTGAAAAAAATCCTTTGGATGTTTATTTCCCTTGGATGCATTAATAACTCCTGTTATCGGTTGCATATTCCATAGAATATTTACATCATAATCTGCTGGAGCATTGGCTAATTTTTGAGGAAAAATATGATCTATTTCCGGCTTGTATCTTCCTTGCACTGTAGAAGCCAAAACATAACTATGGTTTGGAGTGAGGACTTTTAATGGGAACCATGTATATTCTTCAAAATGACTCGCAGATAAAGTTTGTAATCTATTGTTCTTACCAGCAAATGAACTCATTTCATCTAATGGAAAATCTTTTTCTGTATCTTTAGCAAGCTGTGCAAACTTATTTACAAGTGTTTGTGTATTCCAATCATTCATCTGTGAGATAATAAAATACTGTTTCATTTTTAGTAAATTGTCCGGTTCTAATTTTATAAATGGTGTTCCTTTTTGATGTCTGTTATACACGTATACCATCAATGGGAACAATGCTGCTCCTCGAGGAATAATAGAACTATTATTAATTTTGAATTGTCCCCATATAAAATGATTAAAAAAGTTATCTAGAGGCGCTTTCAACATATCAAATGTTTGAATAAAACACGCAATTTCAGGTTTGCTTACTCTATCTGGAGCAATTCTTGTCCCGCCTTTAATTAATAAATGTACCAATTGTAAGATTGCAGTGGGTTCAAAAGAGTATCCTTGAGTAATATTAAATATTTGTTTTGATTCTGTCTGAAGTTTCTCTTCATAATCATAACTAACTTCCTTGATCCTTGACAAAAGCAAATCGGCACCCGACAATGACACTCCACCCATATTCAACCTTTGGAATACATCATTTACTCTTTCTTCGCTCCAACTCTTATCAATAGGAAAATAAGCTAAGGACTTAACATCTTTTCTGACGAAAACATCCCATAGTTTATCGATAATTTCCTCAAATTTATCTTCACTATTTTCGATTAAACTCGTAGGTATGGATTTTTGTATTTCTTTACGGTATTTAACTTTTTCGTCTTCCGGCTGTACAAATAGTTGATTCATACAAATCGTTCCTGCCTCTGACTCAGAATTTTTATCAATAAAGCTAAATCCGTAAACATCCGTATTTTCATTATCATTAAGATTAAAGAATAAATTATATACCAGTATTCTATTATTTAAGGTGTGTTTCAAGCAAGAATACAGCGTTTGCAATCGTTGCTGACCATCATATACCAACCATTTATCTTCACGATTCCATAAATGTTTATCAACAAATGGAGCAGTGTCGCCATCTTTATAATCCTCAATAAAGTTACGATAAGGTATTTCTTTGTCGCTGTTCCAGACAATAAGTGTTCCAATGGGATAACCTCTTAAGATTGAGTCAAACAACTTGCAAATGTATTTCTCGCTTTCGTAACGACTTCCCCAAACATAAGGCCTTTGAACGGCAGGTAAAAACCATCCATTATTCGCTGCGTTAATATTTTCAACTGCTTCTTTAACCGAAATCGATGTAAATGACATAATTATGCTCCTTGTTATTTTTCAGGATAAACAATAACCTCATATTTTCCAAGCCGAAGTGCAGAAAGCTTATCCCATTACTTAGCTAGCATTTGGGGCTTCTCCCATATATAATCGGTGTTCTTGATTCTACAAATCCGGATATTCTGTAAATTTGACGAACGATGATATAATAGCTTTATAAAAAATTCCGTTGAGTTTATTAAGATTATGATTTACATCCGCATCATGCAAGGCTTCATAATACTCTTCTTTCATTTGACTTTTCAAGTATACAGGAGGCAATAATTTAATTCTAAAAAGCCAATTCAATAGTACTCTTGAAGTTCTACCATTACCATCTGCAAAAGGATGGATAATTGTAAGAGCATAGTGAATTTTTACAGCTTGATCAATATAATCCCCTAAACTTAATTCATTTTTATGACGAAGTAACTCCTTTAAACTTACATCTAATTTGCATAACTCTTGAGGTATATCAGAATAATCAACAGTTTCAAATTGTGCTCCAGCAACATAATTATTACTATCTCTCAATTTGCCTCCTGTTTCAGGAAATGGAGCATACTTATATAACATTGCATTTAAGGTTAAAATATTAAATATGGTCGTTGGAACATTATCAGGTTGCATAATGTAATCAAACATGAGGGAATGACCTGCGACTTCAATTATTGAACTGTATTTTTCTGTACGGAACTCACTTTTTTCACCACTAACTCTTAAGTCCGCAAGAATTTCTGACACTGTTTCAATATCTACTTCTACGCCCTCAAGCTTATTCTCATTATAAACAAATTTATTTTTAAATTTATACCAAATAGCTAAATTTTCATTAGGCAAAAAATATTTATAAACATGCTCAAGTGACCGTCTAAAGAGAGAAATATCATCATTGTGTAAAATAGCTGTATCTGCCATTTGCTTTGGCTTAAATTTTTCTATTCGCTTTTTTAATTTTGGATAAGCGGTTTCTCCTTCAAGCTTTTTTAGTCGATAAGCTATCGCATATGTACAAGATGAAAAACTCGCCCCAAAATAATCAGCAATTTGGATTACATCATTTAAAGTTACGACTCCATCCTTTTCATATTTTGCAACTTGTTTTTTTAATTCCTCAGTCGGCATGAGTAGTCTGGCAGCAAAGTCTTCTGCAAATTTTTCAATCTGTGTTTGGCTATTAATCATGCAACTAATATTATTTCCATTTTGCTTATCTTTAATATGGTGGCATAATTCATGCGCAGCAGTAAATCTTTGTCTTGTGATTGGTCGATTTTGATTTATACCTACAACAGGAATATCCATGTCATTTTCGGGAGCAATGTATATTCCTTCTAGCTTCTTAAAATCTCTAAATTCAAAAGCTACTCCCAATTTATCCAACATTTCAAAAGGATCAAGAGGATAAGCAGGTGCCTGCCCATCAAAATACCATTCAATGAATTTTTGAGCAAGCACCTGTGCATTATAGCAATATTTTCCAAAGTCACAACTATCAACCATTGTTTAAATTACGCTCTTTCATCCTTTTTTTAAATTCAATTAAGCTTAATATTTCGTTTTGATCTTGTTCAGTTAAACTTTCAAATCCTCTAGCAAACATCTTTACATTTTCATTATCATCTTGACCATATAATAGTCTTTCAACACTCCAACCGTAAAGATTAGAAAATTGTTTTAGTTCATCTGTTGATACTTTACGTTCTCCTGACTCTATTGCGACAATCGCTGTTCTTGACAAATTCATGGTTTTAGAAACAAATTCCTGTGATAATTTAAGCATCTCTCGAGCTGATTTTAACCTTTTGCCTAATAAATTATCTGTTCTCATATCTATCACTCCTATAACTTACTATATTCTATTATGTCCGTTTTGTCAACTATTATTGTCTGATTTTAAGACAATAATCTATTAAAGCTATCTGATACAGAAGCATAATTTCTGTATCAGATGATTGTTACTGTTCTGTTCACTTTTATCCTAATTTCTTCAAGCTCCCTTTCGGTGTCAAAATATCATCCAGCGCATCCGCTGCAATCTCATCGGCAGTCCGAATTGCATGGGCATAAATATTTTCGGTGGTGGAAGTCTGCGCATGGCCTGCTCGATAGGATACCGTTCTCAAAGGAACACCTGCCGCGATAAGCAGGGTAATGTTGGTATGCCTAAGCGAATGTATCGTTATCTGAGGCAAATCAGTCTTGGCTATAAATTCTCGAAACCAACCTGTAACGGAATCCGGGTGAATTGGCTTGCCATCATACTGCGTAAAGATTCGGTCGGAAACTTCCCACCTGTCGCCCATTTTCAAACGTTTTTCTGTTTGCCAAACCTTATATTCTTTCAGCACCTGAAACGACTGTGATGGAAGTTTAATCGTGCAGTCAGAAGTTTCAGTTTTAGTTTCTTTGGTGTAAATGCCTTTACCTGCAACATATTGTGAAGAACGGCGTACCGTAATCAAATGGTTTTCAAAATCAATATCCTTCCATTCAAGGCCGCACATTTCACCTCGACGAAGGCCACTGTAAAGGAACATTTTTATCATTGTCTGATGCGGCACTGATTCAGGTTCCAAAAGCCTAAGTAATTCTGCCGTTTGCTTTTCATCGAGATATTTTGCTTCAGTTCGTGCTACCTTGGGCGGTTTCACCCTTGATGCCGGGTTGCTGGGAATAACCTGCCAAAAGACTGCTTGGTTCAAAATGGCCGATATCAGCCTGTGATGGTGCTTGATTGTTTTATTCGATAAACCGCTAATTGGTTTTGATGGCTCAAAGCCCTCTTCAAAAAGAATGCCGAGCAACCCACACACTTTACGTGCAGTTTGCTCGGCTACTGGCTTATTCTTGAAAACATTATAAATGGTATTAATATGAATATCGGTCAACTTTGAAATGGCTTCTCTGGTATATCCTTTGTCCTCAAATACCTCCATTAAATCATCTGTTGCTAAAAATGATAACCCGCGATGGTTCACATCATTGCCCATATCCTTGTAAAGTTCCATTAAGTGATGGGGCTGCAGCTTATCCAACTTGATATGTCCAATCGCCGGTATAATACGCTTCAGCATGGACTGATACCTTGCATAGGTTTTGGGAGAAAGGTTGACTTCGGCATAATCCCTGCACCATCGCTCCGTGAATTCTGCAAAGGTAACGCTCCCATCCAGCACCTGCCCGGACATCACCTTTTTTTCAAACATTACCGATTGTTCGTTTAGCGCCTTTTCAATTTGCTTTTCTGTCATGCCCTCGTCCGGTTTCCACGTCATTGTTTTTCGGAGTTGCTTGCCTGTGGTGTCATATCCTGTGCTTACCATAATAAAGTAAGCGCCGTTGCGCTCCCTGATTGATGCCATGTGAATATCTCCTTTTTATTTTATTGATCTTTGCTTTTGTGGACACCATGTTACCTCTGACACCTACAATTAGCAAGTCAATTTTGATGTTTATTCTTTAAGCTTTTATATCTTTTATTGAATTATTTTCAAAGGGTTTTTATAGCCCGGCAGCACATCTTCTGGCTTGGTTCCCTTGAGATATTCAAACAGCGCATCAAGGTCGATCAGATATTTTTTGCCTGCCTTTACACAGGGAATCTGACCCGATACCACCATTCTACGCAGTGCGTTGGGGGTAATAGCGGTTTCGTTATCTTGTTCTTTTATGTAATTATAGGTTTCTGTTAATGTTCTGAGTCTTGGCATATATAAATTTCTCCTTCTAATTCTGTTTTATTTTTTATAATATTTTCAATTCCCTAACTATAGGAATTCTTATATTCATATTTTGGAGGAATGGAATGTCTTTTTTCCATTCCTCTATTTGCTTTACGTGTATGAAATAATTAAAACATTGAGATCGTAAAATACAGTGCTGTCATCTGACAGTGTCGCAGTAAGTACTACGCTATGCCCAATATAAGCATTGTTATTAAGCGCAGCCAGTTTGCAGGCCGTACCTGTCATATCGGATAACGTTGCCATTGCATCTCCGGTGTAATCTTTATTTTTCGCCGACCATGTTACCGTTTTGTTTGTTATCACAGTGCCGTTTTCATAAACAACAGCGGTAAATGGCTTTGGAAAACCGCCCACGCGAATTTGAGCGGTGTTTTTAAAGGTTATGCCAACCGAGTAGCTGGGAGTTACCGTTCCGGTTACCTTTGTGGATACAGTCACCGTTGCTTCCGGATATCCAGCGATCATAGCGGTAATCGCTGCCTCTCCATTGGAAATGCTGGTTATTAACCCAGTATTGCTGACTGTTGCAATTGCTTCATTGGATGATGTACAGATAATTTCCGGCAAGGTGGAAACCTGACTGCCCTTGTCAGTTACAATGAAAATAAGTTGTGTGGTTCCACCTAAATTAACCTCTATTGGCTGTTGGTTAGAAATACTGATCGCATATTGATGGTCGTGCTTATAGCGGTCGGCAATTTCATTTTGCTTATCGTCATCCGAAATGAAAACATCTTTATCAGCATGAATCATATTGAGTCCCTTTTTACTCCGGTCAACGCCACTGACTTTCCAAGCATAACCGAGCTTAATAAACCTCGCACCGATATCAATTTTATCGGAATACTCATTTGATGGCACTGTTATAATAATTTCTCCGGCGGCAATATTGATTACTTTTCCATCTTCAACATAAGCGCCCACTGAATCAATAGTGGAATCAAACTCGTGGAGGATTTCTCCGATATATACCTTGATAATAAAATTGAGTTCTCTCATTTTGGCACGATAAGTTTTACTGTTTTCTTCCGGCTGAGAAATGGCAACCCACTTTTTATTCTGATATTCGATGATATCTCCGGTTTTAATGGGTACATGGATTCGTAAATATTGATCATCATAATAGCTTGGATTTTCACTTGCGCTGCTTATGATGCCACTATTTTGTACTCCATTAATCGTGATCTGTTGTCCTTTTTCAAATTGAAAGAAATCCCATAATTTTTCAACACTATTCATATCGCACCATGCTCACATTCATAGAGCCAAAGTTCTAAATAATCGCTGTAAGGTTTTATCTTCATAATTTTATAAAACTTACTGCCAACCTTTAAATAGGACTGGTCGTCTATTTGATGGAGAGTTTCACAGAATACCCTTTTTGTAATGTCAATTTCAATGCCGTCCTCAAAAGTCATGGTCTTATCAAACGGCTGTATATCCGCATCGATTTCAGCAATCTGTTGAAAGGAACCATTTAGTATTTCAATCTGTGTATCTTTAAACATCTGCCACCCCCACTGTTATTTTGGGAATCGGCAAAGTTGCCTTAATTGATTCGGGAATACCCAATTCAAATGCAACACTTTTTTCTCCTTCTGTTTTCTGTGTGTAGCCCTTACTGTCCCTATTTTTGTACAGATAAACCGCCAGCTCCGCAATCGTATCGTCATAACCAGTCAAGGCCGAAATATTACAGTAAAACAGAGCCATTTTATTTGCCTGAGTGATATAGTGATTCAAGATTTTGTCCTTTGATATATCTGTGCTGTCGATACCGAGCAGCATCTTTACAAGTTCAAGCATTTAGTTCCTCCGTTTCTTTTAGCAGTTGATAAAGTTCCTCTTTTTTAATACCGATTCCATTGAGCCCTTTTGATTTTGCATATTCGGTCAGTTCTTTATAATTCATTTCATCCAACTCCGGTAAAATGCGATATCCGTTTTCTTCAAACCAAGAAAGAAGGCGGGAGTCTATTGAGACCCCCACCCCATTTACAAAGTTGATTCCTGCGGATATACCGTTATATTTCTCGTTTTTAGAGTATATCCTCGCCATATTTAAATCCTCCGTTTATATTACTTTAATATTTCTAAATACACCGGCGCTCTTTGTTGCCTTTAACGCTACCGCAGCAACCATTTCTACTTCACCAGTTTTCACCGCACCCGAAGTGCTGAAGTCAGGAAGCCAGATCT
>DDHX01000047.1:0-55411 GCA_002338255.1 Ruminococcaceae bacterium UBA1865 | reverse complement strand
ATTCCATCATAGGCATCTACCTTTCTTCCGAAAGCATCCTCACTCTGCGTTAAGTATCCTGCTCGTCTTGCCACAGATTTAATTTTGGTAATCAGTTTCGAGTTGCCGCCAAGGAATGTGGGCGCTGCATCAAGGTTGGACAGAAATTCATCCAACATATCGAGGAACTGCTTATAATTGGTATCCACAGCAGAAGTGCTTGATAAATCGATTGTCTTATTCACTGCATACTCAGTGGTAGAGCCGGTTACCGCTTTATTCAAGCCGTCAAACGAATTCACATTGATTGCGGCATCACCATTTATAATGGTATCGTGAAACAGAGCCTTTGCCGCTTTTACCTTTTGCTGAACCTGTAAATTCACCTCATCGACCAAACCACCGGTATTGGCAACAATTCTGTCCACTGCAAAGGAGCCACCGAATGGCTTGAGTTCCACCGTAAATCTGTCTTTGGNNAAGTATATTCCGTATTAACCGCTCTGAAAGCCGCTGTTGGCTGGGTGATCAGCCTTGTGTAACCATATGTAAGCGTAGCTCCATTGGTTCCGGGTGTTACCGCATTGTCAAAAGTGAGGTTGTCAAGGATATACGAACTCTTTCTGAATTCGTCGATTACCCCTTTTTGAATATCGTCCTCTGAGTTGAGTTTTGCTTGTTCTAATGTTACTGCCATAATAATCATTTCTCCTTTTCAAATTTAATTGTTATTTTTCGTATAATAATTTTTGAGGGCATCGCCCAAATTCTTTACTTTTGGCTCCTGATCCTTGCTTTGAGGTGGAACATAGGAATTGCTTTTGAGCCTTTCCTCCACTGCCGACTGAACGGAATCACCGAAAACGGTTTCAATCCTGCCGATGTTTTCGAGCGTGGATTCTTCATCTTTGCCTAGCAGCAAATCGACAATATTAGTGATTGGCAGCTTTTTTTCAGATGCAACAGTAAGCGCCTTATTTTTGAGAACCTCACGCTGCTTTTCCTGTTCCATACTTTCAATTTTGGAATTGAGTTCCCGAAGCTGTTTTTTCTCCTCATTTTCTTCCGGGTAAAGTTCCGTAATCTTTTTGTCAATTTCCTTTTGCAGATTGTTGGTTTTCCAAGTTTCAAGACCTTTTTGTAAATGCTTGTCTTTAACAGAATCGAGCCATGATTTGCCATCCGATGTTTCCATGAAATTTTGCACTCCTTCAACGGTAATAAGCCCCTGACGATATGCTTTGGTTTCCTCACTGTCTTTGTTTTCACTGAAATATTGCTTTACTTCATCAAGTGTCATAATTTTTTCCTCCTTCAAATTCACCCATCCGACTCAAAATAGAACCGGATACGTATTTGGGTAGTTTAACGTCTTACCAAGGACAACTTCTTATCTGCGTTTATAGAGTGGGCAATCTACCTCTTTGCACCGGTAGGATTGTTTTCAGGGATTGGCACAGCGAGCACACTTTTTAAAATATTTGATATTGCCTTTTTCATCCATCCAAAACTCCAAATCTGATTTATCAGAATCACTGATTCTTGCCAAGTAGTATCATCTCCCTCGTCCCCTTAAAACGGGCAAATTAATTTTTATAATAAAAGCCGACAAGTCCCATGAATACTGGATTTATTGGCAATTTTTACATGTGTGTAATATTGTGTTTTGCGTTGTTTCAGACAATAAAAAAACAGGGTAGGTATGATTACCCTGCCCTGCAATAAAAGTGCCTCAAATACTGTTTTATTGTGTAACTGCCTGTTCTGTATTCTCTGCCTTTTGCTTTTGCTCTGTTTGATATTTATTAAGTTCAATTTTCGGACTCTCCACAAAGGGCAGCAAAGTAAGGAGCGTTTCCTGTGAGCAGACATTTTCAAGTTTGACAATCACATCCGCAAGTCCTGTCAAATCTGTTGGCAAATTCCTCGTGAATTTTACTGTAATATCACGGTAATCGTATGAAACACCTTCTTTTTTCGCAATGAAAACAAACAGATTTCTTAGACGCTGCTTGATGACACGTTCCATAAAGGCTTCCCGCATGGATACCCGATTTTCAAGATTAAGCAGCTTATTGCGCAATGCTAAGGATGAGGTATTAGCTGCCCAGTTCTCATTGAAATTGACCTCATCCATCATGTCATAAATTTTCCGCTCGATATTTTCAAGCTCATTCTGCACAAAACTGTCATTAATATCTTTGGTGAGCCAAGAAACCTTACCGCCCTTCGGCACCTGAATAATGCCCATACTTTTCATTTTCAGCAGGTCATCATCCTCAAGTTTTGCGTTCTCAATGACAAGATAGGCATTTCGGTGATCCGCAATCTCGTTCACCAAGTCAGAATTGATGGCATTATAGGCATCAAACAAAGAAACCACATCTTCAAACCCGCTTTTGCGATCAGAATTAGCGGGGCAGACAATTACTGGCACACGACCAAAAATATGATCATGGCTACCCAAATAAGCAAGATTACCCTCTGAATAGATTGCTTCCAGCGAATCTGCATCACCAATTTGATAATGCAGAATTTGGGTATCGGTATAGACATCCAGATATATATTAGAGTCAAATTGCTTCTTGAACTTATGCAGGGCAAGTGTGACATTTTTTTCGGCAGAGCCATCCTCCAAACAATAGCAGTTGAGCGGGGTCAGAACCGTTCCGCAAAATTCGCCATCTGTATTGATATAATCAAGCTCATAACTCTCACCATAAATTTCCGATTGCTTTCTTAGATTAATATTATGTTCTTTGTCCCAGTGGGAAATGTTATGGTCAATGCAATCCACCACAGCTTTGTTATCGGTTTTGGATATAAAATTAACCGGCTTACCCAAAAGGTACCCGGTTTCGTTATCCACAAACTTCCGTGGAAAGTTGAATATTAATTTTCGGTTACTGCGACTGTCCTGCATATCGTAATCATGTAGAATGTTATGGTCACCATTGTAGTAATGCTTATATTTTAGCTTGCGTTTTGTTTGGGTATTTAACTCGTCAAGACACAGCCTGATGAGCTCTTCGTTTATTTCCAAATAATCCTCTCCTTTCAAAAATGGGCAGAAAAATAGCCCGTACAATTTCTAAAGTACAGGCAAGAAATCATTATTTCAGTGCTATATTCCATTCAGGCTGAAATTCCATAATTAATTTTCGCTCAGCACATTCAATTTCCTCTGTATTTTGAATGGGTGATACATACAATTTGACAATATCTCCAACATTATTGATTAGGCTATTAATATGGCAATTCGTAGCTTGACCATCAAGGTAACAGTTTTTTGCGCTAATATATCCATATCCTGTATTAATGCGTTTGTAGAAATTATCTCGACATCTGCCAATATACTTTATATCATCATTGATGAAATAACAATATAGGCCTCGTTCTTTTAAAGCCCAACTATCAATAATTTTAAATTTGCAATATTCTTCATCACCATAAGGATTCAAAAAACACTTGTACCGTGCATCCCCATTTTCTTTAAGTTTTAAAACGAACGTTCCAATATTCCAATTTAAGCATTCAGAAAAATTAAGAGAGATTTCCGACTTGTATTTAGCATATCTTGGCTTTTCCAATGTTTCGGAAACTAACTTATTACTTAACTGAGCAAAAATATTTGCTTTATTAAAATAGTCAAACTGCAAATTAACATGTTTGAACATTCTATCAAATAAATAAATTTTTATATTTCTGTCATTGCTGATTTTCACAGTATCTTTTTTTGCGCTAAAGCTTTCTGAATTAACAACGGCAATTTTATGTTGTTCCTCACAAGCATCTGTACTAGAAAAATTATTTATATAGTTTCTGATCAGGCCATTTTCTTTTCGACGTGTTATTTTCCCCAATCTCACCTGATAGTTGCACTCGGCATTAATTGATTGTTGTGCTGATAATGTTCCAAATACTCTATCTGTAATTTCCCGATCTGTTAGTCCATTTGATTGCTTTAAAACAGCAAAAATTTTATCAGCACGAGTTATCATTATATGCATCTCCTTAAAATATCAATCCTCGATCAAAGGACTCCACCCTCTGTACTCCCTACACCAATTCCACAATACCATAAGGCTATTTGACTCTGCATTATTCTTTGCATATTTTTTAGATGCTGTTATTTCCCTTTAGTCGATAAGATTCAACTTGCGCATTATAGTCATATAGTTATGTATAAACGGTTTAATGGTATTCTCCACATCATTTATAAAATCATTTTTATTAATATAAAAACTCCAACAACATCCCTCGTAAGTATCTTGATCCACCTCTTTTTCATTTTCCGGTTGTAACTTTAATGCCATATATTCTTCTTTGAATTTATTTAATGGGTCAAATGAATCCGAATAATACTCTATTGTAATTTGATTTAAATCTGCGAACACATTCTCAAAAATTCCTATTGATATGTCGTTATTCTCAAAAATGCACTTATTTATAAACAGATGGCTGATATTAGAAAAATATTCACCTTTAGGATTTTTGTAATTTTTCCATCCATCTAAAAGACTTTCTTCTGACATTAACTTTTGAATACGTTCGTATATTTCATCGATATGTTCACATCTTTCGGCAGTGAATGGAATAATATCTTCTTTCATTTCAGATACAAATTCGTCTAAAGTTTTCCTTTTTTCGGGGGCTATGATTTCGGGAACTGTTTTACTATATTCATAAATTTCTATTCCGGACAAATTACATGCAAGCCGTGCTTCACAGGTACAAGTTGGAACAACTAAAATCATAATTGGTGAAAACATTTGCTGCTGAAATATCTGTTTCAGCATAGAGTTCTCACTTGAATATTCATTCAAGATTCTTGCTCTATACTCCAGTATTTGTCCAATATTTTCACGGTAAAAAGGGACTGCCTTAAACTCAACAATTACAGGTCTCCCACTTTTTCGATCTCTCAGCAATAACAACTAAATCATAGTTACCCCAGTTAAGGCGTGATAAATCAAGACCATTTGATGAACCGTAGTCACGAGATAGATCAGTATGATACAGTACATCGTATCGCAGACGATCTTTCGCGATTGGATTATTTACATAGTTATCTTTGTATGTATTCCAGTTATTTGCCAGCTTCTTGGGGCAAAGAACTAGCACGGACTTATTTCGATTTTCATAGTACTTTATTACGGCAAGAGCAGTGAATGTTTTACCCAAACCAACACTGTCTGCTAAGATACAACCGTTGTATTTTTCGAGTTTATTGATAATTGCACGAGCTGCAACTTTTTGAAAATCATAAAGTTTATTCCAGATCATGCTTTCTTTAAATCCGGTCGCCTCATTGGGTAGAACGTCCTCCGAAATATCCTCTAAAAACTCATTGAAAATATTATAAAGAGTTACAAAATAAATGAATTCAGCGGAGTTTTCTTTATATACAGTCGTTATATTGTTTATAACTTCATCCGTTACATCCTGCAATTTTGAGGTATCGTTCCAAATATTATTAAAAAGTTTGATGTATTCACTGCTGAATGGAGCATCAAATTTGTTCACCATATTATAGCTGTTATTTCCTCTTTCGCAGCCAATATCTACAGTCGTAAAGCCATTGAGTGGCATATATGTAAAATTCTCATCATTATTTTCAACATTGATAAAACCGGTCATATTTTCCTGAGTTATATTTGATTTGAAAGTTACTTTCTTTGCAATCCATTCGGCACATTCCTTCGCAATCGCTTTTTGTGTCAGTTCATTGCGCAGTTTCACTTCAAATTCCGTACCGTATAGCCCTTTTTCGCGACTCAATCGAGGAATGTAAAACTCACGCTTCTCTTTCTTTGCCTTCTCAGTTACAAATGTGGGTGAAGTAAAAATGAAGCGTAGCTCATCTACCTTATCCAATTGCTTTTTTAATTCTTTGTAAGCGTATATTGAAAAACAAGCCGCAGCAATATCCACTTTACTACCCTTTTTTATGGTTAGATTAAAGTCATCACGAACAAATTTATTTATGTTATCGAATATTTCCATGCGGCATCTCCTAAAATGCGTATACAGCATTCTTTTTCAACCAATTTTCGCTATAAAATATTGTCACAGTTGTGTTTTTAAATAATTTAATTATACCCCTCGTGTCGATTTATAGCAAGTTGTATCCGGTGCTTTTATTCCAATTTATACTGTATTGCTGCAATGAGTCCCATTATTGGTACACCAACAAAAAAGTGCCTACCGGTTAAGGCAGGCACTGATTCATTAAAACAGCTTGAAAATATCTGACAAGCCAAATGTCGTGCGGTGATATACACGATTACACATGACATCAAGATTTATGCAAATTGAAACTATGTTTTGATAGTTATTACTTTCCTGTAAACCTCATTGAATTGTGGAGGCTTGACCCTCTGAGTTGATATCAGTCTTTTTGGAATATCACAACTTTATTTCTGCTATCTATCACTTTCGTGTTTTCAAAAACGTGCCCGCAACAAATAGACTAGCAAAGCTTGCCGCATTAGCTGTATCTTTTGAATTTTTGGCTATTTCATCTTGCTTAGACAACATTTGCTGTTTATGATAATCATCAATCAAACAATTGATAGCTTCTTTAATATTGTCAGCTCTACCAGAGGAAATGTATGTTTTTAAAATAGCAATAACTCTTGGATTAGAATATTCATAAGATACTGGACTATTATGGTATGCATTAAAGTGTTCATGTAATACTGTTTCAATTTCACTCGACTTCTGGTCAATAGATACGAGTTGATTTTTGACTTTCGCATTTCCTTTATTAAATATCATGATTGGAAGAACAACACCAAATCCGACAAAACTCACCAAAATTAAAATCCAACCATCCAGCTCATAAAAATTGAATGAAATAATGCAATAAAAGAGAAAAGCTAAAATCACTCCAACAACAAACAGCGCAAACCCATTTGGCTTTTTTAGTCTTATCTTTCGATCTTCCAAATTGATAAAGTTGTCATAAGAGGATTGTTTTTGTTCAAAGTATTGACTAGCATTTTCTAATTCATCAAGCAAGTTATTCTTTTCTGATGCGCAATTTGTTGTACCGCTTTGATTACAATTCTTCTGTTCAAATTTTGTGTTTTCTCCCCCTTGTCCTTCGATTTTACAATTAGGGTTTAGTTGTTCTTGTGTTTCTTTGACTGTTTGGACTTTCCCACATTTGGCACAAAACTTAGCCGCATCTTCAAGCTGAGTTCCACAATCAGTGCAAAATTTGCTCATTGTCATACCCCTTTAAATAGTATTTTCTTGATTTCATTCATACCGAAATGTGCTGTAATAACACATTCTAATAATGTACTTATACAAATTTTATTATACCACTTATTTGTAATATTGGAATAGTTTTCCTGTATATCAAGATAGACTTTTTCAGTAAACATCAAATAAACATCAAGCAAACATCAGAAAAAGTGGCTTAACTTCCGGCTATTTACGGTAATCTCACGTCCAGCTAAACATCAAATAAACGTCAAGTTGTAGGTTTTGGTTTTTTCGGACAAAAAGAAAAAGCCCAGCATCCGCATGGATACTGGGTTTGTTTGGTTGCGGAGGCAGGATTTGAACCTACGACCTTCGGGTTATGAGCCCGACGAGCTACCGGACTGCTCCACTCCGCGATATTAATTTGTGCATCTTCCCTAAACTCAACTGTGATGCCTTGTTTAGAGCGCTTAACTATAATACCATTCTAAGTATCGAATGTCAAGACATTTTTTCGATATTACGAAATATATAATGCCCGCTGTCGCTAATTATTATTCTTTGGTAAAGATTGTGAATCAGCCTGGCATTCAGTTTACAGCTGTATTACTTCTTCGGTTTGATTTTAAGCCAGAAAGCAAGCGCTATCCCGATCATAATACACAGGCCAGCCGTCAGCATTCCAACAACGTAAGTCGGCATCTGATTACCGATAATATAGATGTTTCTATCACCGTGGTCGGTGTACGCTGGAGATTGCTGCGCTGTTCCAGACGGCAATACTGCTTGCGGTATCGTCGATGAAGTTTCTTTCTCCTCAGATGAATCGTTTTGAAATGACGATTTTCCTGTGGTTTGGTTAGCTCCTCCTGTATTTGTTCGGGAAGATGCCTTGCCGCCTGTGGCTGTGCCGTTAGAACTTTTTGAAGAAGTCGACAATGGTTTTGCGGCGCGACTGACCGTAATTACATACTGTGAAGTCGCCTTCTTGTCGGCAGAGGTGACAGTCGCAATGATTATAGTATCTGTGCCGGCCCTTTGCAGTGTTTTACGATTGATTTTGACCGTTCCCCGTTCACCCGCTGTGGCGGCGAACTCTACGGAGGTCACATCATACTCTACATCCATATTATAATTTAGCACATCCTGGGAAAATGGTGGCATAAGCGTTCCAGTGAATGGCGTGAGCGCCGTTAGATAAGCCTTATTTGAAGGCTGCCCTTGAGGTTCAACTTTGAGCGCCAGATTCTCGTCAAAATTCAAGTTGAGCTGCTGAGATTGGTAATTGCAAACTTCATCAATATGCGCGCCAATTTGCGTTTTGCCCTCCTGTATATCATCGTTGACCTTAAATACAAACGATATAATATTGCCGGAAAGCTCCGGAGCAGCAGCTTTATCGGTATTGCAGACATAAACGCTGATGATTGGATTGATCTGACTGTTCGTAACCATCGTGCCGCTCTTTATTTGAGAAGAGGTTTCTGTACGGACAAAACTCACAACGGAGGCGTCGTAGTTGATAACCATTCTAAACCCGGCGGCGGTGTCGTTTTTATGGTTGGCATTGATTTTAAGCTTTATGATGTCACCTGAAACAGCGCTTTGCTTGTCCAAACTGTATGTAAAATAGGGCACCGTTTCAGCGGCAAATGCAATGAGGGGAAAAGACATTGAGAGCATCAGAAAAAAGAGGAAAGAAATTGCTAAAAGGCTTCTTTTCATTGTTTGTCCCTCCAAATCAGCTATGCAGGCTGCGAGCAAATGCACTATTTACGAATATTTCCCGGTAATCTACAAAAAATCAGCTATGCCGGTCACCGACATGGCTGATTTCATATTACAATATCCACTTTTCATTGTTATGCGGTAACGGTTTGACCCATTTCTCCACTGCGCATATCACGCAAAAGCTTTTTGCGTAAAACAAGAAGTCTAAACCGGTTGTACCGCTGTATGATTGCAAACGGCACATTCCCCAGCAAAATCAAAAACGAAAACACAAGGCCGACAAGCAACGGATTAATCATCAAGGCGATCACCGCGCAAATACAGTTTTTCAGGTGCATCCACTCACCTCGGCAGGTTTCCATGACAAATTCATCCAAATAATCAACGGAAACATCTTTGAGGTGCTCTTTGGAAAAACCGTCTTTCCCAATATGCTGCGGGACTTTATCCTTCCAAAGCTGAATTTTCAGTTTGTCCCTGTACCAACGCCCGCCGTGCTCCCATGTTTTCGGTGCAAAGCGCTCCTTTGTCGGGGCAAACATGGAATGCGGAAGCTTAATACAGGCCAAAAAGATCGCAGTATGCCAAAGACCGATTAAAAAAAGATTCCATATAAACATATCAATAAATGAAAGATTTTTAAGCATCTGTAATCTCCTCTCTGTTAAAAATAGAAACTTATAATACTGACCTATAGATTATTATGACACATATGTGATAAGATTAACATAGACATTATAATACATTTGTTGGGAGTGTGCAAGATGAAAGCATTATTCATTGGAGGAACAGGGACCATCAGTGAAGCCGTCACGAGGTTATCCGTACGCAGCGGCGTTGAACTGACGCTGTTGAACCGCGGCAGTCATCCCGAATTTGCAGCGGACGGAGTGGAACAAATTACTGCCGACATCAACGATGAGGATGCCGTAAAAGAAATCCTCATCGACCGAAAATTTGATGTAGTTGCGGATTTCGTCGCTTTCGTGCCGGAGCACGTTGAGCGGGACATTCGACTTTTTTCCGGCAAAACCGGGCAGTATATTTTTATCAGCTCGGCTTCGGCTTATCAAAAACCGCTTGCCAATTACCTGATAACGGAAAGTACGCCGCTTTGCAATCCATACTGGCGGTATTCACGCGATAAAATCGCCTGCGAAAATATTTTAACGGCAGCGTACCGTGCGACTGGTTTCCCGGTTACCATAATACGGCCGAGCCACAC
This sequence comes from Ruminococcaceae bacterium UBA1865, assembly GCA_002338255.1. Classification (GTDB taxonomy): domain Bacteria; phylum Bacillota; class Clostridia; order Oscillospirales; family Acutalibacteraceae; genus Caproiciproducens. Next base: position 45,261 of record DDHX01000047.1, on the reverse strand, counting down.
CTACAGTGAAAAAAATATTCCGGTCTCAATTCACGGTAAAAAAGGAAGTTATCAGGTCATTGACCGCATTCTGAACGGCAAGCCGGTTATTGTACACGGGGACGGGCTTTCACTCTGGACGTTTACGCACAACAGCGATTTTGCAAAGGGGTTTTTAGGACTGATGGACGACCCCCATGTAATCGGTGAGGCGGTACACATCGCGAGCGATGAAACTGTCACATGGAATTCCGCGCTTGCCTCCATCGGCAAAGCACTGGGTGTGACTCCAAACCTCGTGCATATTCCATCCGAATTTCTATCCGCGTTCAACCCGGATCTTCTGGGCAACCTGCTTGGTGACAAGGCCAACTCGGTGGTCTTCGATAACTCAAAAATCAAAATGCTGGTTCCGGGCTTTTGCGCTTCCGTGCGCTTTGATCAAGGGGTGAAACGATCCGTTGATTACGTGATGTCCCATCCGGAGCTTCAAGTACTCGACCCGGACTTTGACGCTTGGTGCGACAAGGTCATTGCGGCCTACTGTTCAGGTATGCTCAAATAAAAATCATTATATTTTCTTATATTTATCTACAATCATATTCGCGCATTTATAAACATCGCCGCCGCCGAGGGTTAAAATCAAATCGCCCTCGCGCGCGTTGGCGGTAACATAGTCGGCAATTTCCTCAAAGGTCTTAAACCAGACGCTGCCGGGCACCTTATCGGCCAAATTTTTTGCATAAATATGATAAGTGTTCACTTCACGCACCGCGAGGATTTCAGAAAGAACGACCTTATCCGGAATTGCGAGCGCCTTTGCAAAATCATCAAGCAGCATAGAGGTTCTGGAAAATGTGTGCGGCTGAAACACGGCCCACACATGCCGGAATCCCATTTGATTCGCCGCAGTCAATGTCGCGGTAAGTTCCGTTGGATGATGCGCGAAGTCATCGGCAACCGTAATTCCGTTAAACTTGCCGAGAATTTCAAAACGCCTGTGCACCCCTGTGAACTGGTGCAGGCTTGCCGCAATGCTTTCCGCGTCCACGCCCATTTGGTCGGCCACGGCAAACGCGGCCAGCGCATTGTAAATATTATGCTTGCCGGGGATGCTTAATGTAACATCGGCAAGCTTTTTTCCGTGCTTCATTACACTGAAACGCTCTTTTGCCTCTTTGGTGTCGGCAATGTTTTCCGCATAATAATCATCGGTTGATTTTAAGCCGAACGTAATGATCTCCGCGTTCGTAATGCCGCTGACAGCCTTCATGGAGTTGGCGTCGTCACCGTTGACGACCAGCAGCTTCGATGTCTGCTGCGCAAACTGGTGGAACGACTTAATGATATTATCGACTGTTCCGAAATAATCAAGATGGTCTCCGTCCACATTCAGTATGACGGAAATAGCGGGATACAGCTGTAAAAACGTATCCACATACTCACAGGCTTCACACACGATGGTGTCGGATTTGCCGACGCGGCCGTTTCCGCCGATAAACGGAAGCTTGCCGCCGATAATGGCGGTCGGGTCGATTCCCGCATTGATCAATATCTGCGTAATCAGAGCCGTCGTAGTAGTTTTGCCGTGTGTGCCTGAAACAGCAACCGGGTTCGGGTAACGGCGTGTCACCATGCCGAGCATAACGGAGCGCTCCACGACCGGAATTCCCTTTGCGCGGGCGGCAACCAGTTCGGGATTGTCGGCTTTTACAGCCGCCGTGTAAACGACCAGTTCCGCACCCTCCACATTTTCGGCCTTGTGACCCATGGAGACGGGAATTCCGTAGGAACGTATTCTTGCGAGCGTGTCGGATTCATTTGTATCGGAACCTGTCAATTGAAAGTCCTTATGGTACAGAATTTCGGCAATCGGGCACATTCCCGATCCACCGATTCCTACAAAATGTATTTTTTTAACATTGGATAAGATATCATTATAATCCATGATAGATGCTCCTTAAAGTGAGATATTGATAGTATTTTATTCATTTCTTCTATTATATTGCCACACCTACTTATAATAAACATTTTTTTGAATATTTGCAATAAAAAATTAAATCTGGTTTTATAATACGAACGGTCAATCACATAGAGCCGCTTATTTCCATAATATAATGTGAGAACAGTATGGAGGTTCAAAGTATGATTGATATAAATTCTTTTGGAGTATTGGGTGGCGATAAACGCCAAATTGCGCTGGCAGAATCCATCGCCGCAGATGGGTACACCGTGTACGCGGGCGGGNNAAAAAAGGGGTGCTCGATGAAATCGCTGCTAAATGCAAAAATATTATTCTTCCTCTGCCCGTTACAAACGACGGCTTATATTTAAATTCAGTATACAGTGAGGAAAAAATTGAATTAAATGACGATTTTGCTGAACTGATGAGAAGCAAGCAGGTTTTTGGCGGAATGATGGGAAGGCTGTACCAGACGAGCGATATCTGGGATTCAATCGACACCTACGATTATTACACCCGTGAGGAATTTGCGGTGCACAATGCCGTACCGACCGCTGAGGGAGCCATTGAAATCGCGATGCGCGAATATCCTGGCACAGTCAACGGCAGCAGGTGCCTTGTGGTCGGGTTCGGCAGAATCGGCAAAATTCTTTCCCATATGCTGCACGGAATCGGTGCCGCGGTCACCGTCAGTGCGCGAAAGCAATCGGACATTGCCTGGATCTTATCCTATGGATATTCATCAATCCGTACAGAAAATATTTGTGACAGGGAGCAGTACGATATTATTTTTAATACCGTCCCCATGTTGATCTTTAATCGCCGTCTTCTGTCAAAAATGCGCTCAAGGCCATTGATTATCGACCTTTCGTCCATGCCGGGCGGGGTGGATTATGAAGCCGCTCAAAAATTCGACATTAAAGCGATTCACGCACTTTCACTTCCCGGTAAAGTTGCACCGAAAACGGCCGGAGAAATCATTAAAAATACCATTTACAATATGATTGAGGAGTGAGAGCAATGAGTAATATTACATTCGGATATGCCGTGTGCGGTTCCTTTTGCACCTTTGACAAAGCAATTGAGCAGCTGCGGAATCTTGTGGAGGCGGGGTACAGTGTCTTGCCGATTATGTCCCAGAACGCTTATTCGACAGACACCCGCTTTGGCCGCGCAGATGACTTTGTTTGGGAAATCGAAGATATCTGCAATAAAAAAATCATCAAGAGCATTGTGGAAGCGGAACCGATCGGCCCGAAAAAGATGGTTGACCTGATGATTGTCGCACCTTGCACCGGCAATACGATGGCTAAATTGGCAAACGGAATTACGGACACCACTGTAACAATGGCGGTAAAATCGACCCTGCGCACCGGGCGGCCCGTCCTTCTGGCTCCGGCTACGAACGACGCCCTTTCCGCGTCGGCGCAAAACATAGGGAAACTGCTGAATAACAAAAATATTTACTTTGTCCCAATGAAGCAGGATGACCCGGCGAAAAAACCCGCGTCGGTGGTTGCCGACTTCAGTCTGATTTTGCCGGCTGCACTTGCCGCGCTCGATGGAAAGCAGCTTCAGCCTATTTTGCTGTAACGCACATTGCTATTTCGGCAGCACTTACATGGAAGTCAAAGGGCTGTTTTGCAAAATAATAATACCATGAAAAGTAGGTTTTATTCAGCAGCACAGCTGTTCGTTTGTGAATAAATATGATATGATAGTATAATAGAGAAAAAGAAACGGAAGTGAAAAAATGCTTTATTGCCCGAAATGTCAAGTGCTCAGCACTGACGATAAGATCTGCCCTTCCTGTGGCAGTAAAAAATTGAGAGAACCTGAGCAGAATGATCCTGTTTTGCTGCTTACGGCGGACGAAGCCAAAACCGAAATGATTGAAGCTGCCTTTGAGGAACACAATATTCCTTATGAGGAGCGTATCAGCGGGCTTGGCGGTCCGCCGTCGATTATCCTTGGCAAGGTCGCCAATACCAACAAAAACATCTTTGTTCCGTTCGGCCAGATAGATGCCTGTGAAGAACTTTTAAATGGAATCGGAATTTTGGATGCAGAGGATGCGGAAATCCAGAAGCGGGAAAACGAGGCTGCTGACACACAAGCAAGGGAGCTGGCCGATGACGAATCGGAATCAGCTGAAATGAGCCCGGGCAAACGGTTCCTTTGGCGGGCTGTTTCAGTCGTTTTGTTTATTGCGATTGTGTGGGCCGTTGTTTCTGCCGCGGACTATGCCGCCGGCGCATTAAAGGATTTTTTTGCAGGCCGATGAATTATAAAAAATAAAGGAGATAAAACATGAACCATTACCATATTGACACGAACTGTATTCATGCAGGCTATGAACCGGCAAACGGTGAATCCCGCGTGCTTCCGATTGTACAGAGCACCACATTTAAATACGACAGTGCCCAAGCCCTCGGCGAGCTTTTTGATCTGAAGTCCAACGGCTTTTTCTACACACGCCTCGGCAACCCGACTATTGACGCGGTTGAAAAGAAAATCGCGGTACTTGAAGGCGGCGTCGGCGCGCTGATTACTTCCTCCGGTCAAGCGGCCTCACTGATTTCAGTACTCAACATCTGCAAGGCAGGCGGACATGTTGTATGTTCCAATGCAATTTATGGCGGCACCTTTAACCTGTTCAACAAAACAATGCGGGAGATGGGAATTGAGTTTACATTTATTTCCCCAAATTCAACAGAAGAAGAACTCAACGCCGCATTTCAGCCGAATACCCGCTGCGTTTTTGCCGAGACACTCTCGAATCCGTCTTTAATTGTGACGGATCTCGCGCTGTTCGCAAATGCGGCGCACGCACACGGAGTTCCCATCATTGTTGACAACACCTTCCCCACACCGATTAACTGCCGCCCGTTTGAATTTGGAGTGGATATTGTGATTCACTCCACTACAAAATACATGGACGGCCACGCTGTTCAGGTCGGCGGCGTCATTGTGGACAGCGGGAATTTCAATTGGGTAAACGGCAAGTTTCCTGAGCTGACGGAACCGGATGAGTCCTACCACGGCGTAGTTTATACAAAGCAGTTTGGCAAAGCGGCATACATCACAAAAGCGCGTACGCATTTGATGCGCGATTTGGGTGCGCAGTCCAGCCCGAACAATGCATTTTTGCTTAATTTGGGATTGGAAACCCTTGCCATCAGAATGGAACGGCATTGCTCCAATGCGGTCGCCGTAGCGATTCATCTTGAACATCATGATAAAATCGCATGGGTAAACTACCCCGGATTAAAGAGCAGCAAATACTATGCCTTAGCGCAAAAATACATGCCGGGCGGCACCTGCGGCGTCGTTTCTTTCGGCGTAAAAGGCGGCCGTGAAGCAGCCGCAAAATTCATGGAGGGTCTAAAGCTTGCTTCCATCGTAACTCATGTTGCGGATTTGCGAACCTGTGTACTCCACCCGGCCAGCACAACGCATCGCCAGCTGAGCGACGAACAGCTCGCTGAAGCCGGAATCGGCCCCGATATGATTCGGATGTCGGTCGGCATTGAAAATGCGGAAGATATTATTGAAGATATCGAGCAGGCACTCAGTAGCTTATAAGGAACAAAAGCAAGGACAGCCGAAAAATCGGCTGTCCTTGCTTTTTTATGCAGATTTAATTAAAGGTATATAACGACTTATACGGATTTTTGGTGTTGGGCGTTAAAACGAAGAAGGGCTTTGAAAGCACCTCTTCTTTGCTCACATCAAAGCGTTGGCAAAAGCGGTCAAGATGAGCGTCAATAGCGGCCATGTCCTCCGCTGTGGCGGGAGCCGCTTCCACTTGCACCGGCAGATCGGCGGGCAGTTCTTCGCAGCGCAGGAACATTCTGCCGCCATGCATTCCCGTGCCGCAAAGGTTGCCGACGGGAACTTTTTTTGTGGAACCAAGACCAAGTACAATAATGGTGCCGCCGGCCTGATATTCGCCCAAAAAGCTGCCGGCCTCGCCCCCGATGATAATCAGCGGCTGGTGGGTTTTGTACGCTTTCATATGAATGCCCGCACGGTAGCCTGCATTGCGTCTGACAAAGATTTCGCCGCCGCGCATTGCGTAGCCCGTTGCGTCACCGCTGGAACCGTCTATCACAATTGCGCCTTCGTTCATGGTGTCTCCGGTCGCATCCTGCGCATTGCCGTTGACTTTAATGGTGCCGCCGTTTAAATAGCAGCCCAAATCATTGCCCGGTACGCCGTTGATGGTGATGTGCTTGTCGGCCATTCCCGAACCAATGTAGCGCTGCCCCATGCAGTTATCAATGGTAATCTCCGTTTCCGCAGCGGAGCGGACTTCGTCATTCAATATCTTAAAATATTTATTTTCAGCATCTATTCTCATGCTTTGGCACCTCCAAGCTTAACGGCTCTGTCCTTCGCAGTAAACGCCATGAGTTGCGGCTTTTCTTTAATTAAGTCGTAATCGATGGTGTCGAGCGGAGTTTTCTCCCGGATCAGTGAGGTGTAAATTCCGGCTCTGGCAACGTCACCAATCAGAATATATCCCTTTAACACGTTATCTTTAGCCATTATTTTTTTATAGGATTTTTCGCCTTTCACAATATAGGCTTCGCCGTCATAGCTGCCGGCTGTAATGATATGTAAACCGAAAAATCCGATTGCGTTCATCGGGATGGCCTTGTCGTAGCGTTTTTCCCCGCCTGCCATGTTGATTCCTGCGGTTTCGCCCTGCATGTATGCGTTTGGCAGAAGCGCAAGCACGCGGTACTGGTCGATGGTAATGTCGTAGCTTTCGCTGCAGTCACCCGCGGCGTAAACGCCGTCAAGATTCGTCGCGCAAAGTTCATCGGCAAGGATTCCCTTGTTCACCTTGCAGCCAATGTCGGCGGCAAGCTTCGTTTCCGGGCGGACACCGACAGCGACAACCAGAATATCAAAGTCGAGTTCACCGCCGTTTTTGAGTTCTGCACTGTTTTGATGGAACTGCGCAACACTATTGTTCAGCAGGAATTTGACACCCTGTTCCTCAATGTGCTTTTGCATCATATCGGAGCCGTCTTCGTCACGAATGCTCGGCAAAATCCGGGGTGCCATATCAACCACGGTGATTTCTTTCACCTTGCTGAGGATTCCCTCCGCACATTTGAGGCCGATTAATCCCGCGCCGATAATCAGCACGCGGCTTTCCTTGGTAAGGGCGGCGTGAAGCGCTTTGGCGTCGTCAAGTTTCATGAAGGTATACTTTTGCTTTACCTCGTCAAGTCCCGCCATAGGCGGTACAAACGGCGAAGAACCGGTAGCAAACAGAAGCTTGTCGAACGAAATCTCGCTCCCGTTATCCAAAATCACTTTTTTATTGCTGTAATCTACTTTCGTTACGGTAACGCCAAGAAGGGGAGTAACGCCATTATCCTTGTAAAAGCTGTCCGGACGGTACTTCATATGCTCTTCTGTCGTTTTTCCGTAAATAAGATAGGAAATAAGCGGACGTGAATAAACATGGTATGACTCTTTGGAAATAACTGTAATTTCCCCTGTTTTATCCACAGTCCGGATTCCCTCAACACAGCCAACGGCGGCGGACGAATTACCGATAATCACATACTTCAATTTATTCACCTCTCCTCAAACACGATTGCTTTGTTTGGGCAACCCTGCACACAGGCGGGTTCGCCGAACGAATTGGTCGTGCAAAGTTCGCATTTTTGAATTACACTGCCGTCTTTACCGGGCATAATCGCGCCGTAAGGGCAAATCATGATGCAGGTGTAACAGCCGACGCACTTGTCTTTATTGACCTCAATCAAACCGTTATCCGCGCTGAGCGCGCCCGTAATACAGCTTTTCACGCAGAGCGGTTCCGTGCAGTGGCGGCAGGAAACCGCAAAGCTGATTCCCTTGCTTTCCTCAATCTGAATCCTTGGGTTAATATGAATATCCTTGAGCGCCTTGACCATATCATTGCTGCCGGAGTTGGCAAAGGCGCAATTGTACTCGCAAAGGTGGCAGCCCAAACACCATTTTTCATTTACATAAATACGTTTCATTGCTTATTCCCCCGCGTGCTTGATGCCAAGAATTTCAAGCTCTTTCTCGTTTAAACCGATGCCGCGCAGCATCAGGCGGTTGCCCTTGAGCGCTTCAATCGAATTGATGCCCATGCCGCCCATCATTTCCTTAATTTCGTGCTGCCACGCGGAAACGAGGTTTACAAGGCGTTTGTAACCGATATCGGGGTTGAGGCGTTTGACCAAATCGGGGCGCTGCGTCGCGATACCCCAGTTGCATTTTCCGGCCTGGCAGGTACGGCAAAGATGGCAGCCGAGCGCTAAAAGCGCCGATGTTGCAATATAAACCGCATCCGCACCCAAGGCGATTGCCTTTACAATATCCGCCGAATTACGGATACTGCCGCCAATCACAAGGGAAACATTGTTGCGGATTTTCTCCTCGCGCAGTCTTTCGTCCACGGCCGCCAGAGCAAGCTCAATCGGGATGCCTACGTTATCCCTGATTCTTGTCGGCGCCGCGCCTGTGCCCCCGCGGAAGCCGTCAATCGCGATGATATCGGCACCGCTGCGGGCAATGCCGCTGGCGATTGCCGCCACGTTATGAACCGCCGCGATTTTTACAATGACGGGCTTTTGATAATTGGTCGCTTCTTTTAAAGAGTAAACCAACTGGCGCAGATCCTCAATGGAATAAATATCATGGTGAGGCGCGGGCGAAATCGCGTCCGAACCTTCCGGAATCATTCTGGTACGGGAAACGTCGCCGACAATTTTGGTACCGGGCAAATGACCGCCGATACCGGGTTTTGCACCCTGGCCGATTTTGATTTCGATTGCCGCACCGGCCTCAAGGTAGTCCTTGTGTACGCCAAAGCGTCCGGATGCAACCTGAACAATCGTATTTGCGCCGTACTGATAAAAGTCCTCATGCAGACCGCCCTCACCGGTATTGTAGTAAGTACCGAGTTCCTGCGCGGCTCTGGCAAGACTTTNNGCCATAGCTCATGGCAGAGAACATAATCGGTACGGAAAGTTCAAGGTTTGGGGGCATATTGGTCGTGTCGATGCTGCCGTCCGGATTGCGCTCAATGAGTTCCGGCCTTTTACCGAGAAAAGTCTTGGTTTCCATCGGCTCACGGAGCGGGTCAATGGAAGGGTTGGTGACCTGTGAAGCGTTAATCAGGATTTTGTCCCAGTAAACGGGGTACTGCTTCGGGTTGCCCATGGAAGAAAGCAGCATTCCGCCTGTTCCGGCCTGACGGTAAACCTCGTTGATGGTTTCGTTGCTCCAGTTGGCATTGGTTTTAAAGGTATGGTCGGTCTTGACTATTTTGAGCGCTCTGGTCGGGCAAAGAGCTACACAACGATGGCAGTTGACGCATTTGGATTCGTCGCTCTTCATGATGTTCAGTTCCGCGTCATAGGAATGAACCTCGTTGGCGCATTGTCTCTCGCACACGCGGCAGGTAATACAGCGCTGCGGGTTACGGATCACTTCATATTCAGGATATATAAAATCGATGGGCATTATGCATCCACCCCCTCGTTCAAAGTTACAATGACCGGTTCCCCGCCCTTGGGCGCCCAAATCCGGTCAGGGTTCGGTTCAATGGTTTTAATGGCACATTCCTCACTGGCAACATAAGTCATGTCGCCCTTTTCAGCGACAACCATGGAGCGCAGTTTTAAGCGGTCGTTCAAGGCCATCATGCCGCCGCTGAAGCCCAACAGGATTGAGAACGGGCCCGTGATTAGAAGGCTCGAAAACATATTGCGCAGGTAGGTGAACTTTTCTTTTTGCGCCTGCGGCATTTTGTCAATCTCGCTCCAGAACGGGGCGGCAATCACATCCGCGACTTCGTTCAGGCTAAGCTGCTGCTTGCGGTTCAGATAATCAATAATATAGGTAATAACCTCCGTATCGGTTAAAAGCGTACATTCGTATCCGTACATTTCAATAAAACGGCGGTTTGCGTCGTAGGAAGAAATTTCGCCGTTATGTACGATGGAATAGTCGAGCAGAGCAAACGGGTGCGCTCCACCCCACCAGCCGGGCGTATTTGTTGGGTAGCGGCCATGCGCCGTCCAACTGTAACCCTCGTATTTATCAAGGCAGTAGTATTGGCCGATATCCTCCGGAAAACCAACTGCTTTGAACACACCCATGTTCTTGCCGCTGGAAAACACATAAGCACCCTTAATCTCGGTATTGATTTTTAAAATGCAGCGCGCCACGAACTCTTTTTCGTCCAGCTGCGTGTCTTTGAGCAGCTTTTCAAAAGGAAGTCCAAAGTAGCGCCAAATTGCAGGTTCATCTGTAATTTCTCTCATTTTCCTGGTTGGAATTTTCTCTGCAGTACTCACATCGAAATTTTGCATAATCGCTTTTTCGCATTCTTCCTTTGCGCGGATACTGTCATAGAAAACATGAAAAGCATATAAATCCTTGTTTTGAGGATAAATGCCATAAGCTGCGAATCCGCCGCCCAGGCCGTTGCTTCGGTCGTGCATGGTGGCAATGGATTTGATGATGGCTTCGCCATTCATCTTTTGACCGCTGCGTGAGAAGATCCCCGATATGGCACAGCCCGATGGTATCCTTACTTCTCCCTCTATTTGCATAATAAAATTGACCTCCCTGCAATTTTTACTTTGGCACATTTCCCTGCGCTGCCGGTAAAAGTGTTGATTCATTGCAGCTTTCCGCTGCTGATACTGTTTTTTATTTTTTATATTATATTGTTTAGGTCTAAATGTCAATGCTTTTTGCATAATATAGTAACACAAATTGCAGTTATGCGTAAAATTCCATAAAAACTAACAATAAGATGGAAATTTTGCATGAAATATTATCAAATCCTGCAAATTTTCAATTTTCCATTGACAATTCGCTTTCATCGTCATATAATAAATGCATAACAGCAAAGGCGCTGTAGGGATTTTGCCCTACTGTGCCTTTTTTTATTTCAAAGCAGGATGTTATATTTTATGTAGGGAGTGATTTTTAATGAGCAATGTTCCTGAAATTTTTGGCAGCATGGTTTTTAATGACACCGTTATGAAGGAAAAGCTTCCCAAGGATACTTATAAGGCTCTGAGAAAAACCAGAGAGCAAGGCAAGCCTATGGATATTCTCGTAGCAAATGTTGTTGCGAATGCAATGAAGGATTGGGCCGTGGAAAAAGGCGCAACTCATTTCACTCATTGGTTTCAGCCAATGACCGGCATTACCGCCGAAAAGCACGACAGTTTTATTTATCCGATTGAAAACGGCAAGGTCATTATGGAATTTTCAGGTAAAGAGCTGATTCAGGGCGAGCCCGATGCTTCCAGTTTTCCATCCGGCGGACTGAGAGCCACGTTTGAAGCCAGAGGCTACACCGCGTGGGACCCGACCAGCAATGCGTTCATTAAAGATGGCTCCCTTTGTATTCCGACCGCGTTTTGCTCCTATGGCGGCGAAGCGTTGGATAAAAAGACTCCTCTGCTTCGTTCTATGAATGCAATTGACAAACAGGCAATGAGAGTTCTGAAGCTCTTTGGCAATACGGAAGCGCACCGTGTCATTACAACGGTTGGTCCGGAGCAGGAATACTTCCTGATTGACAAAGCGATGTTTGAAAAAAGAAAAGACCTGATTTATACCGGCAGAACCTTGTTTGGTGCAAAACCGCCAAAGGGTCAGGAACTTGAGGATCACTACTTTGGTGTCATCAAGCCAAGAGTATCCGCTTATATGAAAGAACTGGATGAAGAACTTTGGAAGCTTGGCATTTTCGCCAAGACAAAGCATAACGAGGTTGCTCCTTCCCAGCACGAGCTTGCACCTATCTTCACCACAGCGAATGTTGCAACCGACCAAAACCAGCTTACCATGGAAATGATGAAGAAGGTTGCAACTAAACACAACCTGACCTGTCTGCTGCATGAAAAGCCATTTGCCGGCGTAAACGGAAGCGGCAAGCACAACAACTGGAGTATTTCGACCGATACAGGCGTCAATCTTTTGGAGCCGGGCGAATCTCCGCGTGAAAATGCGCAATTCCTGCTCTTCCTTGCAGCCATCGTTAAGGCGGTTGATGAGCATCAGGATTTGCTCCGTATTTCCGTTGCAAGCGCAGGAAACGACCACCGTCTTGGTGCGAACGAAGCTCCTCCGGCAATTGTTTCCATGTTTATCGGCGACGAACTGATGGGTATCCTGCAATCGATTGAAGACGGCAGCGTATACCACCAAAAAGACAAAGCATTTATGACAATAGGCGTTGATGTTCTTCCAACCTTCCCGAAGGATTCGACGGACAGAAACCGTACTTCTCCGTTCGCCTTTACCGGCAACAAATTTGAGTTCCGTATGCTCGGCTCCACTGTCTCCATTGCATGCCCGAACATCATGCTCAATACTATTATTGCCGACACGCTGTGTGGTTTTGCCGATGAACTCGAAAAAGCTGCTGACTTTAACAGTACACTGACTGAACTCGTCAAGAAGACCGTTAAAGAACACAAACGCATTATTTTTAATGGTAATAACTACTCAGATGAGTGGTTGCAAGAAGCGAAAAAGCGCGGTCTCTTGAACCTTGCGTCCACCGTCGACGCTCTTCCGTACTACCTTAGCGATGCAAATGTAGCACTGTTTGAAAAATACGGCGTATTTTCCAAATCGGAGATTTACTCCCGCTACGAAATCCAGCTTGAAAACTACTGCAAACAAATTCATATTGAAGCATTGACCATGGTAGATATGATTAAGAAGGATATTCTGCCGGCCGCATGCTCTTATATGAAGGATCTGAGCAAGGAAGCCATTAACAAGAAACAGCTTTGTGCGGACATTAGCTGTGAGCTTGAAGAAACTCTGTTGAAGATGCTTTCAACCCTCACTTCTGACTTATATAAGAAAACAATTGAACTCGACGACGATGTCGAATCCGAAAAAGAATTCAAGGATGTTCTTGAAGAAGCCAAATACTATCGCAACACTGTGTTTGCACAAATGGAGGACACCCGCAAAACAGCTGATGAAATTGAAAAAATGGTTGGTGAAAAGTACTGGCCATATCCAACCTACGGCGATCTACTTTTCAGCGTTTTGTAAGCGGAGAATTTTGCTTGTTCAAATCAGGGGAATATTGAGATGCACAATGGCGTGTATTCTGTTTAGTTTGCAGAATACGCGCCAAATTTAGTTTTAGGGGGCACACACCACATGCAACAGATCTTTTCATCTGTCGACACGATCTGGGTACTCCTTGGCGCGGCTTTAGTTTTCTTTATGCAAGCCGGGTTTGCCATGGTTGAAACTGGTTTTACAAGAGCCAAAAATGCTGGAAACATTATTATGAAAAACTTAATGGATTTCAGTATCGGAGCTCCAATTTTCTGGTTGTTTGGCTTTGGCTTGATGTTCGCCGGAACATCTCCGTTCATTGGGGGTTTTGACCTATTTTCAAGAGGCGATTATGCGACGAGCATGGGACTTACCGTTCCGACTGCCGCTTACATCATTTTCCAGACTGTTTTCTGTGCCACTGCCGCAACAATTGTTTCGGGCGCAATGGCAGAAAGAACAAAATTTATTTCCTACTGTATTTACAGTGCGTGCATCAGCGCGTTTGTCTACCCTGTTTCCGGGCACTGGATATGGGGCGGCGGCTGGCTTGCACAGCTTGGCTTCCATGATTTTGCCGGCTCCACTGCCGTACATATGGTCGGCGGACTTGCAGCTCTTATCGGCGCAAAAATGCTTGGCCCCCGTATTGGCAAGTACGACAAAAATGGTAAGTCAAAGGCAATTCCGGGCCATAGCTTAACCCTTGGCGCGCTTGGCGTGTTCATCCTTTGGTTCTGCTGGTTTGGGTTCAACGGCTGCTCTACCATTTCAATGACTGGCGACAATATCCTTTCTTCCGCGGGTAATATCTTCCTTACTACTAACCTTACAGCTGCTGTAGCAACTGTAACGGTAATGATGATTACGTGGATTCGCTACAAGAAGCCCGATGTTTCAATGACCTTGAACGGTTCCCTTGCCGGTCTGGTAGCAATCACAGCCGGTTGCGACGCCGTTTCTCCGGTCGGTGCATTCTTTATTGGTTTAATTTCCGGTTTCATTGTTGTCTTTGGAATCGAATTTGTTGATAAGGTCCTTAAGATTGATGATCCAGTTGGTGCGGTTGGCGTTCATTTTCTGAATGGCGCTTCCGGCACAATCCTAACCGGCCTGTTTGCTGTTAACGGCGGCGTGTTCTATGGCGGCGGATTCAAGTTCCTTGGAGTACAAATACTTGGAGTACTCGCTGTTTGCGCATGGGTAACTGTCATGATGCTGATTATCTTTACTGCTATTAAGAAGACCATTGGCCTTCGTGTGAGTGAAGAAGAAGAAATCATGGGTCTTGATATAACCGAGCATGGTATTGTCAGTGCATATGCCGACTTCCTTCCTATGGATGGTCATGCATTGTTCGCTGAGCCTGACTGTGTTCCTGTTGAAGAGAGCATTTCCGTCTCCCACTACCCCGAAGCACCAACGATTTTACCAAGTGTAACCGGTAAAAAACTGACAAAGATTGTTATGATCTTTAATCAGGCTAAGTTTGAAGCAATCAAATATGCGATGAATGAAATCGGTGTCGCAGGAATGACTGTTACGAATGTTCTTGGTTGCGGTACACAAAAAGGTCGAACCGAATTTTATCGCGGCGTTAAATTTGACGAGGTAAACCTGCTTCCAAAAATCAAGCTTGAATTGGTCGTCAGTTCAATCCCGGTAGAAACGGTTGTCAGCACAGCTAAAAAAGTGCTTTACACCGGAAAAATCGGCGATGGTAAAATTTTCGTCTATGACGTTGAAAATGTTATTAAAGTCCGTACCGGCGAAGAGGGTTATGATGCTTTGCAGGGTGACGTAGACTAATCTTATTTTAAGTACAAGATCTTTACATATCTTCCTATATAAAGAAAGTGGTCTGTCTTTCCCGGCAGGCCGCTTTCTTTATGATTTAACTTGACATACGGCTTGATTCATATAATAATTAGAGGATAATAAAATAAGTTTACGGATAGGGAATGCGGTGTTATACGAATTCCTGTTGAAAAAATCATTGGTGTTTTAGACAGGAATTCGTATAGAGTCCGCAGCAGCCCCCGCTACTGTAAGAATGACGGAAGCGCGCACAAAACGGTCACTGGCTTTGCTGGGAAGGCCGCGCGCTGAAGGATGAGTTCAAGCCAGGAAACCTGCCGTAAACCAAGTTTTACAAATTTAGTCGGAGGGATTAAGATGAAAACAAAAAAGATTACGGCAATGCTGTGCGCACTTGCTTTGGTAGTTTCTACCACGGTAGCTGCGTCAGCAAAAAGCAATGAGGACTGGGCACAATTTTTAGGTTCACCGGTAGCTTCCGGTTTAACCGCCGCCAAAACGCCGGTGAACGCCGTAGCAGCAAAATCGGAATGGGCTGTAAAGCACACGGCGACCAGCGAGTATAACGGCATGAAATTCGAAAACAACGCCTGCGGCACGCCGATTGCAGTCGGGAACTACGTTTACCTGACAACGTCGGGCGGCACACTTTTAAAGCTGAACGCCGCAACCGGAAAAACCATAGCAACCACAGATTGCAAAAATGTTCCACTTTATTTTTCGCAAATCGCCTATGGCGACGGAAAAATCTATGTGCCGCAGCAAACAACCGCAGGCGTTCAAATTTCCGCTTTTGACGCAAACAGCCTTTCGCCTGTCTGGCAAAGCAGTGAAATTACCTATGGCACGTCTGCACAGCAAATAGCCTCCCCCATCACTTATTACAACAACCATATTTATTTTGGCACCTACACACAGGATGCGGCGACTTACGCCTATACCTCCGGCGTGTATGCGTCTATTGATACGCAAACGGGCAAAATCGCGTGGCAGCATGAAAACACCACAGCCGGCTACTACTGGAACGGCGGAGCGGTCACAGGCAGCGCAATCGCGGTTTCCGACAGCAGCGGCAATATTACCGCTTATCAGTTGTCGGACGGAACCCCGGTCAGTACCGTTTCGGCGGGCGGACCGGTCAGTTCCACCCTTTGCTTTGCCGAGGGCAGAATTTACGCTTCTTTGAAATCCGGCTCGATTTATTCCGCCAAGGCAGACTCAACCGGTATGATTTACGGCAGTACTGCCATAAAATCCGCGGTATTGGGAAACAGCATCACCTCAAGCCCGGTCGTTTACAACGGCAGACTGTATGTTGCGGGCGGCGGCTACGGCGCGACAACTCCTTTCTCTGTCTTAAATGCTTCAGATTTAAAAACGATTTATCAAATTAAGGATATCCAGTCCCAATCCTCGCCGCTTGTTACAACCGCTTACGCGACTGACTCCAACAAGCAGCAGGTATACATCTATGTTGCAAAGTACGGTACAAGCGATGCGAACTACGTGTACAGCAAGGATTCCTCCAGCGTATATGTGATTAAGGATTCCGAGGGACAAACCAAAGCTTCCTATGAAACGCTGTTCACCCCCTCCGTTGCACAGTCGTCCTCACAAAGCCTTACGGCTTCCAAAGACGGCAGGCTGTACTATTTCAACGACAGCGGCACTTTGTACGCAATCGGGACAAAACCGGCACTTCCTTCCCCCGCGACCGGCGAAACACCTGTTTCCGCGGGCGTGGTCGTGATGGCACTGAGCGCGGCAGCAATTCTAATTTTAAAGAAGAAAAACAAGGTATAAAAATTGACTGCATCCGTTCCCGCGCGCTCATTTGAGTGTGCCGGCAGGATTGTTGCAGTCTTAGGGGCAGGCACAAAAGCCTGTCCCTCTATTTATGATTATGCTTATTGGAGATACTATGAAATATAAGATTCTATCTATTCTATGCGTACTCTGTTTGCTGACCGGATGCAAGGTCGAGCTGCCGCCGCAGTCCGCAGCCAGTTCGTTGCCGCAGACGGTAAGCAGCTCGGCGGTATCATCGGCACAGGACGAAAGTGCGCTGTCTTCCGTTGTGAGTAGTCAAAGCATGGCTTCTTCCGCTACATCGTCTTCCGTATCATCGAAAACGAACAATACAGTCGCTTCAAAACCGACCTCATCAAAACCGGCAGCTTCGCCGTCATCCGTGGCTTCAAAAGCGGCTGCGCCGGCCGAACAAAACAAGGAGCGAAGCTGTGCGCTGCTGATTTCTTGCAGTGACATCTTAAAAAAAAAGGATAAGTTCAGTGCAGATCAGCTTTCGATTGTTCCGGAAAACGGATTGGTTTATGAGAAGAGCAGTATTTCATTTCAAGACGGTGACACCGTTTTTGATTTGCTGGTACGCGAAACAAAAGCAAACAACATCCAAATGGAGTATGTTGCTTCACCTGTATATCAAACGAACTATATTAAGGGAATTGATAATATCTATGAAAAAAGTTTCGGCAGCAACAGCGGCTGGATGTTCGCGGTAAACGGCAAGCAGCCCCCTGTCAGCAGCAGCAGCTACAAGCTGAAAAGCGGCGATAAAATTCAGTGGCTGTACGTTTGCGGCCAGTAAAAGAGAGAACAGCTATGACAGATTATTTTGGCAGGCTTCACCCCGCCATCAATTTCATTTATTTTTCGGCGGTGATTTTATTTTCGATGTTTTTTATGCATCCGATTTTTCTGGCGATTTCGCTCTTGGGCGGCTTTGCCTATTCGGTTGCGCTCAATTCAAAAAAAGCTCTGCTGTTTAGCTTAAAATTTCTTTTACCGGTATTACTCGTCATGGCGCTTATTAATCCGCTGCTGAACCACGCGGGCAGAACGATTCTGCTGTACATCAATGACAACCCGATTACATTAGAAGCCTGTGTGTACGGCCTTGCGGCGGCGGTCATGTTCATCAGCGTGCTGCTATGGTTTTCGTGCAGCAATGCTGTGATGACGTCGGACAAACTCACCTATTTGTTTGGGCGCATCATTCCCTCGCTTTCGCTTATATTTTCAATGGTTCTGCGTTTTGTTCCCCGCTTTAAAGCGCAGATTCAAGTAATCAGCAACGCGCAAAAATGTATTGGCAGAGGTGTGGATGAGGGCAGTATTTTTACACGGGCGAAAAACGGTATTAAAATCTTATCAATGCTGACCACTTGGGCGCTTGAAAACGGTATTACCACCGCGGATTCCATGCGCGCCCGGGGGTACGGATTGCCGGGTCGAACCAGTTTTCACCTTTATCACTTTGACAATCGGGATAAAACGATATTAATACTACTATTTGTATTGATTTCGACGATATTTTTTGGATTTTTTACAGGAGAAAACAATATTCGCTACTTTCCGTCAATGATCATTCGACCTGTGACTTCAGGCAGTGTAATTGTTTATGCGGCATATTTTCTGCTCAGCGCATTCCCCTTACTTATCAATGCAGTATTAGAGGTAAAATATCATGGCAGTATTTGAAATCAATCATTTTAGTTTTTCCTACCCGAATCAGCCGGAACCGGTGCTGAACGATATCAATCTAACCATCGGCGAAGGGGAGTTCGTCGTGCTCTGCGGTCTTTCCGGCTGCGGCAAAACAACGCTCCTGCGCCAGCTCAAACCTGCTTTAACGCCGCACGGTGAACACAGCGGTACAGTTCTTTTCTGCGGGAAACCGCTCAGCGAGTGGGATTTACGCACGCAAACCACGGACATCGGTTATGTGATGCAAAGCCCAGAGGAACAAATTGTAACCGATAAGGTCTGGCATGAGCTTGCGTTCGGGTTGGAAAGCCTCGGCTTTGATAACCGTGCAATTCGCCTGCGCACTGCGGAAATGGCAAGCTTTTTCNNCGACCGGGATGTTTCCGTGCTTTCGGGCGGGCAAAAACAGCTTTTGAACCTGGCATCTATTATGGCAATGCAGCCAAAGGTTCTGCTTTTGGACGAGCCAACCTCCCAACTTGACCCCATTGCTGCCGGGGATTTTCTGGCCGCGGTCAAAAAAATCAACGCGGAACTGGGCGTGGCAGTCATTCTGATTGAACAGCGTTTACAGGAGGTCTTCCCCATTGCCGATCGTGTCATTGTGCTTGACTGCGGAAAAGTCTTTACTGACGCGGCTCCGCGTGAAGCGGGTATGGCGTTATTAAGCGTTAGCCATCCGATGGCGGCGGCTCTTCCTGCGCCGGTGATTATCCACCGCGGAGTCGAAAACGATTTACCCTGCCCGCTGACTGTACGTGAAGGCAGGCAGTGGCTGAATGAGTTGTTAAAAGATAAGACAATAAAATATAACGCCATTGATAAAACAGAAAGGGAACCTGATAAGGCCGAAGCAGTGGACTTGAAGGAATGCTATTTTACCTACGATAAAAAACAGCCTGACGTTATTAAGGATCTTAGCCTTCGTATTCCAAAGGGCGGGCTGTACTGCATTGTGGGCGGAAACGGAACCGGTAAAAGTACGGCGCTTGGTATAATAGCGGGCATTTACAAGCCATACCGCGGGAAAGTAAATGTAGACGGTCGTGTTGCCATGCTGCCACAAAGCCCGCAGTCTCTATTTGTTAAGAGTACGGTAAGGGCTGATTTATGCGAAGTACTTGATGAAAAACTCCCTCCAAAAGAGAAAGAGCAGCGAATTCAGGGGATTGCGGAGCTATTGGAAATCACTGCGCTGCTCGACCGTCACCCTTATGACCTGAGCGGCGGCGAACAACAGCGTGCGGCACTCGGCAAGGTATTGCTCATTCAGCCCGATATTCTCCTGCTTGACGAGCCGACAAAAGGGATGGATTCCTTCTTTAAGATTGCCTTTGCTAATATCATTCACAAATTAATACTTTCAGGCGTTACCATCGTAATGGTGTCGCATGACATTGAATTTTGTGCCGAATACGCTGATCTATGTTCGCTCTTTTTTAACGGAGATGTTGTCGCAAGCGGGCCGGCGCGGGAGTTCTTTGCCGGCAACAGTTTTTACACAACCGCAGCCAACCGCATGACGCGCGGTCGGTTTACAAACGCTGTTACGAATGGAGATGTGATTGCGCTGTGCAACAAAAATCGAAATGGAAACTAAGCAGAAATGACTGCCTGACCGCCGCTGCCGTGTTGATTTTAGCTCCTGCCGCAATTTTTTACGGTATGTACGGCCTTGGCGACAGAAAATACTATTTCGTCAGTCTGATTATTATCATCTGTTCCATGCTCCCGTTTTTTCAGCTGTTTGAGCGCCGCAGGCCACAGGCGCGCGAGCTGGTGACACTATCGGTGCTGTGTGCCATAGCGGTCGCCGGGCGGGCGGCNNGGCTGCCCCAGTTCAAGCCCGTGGCGGCAATTGTCATCATCGCCGGCGTGTGCCTCGGGGCGCAGTCCGGATTTCTCGTCGGCGCAGTCAGTGCGTTTGTCTCAAACTTCTTCTTTGGTCAGGGACCAAACACCCCATGGCAGATGTTTGCCTTCGGCATCATTGGTTTTTTGGCGGGCTTGCTTTACGAACGCGGGCCGCTAAAGAGCAAACGCCTGTCACTGTGTGTATTCGGCGGCCTGTCCACTCTGCTTTTATACGGCGGAATTGTCAACCTTGGAACGCTGCTGATCAGTGGACTGCCGCCCACGCTTCCGGCTTATCTAACCGTTTGCCTGGGGTCGCTTCCGTTCGACCTGATTCACGCAGCGGCAAGCATCTTCTTTTTATTTTTTATTTCACAGCCCATGATTGAAAAGTTGGAAAGAATCAAGACTAAATACGGATTGCTTGAAAAGTAAGAGACTAACCATAAAAANNCATTCTAATTATTGGACACTTTTAGAAAAAGCATCCAATAATTAGGATGCTTTAAATATATCCATGAAAGATATTGACAGTTAAAAACATGTATGCTAATATACAGTTATACGATATATCGTTAAACTGTATAAAGTTCCTCGATATAGTATGAGGTGATTATAATAAATTTGAAAAAATTTCTTCCAATGACTGAATCGAGCTATTACATTTTACTTTCGCTGATGAAGCCATTGCATGGGTACGCCATTATGCAGAATGTTGAAATGCTTAGTGAAGGTACGGTCACAATAGCACCGGGAACGCTTTATGGTGCTTTAGAGAATTTAACCAAACAAAAGTTAATTCTTCTTTTGGAAATCAATTCTGACAAACGCCGCAAGGTATACCAAATCACGCAGCTTGGGATGCAGGTGCTTCACATGGAGTGTGACAGGATGCGTAAACTAATCCAAATTAGTGACGTATACTTTTCAAATACGATAGGAGAGGACTGCCTTGAGCAAACAGACAAAAAGAATTATTCGATGGTACAGTAATTTTGAAAAAGAAGAAAAATGGTTAAACCAAATGTCGATGCAGGGCTGGCACTTGATACATGTAAACTCGTTTGGCGTTTATATCTTTGCGCACGGTGTGCCACAGAACATAGTATACCGAATTGATTATCGTGCCTTCAAAAATCAAAACAAATTTGAAGAATATGCGACACTTTTTGTAGACAGCGGATGGAATTTTATTGCAGGAGGAAAAAACACCGGCTCGCAATACTTTTGCACAATGAATCCACAAGAAAACAGCGATATTTTTTCCGATAAATGTTCGCGCGCTGGCCGATACAAAAGATTGTCACAGCAATTTTGCTTGCTCACATTTGCATTTTTTATGTCAACCTTTACTTTTTTGACAAGTTCTACTCAGAAACCTTTTGATTTTACTTATTTGACCCCTGGATTATGGGAAAAAACTGGCATTCACTTTTGGATGTCGTTCTTGTTTGAAACGCCGTTTGTACTTCTTAGAGGAGGAAGTCCCGTCGTTTCGATTGCATTTTTATTGTTTTGTATCATCTATGCCATAAAAGCGAAGATATGCTATGACCAAGCTATGAAAGATACCTTTTAATCCACATTTTTTGATTGCAATAAATGCCAACTGAACAAGCTATTATTTTGAAAGTCAATTCAATTTGCAAAGATCCTGCACTTAAGTAATTTTATTATTTCTGAATACTTTCATTCATTGCGTTTGTTTTACTGATCCCTTACATTATAATAAAACAAAAACTTCCTTTCAAAAAAAATACTCTGAAAGGAAGTTTTTGTTTTTGTTTTATTTTTTAAGATAATCTTTAAAGTGAGGGCTGTATTTCATTTCTCCGTCCAAGAAGACCCAAAGCACTTCTGTATTCGGCATTGTACTGATTAACTTCAGTCCGTCTTCATAAGACATATTGAAAACAGCGGTCGACAGAGCGTCCGCCATACCGGAGTCAGGGCAAAGTATGGTCACTGCTTTATAATAGGTAGACGGCATCAATGTTTTGGGGTCAATGATATGGTGATAGTTCTTCCCGTTTACGGTATAATACCGTTCATAAATCCCGCTTGTCACGAGGGACATGTTTTTCAGCAAAACAACGCCAAGCGTTTTATCTTTACTGTCCTTGTCCGGGTTTTGAATTCCAACATTCCATAATTCATTATTCACGCCCTTATCCCCGATGGCGCGAACGTTTCCACCGACACTTAAAAGCCCGGATTTGTATCCCTTTGCAATGGCAAGCTGACAAACCTGTTCCGTTGCATACCCTTTACCGATTGCGCCGACGTCAAGGCTCATTTTAGGGTCCGATAGATAAACCGTGGAAGCCTTTTCATCAATAATCACTTTATTAATATCCGCATGCGCCGCGGCAGCCTTCAAGTCGCTCATTGGCGGCAACGCCGCATTTTCCGGGTCATCAATCCCCTGTGTTCTATATTTCAGCCAAATCGAGGTCACCGAGCCGAGCGCAATATCCTGTTTCCCATCACTCTCTTTGTAAATCTTTTTTCCTAAAAGAAGCAGATCAATGATTTTTTTATCCACCTTAACCGGCTTTTTACCCGCATTATCATTAATTGTTTTTACATTGACAACTCCCGGATAATCATTATAAATATCGTAAAGCTCGTGATAGGTTTTCAAGTTATTATAAATCAGGTTTGAGAAGTCCGTAAATTCCTCTTTGGTGTCCATATAAGCTACAATTTCAGTTACCGTATCAAATAGTTTTAAAAATTGAGCCTCATAACGTGTTTTTTTGCTTGCGTTACAAGCGGGAAGATTGAAAGCAAGTGCCAAAGTCAGCATAACGGCGACAATTTTCTTAACCAATTTTCCACCTCAAAAAATGGAGAGGTAGATTAAAATCTACCTCTCTTGAATCATACTGTGAATTTAATCTTTGATTATTTTGCGCTGGAAGTTGCCTTATCAATAATCTTCATGAAATCACCGATGGAAATTGTAACGGAAGCAGTCAGTTCAGTTGCAGTTGGTTCGCCCTTATCATTTACCGCTACACCCTTAACGTCTGCTGCTGTTTTACCAACAACATACTTTGCAAATGCTTGTGCTTCTTCATTCCACTCTTTACCGATCTTGGAAGCTTTCTTCATGCCGTACTCAGTGCCAAGTTCATCCTTGGTTTTGAGAGGAGCCTTCAAGTCAGATGTGACTTTGCCAGCAGCTGTAAAGTTGACATTTGTCTGGGAAGCGTCAATAATGCAGCTTGTGATTTTTCCGCTGTCATCGGTTGTTGTAACACCGTAGTCGGAATAAGTCTGAGCAACGCCGTCTTTTGCACCGGCATCAGTTGATTTTGCAATTGTTGTATAAATGCCTAAGCCCAATTTATCAGTTGCTTTTGCGCCCAAATCTGTTGCGCTGGCTACTGCCTTCTGAACTGCGTCCATAAAGCCGCCGACAGAAATTGTAACAGAACCAGTCAATTCAGTGGCAGTTGCTTCGCCCTTGTCATTTACCGCTATGCCCTTGACTTCATCAGCGGTTTTGCCAACTACATAAGCAGCAAAAGCAGCGGCCTGCTCGTTCCACTCTTTTTTGATACCGGAAGCCTTGCCAAGACCGTAGTCTGCGCCAAGCTCATCCTTGGATTTTACGACTGTATCAAGCGGAGTTGTAATTTTGCCTTTGTCAGAGAAGTTGATTTTCGACTGCACGGAGTCGATTACGCATTTCACGATTTTGCCGTCTTTGTCAACTAAAACAGCAACAACTGTGGAGTCTGTTTGTGCAAGGCCTTTGCCGTCCTTCACATCTGTGGATTTTCCGATGGATGAGATTACCGCAAGTCCGGTTTTTACGCCGGCAGAGGTATCTGCTGTGGAAGCGACTGATGCAGCGGCTGAGCTTGCAGGAGCCTGAGATGCCGGGGCAGCTGAACTTGTGCTGCTTGATGGTGCGCAACCCGCCAGCGTTGAGATGGACAGTGCTGCAACGAGTAACAAAGCGAATGATTTTTTCATATTTTCCTCCAGATATTTTTTTTTATTTCAAACCAACCCTTTTAAGGGCCGGTAAGCTAAACTTAAGAAGAGTTGACGTAGCAAATCCCGCAATTATGCCGGAAACAAGAAGAATGGGAAGATACGCCCACAGATTCAGGCTTGTATAAAGCAGCGATATTGCAATAAACTGCCCTACATTATGAAAGACAGCTCCAAAAATGCTAATGATTAAATAGGATATTTTATCTTTAAAAACAAACAGCAATACGATCATAACCAAGATGGAAAGAATCCCTCCGCATAAACTCAGAAATGATGCGATAGCACCTCTGGTCAGAAACACAAACAATGACTTTAAAATTGCCAGAAGCAGCGCCTGTTTTTTACCTACAAAGAAGNNCAACAATATTTGAAAGCCCAAGCTTCACGCCGGGAACCGGAACCGGAAGCTGTAACTCATTTTCAAGAACCGAAAGAACCAAAATAACAGCGAAAAGGAGACCGGTTAAAACCATCCGCCTGATTTGCAATGAGTTGGGCGCATGATTGGTTGATTTTTTCTTCTCGACCATAATCCGCCTTTCTCTTAACCGACTACCATGTCAAGGTCATCCGCGCTGCGTTTATCTTTAGCAACGATTTTCATTACGATACTATTGGGCAGACACGCCGCGCTTTCTCCTATTGTATGGAGTTTCCCCGCGCGGATACATATTTTATCCGGGCAATTGGATTCTTCAAAACAGATGCTTCCATCTTTATATACATGAAAAACCACATGCTGGTTTTGCGGAATAGAGAATCTTTTGTCCACGCCCGCCGTCAAATCGACAGTCTGGACAAGCTGTGATTTATAATAAATTTCTGCTTTTGCCGCCTTTTGGTTGAACACATAATGGTAGGAAACATAGGCAATTGCACTGATAATCAAAATTACAGAAACAATGATGATATCCGTTTTTTTCATAAATTTCATTGAATGAAACTCCGTCTTAGTGAAAAAGACCACTGATAAAGATCATCAAACTGTTTGTTGCCATAATGATAACAAAGTTCTTAACCGCTAAAATAAAAGTGGTGGCTTTATCCTGTTTTTTTATGAATTTGTTTATATTCTTCTGTACGAAGAAAACCGTGAGCAAAGAAAGGAGGCAAACCGGGGACAAAATCCGCAGTATAACCATTACAATCGTTGCAAAATAAGTGAGGTAATAAAGACCAACAAATAAAGATAAAGCTTTACGATTGCCCAAATAGTACGGCAGCGTATACCGCTTTACAACAATATCGTTCTCAATATCACATAAATTATTAGCAAGCATGATATTTGCAGTTACGCAAACCGGCGCTACAGAAAGCAGCAGTACCGTAATCAGCGACATAATGTGCAAATTCAGGCTAATTGTTTGAAAATTGATTGCGAAAGAAAAATAAGTGCCTTTTGGCATATTGATATAGAGCAAAATAAACGGAATTAGTAATCCGTAAAAAAAGCCCGAGAAAATTTCGCCAAACGGCTGGCGAGAAATCGGAATCGGACCGTAGGAATAAAGTACCCCGCAAAGGAAGCACAAACCGCCAAGAAGTAAAACTACAACATCCGTTATACACGCCAAATAAATCCCCAACGCCGCACTCAACGCAAATAATATCAAAATAATAAAGAAAGCGGTTCTTCGTTTGAATTGCAGAGTCTGGCCATTCGTTTTTGTGTCAACATAATTGTTGATCGCAGTCGTTGTCAAATCAAACAAAAACATAGAAGCAAAAAAGATAAGCGTAAGCTTCCCATGAATAGGCTGTTTCATTGAAAAAAGATACGCAACCGTCATCAAAAAAGTTAAAACGCTGGTAATCTTTGTTGTAATTTCCACATAGTCAAAAAATCGTTTAATCACATTTGTCTCCGAGAATCATTTCTTCAATCCGTTATAAACTCTGTCTAAAATAAGAACCAACCTTGCTTTTTTATCTTCACTCGCATTGAGCTTATCAAGAATATTCAATGCCTTATTGTAATATTTTTTTGAGACCATACGGGTATAACTCAGGCCGCCTGTTTCAAACACAGCAGCATTAATCTCACTTCGAGAAACCTCGTTTGCCTTAGCCTTTTCTTTAAAACCATCGCGCTTCTGAAAGGCATGGATGAGGGGAAGCGTAATGACTCCCTGTTCAAAATCAGATTGAACAGGCTTCTTAGCAAGTTCTGGAGACGCTTCAAAATCGATGCAATCATCCGACAACTGAAAAATCATACCCATACAGCGCCCAAGGCGCATATATTGTTTGATTTCATCCTTTGCGTCCTCACACAGGACGGCTCCCGCGTAAAAAGAAGCTTCAAACAGGGCGGCGGTTTTACCGGAAATAATCTTGAGGTAGTTGTAAACCGAAAGATCCACGTTTCCGTTGTTCATGTTCTGCTTTATTTCCCCAAGACAAACCCTGTTCATATAGTCCGGTATTTCAAAATCAAGATAATCCTTCTTATTTGAGATGGATGAAGCGTGCTGAAGCGACACACACAAAAGATAGTCGCCGCAAATAACCGCTGTCTTTTTCCCATACTTCTTTTGGAGCGTTACAACTCCCCTGCGCGTTTTCGCATTGTCAATCACATCATCATGCACAAGGGTAGCAAGGTGCAAAAGCTCAACCGACGCGGCTAATTTAATCGCATTGGGATGAATCAGACCGTCTTTGTTTTCCGCACAAGCCAACAAGGAGATTGCTCTGATAAATTTACCCCTTGAGAGCGTTAAATGCTCTGTGTATGTGCGAATGATTTTTGGCGAGGCGGACAGCGTTCTGTCCACCTCGGCCTTTACAAGTTCAAGCGCATCGTCAAAGGTCACAAATACAACGGTATCATTTTTTGTTACATTTTCATTAATCATTGTAAATATATAACTTTCTTACAAAACCTAATTTTTTCCATTGTCTTTTTAAAGCCGGTAACACGTAATAGTCAAATCCGAATACCCTTCCGCCACCGATCAAAACTGCGATCGCGGCAAAAATCATCCAGAAGGTGCTTAGGTACAAACCAGTTGTGCACACAAACATCACTTCAAGAATCAAAGAAAGTCCGGAGGAAAGGGTTGTGAACAGGCCGCCTAACAGAGATAGGCCGATTAAAATTTCTAAAATCACAATGCTAATCTGCATGAACATCTGAACCGTCTTATTCGGAAGAATAAATCCATTGACAAACCAGTTCATTAATGGAACATCAAGCTTAAAGGCCAAATCGTTTATTGTTGACTTTGCCAGTTCTTTTCCGCTGACAAAAATCACCTGGAACCATCCGAGAAAGCTAAAATTCATCAGTACCTGTCCAACCGCTTTGGCTGCCGCACCGGCTGCTCCACCGGCTGCATTGGCAGCTCCGGTTGTTGCAGAGGAGATGGCGTCAATCGCCGCCACCGCTGTGCCGGCTACCGCATGCACAACTGTTGCTGCGCCCGTTACCGCTGCGGTTGTTGTTGCACTGCTTGTAGCGTCAGGAGCAGCCGCGGCACCCGAAGCAGCGTTCAAAATGGTATTGTACCAACCGTTTGCGCCGTTGAAGAAACCGGTCAGTTGAGGCGAGTTAAACCATCCCTCAACAATCTTCATGATTCCTTCATAGAGCCAAACCGCACCAAGCCACATTCTAAGCGCAACCAGCAGAAAACTTGGCGTTTTGTTGGAAAAATGACCGCCTACAAAGCTCCTGTCATGCCGAATCGTAAAGAACTCATGCTTCATATAATTGAAGATTTTATTCCAGCCAAGTACTTGAATAAAATAAATGATATTGATAAAATGTTTTGCAAACATAGCAAGAAAAGAAGGAAGGTTAAACATATGATTCGGTGTTCCAACGCGGGCAACACCATACCGTCCGCCTACACAAACCATGACGCCGTGGAATTTCGGTTTGTATGCTACCATTTCGCCTGTACCGGTAACTGCGCAAGTAATGTTCGTGGCGGCAGTATCAGCGCTCTGTTCGCAGTTTTCAACCAACTGCGGAACCGGCATTTTTTCGCCTTCCGGGGTATATAAGATGTTATCGCCAATAACGAAAACGCTGTCATTGTCCACAGAACGCAAGTATTGGTCGGTTACAATGCGCCCTCTTCTTGCGGACTGAAGGGTTTTTGCAGCCTCGCCTGAGATTTCGGAGCTTTCGATTCCGGCCGTCCAAATAACGGTTCCGGCACTTTCACGAACACATGCATCGCCTATTTTCATTTCAATAAAATCTTCACCAATGCTGCACACACCGGCCTTGAGTCTTACTGTAACATGCATTTTAGTAAGACGCTTTTCAATTTTCTCGGATAATTTTTCAGGTAAAACCGGAACGACCCTGTCAAGAATATCTACATCAAAAATCGTAACAAGCGATCTGTCAATTTCAAATTGATCACAGAGCACAGGTACGTATTCTGCTATTTCACCCACTGTTTCAACTCCGGTAAATCCGGCACCGACAATGTAGAAAGTCAATATTCTTTTCTTTTCTTCAAGGTTGGTTTCACGCGCAGCTTTTCTGAAGCAGTCGTGAATATGCTCTTTTAAGATCACCGCGTCATCGTATGACCAAAGCTTGTAAGCAAACTCCTGTGCTCCCGGCACACCGAAGAAAGTCGGCTTGGAGCCTGCAGCAAGCACAAGATAATCATAGCCGTAATTTTCATTCGTTCCAACAACAATCCTCTGATCAAAGTCAATCGATTGAACCGTATCGAGTTTTACGTCCACTTTTCTTCGTGCAAAAACTTTTTGAAGACTAATCTTGATGCTATCTTCGTCAACACGATTGGCCGCTACTTCGTGAAGCTCAGTCAGCATCGTGTGGAACGGATTTCTATCGATGATCGTAATTTTCACGTCATCATTATGTTTACATCTTTTTGCTAACTTTTTCGCTGTCAATATTCCGGCATAACCGGCGCCTATGATAACAATTCTTTTCTCCATAGCTATCCTCTTTGCATGTATTTTATTTGTGAATGGAATCAAACAGTGACTGTCGCCACCACATTTTTTGTGTTTGAGTATTATACATTATAACCTAATATTCGCCTTAGTTCAATAACATTTTTTTGAAATTGCAATTTTCCCCAACCAAAAACGACTACTTCTAACGCTAAACATCAGCGCTTTAAAGTGCTATTGCAGCATTTTGAATGAAAAAGCCCGCTGTAACAGCGGGTTTTTATCTTTTTGGTACGACCAGGCCTGTAAGCCGAGTTCTGTCGTGAACAGCCATCTATCTTGGCCGGATGTTGCCATCACGGCTCAGTGCCACCTTCTCGGGACGCGCCGGGCCGACGCATAAAGTCCCTCTGCGGTGTTGCTCCGAATAGGGTTTGCAGAGCCGCGCGGTCTCCCGCACGCTGGTGAGCTCTTACCTCGCCTTTCCATCCTTACCGTTTCCGGCGGTATATCTCTGTTGCACTTTCCCTGGGGTTGCCCCCGGCGGCCGTTAGCCGTTATTCCTGCCCTGTGGAGCTCGGACTTTCCTCGGGCACGCCCTTTCGAGCTGTGTCCGCAGCTGTTCAGCCTGCTCGCAACGCTTATTTTAATTTATTTTTACGAATCTGTCAACCTATAAGCAATCAATTGTAAATACATACCATTGCAAATCATAAGCTATGCTCAGAAATTAAGCGGTTTTTTTCATTCCAAAGCTTCTGTGATAAATCCACATAATACTGATGTGGGTTCTCAAAACGGGTGACCTCATCCCAGAGCGTGTCCACCTGCTGCAAGCAATACTCTTTAATTTCATTCAAATCACGCGGCTGCACCAGACTTTTTCCGTTTTCAAACAGCTTTGGGCGTAACTCAACCGCCCGGAAATTCTTAACAATTTTACGCTTCCACACGTGGTCCGGGTCAAAAAGCGCATACTGCTTCGTGTCGTCAATCACTTCGTCGTGCAGTGTGATTACGTCGGCGATCGCTTTGCCGCTTTCGCGGTCAAAAAGCCTCCACAGGTTTTTAAAGCAGGGTGTAGTAATCTTCGACACATTTTCACTGATTTTAATTCTTGGAATAACGTTTCCCTGCTTGTCCTCCACGCCGCTCAGCTTATAAACTCCGCCGAATACAGGTTCACTCGCCGAAGTAATCAGGCGCTCGCCCACGCCAAAGCTGTCCACACATGCACCTTGCATCAGCATATCGCGTATTATATACTCATCGAGTGAATTTGAAGCACAGATTTTACAGTCTTCAAATCCGGCAGCGTCAAGCATCTTACGCGCTTTGTGGGAAAGATAGGTGATATCTCCGCTGTCAATACGGATTCCCGCAGGACGGAAACCGAGCGGAAGAAGCACCTCATTAAATACTTGAATCGCATTTGGAATACCCGATTTCAAAACATTGTAGGTATCGACCAATAACGTGCACTGACCCGGGTACTCCTTGGCGTAAGCACGGAAAGCATCCAATTCGCTGTCGAAGAGCTGCACCCAGCTGTGCGCCATTGTGCCCAGTGCCGGAACACCGTAATCACGGTCGCAGATGGTGCAGGCTGTACCGCTGCATCCACCGATGAAAGCAGCTCTCGCACCCAAAATGGCTCCGTCCGGGCCCTGCGCACGACGTGACCCGAACTCCATAACCGTCCTGCCCTCCGCTGCACGGACAATCCTGTTGGCTTTTGTCGCAATCAGGCTTTGATGGTTGATGCACAGCAAAATCATTGTTTCAATAAACTGTGCCTGAATTACCGGCCCACGTACCGTCACAATCGGCTCGACAGGAAAAATTGGAGTACCCTCCGGCACGGCCCAAACATCGCAGGTGAATTGAAAGTCCGCAAGATATTGGATAAAGTCCTCACTGAAAATCTTGCAGTTTCTAAGATACTCAATGTCCTCAGGTGTAAATTCGAGTTCTTCAATGTATTCCACAACCTGCTGAACACCAGCCATAATTGCATAACCGCCGTCATTGGGTACATGACGGAAAAACATGTCGAAATAGACAATCGTATCCTTATAACCGTTTTTGAAGTAGCCGTTGGCCATGGTGATTTCATAGAAATCGGTCAGCATGGTCAGATTGGTTTTTAATCCGCTCTGTTTCTTCATTTTATTCAGCTCCAATAAATTATCAAATTTTGCTTACTTCAACTGTGCGAATGGCTTTCGAAAAGAATGGTACGGAATCGTGAACCGGTGCGGCGCACACCTCTTAATCGTAATATTTGCGTTCCCGGTTAATTTTACAGATAAATGAAAATATGTCTTTTCGAATAAAAAATTAATATTTAGGAATATTATAACAAGGTTATGGCAAAATAACAAATAACAAAAGAATTTTTCAGCAAAATTTTTAAACAAAAAATTAATAAACTAAAAATAAATGCCTTTTTTTGTGAATTTTTTTTATTTTTTATTGCATTTTAAACAATAAGATATTATACTATATTATAACGACGGAATTTAGATCTGTGAATTTCCAATAATTTGTAAATTTCCAGGAAATTTAGTCGAAGCACTGTTTATAGATGGAATATGTATGCGCTAAAACAAAATATGTGGGGGAGATGAATTCAGTGAGATTACGCAAACAAGCACTTGGCACTCGTAATTTAGTTGGTGCACGCGTTGAGATGGCACGTAAAAACCAGGGCATGAAGCAAAAAGAACTTTTGGCACAGCTTCAAGTCAATGGAGTTGATATGAATGCCTCTGGCTTATCAAAGTTGGAAGGACAAATCCGTTATGTTACGGACTTTGAACTTTCTGCATTGGCCAACATTCTCAATGTTTCCGTGGATTGGCTTTTAGGCAGGGAAAAATAATTTTAGGGTAAGTTGAGGCGCTTCGCGTTTTGCGGAGCGCTCTTTTTATTTACTTTACTTTTTTTATGATAAGTGATTATAATGATAATACTATCGATTACAAAAGGCATNNAAAGGCAAGGAGGAACTTATTTTGTTTGACAAGCAACAGATTATCCGGTTAAAGCCGCTGATGATTTTTTTCGCGGCATTTTCCGTGTTCTTTTTTTTGTTCGCCATTACCTTAAAATACACGTTTCCGTTTATTGCTGGATTTTTGCTCGCACTGATGGTTCAACCGGTTATCCGCTGGCTGAAAAAACGCCTGCATTTCAATCCCAGTCTTGCTTCCGCAATTGCAACTCTGATTGTTTTTATTGTGATGTTTGGTCTTTTATTTCTGCTTGGATTTTGGCTTATTTCAGAAATAAGCAACCTGATTAACAATATAACAAGCGATGTCAGTACGCTGACTGCGCCGATTAACAGCCTGATCAGTAAGGCCGGTGAGTATATCAGCAAACTGGATTCAAAATACATTGAACAAAACCAGCAGCAAATCATGGGTATTGCACAGTCGGGCGCAGGCATTATAAAAACCGTGCTGAGCAGTGTGCTTTCCTTCCTGACTTCGCTGCCTGCCATTTTTACGATGTTTATCGCTATGATTTTTTCGACATACTTTTTCTCAAAAGATATGCTGATTCTTAAGAAACACATTTTAGCGCTTTTTTCGCGAAATACCGCACTGAATATTCGCTCGGCTTCTCACCACGGAATGAACATGAGCGGCAAATTCGTCTGCTCGTATCTGTTGATTTATTTCATTACTTTTGTGGAAACTTTAATTGTTTTTGCCGCGCTGGGTGTTCCCTATCCACTTGTGCTAAGCATTATTACGGGCGTGGCGGACNNCCTGTACTCGGCCCGGGAACCATCTATTTGCCACTGGCGTTCCTCTACCTTTTCACCGGCAACTTTTTTAAAGCAGGAGCGCTGGTGGTCTGCTGGCTGCTGATCACCTCAATCCGTCAGATTATTGAACCGAAGATTATTTCGTCCTCCATCAACATTCATCCGCTGACGATGCTCGCGGCAATCTATTTTGCGCTGGTCGCCGGCAACATTTGGATTTTACTTTATTTTTCCGTCCTGCTGCTGCTCTATCAAATACTGACACAAATCGGCCTTATCCCGACACTGTGTGCGGTAAAATATGATGCGGATGAACCGAATCCGTCCCAGGCGGGTTCTTTTACAGGCGGCATTCCGCCCCAAAAAAGATAGCCAACAAAAATAGCACGGCACTTGCGCCTGACCAATACCCATCCTATGCAAACTGTTCCTGTAAAAGCCGCCCGAACGGGCGGCTTTTATTTACACTTTTGTAATATTTGTTGACTCTCTTATTTTCTCGTGGTATATTATATCTGTACTAATCTAAATAATACAGTAAGGACAGTGGAGGTGAGATTGTGTTCACGTTGGATTATAAAAGTCGACTCCCGATTTACGAGCAGCTGTATAAGGACATCACGCGCATGGCGGCGTTGGGAGCAATCGAGCAGGGCGAACCGCTGCCAAGTGTTCGGTCGCTTGCACAAGAGCTGGGTGTTAACCCAAATACAGTGCAAAAAGCCTACCAGATGCTTGAGCATGACGGCATCATCTGTTCCGTTCCCGGCAAAGGCTCGTTTCTTTCCGGTGATGTTTCAGCAATCTCTCAGCAGCGCGAAATAGCGGCTGAAAAACTGAATGATGCACTACAGACTGCCGCCGACTGCGGAATTCCCAAGGCTGAAGTTCTGACACAAGTCAATGATATTTTTAGTGGAAGGAGTGCATAAGTGATGATAGAAGCAAAAAAACTAACCAAAAGATTTGACAACACAGTCGCACTCGACGAAATTTCGTTTTCGATTGGCTCCGGCTCCGTGTTTGGGCTGGTCGGTTCAAACGGCGCGGGTAAATCCACATTTTTACGCACGCTCGCGGGCATTTACAAACCGGACGGCGGCGAAGTTTTAGTGGATGGTGCCGCGTCGTTTGAAAACTCAGAAACAAAATCGAAGATATTTTTCATATCTGATTATCCGTACTTTTTGCCGCAGGCAACGCTACAGGAAATGGCGGACTTTTTTGCGCGCATTTATCCCAATTGGAGCAAAAAACGGTTTGAGGAGCTTTGCACGCTGTTCCCAATTGACAAAAAGAGCAAAATTATGAATATGTCAAAGGGAATGCAGCGTCAGGCAGCACTGATTTGCGCGCTCGCCACGCAGCCGAGTATTCTTTTGCTTGACGAAATCTTCGACGGGCTTGACCCGGTTATGCGCCAGTTGTTAAAGCGCATTGTATCGAGCGAGGTTGCGGAGCACGGAATGACTGTGGTAATCGCATCGCACAACCTCCGCGAGCTTGAGGATTTTTGCGACCATGTCGGATTGTTCCACAAGGGCGGGGTTATTTTTGAGCGCGACCTTGACGAGTTAAAACTTGGAAGCAACAAGGTGCAGGCTGTCTATAAACCCATGCCGGAGTTAAGTGCCTTTGCCCCGCTGGATATTGTAAAAACTGAAATGCACGGTTCCCTTGTGAATTTCGTAATACGCGGGTCAAAGGATGACATTCTGAACAGACTCAACGCACTCAATCCTATCTTTGTCGAAATCCTGCCGCTTACACTCGAAGAAGTATTTATCAGTGAAATGGAGGTGGCCGGTTATGACCTTGACAACATCCTCAAATAACAGTGTCAAAGAATGGAAAGAAACATATCTTTGGTCACTGAAGAAGAACCGGGGTATGATGGCACTGCTATTGCTTCTTCAATTCATGGCAATGCCGTTGATCCTCATGATCTGGCTATCAAGCCGAAAAAACATGGGTCCCTCTTCAATTGATTTAAATCACTATTTTATCAGCATGTTAAGTACCTTGGTCCCGTTTCTTGTAACGCCCATCACTTTGATTTTTGTCGTAGTCATTGCGGTTTCCCTTTTTAACTACATGCATCAGAAACGCAGTGTGGATTTGTTCCACGCGCTGCCGGTCGGACGCGTTCCCATGCTTCTTGGCCGTTACTGCGCCGGTTTAACCACCCTTTTCGTACCAATGCTGCTGAACTTTGCAATTTATCTCATCATTGGCGCGTGCTATGGGGTGGATTTAAGCATGAATTGGAAAATTGTTATTGGGGACCTGCTGTGGCTCATGTTGATGAGTACGGCTACATTGACTTTTTCCATATTTATGGCTGTCTGCACCGGTACTACCTTCGATATGGTCATCTCGATTGTCGGGGTAAATGTGGCATATCCCCTTATTGTGCTGTCAGGCAGTATGTTTGCGTCCGCGCTTCTGCCGGGCCTGATCATCAGCCCCAAAATAGACTCGCTTGTTTTGAGTGCCTTTGCTCCGTTTGTGGCTGCCTTTATGCCCTACTCCGGCAACAGCTCCTATATCAGCCTTGACCCCGCCGCAACCAGCGGTCCGGGCGGAGGGTTTCTTGCCTGGTGGATTATTTTTACGCTCATCCTGCTAACAGGCTCCATTCTGCTTTACAAAAAGCGCAAGAGCGAATGTGCCGAAAGCAGCTTCGCGTTTCCCCTTCCAAAAATTGTGATTCGATTCATGGTTACCGCAGTTTCCGGTCTGGGCATCGGACTGATTCTCCAGTCGTCCACACAGGAGCCCGCCAACTTCTTTGTCGGTCTTGTAGCCGGCTCGTTGGCAGCGCACATTGTGGTTGAAGCGGTTTACTCCCGCGGTTTTAAGCAACTGAAAAAGAGTTTTCTCTATTACGGGGTCTTCGCGGCGGTATTCATTGTAGCCTATGCCGTTTTGGCAACCGGTGCATTTGGTTACGACACCCGCGTACCCAATGCCGGGGATGTGGCAAGCATCAGCATTGACGCACCATCCTTTAAGTATGACGGCAGCGATACCATCTACGGAGCAAACAACCGTGAAATCGCGAAAATCACCCCAACGCTCAAGGAGAAAGAAAATATCGAAAAGATTGTAACGCTTCATAAAAAATATGTGGCTGACAAAAAAGAAAAGACTTTCCCCTACTGTGTTGATAAAGTTAATTCCGCTAATTTTACATTGACTTATAAACTCAAAAATGGCAGTACCATGAAGAGAGCCTATTCCGTTTATTACACCGAAACCAACTCCAACACTCCGCCGGTCAACGACAATGACATGATCAACAGTATTATTAACTTAAAGGAATATTGTGAAACCGGCAGCATCCTGTTTTATATTGATCCCGAACAAATTAAAAGTATCGATATTAACACGAAGAGTTCTTCAAGCCTTACTTTGGCTCCGAGCTTAAGCACGAAGGCGGAACTGCTTGAAGCGCTGAAGCAGGATTACATTGATGGCAATATAAACAATAACAAGTCCAATTCAGACGATCTTTACCTGTACATTGAATATAAGAATCCCGTTGACCTTAAGGAAGGAAAGCTAAAGACCCTCATTGGTAATTACAGCGGCGAAGTCCATTTGAACGGAAGTAACTTCATGTTATCCGATAACTCGGGCAGAACCAGAGAGCTCATTAAAAAACTCGGCTGGGATAAATAAGTTTACAACGCAAGTACAACTTAATAAGGGCGGCTGACGATGGATCAGCCGCCCATTTTTTACAGATTAATACAGCCTAAAAGTGTAATATCTCCTTTATGATTGGGTTAAAGCACCAAATCAACAAAGTATTGAAATCCATTCATATTCTTCTAACCATTTCGCCAATGTGTGACGATAATTTGATCAGGGGAATGAACTTGCGCAAGATCTGCTCCTATATTTTAAATATAAAAGGGGTGTTTTCAATGAAACGAAAGAAAAGCCTGTTATCAAAGATGTTGTTGTTTATTGGAGTTCCGGTTGCAGTTATATTTTGCATAACAGCCTTAATTGTATTCACTACTGTAAAACAATCTGTAACACAGTTAACCACCAGTCAGCTTACCGCTGAATCACAGGCGGCTTCCTACCAAATCAACAACTATTTTTCAAAGTATTCGGAAGTCACAAAACAAATGGTAACAAATGATTTATTCCAGCAATACTTTCAAATGTCAGCAGTGGACAAGACGGCTAAACAAAACTATGGTAGCGTTTCACAAACCGTTGATAACATTTACAAAACTGATCCCGACAATTACTCTTCGGTATGGATTGTGGATTGTGCGACCAATACCCTGATTTTGAACGGTAAATCTACGCCCTCCAGTTTTAATCCTATGGAAAGGCCCTGGTATCAATCGGTCGTTGCTAAAAAAGACGTCACAATTATTGAGCCCTATAAGGACGCAATCACCGGAGGCATGGTTATGAGTATGATTGCTCCCATTTACAAAACCGGAACAAGTGATTTAATTGGCTTTGCAGGGATTGATATCACGATTGACCGCCTTTATAAAACGGTGCAGGACTACAAACTTGGCAAAACAGGTTTTTATATTCTAACTTCTGCTGGTGGGCAGCTTATTTACCATCCGAACACAGAGTTAAAAGGAAAAAATGTGTCGGAATCCAATATGTCAAAAAACATCATTACAGCGATTCAGAACAAAACAGCGGGTGCAATTACATACACAGCCATAAATCAAACAAATTACGGCTACCTGTCCACCGTGGGAGATACCGGCTGGACTATCGCAACCGGACTGCCGGAAAAAGAATTCAACAGCACTTACAATGCACTGCAAACTTCTGTTTTAGCAATTTTTATTTTTGCTCTTCTCATCTTAATCGGTGTGATTATTCTGGTATCCAGAAGCATCATTAACCCGCTGAAAAAGTTGACAAACGTAGCGGAGAAAATTGCGGACGGTGATTTGGACGTTGAAGTTAAAATCAATTCCACAGACGAAACAGGTCAAGTTGCCGAGGCGATTTTTAGAACCGTGGACAGACTGAAGCAATATATTCAATACATCGATGAAGTTTCGGCAGTACTGGATCAAATTGCGCTGGGAAATTTGGTTTTTGAGCTGCAATGCGATTATGTCGGAGAATTCTCCAAGATTAAAGTATCGTTGGAAAACATAAAATCCACTCTCATCAAAACATTTTCCGGCATTGCCGTCTCCGCTGATCAGGTTGCGAGCGGCTCCGACCAGGTTGCAAGCGCTTCGCAGGCTCTTGCACAGGGCGCAACGGAACAAGCAAGTGCAATTGAGCAGTTGTCCGCATCCATCACCGAAATATCCAACCAGGTGAATCAGAACGCAACC
The DNA here is from genome assembly GCA_002338255.1 of Ruminococcaceae bacterium UBA1865. Taxonomy (GTDB): domain Bacteria; phylum Bacillota; class Clostridia; order Oscillospirales; family Acutalibacteraceae; genus Caproiciproducens. The sequence continues at coordinate 7,013 of DDHX01000047.1, read as the reverse complement.
AATGCATCAGACGCCAACCGGCTGGCTAACAGCTCTTCTTCTGAAGTGGAACGCGGCAATGAACATATGCATAAACTTATTTCGGCTATGGCGGAAATCAGCGAGTCTTCCAATGAAATCGGCAAAATCATTAAAACCATTGAAGATATCGCATTTCAAACCAATATTCTTGCTCTGAACGCGGCAGTTGAGGCCGCTCGTGCAGGCGCAGCGGGGAAAGGCTTTGCCGTTGTCGCCGACGAGGTAAGAAACCTTGCCAGCAAAAGTGCACAAGCTGCTAAGAGCACCACCGCACTGATTGAAAATTCAGTCAACTCAGTGAATAACGGCACCAAAATTGCAAATGAAACAGCACAGTCTTTACATACGATTATTGACGGAGTAAATAAGACGTCCGAATTGATCAACGATATTTCCAAAGCCACCAGCGAACAAGCAACGTCTATTCATCAGGTATCGTTGGGAGTCGATCAAATTTCATCCGTCGTGCAAACCAATTCCGCAACATCGGAAGAAAGTGCAGCGTCCAGTGAGGAATTGAATAGTCAGGCACAATTACTCAAAAACATGATTCAAATGTTTAAAACCGAGGGTTAACAGAAAAGCATAGACTGAATCAATAATTGAAAAGCTCAAATGGTGAAAGATTTTATCGCCATTTGAGCTTTTATTGTTTCACTGCAAAGTTACGGGCATACTTTGGAGCGCAAAAAAGGCGGCTGATTTTGCATCAGCCACCTTTGTTTTACGTATTTATTTTATATTCGCTACGATTTCATTGGCATAAGCCCGCATATTCGTCAGATCCGCTTCAGTCGGCATAAAGACAACCTTAAAGCCATCACCAATAAATTTGAATTTCAATTGTTCCAACCGTGACTTCATCATCGGTACAGCTTCGCCGCTCCACCCATAGGCGCCGAACGCCCCGGCAGGTTTTTGCTTTGTGTTGATTGCATCAACACTGGCGAGCATATCCCAGATGATTTTTGGTGCATCGCGGTTTATTGTACAGGAGCCAACCAATAACGCGTCGGCTTCATTGACAAGAGCCGTCGTTTCCGCAAACGGTGCAAAAACAACATTGATTAGCCTTACATCGAGCTCATCATTTTTTTTGAGTTCGTCATAAGCCGCCTCGGCAAGCTTAGTCGTGCAGTTGTATGCAGAAGCATACAGGATACCGACTATTTTCTTTTCATGTTTAACCGGAGCACTCCACTCGCGGTAGAGCTTTTCAAGTTTTTGAATATCCTCCGTCAAGCATGGTCCGTGGCTCGGGCAGATCATTTCAACCGATAGATCCTTAATCTTGTCAAGACCGGCCAATACAAAGGGCTTAAAGGGTCCAAAAATACAGTCGTAATAATACTTGAATTGCTCCATATACTTGTCCGGATAATGAGGATCACTGTTCTTCATGGTTGGTTCGCAGTAGTGTGCGCCCAAAAAGTCACAGGTAAACAGCATCTTAGTAGACGCCATATAAGTAAACATGGAATCCGGCCAATGAAGAAGCGGAGCTACAATAAATTCAAGTTCTTCTCCGCCGATATTAAGCTTCTCACCCTGTTTGACAGTAACACACTTAAAATCCGCATTTGTAATGGCAGAAAGATACATTTTCGCCGCAGTGGTACAGTAGACCGTAATGTTCGGGTTGAGTTGCAAAAGCTTGGCAACGCTGCCCGAATGGTCTGGCTCTGTGTGGTTCATAATCAAATAATCAATTTTCGAAATATCGATAACACTTTGAATGTTATCCAGATACTCGCTGAAGAACGGTTCGTGAACCGTGTCAATCAGCACATTTTTTTCTCCGGTGATAAGGTATGCATTGTAGCTGGTACCATAGCGTGCTTCCATAACAATGTCAAATACACGCAGTGCCGGATTCAAAACACCTACTGAATATACATTTTTCTTAAATTTAATTGCGCTCATATTAATGACAAACTTCCTTTGCGATCATTATTCCGGTGAAAACATGTCCTTACCTACACCGCACATAGGGCAGGTCCAGCTGTCCGGTAAATCCTCAAAACTCGTACCGGGTTTAATCCCGTTTTCCGGGTCACCAATTGCTGGGTCATATACATAGCCACAGGCATTACAAACATATTTCATTTTATTACACTCCTTTAAATTTATTTATTATTTGTTTGTCATTAGTATAAAATAGTAGCACCGGTTTGTCAATCGGAATTGCCCTGAAATTCAAGGTCTTCAATAATTTCGCTTAAGTTCGTCGGAAAAACAGAACATTTTTGCAGTGTTTGCGCCACGTTTAGTGCTTCTTCAAAGTTATGCGCCACAATTTGTTCTGCTTTTTCAACATATGTTTCAGTAATTTCGACCCCAAATCCCGCACTGCGGCTGCCAAATACATAGTATTTAAGGCTTCTGCCGTGTAGTTCAATATTTCCTACGCATTTCCTCATTTTTACCCTCCTTCTTTTGTGTGAAATATGACCACAGTATGTTATTATCATAATGCAATGAAACGAAAGTTACAAGATGTCATAAAGCATTTCTCTACGAAAATTATAAAAACGCAATATCTTATGCTTCTAAAACCTTTCGTGGCATATATAGTATACTGATTTTTTTGCCAAAATATGCTATTTTTTAAAGAATCGGCAGATATTAATATATTTCAATACTTCCAGTATTTACCTTATTTGAATATCCTTTGGGTAATGCTCAAACAAAAACAGGCGTTATACCATATTTTTCCGATATGACGAATATAATTAGCGTAACAGGGGGGTTGATAAAATTGGATTGGCAAAGTCTTACAAAAGAGGACTGTGCAAAAAAACTCGGCACAAGCATAAAAACAGGTCTTTCACCGCATGAAGCCGCTGAAAGACAAGAACGATACGGCAGAAACGAACTGGAACAACCAAAAAGTAAAAGTTTAATTCTGCGTTTCTTCGCGCAATTTTCCGACTTTATGGTAATTGTACTTTTAATCGCGGCCGGAATTTCATTTGTGACCTCTTTTTTGCAGCATGACAACGACTATATTGATTCGATTATTATTCTGGTCATTGTCGTCATCAATGCCCTAATGGGCCTAATACAGGAAAGCCGCGCTGAAAAAGCAATTGAAGCGCTTAAAAAGCTGTCAAGCCCCCACGCACATCTATTGCGCGGAGGTGAAGACCTGATTGTTGCAGCGGCCAGTCTGGTGCCGGGCGACCTTGTAATTCTGAACGCGGGTGACCTTGTTCCGGCCGACCTGCGGCTTACTGAAGCCGTGAACCTAAAGGCGGAGGAAAGCGCACTCACCGGTGAAAGCCTGCCAAGTGACAAACACGCCGATATGACCTACTCCGACAACACGCCGCTTGGCGATCGTCACAACCTGCTGTATTCCACAAGCTCAATCTCATCGGGGCATGGCGCGGGCATTGTAATTGCCACCGGAATGGATACACAGGTAGGAAAAATCGCACACATGATCACAAATCAGTCAGCTCCTCAAACACCGCTGCAGCGTAAACTCGCCCAGACCGGGCAGTGGCTTGGAATCGGTGCACTAATCATCTGCTTCATCATTTTTGTGATGGGACTGTTCCAGCATGTCGCACCGCTTGAAATGTTTCTAATTGCTATCAGCCTTGCCGTCGCAGCCATTCCGGAGGGTTTGCCGGCGGTCGTTACGATTGTGCTTGCCATTGGGGTTCGCCGGATGGCCGCCAAACGCGGTATTGTGCGGCGGATGCCCGCAGTGGAGACGTTGGGTAGCGCAAGCGTCATCTGCTCCGATAAAACAGGCACTCTCACACAGAACAAAATGACCGTGGTGGAATTGAGAAACGCGGGCGGTCAAATTCAAATTCATTCGGCGGAGGGGCAGCGGCTGTTAGGCCTTGCGGCCTTGTGCTGCAATTGTAGCATCAGCGGCGAAACAGTGCATGGCGACCCGACCGAGGCGGCAATTGTGCTTGCCGCTATGGCTGAAAACGCAGCCTCCGACGCACCACGCTCACGTATTTTGGAAATTCCGTTTACCTCCGAACGCAAAATGATGACTATTGTGCACCGTCTTACCGGCGGACGATACCGTATCATCACCAAGGGTGCGCCCGATATTCTGTTCACTCATTGCACCGGCGGAGCGCCGCGCCAGAATGAAGAAATGGCTTCCCGCGCGCTGCGCGTCATTGGTGTTGCATACCGCGATATCGACTTTCTACCTGATGCGGAACAGGATATTGAGAACAACCTCATTTTTTGCGGTTTGATCGGAATGATTGACCCGCCGCGTCCGCAGGCAAAGGCCGCCGTTGAACTGTGCCGAAAAGCGGGTATCCGCCCTGTAATGATTACGGGCGACCACGTTGCCATGGCCGCCGCAATTGCCAAACAGCTCGGAATCATGGGCAGCGGCAGCCGCGCCATTACAGGCGCTGAGTTGAACAAAATCAGCCAAAAAGATTTGGAACGAAGCATTTATGACTACGCGGTGTTTGCGCGCGTTTCGCCTGAACACAAAGTCCGGATTGTGCGCGCATTTCAATCCCACGGCGAAGTCGTAGCAATGACAGGCGACGGCGTAAACGATGCTCCGGCGCTCCGTGCTGCGGACATTGGCTGTGCAATGGGCATAGCGGGCACGGACGTGGCCAAGGCGGCGTCCGATATGATTCTGACAGATGATAACTTTGCGACAATTGTCGCCGCTGTGCGCGAAGGTAGGGGCATTTATGAAAACATTAAAAAGACCGTTCACTTTCTGCTCAGCTGCAACATCGGCGAAATACTTACTGTTTTTGTCAGTTTTCTTCTTCGGCTGCCCACTCCCCTTTTAGCGATTCAGCTTTTGTGGGTTAATCTTGTCACCGACTCCCTCCCCGCGCTCGCGTTGGGAGTTGAGCCAATTGATGACGATATCATGGAACGAAAACCGGTAAAGCCGCATGAAAGCATTTTCGGAGGCGGCATGGGATACAATATTCTCGTCGAGGGGTTCTTAATCGGTGCGCTTGCGCTTTTGGCGTACAGCATCGGGCGGATTTATTTTGACCTTGACCCCTTCGCTCCCTATATTGGCCGTACTATGGCCTTTGCAGTTTTGAGTCTTTCCCAAATTGTCCACACCTTTAATATGCGTTCCTCCCGTTCCGTGTTTCAAACCGGCATTTTTGCCAACCCCAAACTGATTCTTGCGGCAATTGTGTGCACTGCACTGCAGCTGTCGGTAATCATCATTCGGCCCCTTTCCGTCATTTTTAAGACCTCAATGCTGACCGGAAGCCAATGGCTGATTGTCGCCCTTCTTTCATTTGTACCCCTTGCCGTGGTAGAATTGGAAAAGGCAATTATATCGCATTTCGGCAAACGCCATGAATAATCCGCTTCCCGTCACATTTTGCTTCAACAGGAAACAAATGTAATTAGTGCGCAAAAGCGGGGNNTTACTCAATAAGCCCGCTTTTTATATCGCAATATGATTTATGGATCCAAATTGGGGTCTATATTGTACTTCTTGCCACCAATATAGGCAACAACACTGCCGACTAAAATGTTTGCATAATAGGTGATGATTCTCCACAGCAGCATAGCGGGAAGAATTGCAGCATTAAAAAACATGCCGAAGAAGCCGTAGAAGCTGACTTCAGCGCCACCGGAAGCGCCCGGCAGCGGCACAAATGCGCTCACCATTGCTACGAATACCTGGGCGGCAACAATGGTAACAACGGACGCTGTGTGCAAATTAAAGCTGCGGTAGATGAAATACGGGATTAGGCTGTTCACCGTAATTTGAAAAACCGTGAGGATCATGACGACGACGTACAGCTTTGTCGATTTGCCCATCAGCTTTGTTGCATCGTGAAAAATCGCAAGCTGACTGTGAATCTTTTCGTAGCGCTGTTCCGGGTGTTTACACAGTTTAATTTTGTGGAGGAACCAAATAACGGATGTCACAAGTTTATCCGTGATTTTTTCACTGATCATGAACAGGGCGACTAACGCGATAAACGCACTGTTTGAGATAAGACCGATAATTGTAATAAATGAAAAATTACTGACACTTGTTTGAAAAAAATGCAGCTTCATGGCAACTAAAACAAGAGAATATGCCACCATAACGACCTGATAAGTCAGAGTTTTCATTGCAACGACCGAGCCGGCCTTCCCAGTATCCATACCCATTTTGCGCATTGAATAAATCTGCATTGGCTGCCCACCAGTCGAGAACGGCGTCAGCGCACTGTATAAAAGGCCAATCATGCCAACTGAAAAGGAACGTCCATAACTCCACTTTGGGTATAGATGACGGCACAGAAGGTGCAGGACAAAGCCTTCTAATGCCCAGCACAATGCCGCGCCCGCAATTGCCATTAAAAGCCAGTCCATCTTTAACGTGGTAATGGTATGTCCGAGTGCGGTAACTCCATAGTTAGTAAATAAAAAATAAAACAGAACTCCTATTGAAATAATTAATGTAATGATTGTGAAAAGATTTTTTCTAATGCCTTTCATCATTCTATCGACCATATTTTATCTCCATATATTAAACCCATATTTTGCATTAAAACCATATTTGTATATTCTATCTTAAATGTTAGGAATATACAAGCAAATCACACAACAAAAAGTGAATTTAATAAGACAATGAGATAATTTATCATTTATTTGTTGACTATTCAGAATTATATACAGAGTATTCCACGCGTAGCCCAAGTAAATTTAAATAGGATTTTTAATAATTTTAGATTGTAATATCATCTTCGATTTCACCCGACATGCTCTTTTCGCATACTATATTAATGGGATAAGCCCAAAATATGCGAAAGGAGAATACAATGGCAGTTATGGAAAATATGAGTAACATGGCAAACATGAGCAATATAGTAAACACCAGTAACATGGCCGGTAAAAGCAATATGCCTAACATGCGCAGCGTGGCGGGTGCGAGCAGCATGCCCGGTATGAGCATGCCTAACACGGGCAGCGTAGCAGGCGCAAGCAGTATGCCTAATATGAGCATGCCTAACATG
>DDHX01000042.1 GCA_002338255.1 Ruminococcaceae bacterium UBA1865 | reverse complement strand
AAAATAATCCACCGTTATACTTTTTTTGTGCTATTAACATGATAACCAGTCCACCGCCGAAACAAATTCCAAACGCGAACCATGCATAGGAAGATGATGTAATCCAATTGATTATTCCTGTAATCAACTCACCTCCACATACAGAATAATATAGACCTATATTTAGTTATATCACAATAAATCTACAAAAAGCAACAGGACTTAACCTCAAGGCTAAGTCCTGTTGCTTTAATAATTTTGGTGGAGACGAAGAGATTCGAACTCTCGACTTCTTGCATGCGAAGCAAGAGTTAAAAGACGATTTATATAGTATTAATGCGGTTCTGATTGCATCCATGTCCACTCATTGTCCACTGTTGCAATTTAATGTCCTTCCCCAAAAACAACTATTGCTGCCAATAGCATTGTGTTTGAATCGGGGTATAGTTCTCCTGTATCGCATCAAGAACAAGTGCCTTGGCTTTCTCAACTTCTGCGGGTGTCCATACGTGCTTAGATGGCTTTGTGGGAATTGATGCCTTGTAGTTTTCAAGGACAACGTAATCTTCTTCAAAAACTGTTATTAAATTTCCTTTGCTATCTTTTGCAGTGGGATAGAACCCACTATCTAATGTAACTTTCAGAACGTCACCAGTGACATAGCGCTTTTTCATCTTGTTATAATCAGGGTTTAACATCTTAATGTATTCCCCAACCTTTGCTCTACGCTTGACTTCCTTAACTGCTGTTGGTTCATCTTTCAAGGCTTCACCGATTTCCGCACCGGTAAGAAGAACCAGCCCTTTTGCAAAAATACTACCGAATGAAAAACCTTCCGGACAAAATTCGGAGTTGCCTTTTAATACTTTGTATTTAGCACGATTTCCATTGACTTCGGTGATCTTGATAATTCCGTTATAAAGCGAACTAACGAAGTAGCCAGCCTTGTAAACCTGACCAACCGAGAATTTGGAAATCAATTTCATGGATTCTGCGGAGACATAATGCCCTCTGCCGTTTTCGCATTTACCGCTGCAATCATGAAAACCGATAGTGTCTTTATCATCGAAGCAAACTCCAAAAGTGAGATACGTTTCTTTTGAAATAATAGTTCCTTTCATCCCAATTTTAGCGTTGTCATGATTATTGACCATTTCAATACGGTCGCCGACTTTGAAGCCTTTGACTGCTGATTGAACCGGCTTGACACTCTCGTTTTCAACCCACCAAGTATCATTTCCATTTGTGCATCTGTAGGTACGGAAGCGGTCGCCTTCGTCAACATCAGTGATTGTAACTATGTCGCCTTTGCTAAACCAAATCCCCCCTGTAATTTCCAGATTCTCACCAACCTTAAACAATTCTTTTTCCTCCAACTTTAGTTCGCTTTCATCACACCAAACGCAGTACCCATCTTTTCCGCTGATTCCATCAACAACCCCAGCACACCCATGACCATTGATAAAATCATCAAACTCAACTCCGATGCTTGACCCGCTGAACCCTAAAATTTTTCCATGCTTATGTTTTGTAGGACATAGAAAATGGTCTTTTACGGCAACAACCCTGTCACCAGTCTTTAATGCATGAGATTCCTCGACCACTACAAACATACTGCCTTGTTTTCCCTAAGTAATTAGCGAACTCTTTGGCGTTCAAACACTCCTTGCCAAACTTGTCCCTAATTTGCTGTGCAATCTCCTTTGACAAGGTGCGTTCTTCAAGCGTCATGGTTGCTTCTCCTTTCTAAGGCGCTTGTCCAAATCAAGCTTTTGCCAGATATACTTTGCCCTTGCGTATGTAAACCTTTGCTTTGATTCCGTGGCGATTGATAGAGGTTCTTACAACGGAATAGAACGAAGTTTCAGATTTGTATTTCGTTCTGTCGTAATTGATCTCTGCCGCAGGATTCCCGCTTCCAACAAATTCTTGAAGCATCGAAACAAGTTCAAGATTCTCTTTCTTAGAGTTTGTTTCAGGCACTTCATTAACATAGTTAAGTTTCATTACTGATTTTCCTCCTTTCCAAATTCTAATTATTACTACTTTTAGCTATTTTAATAGTAATTTTTACTACTACAGGGTATAGCTATTCCTTTGTTTTTATGCATCACTCCAAATTTGTATAATTCCATTGACAATTGTAAAAATTACGACTATTATAGATTTGTTGATAAGAATAATAAATCATATTTTTTCGCCCTTATGTTATGTAAGGCATTGTCTGTTCAATTGCCAACTTCTGTTATTAGTATAAGCGTAATTTTTACTACTGTCAATAGGTTTTAGTAGTAATTATTACGTTTGTATAATCATACAGATTTTGGGTAATATTTTATTTATATTATCTAAAGGATGTTGAAAATGAGTAAGCGAGATTATACTGGCGACACTATCTTTAATCTCTTAGAATCACAAGGAAAAATTCAGCAGCAGCTTGCCGATGCTTTAGGTGTTACTAAAAGTCAGGTAAGCGAATGGAGCCGTGGCGTAACCAAATCTTATAAGAACCATTTAAATGAAATTGCAGACTATTTGGGAGTATCTACTGACTATCTCTTAGGTAAAGAGCAAAAAGATAAGCCCACCAACAACGGCGAGCTTATTTCTGCATTTGCAATTGAGACTGTCAAAAAACTTGACGGGTTAAGTGATGAGGGGCTTGCGAAAATTGCTGATTACATTGACTTTGTTCGGCTTCAAGAGAAATCTGACAAGAAATAAATGCATTAATTTTTTCTATTGTTTCCGCTTTTTCGACGTCGGATATTCCTGCAATGATTCTTTCGATTAACTTTTCTCTTTCCGTTACAATTCCACCTCGTATTCATTTCCGCACTTCCTAAGGTAAGAACATTTGTTTAGAACATCTGTTCTTTTAGCGATGATGATATAATACCACTGTTCTATTTGGAAATCAATACCATATACAGTTTTTAAGTTCTATATTTAGCAAGTACTAAAAATGGTACACCGATATAAAAATGCCGCTCTTTTAAAACAGGAGCGGTAAAAAAATATAATATAAACAAACATTTGTTTGAGCTATGGAGTGAAATTATAGTGGCGGGTCGTAAAAAGAAAACAACTCATTCGTCCGGAATGTATCGTAAACGTGTTACGTTGGGTCATGATGCAGAGGGTAAGCCAATTGTTAAAGCTGTGTATGCAGATACAAAAGAGGAACTGGAAGATAAGATAGCGCAGCTTCGTATTGATAAAGGCATGGGAATAGCCGTAACAGACAGCAAAAGCACTTGGAAATATTGGGCTGACACTTGGAAGAAAATTGCTTTGCCATCTTTAGGCAGGACAACCCAAGATATGTATCGGGCAGCGATTAAACATCTTTCTACACTTGACAATAAAAAAGTCAGTAAAATCACTTCTCTTGACTTATCTGTTGTTATTTCAGATATGAATGAAAATCATTACTCTAAACGTACTATAAATTCAGTGATATCTACTGCGCATCAAATTTGCAAGTTGGCACGAAAAAACCGCGCAATGATGTTTGATATAACCGAAGATATTAAGGCTCCAATTGATTCTCCTACAACTGAAAGAGAAGCTATTTCAGAGAATGATCAAGAAGCGTTGTGGAGTGTAAAACCATTGCCATATAAGGAAAATAGTATTGTTGATAAAAAAAGAGCAAATAGACTTCCTTTAATAAGGCTATTCGCGTTGATGCAATTAAAATGTGGGGTTCGCCGTGAAGAAGCTGCGGCACTCAAATGGAAAAACGTTGATTTAGACAATCTGAACATCACGATTATAGAAGCTTACGATTTTAAAGGCAAGCGAATAAAAGACACAAAATCTACGTCTGGAAATAGAGTTCTTCCCATACCAACTAAATTTGCTAAAGAACTATCAGAATGGAAAGAATTAAACAAAGATACATTACAAGGCCGTACGCTCGTTTTCCCCGGAGCACATGGAATTATTCAAGATGGCGAATTTAAACGTTTATGGGACGTATTGCTTGATGCAATGAGCGGTATAACGGTCAGTGATAGAATATCCGCAGGGAAAAAGAAAAAAGGGATTAAGCCGAACACAACGCGCAAATATGAATTTACAAGCCATCAACTCCGACACACATTTGCTACCGACTGCATTGCAAAGGGAATTGACGTTCGCACTGTTCAATATCTTATGGGACATTCTACCGGAGCAATGACGATGAAATATTCTCACCTTGCTCCCGCTGCGTTACAAGGTGCAAGAAAAATGCTTGGCGCAGTTCCCAAAAAATCAGCCAAAAAGAATCAAGCCTAAAAATCTATGTCCAGTATTGTCCACTGTATGTCCACTGTTGCACAATTAATCATTAACTTTTGTTAACTTCTATTAACATCGAGCAAATTAGTTATAAAGTATCTAAACAAAGAAAAAGCCGCATGAACACTGGATTTTCCAGTACTCACGCGGTTCTTTTTATGGTGGAGACGAAGAGATTCGAACTCTCGACTTCTTGCATGCGAAGCAAGCACTCTCCCAGCTGAGCTACGCCCCCACAACAAGTGTTATTATATCACATTGGGGACGCTTTTTCAACAATAACTTTTATTACTTTTACTTTATTTATAACCATGATTTCGTGGCTTTAATATAAATAGTTTTGACAATTTGCGCAAGCAGAATGTAGCTGAGAATAATCAACGCAAGCCAAGCGAAATAAGCCAAAGGCAGGCCCGCCATGCCAAGATACGCGCCAAGCGGCGTAAACGGGATAATCATGCCGATTATCATGATAATCGTTGTGAGCAGCACTACAGGTGCCGCGGCACGGCTCTGAATAAACGGAATTTTAGGCGTACGGATAAGGTGGATAATAAGTGTCTGGGAAATCAGGCTTTCTACAAACCAGCCTGCATTAAACAACGCAACCAGCGCCGGATTGGATGCAGTGTTGCAGCCAAATACATTCCACAGCAGTATGAATGTTGCAATATCAAACACAGAGCTCACCGGCCCGATACAGAGCATGAACTTGCTGATGCTTGAAGCTTCCCATTTGCGTGGAACGCGCAGGTAGTCCTCGTCCATATTATCCCACGGTATCGAAATCTGAGATATGTTATACAACAGATTCAGAACTAATATCTGTACCGGCATCATGGGCAGAAACGGCAAAAATGCACTGGCGGCAAGCACAGAAAGCATATTACCGAAGTTAGAACTTGCGGTCATTTTAATGTACTTAATAATATTTCCAAAGATCTTACGGCCTTCAACTACACCGTGTTCAAGTACCATCAAGTCTTTTTCGAGTAGGATGATATCCGCACTTTCTTTGGCGATATCAACAGCTGTGTCAACCGAAATTCCCACATCAGCCTTGCTCAATGCGTGAGCATCGTTAATACCGTCGCCCATGAAACCGACAGTGTGGCCAAGCTCCTGCAACGCGTTGACGATTCGCGCCTTTTGGATTGGTGAAAGTTTGGCGAAGATGGTGGTTTCCTCGACACGCTTCAAAAGCTCATCCTCGCCCATTTCCTCAAGTTCGGAGCCAAGCAGAATCTTATCGACCGAAAGACCAACTTCACTGCATACCTTTTGCGTGACACCCTCGTTGTCACCGGTAAGAACCTTAACATGAACACCATATGCTTCCAAAGCCTTGATCGCAGTACCCGCGGATTTTTTAGGCGGGTCGAGAAGAGCGAGGTAGCCCATCAGTGTCATGTCACTCTCGTCTTTCACACCAAAAACACCCTCAACAGCCGGGTCTTTCTTCTGTGCGACGGCAATTACCCTCATGCCCTGTGAATTCAGGTCATTAGTCATGTTCATAACTTGTTCGCGTATGGAATCGGTCAGCGAAATAACCTCACCGTCGTACTCACAGTAGGAACAGATCTGCATAATTTCCTCAACTGCACCCTTGGTGATTACCTGTGTTTTACCCGCCCTGTCCTTCAATACGACGCTCATACGGCGACGGGAAAAATCGAATGGTATTTCATCAACCTTTAAATACTCATTATTTAAATAGGTGACACTTTCCTCTCCGGCTTTTTCAATCACGGCCAAATCGATCAAGTTTTTAAGGCCGGTTTGAAAATAACTATTCAGATAGGCATGTTTTAAAACACGGACATCTTCTTTTCCCTGCACATTCAAATGCCGCTCGATGATAATTTCATCACGCGTCAGGGTTCCTGTTTTATCGGTACACAGGATGTCCATCGCACCAAAATTCTGAATGGAGTTCAGATGCTTAACAACTGTTTTCTGATGAGCCATGTTGACAGCACCCTTAGCCAAGTTGGTTGTCACAATCATCGGCAGCATTTCCGGCNNCGGAAAGTGCCTTAGCCATATTGCCAAAGTAGGTGTTGTCACCGGTCGCAAGCACAACTGCTGTCGCCGAGCCACTGACAACATTGGTGCCCATAAAGCAGATGTTGCGAAGGTCAAACAGATTTCCTTCCTCCGTGCTCTTGTCCGGCTCAGGATACTTTTCAACAGGCTCGGATTCACCCGTCATAGCGGACTGGCTGATAAATAAATCCTTTGCTTTTAAAATACGCAAATCGGCAGGAATCATATCGCCGCCCGCAAGCACGACTATATCGCCTGGGAGCAGCTCTGCCATTGGAATCTGCTCACGGCCGTTTTCACGGCGAATCACAGTAGTTGTGGTTTTTACCATTGATTTGAGGCTTTCCNNCTAATCAGTACAAGAATCAGGATAACGATTACCGCCGCCGGACTTTTTTCATTCGGCTTTGCAAGAACGACCTCTGTTAAAAAGGAAATTGCAGCAATCACAAGCAGCACAAGAGTAAAAGGATTGGCAAAAGCCTTTACAAGCTGTACATACCATGGCTTTGCTTTTTCGTGCGAAATTTCATTGCTTTTATACTGGTCAGAGAGCATTTCAACATCGACAATATCCAGCCCTTTCTCCCTCGTTTTCAACGTTGAAAGCAGAATGTACTTTTCCATTTTAGAGTATTCGATTAATTTCTTTGTAATGGACTGTACGCTGACGCCAATTACCTGGGATCCGTTTTTTTTCACAGTTCGCACCTCCATTCTTTTCATTTCTCAAATAAAATCCCCCCGCCTGTTGATTGCGAGGCAGAGGGAAAATAGACTGTATTTGCTATCACACTGCTGTTTAGTACATGCAGATGATAGCTCTTTTGAAAGATTAAGTCAAGACAGAAAACTGAAATAGATCAGTTCTTAATATACGCAGCATGTGCAGCGGCTTCNNTCTTTCGAGATACTCGGAAGCGATACCTGTCGATGAAAACATCAGGATAAACAGCATCCCTGTTTGAATCCAAAAAATTGTTACATCAGTCATGCCATGTACGCCAATCGCTACAAAAGCCGCAACCAAAAGAATATTCATATTTTTGCAAATATTGTTTTTAAATCTTAAAACAAGCAGTTTTAGCTGCATGAAAAGGTAAAAACTGATTGCACCAAACCCCACGACACCAAAATTCAACAGGGTATCAAGAAGCAGGTTGTGACAATGGTATGTTTTGTAACCGCCGAGCTGCTCACAAATCATTTGATAAGACATGGGGCCTGTTCCGAGCACCGGATGCAAACTGATTCCTTTAATCGCAGTTGCCCAGATGGACAGCCTTTGACTATATGTGCTGTCTATTGCCTCCATTCCCCTCGGAAAAATGGACGGGAAAACGAGCCCGATGACGACAAAAACGCAGGCCATTAAAATCAATCCGCCAGCCAATTTATATCTGCCTTTAAAAATCAACATGGTCATAACANNGAACGCAACCGCAGTAAACGCGGAAAGGCTTGCACAAAGATAAAGTCCAATCAGGTTAAGGCCAATCACGGCAAGATAAAGCTTTTTCAGCCGCGCGTTTGTAAAAATACGATATATGGCTATAATAATAATAAATTCAATCATCATACCGTAGCTGTTTGCATTGTGGAACGCGGAAATCGGGCGGTACTGCGGTGCCACACTATAACTGGAAATCTTTTGATAGATTGCAATAAACGCACACCAAACACTGGCAAAACAGGCAGTATCCATCACATTGTTAAACAGTGGACGTGTCATAACGCTTTTTACATAGAACCCGCAAATAACCCCGGCAATCACTACAATTGAGTAGAGCATCCCCCAATAATTATTGTAGGTAGCGGACACAAAAAAAGGAATGATTAGAAAACCAAGCAGAAACTTAGAGTATGGCGAAGAAAATATTTGNNTTCATCATCGTCATTATGGCGATGCCGCAAGTGGTTATTACGCTAAAATAAAACGGCGCAAAGATGGAAACCGTCAGCAGCAAAACAACCAAGCTGTCTAAATCTTTGACTTGAAGTTTTGCTTTTTGAAAGTCAAATTTTAAGATACTATTGATAAGGGTCAGGCCCCTTTCTTTACATATTCCTATCTCTGAAGCGAACCAAATTACATTCACAACATTTCATATTCAACAATTATACCACAATCATATGTCTTAACAAGATGTATAATCAATCGAATATCATACTGCTATAAGCTGTATTTTAGTGATATTGACGGTAAATGTTACGAAATTTTAAAGATTGTGACAAAGATTGTTTTATATTGGCAATATTGTAATGATATATAGTATAATGAATCAAATCAAAAAAATACATGAACGGGGACAAACATATATGGATGATGTGAGCTATACCGCCGGACTTTCGGCAGAGCAGGTTGAGTCACGGCGGCGGCAGGGGCTTATAAACGGTACGGATGAAATTAAAACAAAAACAATTGGTCAAATCATACGCGGTAATCTAATTACGCCATTTAATATCTTAAACGCGATCCTTGCCGGACTGATCTTGATGGTCGGTTCCTATAAAAATCTTTTATTCATGGGTGTTATCTTTTCTAATATACTGATCGGCACATTTCAAGAAGTAAGGGCAAAAAAGACAATTGACAAGTTAAAATTAATTGCCGCACCAAAGGCGCACGTGTTACGCGACAGCACAAAAACAAGCCTTCCGGTCAGCGACTTGGTGCTTGACGACATTATGCTGCTGACTACGGGCAATCAGGTGTGCGCGGACGGTGTTCTGGTAGATGGCGAGTGTGAGGTCAATGAATCACTCATTACCGGAGAATCGAACCCCATAGCCAAAAAAATCGGCGACCATCTGTTAAGCGGAAGCTTTGTGGGCAGCGGAAACTGTTCCGTTAGAGTTGAACATGTGGGTGCAGACAATTATGCTGCAAAAATTACAGCAAGTGCAAAATACTTAAAAAAACCAAACTCTGAAATTATGACCTGGATCAACAGAATTATTAAGTGGATTGGCTTTGCGATTATTCCAATCGGACTTTTACTGTTCTACAAGCAAATATATATTTCCGGGCAAGGGTTTAGCCTTGCTATCGTCAGTACCGTGGCTGCACTGATCGGGATGATTCCGGAGGGCCTTGTGCTTTTGACAAGCGTTGTACTGGCCGTGAGTGTGGTGCGTTTGGCGCGCCATAAGGCGCTGGTTCAGGAATTGTATTCCATTGAAACGCTGGCACGTGTCGATACGTTATGCTTAGACAAAACCGGCACAATTACAGAGGGTACCATGCAGGTGGATGAAATTGTCCCGCTCTGTGACATTTCACAACAGGAAACAGAGGATGCACTCGCAGCGTTAATGGCTGCATTGAATGACGAAAACCCTACGTCCAGCGCAATCCGGGCGCTCGGACATATTCCACCGCAATGGGAATGTACAGATACGGTCTCGTTCTCCTCAGCACGCAAATGGAGTGGCGCCAGTTTCCGCAATGCGGGCAGCTTTGTAATCGGCGCAGGTGAATTTGTGATGAAGGAAGATTTTGACCGGATACGCGCGCAGGTAGAAGAATATTCGGAAAATGGTCAGCGGGTGCTGCTTTTGGCACATTGCGAAGGCGTATTCAATAACAAAGAACTTCCGGCCGATATCTCCCCCCTCGTGTTAATTCTTTTAAGTGACAAGATCCGCAAAAACGCGAAAAAGACACTTGAATATTTTGCCGATCAGGGCGTAACGATCAAAGTAATCTCCGGCGATAACGCAATCACAGTTTCCAATATTGCTAAAAAAGCCGGACTGCGAACCGCAGATAATTATGTGGACGCAACCACACTGAAGGACTATGACGATATTAAAGCGGCTGCGGAAAAGTACGCGGTATTCGGTCGAGTAACACCACAGCAGAAGCTCGAGTTAATCAAAGCATTGAAGGAACAAAAACACACTGTTGCAATGACAGGCGACGGAGTAAACGATGTGCTTGCCCTTAAAGAAAGCGACTGCAGCATCGCAATGGCTTCTGGTAGCGATGCGTCCAAAACAGTTTCCCAGGTCGTATTGCTGGACTCCAATTTTGCCAGTATGCCTCGGATTGTGAACGAGGGGCGCCGTTCCATTAACAACCTGCAGCGCTCCGCTTCTTTATTCCTTGTTAAAGCAATTTTTTCGGCAATTATTGCCGTGCTGTTCATTTTCTTAAGCTTTGACTATCCGTTTCAACCAATCCAGTTTACACTGATTAACGCGGTGACGATTGGCGTGCCCTCGTTTATTCTTGCGCTCGAACCGAACAAGGAAAGGGTACACGGTCTGTTTATTGTCAATGTTATTAAAAAATCTTTGCCCGGGGCGATGACCATGGTATTTAATATTATGCTGCTGATGGCGGTTTCAAGCTTTCTGAATTTTTCACCGGAGCAAATTTCCACTCTTGCTGTTATTATTACCGGCTACACAGGTCTGATGACACTGTTTAAGGTTTGCATTCCGTTTAATTTAAAAAATATGGTTTTGTTTTCACTGATGGTTACCATTTTCGTCGTGGCGCTTATATTCTTTAAATCCTTTTTCGCAGTAGTCGGGCTGACCCTTCCAATGGTGCTTGTCCTTGTTCCAATGATGCTTGTTGCGACAAGTCTAATGGCAGTAGTTCTTCATATTATTGAAAAAGTGGTCATGAGAAAAATTGGTGACTAAAAAATCCGAATACAAACAGGAGCCACGAGGTACGTTAAGTCCTCGTGGCTCCTATGCGTGAATCCAGATCTATTGTATACACGCTATATTTGTTCTCTTCTACTGTTTTATAAAGTCTACCGAATAAAGTTCGTGAATATTTTGTGTTCAGCCTGCGGCTCATCAACACTGCCTTTGCCGTTTTCAACAAGCTTTAAAGCCCAAGCCATATTTCTGCCCAGTATGCGCATAATCTGCACGCCCTCTTCATCCTGCTGCGCCTCCCCCGGCGCTGCCCCATGAATCACATTCCAGTAGTTGGAAGTTGGGATAATCATTTCAGAATAGTTCAAATATTGGCTCAATTGCTGAAAAGTAGGAATCCCTCCGCTGCGTCTTACCGCAACCACGCTCACACCAACCTTGTGGCGGAACAGGTTTCCGTTTGATCCTGCAACATAAAAAGCTCTGTCTAAAAAAGATTTCATAGTACCGGCTAAAGCGGAGTAGTAAGTTGGTGAACCTAAAATAATTCCATCTGCCTCTTTCATTTTTTGGATATATTCATTGACATGATCACCCGGCAGAACGCATTTTTCGTTTTTATTGCGGCCACATCCTCCACAGGCGGTACATCCGCGAATCGTGTCTTTTCCGATATGCAGAACTTCCACTTCAATTCCATTCGCCCTCAGTTCATTTGCCACGGTTTCAATGGCAAACGCAGTATTTCCGTTCTTGTGCGGGCTTCCGTTAATTGCAACTACCTTCATCGCCTTTCGTCCTCCTAATAATTGTCGTCATTTACTATCATCAAAACAAATTGATTTACATAACCATTTACAGTCTGATTTTAGCTTAAAGCACATGTAATTGCAATAACGCACATTTTTAGTACTAAGTATCTTTTAAACACTGTTATAAGAAACAATCAATACAGATAAGGCCGGGGATAACTGCATATCCTCCGGCTTTATCTGTATTGAAAAACAACTAACTTACGCCGATTTTTCCAAAAAAATTTTCAGACGAAGCCCCGGATGAGCGAAGATATCTGCCAAGGCCGTAAAGACATTGCGGGTCCTCCGTAATATAGTTCATCTTGTACTGACAGGTTAAGCTTGCCTTAAATCCAAGGCTTTTCACAATTGGAATTGCCTCACGGCTAACTTCCCCGTAGGGATAAACAAATGTGGTTGGGGTATACCCTGTATATTCCTGCATCTCTTTTTGCATCTTGTTTAAATCGGCACTCAGTACGGCTTCGTAGGCAGCTATACTCTCCTTCTTCAACTTGCAAACACCGACGCGTCCGCCCTTCCCTGAATTGTGAAGATTATAAGTGTGATTTTGAAATTCGACATACCCAGAAGACATCATTTCATTAATTTGATCCCATGTACAATGCGAATAATTTGGATGGTCAGGATTACTTTTTGAAAACAAGTCCGTATAATAACCAATTGGTGAAATCATAATTTTTACTTTATATTTTTCTGCCAACGGATACGCATAGAGGTAATTGTTATAGTAGCCGTCATCGAAAGTCAGCAATATCGGCTTTGTCGGCAATGGTGTTTTGTTATCTACATAATTGATTAAATCCTGCATAGCGATAGTTGTGTAGCCATTCTTTTGCAAATATTGCAGATCTTTCTCAAAAGTATCCGGTGAGACCACATATTTTCCTTGATATTTACTGTCTTTGAGCATGCTGTGGTACATAATAACCGGCAGCTTTATTCCGGACTTTATATTGATCGCTTTCGCGGGGTTTACTGCACCTGTGCACACAGCGAGTATTATCATCGCTGAGACGATGAACAGCATCGTCAGTTTCCGGTTTACGCGTAAGGTAAAAAACATAAGCATACTCCCCTTAATTTCAAATATATGGAGCAGTCTGCAAATATATAACAAAAGGCCAATGGAAAGCGGTCACTCTACCGAAAGAGTGACCGCTTTTTGCTGTCTTTATGTAATACTAATCCAACACGTTTCACGCTATAAAAAGGTTGATCAACGTTTTTAATGGATTTTAGTATAAACATAATTTATTCTGCCGTTACGGATGTTAGAAAATTTGCGATTTCATCGTAAACTTCATCCTTGTTCGTCTCACAAAGAACAACATGACGGGCTTCGGGGTATAAAACCAAACGCACATTATGACCGGTTTTTCTTAGCTTTTGAGCGACTTGTTTGACTCCTTTGCCAAAATCTCCAACCGGATCTCTTTCACCCGAAAGAATCAGGATCGGAATATCCGGCATTTTTTTGTACCACTCGGCNNGAAACGGTTAAATCAAACCCGCAAAGCGGATCCTTGGTGTATTTATCCACCTCAGCCGTATCGCGTGAAAGCCAGTCATTTGCGGTTCTGGACGGCATAAACGCCTGGTTGTATTTCCCGGTGGAAAGCTTTGTAAAAAGTGGGTCGTGACCCTTTTCACCCTTTTTTTTGACGATTGCATTGCCAAGCAGCTTCTCCGCAGTAAAAACAGCCGGACTTAAATTTCCACAGGTACCAAGGTAAATTGCCGCGCTCAGCTCACTGCCATACTGTGCAGTGTAGGAGCGAGCCAAAAACGAGCCCATGCTGTG
Organism: Ruminococcaceae bacterium UBA1865; assembly: GCA_002338255.1. Classification (GTDB taxonomy): domain Bacteria; phylum Bacillota; class Clostridia; order Oscillospirales; family Acutalibacteraceae; genus Caproiciproducens. The sequence goes on along the minus strand of DDHX01000042.1, from coordinate 55,393 downwards.
CCCCATCATAATATACGGTACCGTTGGATAAGTTTCACGCATGAGCGTGTAAAGCTTGTGCATATCCTTGACCATATTCTGGCATCCGCCCTTGCCAAAATAACCGTATGCACCGCCCTCAGACACCGATTTCCCGTGGCCCAGATGGTCGTTGATTGCTACTGCGTAACCGTTTGAGGCAATGTGTTTCGCAAAGTCAACATATAGAAGGCTGTGCTCCGCCATACCATGGGCAATTTGCAGTACTGCTTTCACATTTGCTTTATCGGCCGGCTCTATGATTCTTACAAAAATTCTCTCGCTATTTACACTGGAATCAAAAGACATTTCTCGTTGAAGAATATCCACTTGTAACACTCCTTTACGCCGCAATTATGTTTATATTACATTATATCGCAGAGTAACGGCTAAATATAGTATGAATTGTAAACAATTTATACCGCAATATGATAGATGACAAAATAGTGAAAGATTGTGCCGGCAAGCACGAAAAGGTGCCAAACAGAGTGCATGTATTTTACTTTTTTACCCTTATGGTAGAGCACCGCGCCAACTGTGTAGAATATACCGCCCACGATTAGATAAATAATGGAAGCACGGTCCAGATGCTCAATCAAAGGTTTAAAGAAGAAAATGACCAGCCAGCCAAGACCAATATAGCAAACCATAGAAAATGTTTTAAAGCGCTGTAAATCAACTGCGTTGAGCACCACCCCTGCTGCGGCGACACCCCAGACGATTCCAAACATAACCCATCCGGTTGTTCCTCCAAAGCATAAAAGCGCAATTGGCGTATAGGTTCCCGCAATCAGCAGAAAGATGGTGCAGTGATCCAAAACTCGAAATACTTTTTTTGCTTTGCAAATGCCGAGCGCATGGTACATGGTTGAAACCGTATAAAGCATAATCATGGTCGCACCGAAAACCGATACGCTGACCAATGTTAATGCGTCGTGGTGTGCGGAAATAAGAAGTACTACAAGACCTGCAATCGCCAAGCCCACTCCTATGCCGTGTGTGATTGCACTCATTATTTCCTCGAGAAGCGAGTATGACGGGAGCTCTAACTCTTTTCGACGTTCGGCTCTCCACTCTGATTTGTTCGCTATGTCTTTTTGCATACTATCACCGTTCCTATAAAATTATATTATGTAGTTTTTAAAACTACATAATATTCTATCTCGATGCAGATTGTTTGTCAAGTAAGTTTTGAGGAAATACTCCTTCTAAATTAAATAGCGGAATAAAACTTTGGCTGGCGGATTTTCTGTCCTGCACAAAACCGTCCAAGTCCAATTCAAACAAGTGCTCCTGCACTTTCCTGTATTCGCGCTCGGTGATACGGCGGTTAATCTCGGAAAAATCCGCCGCCCGCCCGCACGGAACATATTGTGCCATAAGACTGACAAGAACGCCTTTGGGCAAATTTTCTCCAAGCCAGTCAAGTACCGCAATGGAGTTGCGCGTATTGCCCGGCAAAATCAAGTGACGCACAATCGTGCCTCGTGTCATCATCCCGTCAGCATCAAACTGCGCCGGCCCAGTCTGCCGTGCCATTTCAAGGACAGAGGCTTTGGCTTTTTCCACGTAGTTCGGTGCGCCGGAATACTTTTTGGCCAGCGCATTGTCCGCGTATTTTAAATCAGGCAGATAAATATCAATTAGGCCGTCAAGTATTTGAAGCGTTTCCAAATTCTCGTAACCACCAGAGTTGTACACAACCGGAACCGGCAGTTTTCCGAGCTTTAATGCCTCGGCAATTGCGGAAGCAAAATGCGTAGGGTTAACCAAATTGATATTGTGCGCTCCCTGCGACACAAGACGGTCAAAAATTCCGGCCAGTTCTTCTACTCTGACAGATTGCCCGACTTCCCGTTCGGTGCTTATTTGATAATTCTGACAAAACACACATTTGAGCGAACATCCGGTAAAAAAGACCGTTCCGGAACCGCACTTTCCACTGATACACGGTTCTTCCCAAAAATGAAGTGCTGCGCGGGCCACAACCGGATTTGCCCCCATCCCGCAGTAGCCGGAGCCGGAGGTTTCTGCGCGCGCCACACCGCAGTTGCGCGGGCATAGCGTACAATGTTCAATTTTCATCTTCTTCTCCCGTTAAACACATCATTGCGGCAAGGCCTCCCCGCTTTCCTCCGGTTGCCCTGTGAGAAAAGAGCCAGTCTGCGTTGCACTTTGTACAAAGTCCTGCCACCGTGATGTTTTCATCCGCTACTCCTGCTTCCAAAAGGATACGGCGGTTTGCCTCCCATAAATCAATCATGTATTTTCCGCCATCTTTATTCTGAATGAATTCCTGCGGATGCAGTTCAGTTTGTTTGGCAAACTCCTCATAAACCGGCGTGTCTACTTCAAAACAGCAAGGGCCGATGGACGGCCCTACCGCAGCAATGATGTTACACGGCTGACTGCCGAACTCACGCGTCATAGCAGCGACCATTTTCGCGCCTATTTTGGCGACCGTACCGCGCCAACCCGCGTGGGCAAGCCCGATTGCGTGCTTTTCGGGGTCAAAAAAGAAAAGCGGCACACAATCCGCGTAATAAGTGACAAGCGTAACGTTCTTTTCGTCAGTAATCAAACCGTCCACACTTTTAATATCCTTCGGCTTGGAGAAACCCATCCCGCAGTGCCTGACACCAACCCTGCGAATGAACGTATGATGATCCTGCGATGAGGCAACAAGCGTAGAATAGTCAAAACCGGCAGCGGCGCAAAAGCGACGAAAATTTTCTACAACATTTTCATCTTTATCACCGCGGCCAAAGTTCAAATTCATGGAGCTGTATTCATTTTGGCTCACACCGCCAAGGCGCGTGGAAAAAGCATGGTTTACAGAGCTGTATTTCTCAAATGACGGAAAAGTCAGGTAGGTAACGCCCAAGTTTTGATTTAACTTCATATTTTTACTATCGTAATTCATAATTCCCCCGCTATTTTTACTTATCTTTGATTTTAGCATAAGAAATAATAGAAATCAAATAAAGAGGGCACAAAAAAACAGGAGAGCAAATTAGCTCTCCTGTTGAGGTTCTGTGTCCTCTTTTTTATCCTTGCCAGTATCGGGCGGCAGGACTACCTTTTTAACAACCATGCCTTCATATTTCAGTTTAAACTGTACACGGCCGCAAAATTCGCGGTGGCAGTGGTGACAAACAAAATTGGCACGATAGCTTTTGTTTTTCAGCTGCCACTCGCTCGTCCGGTGAGCGCGGCGGCCGCAAACATCACAGCTAAACTGCATATCGCTCCGGTTAATCAGCGGATTGCTCAAGTCGCAGATCGTCACGGTCTTAAACAGAATTTTACTGTAAAATTCCACTGTGGTCGCATCCTGAATAAAGAAATCCAAGCTGTCGGATGTATAAAGCTTTTGAAAGCACCGAAGCGACAGCAAACTGTCCCCCAGAGCACGATGATGGTCAAAGCCATCCTCGTTAATCTTTAAAAGCTGAGCGGAAGTACTGAGCCCCATCTGCTTTGTCGTATCGTAATCAAGCATTTTCTCGCAATATGCCTGCAAATTAACGTAGCGGTTCAGAAAAGGAATACGCTCATTCCCGCAAAAATAGCGGCAGTTCTCGATCAGGGCGAGGATATCTGACGTGCCCCATGTCATTAAAACAGCGTCCCCCGCCCACTTTTTAAACAGGCTGATAACTTGCATAAACTGCAGGCCGCCCTCCAGCTCCTCGTTGGTGATGCTGGTGAGCGTTTTTATCTTCCCGCTGATTTTTTTACCGACCTGCGGACGAACCAGCGCTTCAAACGTGTCGATTATCGTTAGATTCTCATCCACCTTGACCGCGCCAAATTCGATAATTTCGTTCATAAACCCTTTGAGGCGGCGGTTATAGGTGCCGTTCCACTCCAAATCAAGTATTACAAAACTCATATTATTTGTTCTTGCTGGCCTGTTTCATACGAAGTTCCTTACTTAGCACCATTTTACGCATACGGATGCTCTTCGGCGTAACTTCAACCAGTTCATCATTGCGGATAAATTCCAGGCTTTGTTCAAGACTCAGCACCGTATGAGGAGTAAGCTTCAGTGCGTCGTCGGCACCGGAGGAACGCGTGTTGGTAACGTGCTTTTTCTTGCAGATATTCACCGAGATATCATCGGACTTCGGACTTACGCCGACGATCATGCCTTCATAAACCTCAACGCCGGCCCCAATGAACAAGCGGCCGCGATCCTGCGCGTAGAAAAGGCCGTAACCGGTGGATTCGCCTGTTTCATGAGCAACCAAAGATCCTTGTGCGCGGGTTTGGATGTCGCCCCTGTACGGCTCATAGGAATCAAACACATTATTCATAATACCGTTGCCGTTGGTATCAGTCAGAAATTCCTGACGATAACCCATCAGCCCACGGGCCGGAATCTTAAACTCAAGGTGGCTCATGCCGGTGTCGCGGGTACCCATATTAATAATTTCAGCCTTGCGCCAGCCTAACTTTTCCATAACCGCGCCAACGTAATTGCCCGGCACTTCGATCATGAGTAATTCGATCGGCTCACACTTCTTGCCGTTGATTTCTTTATAAATTACCTGTGGTGCGGAAACCTGAAACTCGTAATTCTGGCGGCGCATCTGCTCAATTAAGATAGACAGATGAAGCTCTCCACGGCCGGAAACTTTAAAGGTATCGGCGGAATCAGTTTCCTCTACACGCATTGCAACATTGGTTTCGACTTCCTTGAACAGGCGGTCACGCAGATTGCGGGAAGTAACGTACTTTCCTTCTTTTCCGGCAAACGGGCTGTTGTTTACCATGAACATCATGGAAACGGTCGGCTCGTCTATCTTGACGAAAGGCAATGGCTCAATACAATCCGGTGAACAGGCAGTTTCTCCGATATTAAGGCCTGCGATGCCCGAAACGGCAACAAGGTCGCCTAATTTGGCTTCCTGTACTTCTACGCGCTTTAGACCCTCAAACTGATAAAGCTTAGCAATTTTAACATTCTTCTGCTCGCCGTCAAGGCAGCAGAGAACAACATTATCACCATCGTGGACTTGTCCGCGCTCAACGCGGCCGATTCCGATTCTGCCCACGTAATCATCGTAGTCAATATTGGAAAACAGAACCTGTGTTGGGCCGTTCATATCACCGTGCGGTGCGGGAATATTTTTGATAATTGAATCGAAGAGCGGTGTCATATCCGTACCGGGAACATCCGGGTCCAGTGTGGAATAGCCGTCACGACCGGAAGCATAAACAACCGGAAACTCAAGCTGCTCCTCATTGGCGCCAAGTTCGATGAACAAATCGAGCACTTCGTCAACCACTTCGGCCGGTCTTGCACCGTCGCGGTCAATTTTATTGACAACAACAAGGGGTTTTTTGCCAAGGCCAAGTGCTTTTTTCAAGACGAAACGGGTCTGAGGCATGCAGCCTTCAAATGCGTCAACAAGCAGCAAAACGCCGTCAACCATCATCAGGATACGTTCGACTTCGCCGCCGAAATCGGCATGGCCCGGTGTGTCAACAATATTAATTTTAACGCCGTCGTACATGACGGAGGTATTCTTAGATAAAATTGTAATACCGCGTTCACGTTCAAGGTCGTTGGAATCCATAACTCTTTCAGCAACATTCTCGTTGGCTCGAAAAGTGCCACTCTGCCTTAAAAGCTGATCAACCAAAGTCGTCTTGCCATGGTCAACGTGGGCGATAATTGCAACATTTCTGATGTCATTTCTTTGATCCATTAATTTTACCTCTTTAAATTATAATTCACAAAACATTAACATTATATCATAATTCAACAAATTTGTGAATAAGATATTGTAAACAAAGTTCATACTGACTCCAAAAAAAGCGCCGGCAAATCGCCGACGCTTTAACAATATTGGAGCGAACGACGAGGCTCGAACTCGCTACCTCCACCTTGGCAAGGTGGCGCTCTACCAGATGAGCTACATTCGCAAATTTGGTGCGAGTGTTATTATACGACAAAAGAGATGTTTTTGTCAAGTGTGTTTTAAAAATTTTTTATATTTTTCTGTCTGAAAGTTCTCAGTTACAGACATAACTTAGCCGCCACGCTTGCTAAACAGCCATCGTTTTTATTATTTTACCTGTAAATTTTAAATGATGATAATATTTTACAATTCACTATTTAGCATGCTTATGTTATAATATCACTCAAGGCGTGAAAATTAATTTTCAACGCCGGGAAGGTGACCTTTTATGAGTTATACCATTAATTTAGGAGAGTGGAACACCGTTTTCGCTGTTCCCTGCTCCGTTGTCGATAAACACATCAAGCTGGCCGGTTCCGTTCAGCTAAAAGTTCTTTTATGGGAGCTGCGCCATGCCGGTGAGAACCTTGAAGTGCAGGATGTTGCGTCGGCACTATGTATTGATAAGGCAGATGTAACCGACGCCATGCTTTACTGGAAAGAAACGGGGCTTTTTACCGCAAAGGACGGTGAGCTTGTCCCCGGTGAAACAGCACCTTTAGAACCACAGGTTCCCACGGTGAAGCCGGAAGCAGTTGTGGAAGCGGTACCTGAGGTAAAACAACACAAGGTTCTTTCCCGCCCTCAAAAAGCAGACAACGCGTTTGTTGCGAAACGAATGAGTGAATCAACGGAAATTGCCTGCTTGATGCAGGAAGCCGAGCAAGTTCTTGGCCGATTAATTTCCAACGGAGACTCCGCCACGCTGCTGATGATCCACGACGATTTCGGCTTACCCGCTGATGTGATTTCCATGCTGTTGCAATATGTAGTCAGTATCGGCAAGCCAAATATGCGTTACATAGAAAAAGTAGCAATGAACTGGGCAGATGAAGAAATCAATACGCATGAAAAAGCTGAGGACAAGCTGCGCCGGCTGGACGACAGCAAAAAGGCGTGGCATGTGGTGGAACAGGCAATTGGGATTATGCACCGTGCACCTTCTTCAAAAGAGCAGGCCTTTGCAGCGGTTTGGGTCACTGACTGGCATTTCAGCCCCACGTTAATTCATGAAGCGTATGAACGCAGTGTTGACAACACGGGGAAATTCAGTACAGGCTATATGAATAAAATTTTGGAGCGTTGGAACAAGGAGGGCATTGCCACCCTTGAACAGGCGCAAAAGGATAAAGAGAGCCGGGTAGCTGCCCTCAAAAGTGACAAACCGCAAAAATCCACCTATGATATTGATGAATATGAACATTCAAATGTTTTCGATAATTTTGACAGGAAGTGATTGCAATGGGATACAGCAGAGGGGTATACGATGCCGCCGACAGGATTTTGACCAGGCGCCGCAAAGACGCTGAAAACGAGGCGGCCGCACGCAAAACTGCATTTTACCAAAGCTGCCCGGACGCGGAGAAAATCGAGTCCCTGCTCTCAACAACTGCCATTGCCGCAGCAAGGGCAATTTTAGGCGGGAACAATGCAAAAGAACAGCTTACAAAATTAAAAAAGAATAACCTGGCTTTGCAAAACAAATTGAATGAACTACTGCAATCCGCCGGTCACAGTACAGATTACCTTGAACCGCATTATTGCTGCAAATTTTGCGGGGACACTGGCTACATTGATGGCAAGATGTGCGACTGCATGAAAAAGTTGCTGCGCACAGAGGCTTATAACAACTTAAATGCACTGACCCCGCTTTCCCTTTGTACCTTCGACAGCTTTTCTCTTAATTACTACCCTGATCACGCCGAGGACTCCAGTAAAAAATCTCCCCGGAGCATTATGGAAGGCGTATTTTACAATTGCAGAAATTACGCAGAAGGCTTTTCCCCATCCTCCCCCAGCTTAATCATGCAGGGCGGCACAGGCCTTGGGAAAACCCATATTTCCCTGTCAATTGCCAACACGGTAATTCAAAAAGGTTTTGGTGTGGTTTACTGCTCGGTCAACAATATCATTACAAAATTGGAGCGGGAACACTTTGGCAAAGGCGAGGACGGCAACACCGACCGACTGTTGCTGGACTGCGATCTGCTGATTCTGGATGATTTAGGTACGGAGTTTAAAACCGCGTTTTCTTCCGCGGAGATTTACAACATTGTCAACACCCGGCTAATGACGCACAAGCCAACCATCATCAGCACAAATCTATCTATGCAGGAACTGCAGGAACGCTACACAGAGCGTTTCGCTTCGAGAATTATGGGTGACTATGTACGCGTTTTATTTTTCGGCAGGGACAATAGGCTGCAAAAGCTATTGAGAAATCAATAAAATAATGGGGCTGCGATAAAAAATTCGCAGCCCCACTGTTTTATTTAAATTTTTACGGTTTTATCGATTTTAGAGCTGTCCGCGGCCTTGGGCAGCGGAATTGTCATTTGCGTCATATACCATTTCAAGTGCGGTATAATCATCGAAACATATAGATTCAGTTTATTGTCTTTTACAAAAACGGTGCTGCGGTAAAAGGAAACATTCTTCCACAGCGCCATATCTTTACTCGGATAGAGTGCCTGTGCATTGCTGAAATGAATTCCATCCTTTGATGTTAGCAGGAACAAATGGAAGGTGTAGTTCGATTTTTGCTCAGCCGTCTGCAACAGATAGTAGTCAGAACCATTTTTGATCATATCCTGATGATATGGCACAAGACCCTTTGGAAGAGGTACCGCACAGGTAACGGGAGCCGACCATTGGTGTGCATCCGTACTTTCGGAATAAGAAAGATTGCCGCCGTAGGTAGCATACCATGTTTTGTAAAGATTGCCTTCATAGTTCACACAAAGGCTCAGATGACCATCCTTGCTTTGCAGAAGCTTCTGTGCTCCTGTCCAGTGAATGCCGTCCTTTGTAACTTTCCGGTAATAAACATTAACGGAATTATCGGGGCGCCGTCTGTTTTTCTTATTGGGTAATGCCGGATTATAACGATACCNNAGGCCGCCGGCTTTTACATCTGCCGGAATGCCGGAAACAGGATTTTTCAGCCCCGTGGGGGGCGCCCAAGTATTTCCGTCATTGGAAACAACAATCGACGGATTTTCAAATATATCATGTTCATAAGGGTATGGGGTCATTGACATCCAGTATTTATAACCGTTCCATGCTTTGGGAAAATAAAGCACTTTGGGATGAGTAAGCTGATAGGAACCATCATAGGTCGGAATCGGAATAAGATGATATTTATCCTTTAATTTGATAAAAGAAGCAGGAATTTTCGTTTTGCCCGGCAATGTTACCTGCCCAAGTCCTGCAGCCAGCGGGCGAACGGAAATCGGATTTTTTGAAGTCACCCTTTGTTTGCTTGGCACGGGTAGCTTTATTGCCGGATTCGGTGCTGGAATTGATACGGTGACAACCGCCGCACACACAGCTACAATAACAAGTGAACCCACTATTTTACGAAAGCGATATTTCAAAACAAACACGCCCTTATCTATAAAATCGACTCATAAACAACTTCATCTTTATCGATTATTATAAACTGAAGGCGTGCAAAAATAATGAATGAATTGTGAAATAAAAATTCCAGTATTGTAACAGTTGTCACACAACGGTCACATTCTATTCACTTTTCTCCCCAAGGGTATCAAGGCTTTGAGCCTTTAAATAGGCATTGATAAATCCATCAATATCACCGTCCATTACGGCGTTAATATTGCCTGTTTCATAGCTGGTGCGATGATCTTTGACCAGTGTATACGGCATGAAAACATAGGAACGGATTTGAGAACCCCAGCCGATTTCCTTCTGTACACCCTTAATATCCTCAATACGCTCAAGGTTTTCGCGCTCTTTAATTTCAACCAACTTGGATTTTAACATACGCATGGCAACGTCGCGGTTTTGATATTGACTGCGCTCAACCTGGCAGGAAACAACAATCCCAGTTGGAATATGAGTCAACCGAACTGCGGAAGAGGTCTTGTTGACCTTCTGCCCACCTGCGCCGCTTGCGCGGTAAACATCCATTTTAATGTCGTCCGGGCTAATTTCGACTTCAGCGTCCTCGTCAATTTCCGGCATAACCTCGAGTGAAGCAAAGGAGGTGTGACGTCTGCCCGAAGCATCAAACGGGGAAACGCGAACAAGACGATGCACGCCAACCTCGCTTTTTAAGAAGCCATAGGCATTTTCGCCCTCAATCAAGATACTTGCGCTTTTCAAGCCGGCTTCCTCGCCGTCAAGGTAATCCAGCGTTTTTACATTATAACCGTGGCGCTCGCCCCAGCGGCAATACATGCGATAAAGCATTTCCGCCCAATCCTGTGCTTCGGTTCCGCCTGCACCCGCGTGAAACGTTAAAATTGCATTTTTGCTGTCATATTCACCGGAAAGCAGCGTTGAAAGGCGCTGTTCTTCAAGCTGTGTTTGGAATTTTTGCGCTTCCGCCTGTGCCTCCGGCAAAAGCGAAAGATCCTCTTCCTCATCAGCAAGTTCAATCAACGCAAGTGTGTCACCATATGCATTTTTTAATCGTTCATAGGAGGCAGCCTTATTTTTCAGCATGCTTGAGCGCTGCAAAATAGCTTGGGAATTGCTCATATCGTCCCAAAAACCGGGTTGGGAAGCCTTTTCATCGAGCTTTGCAATTTCCTCCCGCATACTCTCGAGCCCAAGTGCCTCAGCCAGATCTTTTAAGCTTGGCTCAAGCTCCTGTAACGCAAGCCTTAATTCTTCAAATTGCAGCATAATATCATCCTTTAATAATTATCATAAAATTGTTATTAGTTAAATAATTATAGATGATTTGGCGGGTATTGTAAAGGATAATTTGTCTGTGAAGTCGCAGTGCAGGGGGTTTTTGTGCGAATCACGGAGTTTTAAATTGTGAATGGGATGAAAACTTATTAATAAAACATTGAAGTTTTTTGAGAAATTATATACAATAGTATATTATACAAGTTATACATCTTTTATAGGAGGATAAACTATGACTGACTATACCGGTTTAAAATGCCCGGTTTGTGAAAAGCCTTTTGCATCGGGCGATGATATTGTGGTTTGCCCCGAATGCGGCGCTCCATATCATCGTGAGTGCTACGCAAAGGTAGGCCGCTGTGTTTTTTCAGATAAACACGGTACACCCGACGCCTGGTCTCCGCCCAAACCGGAGGCAACAGGCGAGGAAGCCACTGAAAATAAATCGCAGCGCTGCCCCCGCTGCGGCAGCCCGAATTCCCAAAGCGCGATGTTCTGTGAGCATTGTGGGCAGCCGCTTACAATAAACCAGCAGGATTTTTCCGGATTTCCGCAAAACGGAAGTATTCCACCAAACGGAAGCCTTCCTCAAAATGGCGGCTTTCCCCAAAACGGCCCTAACTTCCCTCAGGGACAGCCGGTTCCTTTCATTTTCGACCCCTTGGGGGGCGTAAACCCGAATGAACCGATTGACGACGTTCCCGCAGGCGACATTGCGAAACTGATACAAAACAATACGCAGTATTACTTACCCGCTTTTGTTAATTTAAAGAAATTCGGTACGAATCGTTTTAATTTCAGCGCATTCCTGTTTTCAGGAGGGTGGCTGCTGTACCGCAAGCAATACAAAATCGGTTCAATTATTGCTGCAATCATCACCGCATTGTATTTGATTTCGACTTATGTTTCCGTTAGCTTTTCAGAACCGCTTCTGACATCGCTTCTGAAACAGGTTGGTGCATCGCCGGACACCTTATCCCCTACCTACACGCAGATGATACAAGTATCTGAGCTGCTGATTCAACAGCCGGCTTTGCAGATTTTTTTATTCTTTGTTCCAACGATGATCTTAGTCATTGAATTTGTAATTATGCTGATTGTCGGATTTAACGGAAATAAATGGTACTTAACGCATTGCGTCAATAAAGTCAATCAAATTAATCAAACCGCTCCCGAATCGGTCAGTGCCGCGATTCAGCTTCAGGAGCAGGGTGGTGTAAACGCCCCTCTTGCAATCTGTCTTTTAGTTTGCTATATGATCGTGACATACATGCCTCGTTTTTAAATGGAAATACTTCAATTATATTGTGCTTTGGCTATTATTTTAAAAATTATTAGGAGTTGTTAAAATGAAAGTTACGAAAGCTGTCATTCCGGCCGCTGGATTGGGAACCCGGGTGTTGCCCGCCACAAAATCCATGCCAAAGGAAATGCTGCCGATCGTTGACAAACCGGCTATTCAGTATATTGTTGAGGAAGCGGTTAATTCCGGCATAACAGATATACTGATTATCACCAACCGCGGAAAAGGCTTGATTGAAGATCACTTTGACCGTGTACCCGAACTGGAAGCAAAGCTTATTAGCGGTGGGCCGGGCAAAGAAGAAATTTTGAAAGAAATCATTGATATTTCACACAAAGCAAACATTTATTTTGTGCGTCAAAAGGAAACCCGTGGCTTGGGTCATGCGGTTAACTGCGCACGTTCCTTTATTGGGAACGAGCCGTTTGCTGTTCTGTACGGCGATGATGTCATCATCGGTGAAGACCCGGCCTGCGGTCAGCTCATTCGGGCTTATAATGAGTTTGGAAAAGGCGTATTGGGCGTGAAAAAAGTAACCGCTGAAGCAATCACCAAATACAGCTCATTAAAGGTCGAAAGCATCCATGATAACTATTTCGAATGTACCGATATGATTGAAAAACCAACTCCGGATAAAATCATGTCCCTTTATTCCATTCTGGGCCGCTGTGTTTTAACACCGGAGATTTTTGATATTCTTGATCAAACCGAACCGGGAGCGGGCGGAGAAATTCAATTGACCGACGCAATGCGCACGATGGCGCGAGCCGCCGGAATGATTGCGGTCGACTTCACGGGCAAGCGCTACGACATGGGCAATAAGTTTGGAATCATGCAGGCACAGGTTGAGATTGCGCTCAAGCACCCTGAAATCGGCGAAGAATTCACGGCATACTTAAAGGAGCTTTGCCGAACACTGTAAATTAGTCTTGACTAAATATGGTCAGGCTGATATAATTACTCTGTTAAGCCGTAATTTTCGGCTTACTATCCTTGCTCCGAATTTATTTCGGGGCCTAAAGTCCAAAAGGAGGTGCAAATAATGTCAGATGTAAAGAATTCTTATGAAACCGTATTCATCCTTTCAACAACATTGGGTGAGGACGGAATCACAGCGTTGGTTCAGAAATTCAAGACCTTAATTGAGGCAAACGGTACAATCGACAGTATTGATGAGTGGGGCAAGCGCAGACTTGCGTACCCAATCAAAAAGCAGGACGATGGTTACTACACCTTAGTTAACTTCACAAGCTCCCCTGCGTTTACCGCAGAACTCGATCGTATCTACAAAATTACCGATGGTGTCCTTCGTTCTCTCATCATTAAGAAAGAAGCTAAGAAGGAAGCGTGATTTGAATGCTCAATGTTGCTATTTTAATGGGCAGACTTGTTGCCGACCCTGAACTCAGACACACACCAAACGATGTATCCGTAACAAGCTTTACCATTGCGGTTGACCGTTCCTATGTAAAATCAGGAGCAGACCGTCAGGCAGACTTTATCGATATTGTTGCTTGGCGCAGTACTGCTGATTTTGTATGCCGGTATTTCCATAAAGGCCAGCTGGTTGCCGTACAGGGTTCGATTCAGACACGCAGCTATACTGACAAGGACGGAAACAAGCGCAAAGCTTTTGAAATTGTCGCCGATAACGTCCATTTTGCTGAATCAAAGCGCGACGGTGTCGGAGCACAAGGCAGCTTTCATTCAAAGACAGATACCACAAATGACCAGCCTGTTCCCGCTTATGCAAGCGGCGACACGGGCGATTTTGAGGAAATGCCTTCGGACGACGATTTGCCGTTCTAATATTTCCCCATTTATCTAATTATTGATGAGAAAAGGAGGCTTTTTGCCATGGCCGATAGAAATGACAGAAACGATAGAAACGACAGACAAGACCGGGATCGCCGTCCGGGTGGACGCAAGACCCGCAAAAAGGTTTGTGGTTTTTGTGTTGACAGAGTTGACACAATCGATTATAAGGATGTTGCAAAGCTTCGCCGTTTTATCTCTGAGAGAGCTAAGATTCTTCCTCGCAGAGTGACCGGCACCTGTGCACGCCATCAGCGCGAGTTGACCATTTCGATTAAACGCGCGCGTCACCTTGCACTGCTCCCATTCAGCAGCGATTGATTTTTTGCTGCCCGCAACTTAACTATTAGAGCGAGCGCTGTTTGCGCTCGCTCTTTTTTAATTTTTATATTAAGAAACGCCCTTGCACACGGCAAGGGCGTTCAATCATGATCAGCGGGGAAAATTTCTTTTCCGCTGATCATTGTATTTATGAATACTAAGCAATGGTTGGCGTACTCTGATCTTCGGTCGGAATTTTAATATCCTCTATTTGTCCGTTGAAAATCTGCATTTTCCCTTGTAATTTGGAGCCATTATTTACCGTTATGGTTGCAGCGGTCAAATCACCGATTACAATTGCATTGCTCTGGCAGACTACACTGCTCTTTGCATGAATGTTTCCTTGCAGTTTACCGTTAATTGTAAGGTTTTTCGTCTTGAGATCGCCGATAATAACGGAGTCGCTGTCAATATTCATATCCTCTGTCGCAGTTATATTTCCGCGCACCATGCAGGAAGAAAGGCTGATGTTCGCGCCCTGTACGTCGCCTACCTGTTTTCCGCTGATCTGTACATTTCCGGTTGTAGTAATGCTGCCGGTTACTGTACCATATATTTCAAAATTACCGTCTGACTTTAAATCACCTGCTATAACCGTGCCTTTTGAAATGACTGTGGTCTGTTTTGGCGCGCTGTAATCGTTTGCAGTCAGTTCAAACGGTTTTTGCGACTGAAAATCAGGCTTAATCGGCTGCAGATCCGGTCTTCCCGGCTCAGAGATTTTGGGGATATTCAATACAGGCTGAACCGGCTCATCGGCCTTTACTTCTATTTTAAAATTTTCAACATCATCTGCAGCACTGGATTTTACTGCGTTAGATTTTCCAAATTGCATATCGGACACACCCTCCGCTTCGTCATAATTCGGGCCATCCCAAATCCTTTTTAAAACGTTCAGAAAACTACCGTTCTCATTTCTGCTAACTGCTTCCATTATTTTCTGCCTCCAAAATATATCATAATCATAAAGACAGTTTATAATCTTTACATTTTATATCATAATCTATTATTCAACATAATTCCAGCATTTTTTTAAATTTTGTGTAACATTTTGTAATTTCTTGCTGAATTTCATTGAAATCTATCTGAAATAAATCAATATTTAATCTGATATATTATATTAATCAAGGTTATTTTGCAATTATTAATCTGAGTGATTGCATTTTGAGTTAATTTGAATTAACAATGCATTTTTTTATTTTGTAAAATTCATTAAATTCTAATCAAATTATTTTTTATTATTATGCATATATGATATGGTTTGACGTTAATTAGGTGTATTTACCTTATGTATATTAAAAAAATAAATTTTATCATTATTAGAATTAAACTAAAATGGCGGATTTTAAAATTGATAATTCATTTCATCTTGTATTTTGCACTTTAGCATGATATAATCTTAAACAGTTTATGAACGGCGTTTCCGCGATATTTTTAATCTACCCTGCGGATCGCAGTCGAAATTCAAACATTATTGAGGAGGAATCTTAGAATGAAGAAAATAGCAGCATTGTTGTTGGCATTTATCATGACGGCGTCACTGTTTTCAGGGTGCAAAAAGGTGGACACTTCATCAACTACTGCAGCGACCGACAGCAATACCATAAAAATCGGTGTGTTTGAACCGCTGACGGGCGCAAATGCAGCAGGCGGCGAGGCGGAGGTCGAAGGAATTAAAATAGCCAATAAACTCTACCCTGAAGTTCTGGGCAAAAAAGTTGAAATTGTTGTTGCGGACAACAAATCCGACAAAGCGCAGGCTACGACAGCTGTTGCGCGTTTAATTGAAAAAGATAAGGTTTCTGCTATCATCGGTTCCTGGGGTTCAGGTTATTCCATGGCAGCGGGAGAACTTGTAAAAAAGAACAAGGTCCCGGCGGTCGGCGCCTCATGCACCAATCCGCTGGTTACAAAAGGAAATGATTATTATTTTAGAGTTTGCTACCTTGATCCGTTCCAGGGTACAATCATGGCAAACTATGCGTTTAAGAGCGGTGCCAAAAAGGCAGCGATCGTTCAGGAAGTTTCCAACGACTACGCAGTCGGCCTTGCTACATATTTTAAAGAGGCTTTCATAAAGCTGACCGGCGACCCAAATTCCGTGGTTACTACTGTTAACTACAATACTAATGACCAGGAATTCGGTGCGCAGTTTTCGACTGTAAAAGCAGCTAATCCGGATGTCGTTTTTGCACCGGGCAATTTCACCGAGTCCGCGCTTGTAATGAAACAGGCACGTCAGCTTGGCATTACAGCTCCTTTCCTTGGCGGTGACACATGGGATATCGATGAATTCACCTCTGTCGGCGGCAAGGATGTAGAAGGCGCGACTATTTCCACCTTCTTCGATGACGCGGCACCTGTAACGGCGGAAGGCAAAAAATTCGTTAAGGCTTATAAGGAAGCATACCCCAATAAGAATATGGCAGCTGTTACTGCGTTGGGCTATGATGCATACCTTGTTATCATCAAGGCGATTGAAGCTGGTAACTCCTCTGAGCCAACCGCGATTCGCGAAGCACTGGCAAAGACAAAAGGCGTTGAGGGTGCGACCGGCATGCTGACCTTTACCGCAGACGGTGACGCAGACAAAAACTCTGCGATTATCAAAGAAGTAAAGAATGGAAAGTTCACCTATAAGGATACGGTTACCATTGCAAAATAGCGAATAAATTGATATAGGGATGTTATACTATGACGCTTGAATTGTTTTTGCAAAATCTGGCAAACGCGATTGCGGTGGGAAGCCTTTATGCATTGATCGCCGTTGGCTATACAATGGTTTACGGTATTCTTCGCCTCATCAACTTTGCTCACGGCGATATTTTCATGATGGCAGCTTACTTTACCTTTTTCGGAATTGCAGATTTTCACCTTCCGTGGTACTTTGCATGTATTTTTGTAATCGTACTGACCGCCGGATTGGGGATGCTGATTGAGCGGGTGGCCTATCGCCCATTGCGCGATGCACCGAAGGACTCCATTTTGGTTTCTGCAATCGGTGTTTCATTCCTGCTCGAAAATTTAGCGAACTATTTATTTACGGGAAAGCCAAAGGCTTTCCCGGATTTCCTTGGCTTAATGTCAACCATATCGCTTGGTTCGGTTACTATACAAAAAGTTGCACTTGTTGTTCCTGTCGTTTTAATCATCTGCATGGCTATTCTTCTGTTTGTCATTAACAAGACGAAGCTTGGCATGGCGATGCGTGCGGTTTCAAAGGATTATGAAATTGCGCGCGTGATGGGGATTAACATCAATTTGGTCATTGCAGCTACCTTTGGAATCGGTTCCAGTTTGGCAGCCGTCGGCGTAATTCTATGGGGTATGAAATATCCGCAGGTTTCACCATTGATGGGCGTTATGCCCGGGTTGAAATGCTTTGTGGCCGCTGTCATCGGCGGAATCGGCAACATTAAGGGCGCTGTTCTCGGCGGTTTTATCCTCGGTTTAATCGAGGTAATGCTCGTTGCATTTTTACAGCCTCTCACCGGCTACCGTGATGCATTCGCCTTCATTCTGTTAATTCTGGTTCTTTTGGTTAAACCGACCGGTTTAATCGGAGAAAAGACAACGGAGTAGGTGTGACATGATGAAGAACAAAAAGAAGCGCAATATCATCTGCACAGCAATTCTCTCAGTCATTGTGGTTGCACTGATTTATTACGCAAACAATTATCTCGACGCCTACGTTGTAAGAATTTTAAATTTATGCGCAATCTACACCATCATCGGTCTTTCAATGAATCTGATTAACGGTTTCACCGGCTTGTTTTCTCTTGGTCCGGCCGGNNGTGGCTATCTTTACGCTGCCAATTGATATGCGCTCCACGATTTACTATATGGAACCAATGAACGGTGCAATTGCAAATATTCACCTGGAATTTGTTCCCGCGCTGCTTTTGGGCGGCGTTTTTGCGGGAATCGCCGCGTTTTTAATCGGCGCACCTGTTCTGCGGCTGCGCGGCGACTATCTTGCGATTGCCACATTGGGCTTTTCGGAAATCATCCGCATTTTGCTGACTAACTGGCAGAGCGTAACCAACGGTGCGCTTGGCATTAACAAGATTCCGGACAATGCCAATAATATGTGGTGGTCGTTCGGCATTTCGATTATTGTTTTGATTTTAATTTCACTTTTAATCCGTTCAAGCTACGGACGCGCGTTCAAGGCCATCCGCGAGGATGACATTGCAGCTGAAGCAATGGGAATCAGTCTCTTCAAGCATAAAGTGATGTCCTTCGTCATCGGCGGTTTCTTTGCCGGTATCGGCGGCGGCTTATATGCCTCCCTGCTGGGCACTGTTGACCCCAAACAGTTCTATTTCACACTGACCTACAACTTCCTGTTGATTATCGTACTGGGCGGCATGGGCAGCATTAGCGGAACTGTCATCGCTTCGTTCATTGTAACCGGAGGACTGGAGTTGCTGCGCGGCTTTGATGAGCCCCTTACCATTGCGGGGTATGAGATTTCGCTGTTCCGTCCCGGCTTCAGCATGGTGATTTTCTCCGTTTTACTGATGGTCATCGTACTGTTCTACCGCAAGGGATTGATGGGCAGGACAGAGCTGTCGTGGGATAGGCTGTTCAATTTCTTTGCTAAAATCAAATCAAGGTTCTCCCCGAAAACAGTAAGGGAGGGCGGTGCAAAATGAAAACCACAGATAAGGCAATTGATCAAATTATTGACAAAAACATTGTTTTAAGAACGGAAAATATGACCATGCAATTCGGCGGCGTCGTCGCCGTTGATAATCTGCACCTTACAATCCGCGAACATCAGATTGTTGCGCTGATCGGCCCAAACGGCGCCGGTAAGACGACCGCTTTCAATATGATTACGGGCGTTTACACCCCGTCGAGTGGAAAAATATTCTTACAGGGTGAAGATATCACCGGCATGAAGCCGGATAAAATCACCCGTATGGGTGTGGCCCGAACCTTTCAGAACATTCGCCTGTTCAAAGATTTGACGGTATTTGAAAATATTATTATTGCGAAGCATTTCTCTATGAAGAGCAACGTGTTGAGCGCGACTTTGCGGCTTCCGGGTGCGGTGCGCGAGGAAAAGCGGATGCGTGAGGAAAGCGAAGCGCTTCTTGAGCGCATGGGTCTTGCCGATGTACGCAACGACATTGCCAACTCATTGCCTTACGGGCAGCAGCGTCATCTGGAAATTGCACGCGCACTGGCGACCAGCCCAAACCTTCTGCTCCTTGATGAGCCTGCAGCTGGAATGAACCCGCAGGAAACAGAAGATTTGACCGCCTCCATTAAACAAATTCAGCAGGATTTCAATCTGACTGTTTTTTTGATTGAACATCACATGGATTTGGTTATGGAAATATCCGACCGGATTTACGTGCTTGATTTTGGCCAAACAATCGGCAAGGGTACTCCTGGCGAAATCCAAAATAATCAGCGCGTGGTCGAAGCGTATTTGGGGGTGGATGACGATGCTGAAAATTGAAGATTTATACGTGTCCTATGGTGGCATTGAAGCAGTTAAGGGGATTTCATTTGAAGTACCGGATAAAAGTATTGTCACGCTGATTGGCGCAAACGGTGCCGGAAAAAGTACCACACTACGCTCTGTCGTTGGCCTTGTGAAGCCCCAAAGCGGCAAAATCACTTATAACGGCGAGGACATTACCGGTAAACAGTCGGAAGAAATCGTAAAACACGGAATTACACTTGTGCCGGAGGGCCGCCGTATTTTCCCAAATCTGACGGTATATGAAAACCTGAAGATTGGCGCTTATATGCGCAAAGATGATTATTCTAATGATATAAAATGGATTTATGACCTCTTCCCCNNAGCTGGCCGGAACATTATCCGGCGGCGAACAGCAAATGCTTGCGGTTGGACGTGCGTTGATGAGCAAGCCGGAGCTGATTATGATGGATGAGCCGTCACTTGGGCTTGCGCCGCTGGTTGTAAAGGGTATCTTTGAAATCATAAAGGAAATTAATAAATTGGGTGTTACCATCCTCTTAATTGAGCAGAACGCAAACCTCGCATTGCGTGTTGCAGACGAAGGCCATGTTCTTGAAACGGGGCGCATCAAACTTTCCGGTAAGGGGCGCGAGCTGCTCGAAAACGCCGAAGTAAAAGCGGCATACCTCGGCAACAAAAAAAATCACACTCCCGCGTAAGATTAATTTGCGCTATATAGTAATCGGGCCAATGGCAATCGCCATTGGCCCGAAATCATTTTCGATATTTTTTATTTTTGATCTCTTCTGTTCTGCAGCGGTGCTGCCGCGCTTCGTTCCTTTACGTAAACGAGACGGTTATATCCATCGCTGTTGCGTTCCGAAACGATATCAAAAATCTTTAGGGACTGAATCAACGGCGTCAGCTTCCGAAAGCCATAGTTCCGCACATCAAAATCAGGATAGCGCCGCACCAGCATGTTTCCGATTTCACCGACGAACGCTCTTCCATCGTCATCGGAAATTTCCTGAACAATGGTTTGAATCGCACTTTTGATGATTTCAAGCGGCGTCATTTCTACGGTAACGGGAACCGACGCACCTTCCTCATACTCAATGTCCTCGGCGGGCAAAATATTCGGCATGGCGTTCTGCGCCAGAACTTCCAAATAGCGAAACTTGTTGCAGGCGGAAATAAACGGAGTCGGCGTTTTCTTTTCTCCCATTCCAATGACATTCATTCCCGATTCACGCAGGCGCACGGCCAACCTTGTAAAATCGCTGTCACTGGAAACGATGCAGAAACCGTCTACATTGTTTGAATACAAAATATCCATTGCATCAATAATCATTGCAGAGTCCGTCGCATTTTTACCGGTTGTATAGCCGTATTGCTGAATGGGAGTAATTGAATAATCCAGCAAAACATTTTTCCACGAACCAAGCGCGGGTTTTGTCCAATCACCATAAATGCGTTTATAGGTTGCAACACCGTCGTTTGAGACTTCATCTAAAATCAGTTTAATGTACTTTTCGGACACATTGTCCGCATCAATCAGCACCGCGAAACGGTTATCCTTAGGCATCAGAACACCTCAATTTCTTTTATTTTAATTTCAAGCAACCGCCGGTACGCGGCTGTTTTCACTATGCACATATTCTCTTACTTTGATCCATTAATGATATTATAAGTCATATGGAACAGATTATCAAATCAATTCTAAGCGTGAGCAATTGTGTGAACCTTGGCAAACAGGACATTCCATATCTGCAATCCATCTTATTTTTATTATAACATAGCGCAATTCATTTTGTTGCCAATCTTTTAAATATATTAAAAAATCAATTAAAACAGTGCCAAGCCATCTTCAAAACTCATCGTTGACTTATCAACTATAATATACTATTATATGAAAGCGTATCGATTAAAGCAGGTGGTGAAATGCTATGGATGATAAGAGATTTTTAATACGAAATTGCGTCAGAATTGTTAAAAAGACGCAAGCGCACATGGACATCGTATTAAAAGAATACGGGTTAAGCAGCGGTTCTTATCCGTATTTACTGGAACTGCGCGGCAATGAAGGGATTCATTGTGAGAACCTCAGCAAAAAATTAGGCGTTGATAAGGCAATGTCAACAAGAACGATCCGAAAGCTTGTGCAATTGGGATATTTAACAAAAATACCGGATGAACTTGATTCAAGAGCAAGTAAGCTGTATTTAACAGATAAAGCCCGCGACTGTATTCCGGAAATCCTCACGAGGCTTGAGCAATGGATTGATTTTATCACTGATGATTTAAGCGAGCCTGATAAAAATTCAGTCTTTGAATCATTGGCAAAAATAGAAAATAAAACATACAGCGAAGGGCAGTGTGCAAAATAGTGAAAACACAAGATACAAAAGCAAAAGACAATCGGTGGGCTATTCTAATCATTACTGTGATGTCTACTTTTATGTCCACTTTGGACAGCAGTATTGTGAATGTTGCTTTACCCATCATGGCAACATCATTGAATGTGACAACCGGAGTAATCGCTTGGGTGGTCAGCGCATATCTGATTGTGGTATCGATTTTTATTTTATTTTTTGGAAGACTTGGCGATTTAAAAGGCCAAGTCAAGATATTCAGACTGGGATTAACAATCTTTACAATTGGGTCTTTCCTTTGCGGCGTAACCCATTCTGTTCCCCTGCTAATTGCAGCGCGGGCCATTCAGGGAATTGGTTCCGCAGCCACCATGGCAAACAGCCAAGGTATTATTACACGCAGTTTCCCGCAAAACGAACGTGGAAGAGCATTGGGGATCAACGGAGCCTTTGTGGCGCTTGGAGCTCTTGTAGGGCCTGCCCTCGGAGGTTTCATCATCTCTTTTGCCAGTTGGGAATATTTATTTTGGATTAATGTTCCGATTGGAATTGCTGTTCTTGCCGTTAGCTTTAAATTGCTTTCCGGCGATGAGCCTACAATCAATGAAAAAATGGATTTTCGGGGCACGGAGTTATTCATCTTAGCCATTTTGCCCTTTTCCTACGCTTTGGAAGATGGACAGGCTGTCGGCTTTTCAAACCCGACGATCTTGATATGCTTTTTCGTTTCAATTGTTGCCTTTGTATTGTTTATTAAAGCTGAGAAGAAAATGGAAGCCCCGTTGCTGGATTTGCAGATATTTCAAAACAAATGGTTTTCTATCAGCATTTTCTGTGCTTTCACTTCGTTTATTACCATTTCGTGCAGCAATATCATTTTGCCGTTCTATTTGCAGAATGCATTGGGACTGACGCCGGGAAATGCCGGACTTTATATGACTATTTATCCTCTTATATTGGCTTTGGTCGCGCCGTTCAGCGGATATCTTGCCGATAAAATCGGTTCTGAAATTTTAACTTTATTTGGTCTGGGGCTGACCAGCGGCGGGCTTTTCCTGATGTCCAGTCTGAATGAACAGCCTTCATTTTTCATGATGGGCCTATACATTGCCGTCATGTCCCTTGGGAACGGCTTGTTTCAATCGCCCAACAATTCGCTTGTGATGTCCATGCTTCCGCGAGAAAAATTAGGCATTGGCGGAAGTGTCAACGCACTGGTTCGTAATATTGGTATGGTGGTTGGCATCGCCTTATCAACTTCAATTTTATACAGCAGTATGAGCGCAAAAATTGGGCGCCATGTAACTGGTTACGTTGTGGGAAGAGCTGATGCGTTTGTTTTCGGAATGAGAATTGCATTTATTACGGCTGCCTCCATTTCTACGATAGGAGCTGTCATTACAGCGATTCGATTATTTAACAAAAAAAGCAAAACGGCAGAATTCTAAAACACAGATTCCAAAATTTTCATCTCCTAAAATGATAATTTTTGTAAAAGCTATCGTTAGAGGTGATTATTTTGGATAATAATTTTTATGGATATCCCCTTGCTTTAGGTCTTTTATTCAACAACGACCCAGATTCAAGGGATTATTTTTTCTCCCTCCCCGAAGAAACCCAGCAGGCATTAATTCAGGAAGATATTCATTCGTCCGGAGACCTGCATGATTGTGTTGAACGATATAAATTAAAGGAATAGTCTTAAAAAGTTGAATCATTATAAAAAATCCCGCAAAGCGATGAAAATCGTCTTACGGGATTTTATTTATCCATGATATTCTTATTTTAACGAACGCTCTTTTCTGCAATTTTCAATTGTTTGATAAAGCTTTTGAATTGCAGCGTCTGTGCATTCATCGTAATCGCTCAGTGGAAATTTGATGCCTAACGCATTGTATTTGGTCATGCATATTTTTTTGAATGGCAGCAATTCAAGCTTTTGCAAATTTGAAAACTGTGCCGATAGGGATACGATTTTCAAAACATGTTCCTCGCTGTCCGTCAGTCCCGGAACGACCACGTGCCGAATCCACAACGGCACACGCATATCCTCTGTAAGTTTTAAAAATTTCATTACACTGGTCACGCTTCCCTTACAGTAGCGCAAATAATCCGCCTCATTGGAAAATTTCAAGTCACAAAGGACTAAATCAGTATGCAGCAGCACCGCGCGGGCGCCATTCAGGTCACCGATTCCGGCGGTATCCAGCGCAGTGTGGATTCCTGCCCCATGCAGTTGTTGAAACAATTCCGACACAAACTCCCATTGCATCAAAGGCTCTCCGCCGGACACGGTAACTCCACCGCTTTCAGCAAAATAAGGTTTGTAACGCAAAATCTTTTCAAAGACTTCATCGACACTGTATTCCTGTCCGCAGGTGTTCCACGTATCCGGATTGTGGCAGTATGCACAGCGTAGGGAACATCCCTGCATGAAAACGACATAGCGCAGTCCTGGTCCGTCCACTGCCCCTAAGCTCTGAAAGGAGTGAATCCTTCCCTTCATTACATCACCTCATGAAAAGTTCTCGAAATGACCTCCAGCTGCTGCTGCTTTGAAAGCTTGTGAAAATTAACGGCATAGCCCGATACACGAATTGTCAAATTAGGATAGCGGTCAGGATGTTCATAGGCTTCCATCAGGGTTTCTTTATTCAAAACATTGACGTTAAGGTGGTGCGCCTTCTGAATAAAGTAGCCGTCCAGAATGGACGTCAAATTGTTGTATCGTTCCTCATCACTATGCCCCAATGCCTGCGGCACGATGGAAAACGTATTTGAAATACCGTCTTTGCAGACGTCATAAGACAGCTTTGCAACGGAGTTAAGCGAAGCAAGGGCACCGTTTTTCTCGCGATTGTGCATCGGGTTCGCACCGGGGGCGAATGGCTCTCCTGCTTTTCTTCCGTCCGGAGTCGCACCGGTTTTCTTTCCGTAAACAACATTGGAGGTAATTGTTAAGATGGATAACGTATGCTCCGCATTCCTATATGTCGGATTTTTCTTCAATTCCTCAAAAAACAGTTTTACCTGCTCTTGCGCAATGGAATCCACACGGTCGTCGTCGTTTCCAAAGGCCGGATAGTCGCCGGTGATTTCAAAATTCGTAATCAGCCCGGTTTCGTCACGAATACATTTTACCTTTGCGTNNGTATTTAATTGCAGAAAGTGAATCCGCAAGGACGGACATTCCTGCAATACCGAATGCCATGAAGCGGTGCACGGAACTGTCATGCAGCGCCATCTGTGTTTTTTCGTAAGCATATTTGTCATGCATATAATGAATGATATTCATAGCGCTTACATACATTTTGGCCAGCCATTCACGGTAAACATCCATCATCTGCAAAACGGTATCGTAATCAAGATATTCACCCTTATAAGGAGCGTGCGCGGGAGCTACCTGCTGACCGCTCTTTTCATCACGACCNNAGGCTCATTAGAAGCAGCTTGGCCAGATTTGCCCGTGCCCCGAAGAACTGCATATCCTTGCCGACCCGCATTGCTGATACACAGCAGGCGATTGCATAGTCATCACCAAATTGTGGACGCATGATATCATCATTTTCATATTGAATGGCATCGGTATCGCAGGATACCTTTGCGGTAAAACGCTTGAAGCTTGCAGGCAATTGCGTTGACCACAATACGGTCAGATTCGGCTCGGCTGACGAGCCTAAATTATAAAGTGTGTGGAGGATTCGGAAGGAACTTTTTGTTACAAGCGTTCTGCCGTCTTCCCCCATTCCTCCGACGGCTTCCGTAATCCACATTGGGTCACCCGCGAAAAGTTCGTTATATTCAGGCGTACGCAGGTGTCTTGCCATACGCAACTTCATTACGAAATCATCAAAAATCTCCTGAGCCTGCTCTTCAGTCAGCACGCCGCTTTTGAGATCCCGCTCAAAGTAAATATCCAAAAACGTACTCACGCGCCCCAAACTCATGGCAGCGCCGTTTTGTTCTTTAATCGCCCCTAAGTAGCCAAAATACAGCCACTGTACCGCTTCTTTTGCGTTTGACGCAGGCTGCGAAATATCACAGCCATACATAAGCGCCATATCTTTTAGGTACCCTAAAAATGTGATTTGCTGATACAACTCCTCGAGTAAACGAATATGATCAGCATCCATTATTTGTGTGCCAATCAGCATTTTATCCTTTTTCTTTTCCTCTATCAGCTTATCAATGCCGTAGAGCGCAATTCTGCGGTAGTCGCCGATAATTCTTCCCCTGCCATAAGCGTCCGGAAGGCCTGTAATAATTCCGCAGTGGCGGGCGGCCTTAATCTCGTCAGTATAGGCGCGAAATACTCCTTCATTATGGGTTGTTCTGTATTTAAACTCATTTTCCACCTTATCGGAAAGCTTGTATCCATACGCTTCGCATGCCTTGCGCGTCATATTTACCCCACCAAAAGGATTGACTCCTCTTTTTAAGGGACGATCGGTTTGAAGTCCAACAATAATTTCCTTATCCTTGTCCAAATAACCGGGATGATAGCTTGTAAGGGAACTGACCGTATAGGTATCAATGTCCAACACGCCGCCAAACGCCTGTTCCAATTCCAATAGATGATTCAGCTTTCCCATCAATGTTTTGGTGCGTTCGGTTGCAGTTGAGAGAAATTCTTCATCACCTTCATACGGGGTGTAGTTCGTCTGAATAAAACTTCTCACGTTAATTTCCGTTTGCCAGTCTCCGCTGTTAAAATCTTCCCACGCGTTGCTCATAATTTACTCCTTCTGATTTCACAAAGCATTTCGGCTGCTCTTTTCAATAAAAAAAGAGCAACACTCGGTAAACCCAAATGCTGCCCAGACGGTCGGCTAAACTTAGACTTTTATTCCACTGTGGTTTTGTCCACAATTATCCGTCAGTAATAAAAGCCTCTATTTTGTTATGCAATTATTATAATATACTACAGAAGCTCTGTCAAGCGGTGAAATTATGGATTTTTGCCAACTTTCCGCCCCAATAAATATTTCTAATTTTAATAATATCATTTGCAAATTATGATTAAGTTTTATATAATGTAGTAAATACATATTCATTATTCTTTAGCATTTAGATGAACTTTATTAAATTACGATAAAACATGACAAAATCTTAATTACAGTTGAGGAGTTAATTTTTATGCGCCCAAAGCGGATTGAAGAAATCAAGGATTATATTTACGAAAACAAAACGGTTACCCTTGACCAAATTTGTGAAAATTTTGATATTTCAAAGAGCACCATTCGCAGGGACCTGAATGAAATATTGGAAAACAGCGACATTAAGAAAATCTATGGCGGTGTCACTGTGTTATCTAAAAAAGAGCTGACTTCCTTTGAAGAAAGAAATATTTCTAATCTAAAAATAAAGGAGCGCATTGCGGCTACGGCTGCGGAGTTAGTGGAAGACGGCGACATTATCTTTATTGATTCCGGTACAACCACTCTGCGCATTATCGATTCTATAATCACGAAAAAAGACCTCACTATCTTGACCAACAACGTGGAAATTATTTTGCGGGCCATACCGTACGACAATCTAAATATCATTTCGCTTTCCGGCACGTTGAACCGGAAAACACTCTCTTTTACCGGCTCCAGTGCCGCACAGGTACTGCAATCGTACAATATCAGTAAGGCTTTTATGGCCACGACCGGATTTTCCATTGTCAGCGGCGTCACCAATTCCTCCCCGATGGAATCCGATATCAAGCGCATGGCCGTGCAGCGCAGCCAGCAGGTCTATCTGTTGGCCGACAGCAGCAAGTACGGGGTAGTTTCGCTAATCACCTACTGCAACCTGAACAAGGTAACTGCTCTGATCACCGAGGCTTATCCACCGAAAGATGTTTGTAGTTTTATTGAGGAATCCGGCGGAAAAATTCTGCTTGCAAAATAGCAGCATAAAGAATAAGTTCTTCAAATTTTTCCGAGATATTTGATTCTATTTTGAATACTTATCTGCCTTTTGCAGTAAAAAGGTTTTTTAATTTATACTTAATTATTTTTAATGAGTATATATAATCAGTAAAGTTAAGACTTTAGAACTTTGAAGAATGTACAAAGGCCGTTTCAGCGTAGCGCTGAAACGGCCTTTGCCTTTGCAATATTCGCTGCTATGAAAAGGAATTCAGTTCCGGATTAAGCACTTTATGGAATATAGAATGGGTATTATTCGCAGAAATCCTCAATGTCCTGAGCTACGCTTTCTACATCTAACCGATAATACTTAAGCAAATCAGCGGGCTTACCTGACTGACCAAACTGATCCTGCACGCCCAATTTCCTAATGGGATAGCGGCCTTGTTCCAGTAAGACTTCTGCCACCGAATCCCCTAATCCGCCGATGACAGAATGCTCTTCCAGTGTAATAATCCTGCGGCATTTCTTCGCGAACTTCTTAACCGTTTCACGGTCGATAGGCTTGATGGTATGAACATTGATAACAGCCGCATCAATGCCTTTTACAGCAAGCATTTCGGCCGCATTTAACGCTGTCGCTGTCATTAATCCGCAGGAAAAAATTGCAACATCTTTGCCATCACGCAAAACATTTGCTTTTCCAATTTTAAACGGCATATCCGCCATCACCGGAGACGGCATTCTTGAAAGTCGGATATAAACGGGGCCTTCGTAATCTGCCGCCGCTTGAATTGCCTTATGTGTTTCTGTTTCATCACAGGGACAAATAATTGTCATGCCGGGAATAACACGCATCAGCGCAATATCTTCAATTGCTTCATGGCTTCCCCCGTCTTCACCGAGAGTAATGCCCGCATGGGTCATTGCGAGCTTAACGTTTGATTTTGGATACGCTACCGAATTGCGTACCTGTTCATAGGCTCTGCCTGCACCGAAGATGGCAAAAGTGCTGATGAATGGGATATGCCCCATTTCGGACAAACCAACTGCCATGCAGGTCATATTTGCTTCTGCAATACCCACATTAAAAAATCGCTCGGGGTATTTTTCTGCAAAACCGCAAGTCATCGTGGCATGGGATAAATCTGCATCTAACACGACCACCTTGCCATTCACGGCACCCAACGCTGTTAAGGCATCACCATAAGCCGCTCTTGTCGCAACACTATTTGACATATTCAATTACCTTCCTCCGTTTAATTCCGAGAGTGCTTGCATTAGCTGCTCCTGTGACAATGCTTTTCCGTGCCAGCCAACTTGATTTTCCATGAATGAAACACCTTTGCCCTTAACGGTGTGCGCTAAAATACATTTCGGCTGTCCTTCTGTCTTGATATCAATTGCATCAAGAACTGATTCTATATTGTTGCCGTCTTCAAGCTCTATCACATTAAAACCAAAAGCACGGTATTTGTCGGCAATATTTCCAAGGCTCATAACTTTGTCATTGGAGCCGTCAATCTGCAGTCCNNCGCCATTGCGGCCTCCCACACCTGGCCCTCCTGCAACTCGCCATCACCGAGTATGGCATAAACATTTACCCCTTTACCCTGTGTTTTCGCGCCCAGTGCCATACCGGTCGCGATGGATACTCCCTGCCCTAAAGAGCCTGTTGAAGCATCAACACCCGGTAGCTTTTTTTTATCGGGGTGTCCCTGAAGATGACTTCCTAATTGACGAAAGCCTTTCAGTTCCTCTTTTGGAAAATATCCCTTATCAGCAAGCACTGCATACAGTGCAGGCGCCGCATGACCTTTAGACAGCACAAACCGGTCGCGGTCAGGGTCGGCTGGTTTTTGGGGATCAACGCGCATCTTGCTGTAATAAAGCGCGACAATAATCTCCATAAGAGAAAGAGAACCACCCGGATGCCCCGACTGCGCTTCTGTAATCATAGTAAGCACATCGCAGCGAAGCTGAGTGCATTTATCTTTTAATGCAGTTATTTCCATTATTATTCCTCCAATTGTTGGGGCTTACCGGAAACGAATTAGTGCCCCGCACCGAGATAACTGTTCTTAACTTCTTCATTATTACGCAGCTTTTCTGCTGTATCGGTCAGTACAATTTCGCCTGTTTCTATGACATAACCTCTGTCAGCCACCTTTAGCGCCGCATTGGAGTTCTGCTCCACCAAAAGCACAGGCATACCATCATTGTTGATTTTTTTAATAATTTCAAAGATACCCTGAATGATGATGGGTGCAAGTCCGAGGGATGGCTCGTCCATCATAATCAGGCTTGGTTTTTGCATCAGTGCGCGACCAACCGCAAGCATTTGCTGCTCTCCGCCTGAAAGCGTGCCTGCGCGCTGGCTTTCACGCTCCAAGAGCCTCGGAAACAAGCTGTAAACATAATCCATATCGTTTTTGACGTCTGGCCCTTTTCTAAGATAAGCGCCCATGTTCAGGTTTTCACGAACAGTCAGATTTGTGAAAATATGGCGGCCTTCAAGGCATTGGGACAAACCGAGTGACGCAATCTTATGCGGTTTAATACCATCGATGCGTTCGCCCATGAAACGGATTTCGCCCGAAGTAATGTGACCAATCAGTCCGGAAATTGCGCGGAGAGTGGTTGTCTTTCCAGCACCGTTCGCACCAATGAGCGTTACAATTTCATTTTCGTTCACATCAAGTGAGATTCCTTTGAGTGCATGAATTTCGCCATAGTGGAAATTCAAATCCTTAATCTCAAGAACTTTAGACATCTAATCCACCTCCCAAATATGCGGCGATAACCTCTTCATTGTTCTGAATATACTCCGGGTTTCCGAATGCGATTTTTTTGCCAAAGTTCAGCACACATATGATATTTGTAACGCTCATGACAAGCTTCATGTCATGCTCAACCAGAAGAACAGTAATCCCCTTTTGACTGATTTTTTTAATCGTTTCAGTGAGTTCTTCCTTTTCCCTGCCGTTCATGCCCGCCGCAGGTTCGTCGAGTAACAGCAATTCAGGGTCGCTCGCCAGAGCACGGGATATTTCAAGCCTTCTCTGTTCACCATAGGAAAGATTGCTTGCTTTATAATCCGCCTTCTCCGCAAGATCCATAAATTTAAGAATTTCCATACATTTTAAAATGACCGCTTTTTCTTCTTCTCTTTGTTTTTTGTTCCTGAAAATTGCGGCTGCGAGCCCTGATGTCGTTTTTGTGTGACATCCTACCATAACATTTTCAATAACTGTCATCTTTTTGAAGAGGTTAATGTTCTGGTAGGTTCTTGCAATACCAAGTTCGTTAACTTTATAGGGCGGCAGGCCTTGAATTTCTTTACCGTTAAGGATAACTTTACCGCCTGTGGGTTTACACACACCCGTAATCAGATTAAAACAAGTCGTCTTCCCCGCGCCGTTCGGGCCGATCAATCCGAAAATAGACCCTTTGGGGACTTCGGTGGTAACATCGTTGACAGCAATAAGTCCGCCAAACTGAACAGTCAAATTCTCGAGTTTCAGCATATTACTCTGCCTTCTTTCTAAGTTTACTTTTAATTTTGGCTCTGAACGTATCAAGAATACCAATTACGCCGTTAGGCAGATAGAACAGAACAACCAAAATGAAGATTGCATAAATAAGCATCTGGTATGCAACAAAGCTCTGCATCAGTTCCGTGACAATAACCAGAATTGCCGAACCAATAACGGGGCCGGCCAGAGACCCGATTCCTCCAAACAACAGCATAGTCATAAACAAGTTAGAGGTGGTGTTGGTAAAGCTGTCTGGGCTGATAAAACAAACCAGATGCGCATACAGCGCGCCTGCAAGTCCTGTCAAGAACGCACTGATGGCAAACGCCATAACCTTGTAGTAACGCACATTGATACCCATTCCGTTTGCAGCCTGTGTATTCTCACGCACTGCAATAAACGCACGTCCCACTCTGGACTTGATAATTCTGTTTTTCGCAATCAAAACCAAAATAGTAATTACAAGAAGCAGAAAGAAATTGCTTTGGTTACTGGTAAAGGTGTATCCAAAAATGCTGATATGCGGGATTGTCATAATTCCGGAGTAGCCGTTGGTCAGCGAATCGGTTATTGAGATAAATATGTAAACCATCTGGCCAAATGCAATGGTGAGCAACGACAGGAAATGTTTCACCAGTTTTGCAGCCGGAATGGCAATAATCATGCCCAAAATCATAGAAATGAGACTTGCCAAGAGAACACTGATGATCGGTGGAATACCTACCTTCATAGAAAGAAGAGTGGACCCGTAAGCACCAATTGCATAGTAAGCCGCGTGCCCGAACGATACCTGACCGGTATAGCCGAACAAAATATCAAGGCCGGTAACCGCAAGCGTATTAATGCAAATAAAACACAGAACCAGCGCGAGATAACGCTCTTTCAGCATAAAAGCACAGATAATGGCAACAATCAGCAGCATGATTACCTTGCCTTTGCTTTGCTTTAGTTTTTGTAACATTATTCTTCCCCCTCCTTATTCCATAACCTGTTCTTTAAACAAACCGGTAGGCATGAAGATCATAACAATAATTAAAACTGAAAAGGAGATGAGGTCTTTATAGCTGGATGAAACGTAGGCCGAGATAAAGGTCTCAACAAATCCGAAAAACATTCCGCCCGCAATAGCGCCGTACATATTGCCATAACCGCCAACGACCGCACCGGCAAACCCCTTCTGGCCAATCATAGCACCCATGGACATGTAAACACCGAAAATAGGGCCAACAACAACGCCAACACCGCCCGCCAACATGGTTGCAATACCCCATGCAGCGCCTTTTGTTGCCGGAACGTTAATCCCCAGTGCACTTGCCGCTGTTTCATCCTGAGCGGCGGCTCTCATAGAAGTGCCGAATTTGGATTTTGTCATAAAGAAATGCATTGCAACCATGCAAAGAATTCCAACACCGAGACACAACAAATTTTCGGGCACGATGTCATATCCAAAAATTTTAACTGTGGCGGTTTTGAACAAGGACGGGAACTGAAGATAGTTTCTGCCCCAGACAAACATTGCCGAGTTCTGCAAAATCATCGATATTGAAATGGTGCAAAGAATAATATAAACGGGTTCAGCACCTTTTTTAAGCAGTGTTGTAACCATGGCTCGTTCTATAAATTCACCTAAACAGAACATAATAACCATTGTAAGCAGTAAGGAAACCACAAATGGAAGTTTTAGATATTTGTAAAAAGTGATGCCAAGAAACGATCCGATCATCAGCATATCACCCTGTGCCAATGTCATAAGACCGGACGCTTTATAGATCATGCCATAGCCAAGCCCTACGATGCCGTACACACTACCTATCATCAAAGCACCGATTATCAATTGTACGATCATATGTATTCCTCTTTCCTTTTTATCTGCAAACCTGTGTATCAGTTTGCAATTATTGGGGTTTTAAGGATTAAAGACGGTAGCGTCCGCCTGTTGATCCATATTTAAAAATAAGGGGCTAACCAAAAGAGCACCTCTTTGATTAGCCCCTTTAAAATTGTATTGCTTATTTATCCTTGTTCTTTGCTCTCCAGTCGGCAAACAGAACATTCTTTCCATCCTGAATGATGTAAGAACGGGATTGCTTCAGGCCATCACCGGAACCATCTGAAAAATCGTAGGTACCACCAATCCCTTCAAAGCCTTTTATGTTCAGGAATGCTTCGCGGATGGAATCCGGATTGCTGATATCTTTTGTATTTCTCAAAGCTTCCGCAATTAACTTTACGCCGTCATATCCTCTGTAAACGACATCGGATACGGGAAGCGCACCGTAATCTGCAACAAATGCTTGCAGCATTGATTTTTCAACCGCGCTGGAAGAATCTTCAACGGTAGCAGGAACTACAGCACCTGAACCAAAGATAACGTTATTGGCGGCATCCCCTGCAATTTTGCGCAGATCAGGAACGCCAAGTGCTTCCGGTCCATAGATAAACCCACTAAAACCGTTTCTTCTGAATTGTTTGATTGCCAGAGCACATTCGTTGGTCATTCCATATAACAATACGCCATCCGGCTTCGCACTCAAAATTTTTGCAATTTGCCCGGTGTAATCAGTGTCTGTCGCCTGATAAACTTCTTCAGCAACAACCTTAATACTGTCACCCATCAGTTTTTTATAGCTTTTAACGCCGGATTTACCGTTTTCAGCGGCAACACTTAGAATTCCGACCGTCTTGACACCCATTTCTTTCATTGCATCTACACTGGCAGCATTCGGCAGGTTTCCGTTTGCAGTGCCGCGGAAGATGTACTTAAAGCCAACATTGGTGTAGGACGGGCTTGTACCACCACCTACCTGAAGAACCTTGGCTTCCTCTGTAATCTGTGCGGCAGCAAGAATGTTAGGGGATGAGTTGGAACCGACCATTGCAATAACCTTATCAACATCTACCAACCTTGTAACAGCCTTCACTGCACCTTCCGGAGCGGATTTGTCATCATACACAATTAGCTTTAAAGGANNATTCCATCATTTCACCGGCTAAAGCGTTCGATCCTGTGATCGTTCCATAAAGTCCGATTTTAATTTCCTCGCCGGAAGCCCCACTCGCACTTGCTGTGGATGCACCGGATTTTTCAGAAGCTGCCGTAGCCGCACTTGATGATTGGGTATTTGCGCCGCAAGCAGCCATGCTCGCTGCCAATACTGCTGCCAATAGAACCGCTGTCATTTTCTTAATCATTCTTTTCTTCCTCCCGTTTTTTGTTTGGTATGGGTTTTAAATCGACCTTTTCAGATGCTCTTTACAACATTTATTGTATCGTAACCGTTACGCCCTGAATACCTACTTTCTTTAGGTAATTATGCAAAATACATTGTTTTTTGCAAATTATTTAATTTTATTTAGTATAATATTTTGATTATTTACACTTTGTTTGTTTTTTTACATATTTTATACTAACTAATATCTACATTTTTATGCAATTTGTGCTTTAAAACTTAATTTGATGCCCCTTTAGTGCTTTCAGTATATTTACAGTTCACGCTTCTCTGTGCTATCATATGCAAACAGACATATTTGAGCGTAAGTCGGGATTTCAAAGGAGGAACGGAATTTGGACCATCATCCTTTTCAAAAAATAACTCATATTCAAACAAAACTGATGCTGATTTTTTTCTGTACCATTGTTATTCCTTTGATTTTCTTTGGTTCGTTCCTTTTAAGCCAGCAAATCATCACCACAGAAAACGAAGCGAGCAGTTCTGCTCAGCGTGAATTAATTCAGATGGCGGAGAAAATGAGTCTTGAGTTTTCTCAGATTCAGTCCATCTCCAATCTTTTTTATCTGGACTCCGATCTTAGCAATTTTTTAGGCGACTATAACAATTCCGAACGCAAAGTCGCAAAAAATATCCATGATATAGACCACATTGTAACCAAATACAACTCCGGCGTAAATAATGTATATTTTCAGGTCGCAATTGTTGCGCTTGACGGCAAAGTTATGGGCAACCCGATGTTCCTGAATAAAACACCAATCATTCAGCTTAGTGAAATGCCTTGGTTCGCTTCCATCAGAAAAACGCAGACCAACATTATCTGGACGAAAGACTCCAAACTGGACACTCTTTTCTCATCGCCCGGTTACCCATATGTATATGTTGTGCGTGACCTGCACAATTTATCTACCGGGGCGCGAATAGGTACACTTATCATTGGAATTTCCGAAAATGAAATTAGAAAAATGTATTCTTCGTATGTTAGTGACGCCCAAAGCACTTGCATTTTAAATGAAAATGATGAAATTGTATCGCAGATTGACAACCAGCAGCTTGGGATAGAATCACTGCTGCCTTTTGAAAATCTCCGCAATTATTCAGGAACTTTCCATTATGGTTCGGGCGACAACAAGCAATTGGTTACATTTTATACGATCAATTCCACTCAGTGGAAAATTGTTACCTACTACAACATGGGGGTGCTTTTACAAAGTTTTGACAGTGTCCGGTCCGTTTTTCTTTCAATTATGTCACTATATTTGATCGCGACCATCATCCTCTCTTATGTGCTTGCAAAACACTTTGTTGTGCCGATTAACAATCTGTACAGTCACATGGCCAAGGTAAAGACCGGTGACTTGGATGCATATGTAACGATAACCTCCAATGATGAAATTGCAGAGCTTTCCGAGCAGTTCAATGAAATGATCGCGAAAATACACGAACTGATGACGAGTGTTATGACAGAGCAAAAATTGAAGCGAGAAGCGGAAATTTTATCACTGCAAACACAAATTAATCCTCATTTTTTATATAATACCCTTGCATCGATTCGTTTTATGGTCTATACCGGCAATAAAGAGGATGCCGATACCATTATTCTTGCCTTAATTCACATCATGAAAAATACATTATCTGATATCAATGAATTTGTTACTGTGGAAAAAGAAGTTGATTTGTTGCGTGATTATATTGACATTCAAAAGCTCACTTTTGCAAGTCCGCCCACTGTTCACTTTGATATTGATGAGAATATAAACGGCTGCAAGATTATTAAACTGCTTCTTCAGCCAATTGTAGAAAACGCTATTCTGCATGGTCTGAAGCCGAAAAAATCAGACTGCATCCTTACGATTACAGGACGGGCAGTGGATGAAATTTTGGAATTCAAGATTGTGGACAACGGTGTCGGTTTTGATATTTCAAAAAGCAATCTCAATTTTCAAAACCGCGACTTTAAAAACGGTGTAGGTTTGCGAAATGTACACAACCGTATCGTACTGACTTTTGGTGAAGAGTACGGTATCACTGTGGTTAGCTGCATTAATCAAGGTACCGCCGTCACGGTTCGCATTCCAAAGATTCTAAGTGAAGGAGATTATTCATCCTATGAACATCTTGATAGTTGATGATGATACCCTAATCCGGAACTGGCTTTCCATGTTGCTAAAACAGCTCAAGAATTATGAAATACAGATTTTTGAAGCAAGCGATGGTATTGAGGCTTTAGAAATCTGTGCGCATTCCCAAATTGATTTGGTTATCACTGATATTAAAATGCCACGCTTAAACGGAATTGATTTAATTAACCGTCTCAATACAGAATACCCTCACATCAGAACTTCTGTTCTTAGTTCCTATGACGAATTCGACTATGTCCGCGTCGCACTCAAATGCGGCGCGCTGGATTATATTTTAAAAGCTGAGATGAAAATTGAGGATATCTCCGCCTTGCTGGAAAAAGTTTCGAATGACTTCAAGTTGGAGAACTCGATGCAACGGGGTTTGCAGCAGAATTATTCTGTAGTCTCGGATACAAAACAGGTTTTTCTTAAATATTTAGATGACAAAGCGATTACCGATGAAGATTTTTTGTCTGCACTCAATCCGCCGCTTACCATCAACAATCTTTGCATCGCTATTTTTAAAATGAGTTTAAGCAATGGCGGTGATATCCCCGTCTATACCATTTCAAGTATCTGCAGAGATGCTATGAAAGGAGAAAATATTCACGGTATTGCTTTTCCTTGGAACAAAGGATACTTCATAC
This sequence comes from Ruminococcaceae bacterium UBA1865, assembly GCA_002338255.1. Classification (GTDB taxonomy): domain Bacteria; phylum Bacillota; class Clostridia; order Oscillospirales; family Acutalibacteraceae; genus Caproiciproducens. The sequence goes on along the minus strand of DDHX01000042.1, from coordinate 18,105 downwards.
TGATGTACAGCTGTACGGATACTATTAGTGAGAATCAGAAAGAAGAGTATCTAAAATTATTTATGCTTCTGGATAAAAACCTTGAAAAATATACTGGAATTCCCATTTCCCACAGTATTAACCTCATTTGCAAAAAAGATGATGATTTAAGGCTGAAGTTTTTTGAAAGCATTGATATCATGGACTATCGGTACTATTATTCTCTGTCCGCTTCTTCGTTTAACAAGCCGGAAGGGGAACAGCACTCGCGCCGTAAAGAGCTGATTTCTTCCGTTCAAAAACTATTGGATGCGGGGGAGCATGAAAAGGCAGTTGCAAATATATCTGACTATCTTTCTCTGGCTCATAGCTCTTTGCTCTCTCCTGAAAAAGTTAAAACGTCGGTCGTTGCCGCCATGAATATATTTTTAACTGATGCCGCGCTCAGTGATTCGCAGAACGGTTCGCTGGAAGATTTAGAAATACTTCTCAGTGAAGTGGCCAATGCCTTCACCAGCGAAAGTGTTCAAGATGCACTTGACCTTTTCTGCAAGACTTATCTGGAACAAATACACACGGCTGCACACGGAATTTCTTTTGCAGTTAAGCTTACCGTTGAATATATCAATCAACACTATAGCCAAAAAATCATTCTTGAAGATGTTGCGGCGCATGTATTTCTCAATCGTACTTATTTAAGTCAATTGTTTAAACGAGAAATGGGNNAGTACGTATCAACTACGCAAAACAACTTATTCGCAGCAGCGACAGCTCCATGTCCGAGATTGCAGAATCCGTAGGATTTTCCAACCAAAACTATTTTGCCAAGGTGTTTAAAAAAGTTACAGGCGTCAGTCCTTTAAAATACAAAAGGCATTAAAATGCGAAAACGAAACACCAATTTCAGTTTCAAGAAATATCTCACCCAATGGTGAGTAAAACAACTAAGTAATTCCAACCTTAATAGAACATAAAATTGGGACAGTTTCATTTTGAAGCTGCCCCAATCTTATTTGTTATCGAAAATATGCAATTAAAATTCACTTTACTGATTCAATTGATTTTTCGGATTTTTCCAGCTGAGATATAGATTTGCAATGACTTCTTCGATGGGAGCCTTTTTAATTTCAATGTCTTCAATACCGTTTATATGTGCAAGCTCACCAAGGATTTCGTGCATTCCATTTTGCGAGCGGTCAAACTCAAACACATGAACATTACCGTCTGAACGGATGTATTTCATATCTTCCAAGCACGGGCGCTGCGTATCGCCGGTTGTGATATTGATGCGGCAAAGACTTTCCTGTGCCTGACGCAGCGCGTCAAAGCTTCCGTCAAATGCTATTTTACCGTTTGAGAGCAAAATAATTCGCTGTGCCATCTCTTCAAGGTCATCCATATCGTGACTTGTAACCACAATAGTGGTCCCTTTTTCTCGGTTGTAACGCTTTAAAAACGCAATCATCTGGCGCTTTGCAAGCACATCGAGGCCAAGCGTCGGTTCGTCAAGAAAGATGATCTCCGGCTCATGAAGGAGGAGCATGCCCAAATCAGCCCGCATCCGTTGGCCAAGACTCAGTTCCCGCGCGAATGTATGAATGATGTCGCCAAGGTCAAGCAATTCCGTTACCATCTTCAAATTTCGCTCATATACTTCCTCCGGAATATTCCAAACTGACTTTTTCCATTGATAGCTTGTGATAACCGGATGATCCCACCACAATTCGGTGCGCTGCCCGAATAGTACGCCAATGTGCTTCATCAGTTCAATCCGCTCTGTTGAGGGACTCCTGCCAAATACTTCGACCCTCCCGCTCGTCGGCTGTAGAATTCCTGTTAAAATTTTTATTGTAGTACTTTTCCCGGCACCGTTTGCACCCGCATAGGCAAGAAACTCCCCTCTTTGAACTTCAAGCGAAAGATGGTCGAGCGCTTTGATTTCCTTCTTTTCCGGATGTCTTAAATTCTTGATAATATCCCGTATCCTGCCGCTTCTTTGCCACTGCATGTAAATTTTACTGACATCATCTATGACCAAAGCCCGAGTATCGGGGCGAACCGTTTTTTGCATAATAATTCATTCCTTTTTTAAATAATAGAGTTGCTGCAATCAGCAGAGCCGCTGCCACAGCCGCCGTAAGAGCAGGAAACCTTACTCCCCCAAAAACTCCGTTCGGCATTTGGGAAAGTAGGACGCTGCTTGGAAACCACGCTGCGAGGCCCACCGGAATAATCGTGCAGAACACCGTCTGCCAGAGCCATGACGTCCCGCCAAGCGGATAACTTTTCAGTGATGTGAACAGATCTCTTGCAACTTCAGAAATTTCTTCTGCGGCCGCCGGCGCGTAAAATGCCAGACAGGAAATAATATAGGTGACAGAAACAATAATCACGGTTGAGCAGATTACGCTGAACAAATATGCGGCTATCCACATGGTCGAAACGCTCAAATGCAAATTGTAAATCGAATAAATACTGAGAGCAATACCACAAATTAGCATACTGCTGCCGGAAACCGGTGAGAATCCCCCTGTTATAAGCTGAATCCAAATCGGGACAGGCTGAATAACGGCGTGATCCAACTGGCCGCGCCCAATCACCCGGCTGATGCTGCCCGTATTGCTGCCCGCAAAAAAGATCATAAACACACCATCAACCATCGTTGCGTAGCTAAGCATGAACAGAATTTCATTTTTATTCATGCCACCGATTCCGCCGAATTGAACTGACAGAAGGAACACACCGGACACGGCTGCGGCAGCGCTGATGGTATCCGCCGCTATTTGCAGCAGACAGTACCGTGTATCACGCAGAAACCACATAAGATCCATTTTGGTGTAAACACCCAATAAGCGAAACAGGGTTTTCAGGTTCTGAAAATGCCTGTTATTCCTGTAATTACCCGCCAAATGAAATCATCCTTTCCTCACTTTTTCGAAAAATCAAAACCGCTGCAATCCACAACACAGCATTCCAGAAAATCTGCAGCGCAATCAGGCGTGCAGAATGACCGGTGCCGATATAGATGGAAAGAGGAGCATTTGCAATGGAGCCAAACGGAAGCAGCTCAAAAATCCTGCCCAAATTCCATGGCATCACTGCAAAAGGAATCAGCGCACCTGAAAAAAGGGACGATACCGCCTCGCGAACCATCATTGCCGCCCAGCAGCCGTTTTTCAAGTTCATTGCAAATGCCGCAAACAAAATATCAAACGCGAAACCGAGTGACGCGCTGAGTGCCAGGCTGAATGCGAACAGAAGCCCGCAGACATAATTAGCTGGCAGAGGATTGATGCCCATCAGCGGTGAGATAAGCAATACCGGAAGAGAGTAAAACAGAAATACCGGAATCCACCAACGCCCGATTGTTTCCACGATAAAACTCCCAATTACCGGGATTGGCCGTGTGTACCGTCCAATGATGGAACCTTCCCAAAGCGCGGAGGTGGCCGGAGTGATAATATCAAGCTGCTGGCGCAGAACCGAGGCCATCATCATGTATGTTAAAATTTGAGGGAGCGTCATGCCGTTAAAGTCCACACCGCCTGCCGCGAGTGAACGCCAGATAAGAATGAAAATAAATAGACGAAGAAACCGTACTGCATATTCCGCTGTAACACACATTAAGTTCCCGTCAAACGCCTGTACGGCACACATATAGGCGGTAGCATAATATTTTTTAATCATAATAAAACCTTTGCCTTCCCGCGATACCGTGAAGCCAATTGACTGACGGAACCGCGCAATTTATTATAAATGGACATAAAAATACCCGAAAGGCGGCAAATACACCTTTCGGGTAACTGTTTCAAAATTGTACTTCAGCAAAAAAGCAAAGCTAAGCTAAAGTAATGAAACACCGGTGAAAGATCGTATGGCTTGCCGCAAAAGGGCGCAGTTATACAAGGAAAGGGATTTTATACCCGTTTGGATTGCCACTTCACCGATATTATTCCAGATAATTTCATCCTTAAATACGCTGCAGTTCATACGTTTCACCTCCGATTCAAATAAATTATATTTATGATACTACCACACAAGAACTTTGTCAAGAATCAAACGGGCTGTCAAGACAGTCGTTTTTGAACGGACAATGATAGAAAGACTGCTATTGCAGTTTTCCGACTACCGGCAAGTTAGCTAAAACGGATATGCCGTGCGGCGCGTTCGCGATTTCCTTTGTGAGATCCTGCCCCGCAGTTAAACCGTGATGTGCCCCGCCGTTCCACTGTGGTACGTTTGTTACGTCGTAAACGGTTCCATTGATAGCCACGTAAGCGGGATTTCCATTTTGCCCGTCGTATTTTTTCAGTTCTTCTTTAGTGAATATTTTTTGCGGTGAACTGACAGATAATGCACCTGATGAAGCTTGAGTAACGGAACCACCTGCGGTGGATGCAGAACTGCCTGCAAAGGACGCAGCGCTGCCCGCTGAATCACATCCTGCAAAAGCAAGAAGCACTGCAGCCATAACACACGCCATCATAATCATTAATTTTCTTTTCATATCATTACCCTTTATATTTTCAAATTATTTTCATCTTTGGGCGACCTTGGAATTTTACAGTGAAAATCTTTCATAATGGATATTTTTGTTATTCACGCCCATTAATTTGAGACTTTTTAAGATACTTGTCTGCATCACCGCGGGCCCACAGATAAAGTATTGCAGCTTATGCAGATCGTACCCATTTAAATTGATATATTTTTCAAGTTTTTCTGCGGTAACATAACCTTTTTCACCCTCATAATTTTTATCTTTAGAGATTACAGGGATAAATGTGAAGTTTTGTATCTCTTCTTGAAAGGTCTGAAATTCATCACTGCAAATTATCTCTTCTTGATCATTTACACCCCAAAACAGCATCAATTTCTGGCTCTCGTCATTCTGATGAAAATATCTTACGATACTCAGCATTGGCGTAATACCCACACCGCCCGCAATTAGCACAATTCCGTTTTCACAGTTGTATTTAAGTGGACTGAATCTCCCATATGGCGCATCAAGCGTTGCCTTACTGCCTGCCTTAATATTTTGCACGCCCACAGTCCAGTCACCCAGATTCTTGATGGTCACAGATATGTGCTTTTTGTCTGAAGGCTGTGAAGAAATTGAAAACGGATGTTCCTCTGCGCTAATCCCATCGCTTAGTATTCTTAAGAACCCGAACTGACCCGGCAGATATGGAAATACTTCCCCCACCTCCGGCCGCAGTATGAGAGTGCTTATGGAAGAAGACTCTGCGTGGACTTGCTCAACGACAAATTTTCGATTCAGAAAATATCTACGGATTACCTTGTGGTATAAATAAAATCCAATTGCCGTACCGGAATACAGAATGTAGACTGCCTTAACAAAGGGATTACTGGCGGAATAAGAAAGCATTACATGGATAAAAACAAGTACGACCGCAACTACATTCAGATTATGTAAAAGCACATGCATATTGTATTTTCCAAGATTCATCTTTTGGGCAAATACTCTTAATGCCTGCAGCGGCTTTATGATTCTGACTAAAGCATCAATCATAAAGACAAGTGCCAGCACAGCGGCAATGATAAAAATAACGATTGCGGCATCCCCGAGCTTCGTCTGAAAACTTTCTGAAAAAGTACGTTCCTGCAGAAGCTTATGCGTGAACGCAATCACAATCGCGATGACAGCCATCAAGCTGTGAAACTGGTAAAATCGGTCAAGTCCAAAGCTTGATTCGATTCGTTTCGGTCTTGCGCTGAGTATTAACTGCATATTCAGCCAGGTGAACGCCATAGATCCAAGCACCATAGGAATAAAACCGGTGGAACCGTAATAGCCGGGATTAGAGGAGTAAATTGCAATAATTGGTAATGCAGGGCTAATAAAATAAAGTATAAGGAAACAAATCTTTTTTATCATGACGTCATCCGCTTTCTACTAAAACTGTTTAGTGAAGTTAATTTGAAAAAACATGAAGCTTGGAATCTATTTTTCATACATTGGCCATGAACCTGNNCCAGAATGGTGGGCGCGGGGGCAGTACTAATTAAACCTTTAGGGCTGCTTTTTCAATGCTTTGGTGAGAATGGGAACAATCTCATATAAATCACCAACAATGCCATAATCGGCATTTTCGAAAATTGGTGCATCAGCGTCATTGTTAATGGCAACAATTGTTTTGGCGTCACGGATACCGCCAAGATGCTGAACCTGACCGGATATACCAATGGCGAAATACAATGACCCTTTAAATTTTTGACCGGATATACCTACAAAGTGGTCGAGCGGCAGCCATCCTTTTTCTTCGGCAACAGGTCTTGAACAGCCGACCTCGGCCCCCATCGCCACAGCCAACTCTCTTATGATGGGCAAATCCTCTTTGGAAGCCAATCCACGGCCTATACTGCACACTTTGTCCGCTTCTCCAATACTTCCATCGGAATTTTCGAGATTTCCCGTGCTTCTTATATCCTCAATATTGAAATTCTTCAGGAAAGCCGCTACTTTTTCTTCCGGAGAACCTTCTTTTATTAAGATTTTCTTGCGCTTTCCTGTAACTTCTAATTTGGGCTTGACTTCTGTAACAGTGGTGGGGTTGCTGCTAACGACATTTTCCGGCACTTTTTTAGGAGCCTTCCCCAAAAGGGCGTTGGAAATGACCAGCTTTTGAATTTCATTTGTACCTTCATAAATCGTGCAGATTTTTGCATCGCGATACATCCGTTCCACTGCAAAGCCTTTAATATAACCGGAACCGCCATAAATCTGCACCGCATCGTTGACTACTTCCAGACAAATATCGGAGGCATACTGTTTTGCCATGGCGGATTCAGTTCCGTATGATTCATGATTTTGCTTTAGCTCGGCGGCACTGTACACCATAAACCGGGCCGCGCGAATCTTGGTAGCCATATCAGCAATCTTAAATGCGACACTCTGCTGTCTGGATATTGGTTTACCGAATTGAATTCGCTCTTTGGAATAATTCAAGGCCTTTTCATAAGCACCTTGGGCAATACCCAGCGCCTGTGAGGCGATGCCAATGCGCCCGCCTTCTAATGTTTCCATGGCAATTTTAAAGCCCTGCCCTTCTTCTCCCAGAAGGTTCTCCCTTGGTACTTTTACATCGTGAAAAAGCAGTTCAGCCGTTGAGGAAGAACGAATGCCCATTTTATTGTAGTGGGTACCAAAAGTAAAGCCTTCCCAACTCTTTTCAACAATAAAAGCGCTGATTCCTTTTGTGCCGATTCCCGGTGTTGTAACTGCAAATATGATATATGTATCAGCATACTCCGCATTGGTAATGAACACCTTGGAGCCATTCAAAATATAATGGTCACCATTTAAAACGGCGGTTGTTTCCGTTCCGCCGGCATCACTTCCTGCATTGGCTTCCGTGAGGCCAAAGGCAGCTATTTTTTTGCCGGAAGCCAATGGCTTAAGGTATTCTTCTTTTTGACTTTCTGTTCCGAATTCCATAATCGGCCACGAGCCTAAAGAAACATGTGCCGATAAAATAACACCGACACCGGCGTCTACCCGGGACAGCTCCTCCACAGCAATGATGTAGCTTAGAACATCCTTACCGGCACCACCGTATTTTATTGGATAGGGCAGTCCCATAATAGCCATTTGCCCTAATTCTTTCACAATCTTTTCAGGGAAGGCATTATCTGTATCCAGTTGAAAGGAAATAGGCTCAATTTTTTCCTCGGCAAACTTTCGAATCGTATCTTTCAGCAATTCCTGTTCCGCGGTCAATTTAAAATCCATAAAATTTTCCCCCTATAATCATTCCGTTTTCTAAATTCCATACAAGCTGCAACAAATTGAACATGCTTGCTTTTTAATTTGTAACACCGATACTATGATACAGCGTTTTGTATCGCATGCATTGAATTAATTATACATCGCATCATCTTTTTCCGTTTGTGATTTAGGAAATATTTCCAATCGTTTGATTCATAATTTCATTATATGATTATCATCTGACAAGTTCAAGCATTCATTTGATTTTGTTTAAAATCTTTCCAACATCAGCATTAATAGAAATAAGCTTTATCGGTGGCAGGCCGGCATCAATCAAAAAACGCACCGGAAGTTAATCCGATGCGCACCTCATAATGCGTTTATAAATAACAGATATCTATAAAGAAGTTGTAATATCCGTTAATATTTCTCTTGCCTTTGCTTCATTGTTTAAACTGGTGATAAATATCAAATAATCTTCCGCTAAAATTTGCGTATCCCCTCTTGGTATAAAATCTTTACCTCTTCGCTTTATTGAAATAAGCAAACAACTTTTGGGTATAGCAATTTCCTTAACAAGCTTTTTTTCAGCTAACGAGCCATAGTGAACGATCATTTCAATTGTAATTTTTTTACTCTCATCATGTTTATCTATTTCAATTTTCTTCTCTGAAATTTGTACTTCTAACAAAGATTCATATATAGGATTGCTCTTCAATAAATCCGCAACAACATAAGCAACGATTGAAACAATTGTCAGAGATAACAAATGAGTAAATGAACCTGTCATCTCAATTAATAAAATAACGCCTGTGATTGGCGCTCTTACAATTGCCGTAAAATAACCAGCCATTGCAAGAATTACAAAGTTGTAAAATAAGTTGGAGTCAAATCCCAGATAGTTTACTGCAACATTTCCAAAGATTGCTCCGATTGTTGCCCCTAATATCAAAAGAGGAAAAAAGATGCCGCCCGGTGCTCCGGAACCAAAACTAATCATGGAGAACATAAATTTAATTAGAAGGATTAATAGTAAAAATGATATATTTGTGGACAATTGCAATTCTCCGAGCATTGTATGACCACTGCCTAATGCTAATGGAAAAATCAAGCCCAATATTCCTGCAAGAATAAATGGAATAATCGGTCTTGCTTTTGCGTTAAGCAATTTAATTTTTTTATAAAGTGCTTGTGTTTTTATTAATATGTAATTATAAAAAGCCCCGGCAGCTCCAAGAACCGCACCAAGAATGAAAAGCAGCCAATATCCACTTAACGGAATGTTCCCTTCGACACTAAAATTAAATATCGGATTGTTTCCAAAAATAATTTTGGAAACAAAGTCAGATGCAACTGCCGCTGCCATAGTTGACAGTAAAACCACCGGAGAGAGATATTTAAAGATTTCCTCCATTGCAAACATTGCGCCTGCCAACGGTGCGTTAAATGCAGCAGCAAGTCCTGCACCTGCGCCACTGGCAATCAATATCTTTTTCTCCGTTCTGGATGTTGCAAATTTATCCCCAACGCCTTGTGCAATACAAGCGCCAAGTTGAATAGACGGACCTTCTCGACCCAATGAAAGGCCACCTAATATTGAAACGGTCCCACCAACAAATTTGGCAATTAAAGTACTGAACCAATTGTTTTTAAAGTACCCCATTATAACGCCTTTGACCTGTGGAATACCACTCCCGCTAATCATACTGTATTTGTGTACAAGTGTTCCAACGAAAAAGCCTGCCGCCCCGAGCACTAAAAATGCAATTGGGATAAGAATCAAATTGTTTCTCAAGTAGTGATAGGTTGCAAAAGATAACTCTTCCGCACCTGCCAGAATCCAACGGTATACAGATGCTACCATGCCAACTAACAAACCAACAATGATACTTTTCAGTAAAACAGGCAGTTTGTTGGATTGAGCATTGATTACTGCCTCGTAATTATTTTTTACTTTCATGAACTGTTTCTGAAATCTCCTAACCTATTGTAAAAATAAGATAAATGTCCTCTTTAAACCTACACTTGAATAAGTTGGTAATATTTGTTTTTTATAGTATAACAGATCAAAGGTTTTGTCAAATTTCTATCAAAGTAGGAGACGGGAATTTAAATCTATATTAAGCCCAGAATAATTGTTTTGAAAAATGTGATTTTATTTTTAAAATACATTGACAATCTTCTATATAGTTGCTATTATATAGAAAGACATCAATGTAGTTGAATCAGTAAGTGAAAGCGGTGGAACAATTGGAACGAAATTATAAAACTTGTACGCAGGTATTGAAAGCACTGTCAGACGAAACACGGATAAAAATCGTGGATATGCTGTGTGACGGAGAGCTTTGCGCATGTAATATTCTTGATAACTTTAATATTACTCAGCCTACTCTTTCCTACCATATGAAAATTCTGACCGAATGTGGTCTTGTTGAAGGTAGAAAAGACGGTCTTTGGATGCGTTATTCCCTAAAAACAGAAAATTTTGAGGCAGTTAGAAATCTGTTTAATCATTTTTGTGAAAGTGCAAACGAAAATCGAAGCAATAACTGCTGTGAAAAAAAGTCTGGAGATGATTTGTAATGGTTGTATTTGAATGGCTCAATGATCAACTGCTCAAAATGCAGTGGCTTTCCGATTTGGTCAAAATGTTGGTTCAGAATGTGTTCAAGCTCAATATCAATGACAGGTTGGGTGGCAGCATCCACTTTTTCATTTATGATACGATTAAGATTTTTATCCTTTTATCTGTGTTAATTTTCTTGATTTCCTACATTCAAAGCTTTTTTCCGCCTGAACGCACAAGGAAAATACTCGGCAGATTCAGCGGAATTACTGCAAATGTTTTAGGGGCGCTTTTAGGAACCGTAACTCCGTTTTGCTCCTGTTCCTCTATTCCCCTGTTTATCGGGTTTACAAACGCGGGACTTCCGTTAGGAGTTACTTTTTCATTCCTTATTTCTTCCCCTCTTGTGGACTTAGCCTCTGTGCTTCTTCTCGCAAGTATTTTCAACTGGAAAATTGCGATTGCCTATGTTATCGTCGGTGTCCTTCTCGCCGTTATTTCAGGTACGGTAATCAGCAAATTAAAAATGGAAAAATATGTGGAACCGTTTGTTTTTAGCAACAAAATGATGGAAACAGAACAAACAGAACTTACAAGACGCGATCGCATTGAGTTTTCCAAAGATCAGGTTCTCGGCATTGTCAAAAAAGTATGGTTGTATATTCTTATCGGTGTCGGCATTGGTGCTGCAATTCACAACTGGATTCCGCAGGACATCATTACCGCCGTTCTTGGGCAGGATAAACCATATTCCGTACTGCTGGCAACTTTGGTTGGTGTGCCGATGTATGCCGATATTTTCGGAACTTTGCCGATTGCCGAGGCACTTGTTTTGAAGGGTGTTGGGCTTGGTACAGCACTTTCCTTTATGATGGCTGTGACCGCACTTTCTCTGCCCTCAATCATCATGCTAAAAAAAGTGGTAAAGCCAAAACTTCTTACAGTTTTCATCAGCATCGTTACTCTCGGTATTATTATAATCGGTTACGCGTTTAATGCGTTTGGCTATTTGTTGGTATAGAGGAATTCAATTGGACACATATATCCTGTATGGCAGAGCCGTATAAAATACGGAAGTAATTCGAAAAATGATCGGCTCTGGCTCAGGGTGATTGATGTTATGGCTGCCTATGCATCAGCGAAGTTCATTTCAAAAGACGAAATAAAAAGAATCCATAAAAAATACTGATCATATCAGTAAATAAAATATAAGTGAGGAAATTATTATGGTAATCAAAATTTTAGGTTCAGGCTGCAATAAATGTGTGGCACTTGCAGAAAACACAAAGTCCGCTCTTGCAGAGCTTGGCATGGAAGCCGAAATCGTCAAGGTAACAGACTTCACCGAAATTGCTGCATTTGGAGTAATGTCGACGCCTGCTCTTGTTATTGATGAAAAAGTTGCTTCCTTTGGCAAGGTGTTAAAGCCAAAAGATATTGTCAAAATAATTGAGAAACTTGCAAAATAATTCAACTGACAATTTTCTGATTGATTGAACTGAAGTAAGTGATTGAAATACACAAAGCACAGCCGGCAAGGTCTATAATTACCTTGCCGGCTGTGTTATTTCAATCATTTAAATTTTGATTACTGTGTGCAAGAGCCTAAACCATTCCCTTGACCCCTGCCCTGTCCCCTGCCGTTCATTCCGCCAAACCCTGCGCCCATTTTCTGGCCGATTCTTGCCGACCCTGTGCCATCGCAGTTTGCTTGATTTTCTTCTATTGCAGTGATAATTTGGTCTGCTCTTTCCTGTGTCATTGTTCCGGCTGCAACTTTTTCAGCAAGGGCATCCTTTTTAATATCCAAAACTTCATTTTTAAACTCTGTCAGTTTTCCTGCGTCATTTGCAATTGTACCATAAGTTTTGCCTGTTTCCGATCTTTCGTTGATTACACTTTCTACCGTTTTCCCGGTTAGTCCCGCTGCCGCCTCCGCCGGTGTATTGTACTTAGAAGCAGCAAAAGCGGTTAGTGAAGTTGCGCCGATGACGAGTACCATCGCTCCGATAGCTGTGATTTTTTTAAGCTTTGTCATTTAAAATGACCTCCTTGTTATTTTTATTTTTTCTGCATAACAACTTGTTGTTGCTATAGTTATAGAATACAGAAAAGGTGTGGCAAAAATGTGTTTTTAATTTTCAAATTGTATGGCGATTTCTATTGGAATTATGAAACGGAGACCGTGTGGTTTTTGAGGTAAGAAAGCTGTTCCGGCGTGATGCTTGATTGCTGCTTTAATATCTGTGCCGCATGATCCGGCACATAAGTAGTTTCGTTCAGATCGTAAGGTAAACCGTGGTAAAATGCTACAAACATTCTTACAGAACCGGTTCCTATTTCATTGGGCGCGTTTGAAAAAATCTTTTCTAAGTCTTTGCATTTAAACTCTTTGGCATCATTGGGGTTCACAGAAAAAGCAGCTGCTAAGTCGTCAATCGGAACATTGAACAGATCGCTGATCTCTGAAAAGGTGTAAGAGCCCCGAATATCGGCGGGATCATATTTTGGGGAATTCTCGGTCTGACTCAATTTGTCTGGGATTTTGGTTGACTGTGTGGTCCACAAGCCGAATGCGGAAGTAAGTCCAATTCCGACCAATACAATGCAAACTGCAATGATAATCGTGGTTTGCGATTTAATTTTCAAATGAATCCCCTCCCGCTTTTGTAGAAATAGTGACGGTGTTTTGCACCGGGCATACCATTTCACTGGTGCATTGGTGGCAGTTGATACACTGATGGTTTTTTACTGTGTTTGTATTGGATACTTCAATATTCATTGGGCAGGTGTTATCACACTGTTTGCATCCAATGCAGGTGTTTTTATTTCGCCGTATTTTGAAAATGCTGATCAAGTTAAACAGTCCAAGCAGCGCGCCATACGGGCAAAAATACTTGCACCATGGTCTTTCAATAAATAGAGAAAGAACCGTGATGACGCCAAGGGCTATGTACGCTGTAACAGCAACTTCATTTGTAAAAAAGTTGAACAGTGCATAATAGGGGTCAACGGCTTGAAAAACCAGCTTAGCTGTTACGGCAGTATTGTAAAGCACCATCGCTAAAACCCCATATCTTAAGTATCGCAGAAGATGATCCAACTTTTTCGGCACAAAGTGGTTATACTTTTTAGGGAAAAGCTTTCGTCCTATTTTCCCAATCCACTCCTGAAAGGTTCCAAACGGGCAGATATAGCCGCAAAAAATCGCGCCAAACAAAATTGCAACAATCACACCCAGAATCATCAGAATAAATGCGGAACTGTGAATCTTTTGTATGAAATTCCCCGATGCTGCAAATTCGTAAATAGTAGCTACGCCGCCAAACGGGCAAATCGCATGCAGGGAAGCGTCCGGTAGAACCGGGATTTTAAATCCTTGTTCGCTCAACCATTTACTAATTGAAATGAGAAATACAATCACAAAAACGGAAATCTGGGTAATTGTTCTGACTGTTCTTGCTTTGCTTTTTTTTATTTTCATAAGCTGCAACCTCCTCTTGTATTTGTGTTACGATATGACATTGTTGCAACCGCATTTTATCAAGAGGATGTGGCAAAAGTGTGTGTTTTATTTTCTATATTCATGGCAAACAGTTCGTAAAAAACATATTTTTGTCACAGTCTTTTTCTATAATAATGTTATAAATCAGATATTGAAAACTATGGGGTGATTCTATGCCAATCATTTTAATTGCAGATGACAATAAACAAATCACTTCTATTTTAGAGGAATACGCTAAAAAAGAAGGATTCGTGCCCAAAGTTGCGCTGGATGGACGTGAAGCAATCGACCTGTTTCAAAAAATATCCCCCGATATTGTTCTGCTTGATGTTATGATGCCAAAAATGGACGGCTTTGAAGTTTGCCGGGAAATACGCAAGACTTCCAATGTTCCGGTTATCATGATTACCGCAAGAGGGGAAGATTTTGAGAAAATCATGGGGCTTGATATCGGTGCGGACGATTATATCGTAAAGCCGTTTTCACCGGGCGAGGTCATGGCCAGAGTGCGCGCAATTTTAAGAAGAATAACCCGCACGGATGGACAAAAGCAGCAAGTTTATTCTTTCGACAATCTAAATATCAATTTGGATGATTATGTAGTCATGATAAATAAGCAAAATGTGTCTTTGACAAAAAAGGAAATTGAGCTTTTGTGGACACTTGCCACGAATAAAAACAAGGTGTTTTCCCGTGATAATCTGCTGAACAGTTTGTGGGGATATGATTATTTTGGTGACAACCGTACGGTTGACTCCCATATTAAGCGCCTTCGTGCAAAGCTTGATGAATTTGCTCATGACAGCTGGGAAATTAAAACCATATGGGGCGTTGGATACAAATTTGAGGGAAAATTAAATGAAGAATAGAATTGCATTTAAGCTTACAATGTATTTTTCAGCCGCGCTTCTTTTGTTCTCCATTATAATAGGAAGCGTCTTTATGACACTTTTCAAAAGTCACACGATGGAACTCCACAAGACTGATTTACAAAACCGTGCGGTTTCGATGGCAGGCACCCTTTCAGAATACATGAGCGGAACGAATGGTTCTGGTGGCGGTATGGCGGGAAACGGGCAGATGGGATACGGTGCCTATCTGCGTTTTTTAGATAAAATTGCAATGACCGACGTGTGGATTGTAGACGAAAACCTTCAACTCATCACAACCGGTCACATGCAAAATCAGCAATATAACTATGCTGATTTGCCACAGGATGCAGAAACGGTTGTTAAAGAAGTATTTCAGGGCAAAACCACCTTCAGCGAAGGCTTCAGCAACCTTTTAAACACGCCTACCTTAACGGTGGGTACACCGATTCTGTCAGGTGGAAAAGTAATCGGTGCTTTACTGCTGCATTCACCGGTGGAGGGGATGAATGAAGCCATCACACAGGGATTCGGAATTTTGGCAGTCAGTATTTTTGTGGCTCTTGTGTTATCCATTCTTTTATCCATTGCGCTTGCAGTCGCTTTTACAAAGCCTTTAAAAAAGATGAAAAATTCTGCCTTACAGCTTGCAAACGGCGATTACAGCGTTAAAACCAATGTAAAGCAAAAAGATGAAATTGGTGAACTTGCCTCCACGATTGATATTTTAAGTGAGCGGCTTAATCTTGCCAGCCAAGAAAGCAACCGGCTTGACCAGCTTCGCCGCGACTTTGTAGCCAATATTTCGCATGAGCTCCGGACTCCGGTCACCGTTATTCGGGGTTCTCTTGAAGCACTTTGCGACGAAGTGGTAACCGACCCCGAGCAAGTAAAAAGCTATCACCGCCAAATGCTAAGTGAAAGTATATTTCTGCAAAGGCTGGTAAATGATTTACTTGATTTATCCCGTCTGCAAAATACAGACTTCAAAATTGAAATGCAGGAAATCAGCCTTTGCGATGTACTCAGCGATGCACTTCGCAGTGCACACCGTATGGCGGAACTAAAAAATATTGAAATCACACAAGAACTCGATATGCAGATGTGCACGATAGTCGGCGATTATGGGCGCTTGCGGCAGATGCTTTTGATTATTCTTGACAACGCCATTAAATTTTCACCTCTTGGCGGCGTTATCGCTGTGACTCTAAAAGATAAAACAATATCGATACGGGATAATGGGCTTGGGATTGCACAGGAAGATTTACCGTACATTTTTGATCGTTTTTATAAAGTGAAGTCAGAGGAAAATAAAAACGGTACAGGTCTTGGGCTTGCCATTGCAAAGCAAATTGCCGATAGGCACAGTATCCAAATTGCCGTAAAAAGTAATATAAATCAAGGAACGGAGTTTCTCTTTCAATTTTAAAATACAGGTGTTTCCCATTCATAAAGCAAAAACTTTGTTTGGCATAAATCAATCTTCCTATTGAGTGTGACCTAATCACTGAATACAAACTATAAATCCTCTATAATAAAAACCATACTATACTATGGAGGAAATGTAACGTGAAATCTCTTGTTGTTAAGACAGCCCATTGTCCGCAAAACCACCCTTGCCCTTCGGTTGAAGTTTGCCCGGTTGGTGCCCTGACACAAAAAGGCTTTCATGCGCCTGACGTTGACATGAACAAATGCATCAAATGCGGAAAATGTGTAAATTACTGTCCCATGCGCGCACTTGTACTGGAATAATTGTAAGGAAACGAGGGAGATAACATGGATTATCTGATTTCATTTTTAGAAGGAATCATCACATTTATTTCTCCCTGCCTTCTGCCGATGCTACCGATTTATATCTCTTACTTTGCAGGGCAAGGCAGCGAAGGAAAAAAGAAGTCGGCCATTATCAATTCCCTCGGATTTGTTTTAGGTTTTACTCTTGTTTTTATAACGCTTGGAGCGTTTGCAGGAACAGTTGGAGGCTTTCTGAAAGAATACCGCACAGCCGTAAATATAGTGTCTGGCATTATTGTCATCCTGTTTGGTTTAAACTTTATCGAGTTGATACGGATTCCGTTTCTTAATATGAATCGACAGTTAAAAATAAAGACGGTGAACATAGGTTTTGGATCCTCAGTGCTGTTCGGCGTGGTATTTTCAATTGGATGGACTCCGTGTGTAGGCGCGTTTTTGGGTTCCGCCTTAATGCTCGCTGCTTCGGGGGGCGAAAGCCTGAGAGGAATTCTTATGCTTCTCTGCTTTTCCCTTGGACTGGGTATTCCTTTTATCGCAAGCAGCATTTTGATTGACCGCTTAAAATCAACCTTCAATTTCATTAAAAAGAATTATCGAATTTTTAATCTGGTATCGGGCGGACTGCTTGTTATCGTCGGTATATTAATGGCAACAGGATTGATGGGATACTTTCTTTCCTTGCTTACTTTTTAGGGGGGACTTATGAGTACAAAAAGAAAAACAATTTTAGGTATTATTTTATTTGCGGTGTTCTTGATCATCGCATATTTCGCATATACCTCTTTATCCAATTACTATAAACCGAGTCAGGAAAATCAACCAGCAAAGAGCAGTTCCTCCCAAGCGGACAAGAAAACTCCGGCGCCTGATTTTACGGTCTATGACACAAAAGGCAACAAGGTCAAACTGTCTGACTTTAAAGGGAAACCGGTCGTACTGAACCTTTGGGCATCATGGTGCCCTCCCTGCAAAGGCGAAATGCCGCATTTTAACACACAATATGCAAACGTAAAAGATGATGTCGTGTTTATGATGGTCGATTTGGTGGATGGTCAGCGTGAAACTCAGGAAAAAGGACAAAAATACGTCAAAGATCAAGCGTTCGATCTTCCGATCTACTTTGATAATGAACAGCAGGCTTCCAACGCCTATGGAATTTCATCCATTCCGGATACGCTGTTTATCGACTCCGAAGGCAACATTGTAAACGCATATCAAGGTGCGATTGATGAGGGCACTTTGATTGCTGGAATAAACTCAATTAAAAAATAGGAGGCAATATCATTGGGAATAAAGATTGCTGGTATAATCGTTGGTGGACTGTTAGGCCTTCTATATTTTAAAAAGGTTGGATGTCCCACAGGAACATGTCCAATTACTTCAAATCGATATGGCTCTATGATTTACGGAGCCGTAATGGGCTTTATGATCAGCTCATTCTTTTAAGTAATCGAAATAAATTAGTAAAAGAGGGATAACTTGGCAGATAAATTTGACCCTAACAACCGAAAAAAACTTGACAGCGAAGACCGAAAGCGTCTTCTTTCCCCACGTAATACGTTAAAAACACTTGGGTATCAAACAGATGACTCGATGGCTGACATCGGCTGCGGCATCGGCTTTTTTTTTTTTTTGGCCGCGGAAATTGGGGGGGGAAATGTAAAAATATATTCAATTGACATTTTAGAATTAATGTTGTTCG
>DDHX01000020.1 GCA_002338255.1 Ruminococcaceae bacterium UBA1865 | reverse complement strand
CCGAACGGTTGCAAGCCCGTACAAACGTAAGAGCAAATAGAGTAATTATGATAAGGAGAGTAAAAATGGCAGAAAATCAAAACGGAATTTTCAGGCATCGCAAAGTAAACTTTTCAGCAGTTTCTAATTCGGCTTTGCAGGATAATAGACTATCACTTAAAGCGAAGGGTTTGTATTCACTTATTCAAGCGCTCATCAACAAGCCAAATTACGAATTGCGAAAATGGTACCTCATTAAGCAGTGCAAGGAAGGCGAAAAAGCCTTTGACAGTGCATGGAAAGAGCTTAAGGAAACTGGATACCTTAAAATTTACCGGATTCCAAGCGGAACAAATGACAGGTTTAAATACGAATATGAACTTCTGGATGAAGCAGACGAAAGTATACCAGCACTTAGCAACCTCAGCAAGAATAGGGAAGTCATTCCCCCTAAAGATAAAAAGCGAGAACAAGAAAATTCCCATACCCCCCCAAAAGGGGTATATGCCAAAAACAACACTGATGAAGATGGTTTTCCCCATTACCCCCTGAACGGGGGTAATGCCGATGAAGATGTAAATTCCCATACCCCCCATTTCGTACCCAATGCGGATGGCACCCTATGCGAACCGCACCTTATGCTAAATGGGGGTAAAAGACGTAATAATGAGCCACGTAATACTAAGTTACGTAANNCTAAGTTACGTAATACTAAGTCTGTCCGTCAGTTAGGCAACGACGGACAGACGGATGAAACACGTGAGAAATTAAAAGTGCAAATTGAGTATGATTACTTCGAGGAAAACAACCCTCAGGATATAACGGGCATCGATGCAATTGTAGACTGCATGGTAGACATGCTCTCTCGCCCCATTACAAAGGTGAACGGTGTTGATCAGAGCCGTGAAGCGTTAGCGCATTACATATCGTCGGCCGATAGCTGCACCGTTCGGGAGTTTTTGGAGCATATGCAATCAAAGCAGATCAGCAAGGTGAAAAATATTAGCGCCTATTGGCAGACAGCCCTCATAAACTTCCTTCGAGAACAGGAACTGTTGAAAATTCAGGCATAGTCAATTAAAGATATTTTGACTACTCATTAAAAATCATATCAGAGTAAAAGGAGAACAGACAACTATGAGTATTAAAATTGCAATCACCTACGAAAAGGGCGGCGTCGCAAAGACGACCACCGCAGTCAATGTTTCCGCAATTCTCGCCGAAAAAGGTTTTAATGTTCTGCTGATTGACCTTGATCATCAAAGTTATGCGACCAGCTATTACGGTATGTATGACGACACAAAACCAGGCATCTATGAACTGATGCGGGGAGAGGCTACTGCTCAGCAAGTCATCCGTCCGACCGGTTTTTTTAATCTTGATATTTTGCCATCTACCTACGCATTTCGAAATATGGAAACCGCATTGATGATGAAAGTCAGGCGGCAGGAATATACCCTGCAAAATGTGTTGCAGGAAGTTGAAAGCGGGTATGATTACATACTGATCGACTGCCCTCCAAGTGGCGACCGGGTAAAGACTAACGCTTTGGCTTTCGCTGATTACGTTATCCTCCCGACTATTCCAGATGATTACGCAATCCACGGACTACAGTGCATGGCCGAAACAATTGTGGATATTAAGCAAGGTGTAAACCCGGCGCTACAAGTCATGGGTGTGCTTATTNNGGCAGCTCTTCAGTCTCAGGATATTTTCCCATGTTTTAAAACAGCAATCCGCAAAAACACCAAGCTATCCGAGGCCATCAATGCCCACCAGCCAATCAATGTTTATGAGCCAAAAAGCAATGGATGCATAGACTATTTGGCTTTGACAGACGAAATCCTTGCTATTGCAAAAGCATGAGGTGATATCAATTGACAAAGTACATATGCAAATGTGGACGGGAATTCAAGAAAAGCACCGAGGCAGATACAACAGGCTATCGTCTAAAAAGTTATGGATTGGGGCACGAATGTTACGGTTGTCCCTACGCAATGGCGGTAAAAGATAACCATTGGAATGATNNTTCAAAGCAGTGGGATTATGTTATTCGCGCCTGGGAGTGCCGTGCGAGTCAAAAGTTGAGGTACAGCACTTACGCGTCGCTATCTTTGGGATCAAAAAACAGTGGCTGTATCTATTCTCTCGATTTTCGTTTTCTTCAAGAGGTACAGAAAGTCATTGATAATATTGATGCAATACACGTTGAAAGTAACCTACCCGGCGAACGAGGACCGCAGTACGGAGCTGATGGATTATATCGGCTACCTATCTATGCAGACCAAAACAAAAAGGGTATTGCAGCAAAACAGACGCTGTTTGACATGTTCTTCGAGTCTGATGGAAACCGCAGGGACGTTACGCAGGAAGAGGAAAAGTTGATTGTTTTAAAACGGATTGAGGAGGCTACTATGGGTAAGATAAATTTTTCGAATATAAATGATGGTATGAATAAAGTTAAAGCTATTACAGAATCGCTGGCAAATGTGGCACATTTTGAAATGGTACCGGCTGAACTGATAGAAGTTGCAGACTATAATCCTTTTGCAAATGCTGATACGGATGAAAGTCGCTACTGTTTGGCAATGAGCATTCAGGCAAGCGGACTAATTGAACCGCTTGCCGTAAACAAGAAGTCAAAAGAAAAATATAAATTAATATCCGGTGAGCATCGTTTTTCATCCATTCAGCAATATCTTCACTGGAAAACCGTTCCATGTATGGTGTTTGAGGGAGTTTCAGACGATGAAGCACAGCTGAAGCTTTACGAAGCAAATACATACCGAGAGTACACATCAGAGCAAAAATTCGAGCGTTATCAAGAACTTGATAAGCTGCTGCGTAGAATGAAAGAATCTGGAAAGTTTAGTGGAGGAATTCAAAAGGCTATCGCTGAACGACTGGGGGTTACCGACCGCCAAGTCAGAAAATATAAAGCCATTGACGAATCTCTTGCCGATGATCAGAAAGCTGATGTCACAAGTGGGAAAATAAGTGTTAATGATGCTTATCGTATAGCCCGCCCTTCACAGGAGCCAGCACAGCCGGAAGATCGAAAAAGCGGAACCAGTTCCGCTTTTGGAACAGTTGATAACCCTCAGACATCAATCGTGCGTACAGCACCCCAAAGAACAGAGTTGAGTACTGAAACGAATATACTCCATAGAAAATTTAAGCATTACGATCACGTTTATTTTATAAAGACAGATGAAAATAATGCAGCAAAATTTCGCGCTTACTTCGCAAGTGGAAACAGCGAGGATATCCCATTGGGTTCCCTTCCGGATTCTTTTGATACTTTTCAGGAGGCACAAGAAGCTTTGAATTCCTATGCCATCTCAAAAGGGTATGAGGAGATCGAATTTGCTGCGAAACAATCTTCTGCAAAAAGCGGAACTGGTTCCGCTTTTAGTATTGAACCTGCTACAAAGGTTTTTAATGTACACACCCCGTTTAATTTGAGCCATATCAGTAATTTTAATGAAGCAGTTTCTCTTTTGAGCACGCTGCCTTATTATCCCGGTCAGGAGTGTGCAATAATTACAAATTCAAATACTACTCAACAGGGAATCATTGACCACTTTGAAGTCTATAAAAGCTCTTTACGAGTTTCGATCCTCATTAAAAATCTAAGACATTCATACACCGTTGCTATGATTGGCACTGATCTGTTTATTGGTGACGAATGTTTAGTGCAAGCAAGAGAAGCCGCCAAGCTAAAAAAGTAATAGTTAAATAAGGGAGAAGATTATGGAAATTACAAAAGTAAGAATCCGTCTTATAAGAAACAAGGATAGACTCAAAGCAATCGCCAGTATTACACTGGACGATGAACTCATTCTTAATGACATTAGAATAAATCAAACCCCGAAGCGTTTATGCGCTGAATTTCCGCGAAATCCCTATGCACGTGATAAAAATCATCTTGAATTCATTGTTGTTCCTAAGACCCCAAAGGTCAGAAATGATATGGAGCAAAAAATCTTAGAAGAATACGATAAGAAAATCCGAATATGTATGAAGGAGGTAGTTTGATTTTTAGCATACTGAAAAAGCGGAACCAGTTCCGCTTTTTAAAAGGGAGCATCAAAAACAATGATTTCAGGTACTAATGAAGAAATGTGTCAGTGTTATAACAAGACTTCGGAAAAATTGTGCCGCATGTGCCAACATTGGCAAAGGGAACGCTGTGACATAACGACCGGGCGAAGTAAATGCCCCGCGTGGGGCATCGCGTGTGGGAAATTCAAAGATAAAATCAATATCACAACTGCAGCACTCAGTAATGCGAATTACTGAGTGCTTTTTATATAAAATTAAAAATGCAAAGGTGGCGATAAGAAAGAAAAAAAGCGGAACTGGTTCCGCTTTTAAAAGTTGGGACTACCACAATATTAGGTTAATCAAAATTCAGGAGGTAATTACATGAAAACAAAGGTCAGTAATTTAGTTAATCGAGTAAAAGAAAAGAGAATCGCACTAAAGGCACAGGTCAAATGTCATGCCGTAAGGCTGCAAGAAGTACTTGCCGATGACACTGGCGCATCCGCGATTGAAATTGTGGGCGCTGCTGTAATGGCAATTGTTTTGATTTGCATTTTGATAAATGCATTTACCGGCATCTTTACAACCACTGTTATTCCCGGCATCACAGATAAGATTAAGGGCATTTTTGCAATGGGTTAAAATGAAAAAAATAGCTTCTATTATAAATCAACTTAGGCCCCTGGAGTTGTTCATTATTACTCTGTTTTTACTGGGTGCGTGTGCAATTCTCTTTTATACAATTAATGATCCGTTGATGGATCTCAAAGGTTTTGTTTTTGCCTTATTTGCTATCATCATAAGCTACTGCGATGCAAAATATCGAATAATTCCTGAAGTGTTGCTTATTCCGATAATCTTGGTTGGGTTAATTCATGTTACCTGGCTATCTCTTGCCGGAGCAGCGATATCACTTCTAATGCTCATCATAACGCTTGTGTCAAAAAGGGAAGCCTTCGGTGGCGGGGATATAAAATTACTCGCTGCGTATGGCTTCGTTTTAGGCTACAACGGAACCATATTAGGAATATTATTTGGATTTATACTGTTCCTGATCAGATACATCTATCCATTCATCATGAAAAAGAAATCAACTTATTCTTTAGCACCCTGTCTAAGTATAGGGTGCTTTTTTGCTTTTATTTTAATTTAGGAGGACTGAAAGAAGAATGAAAAAACTCTTTAAGAACCGGACATTTTTAGGAATTGGCAGTATTGTACTTGCTGTGCTGATCTGCCTTGTCATAGCCCCGGCTATTGCAACATCAAATTCCAGACAGGTTGAAGTAGTAAGGGTAACAAAGAAAATTCCTGAAAGTTCACTTGTCACAAAGGATATGGTTCAAACTATAAAAGTTGGGGGATATAATCTTCCATCAAATGTAATCACCAATCCGGATAAAGTAATCGGTAAATATGCAACCGCAACCCTACAGCCGGGTGACAATATTTTAGATACGAAAGTTTCAGCGCAAGCCCCGAATGGTTATCTTACTCAACTGGACGGAAAAAAAGTTGCAGTTTCAATTTCTATCAAAAATTTTGCTGCCGGTCTTTCCGGAAAACTGCAAACTGGTGATATCATTTCGCTTGATGTTGCTGATTATGGTGATCTCAAACAAACGCTTGCCCCGGCAGAATTGCGGTATGTTAAACTTATCGCCGCAACAAATGACACCGGTGTTGATAACACATCAGATCAGTCGACAAAGGACAAATCCAAAGCAGATGATATGCCATCGACCCTGACAGTCTTGGTTACTCCGGAGCAAATGCAAAAATTGGTGGACTATGAGAATAACGGGAGGCTTCATGCTGCCCTTGCGTATCGCGGATCACAGGAGTCGGCTCAAAAGTTTTTAGATACACAGGAGCAATATTTAACTCAAAATGCCCCTGCAGGAGGTTCGACAAATGGGAAATAACCGCTTCGTTGCAATCTGGGGTAGCGGCGGCAGTGGAAAGACGCTTTTAACTGTAAAATTTGCAAAAGAGCTGGCAGCACAAAAGAAGAACGTCCTTATTATCCACTGCGATGATGAAACCCCGGTGCTGCCTCTTGTTCTACCTGTTTCAGAAAATATAAAATCACTTGGAAATTTGCTGGCCATGTCAAATTCAACTCAAGTTGCTGTATTGCAGCACTGCACAGTCTTTGGAAGCAGCGGGTACATCAGCCTATTGGGATATAAGTTAGGTGAAAACGCTATTTCATACCGTGAGTACAGCTCAAAAGATGTTAAGAACTTATTTAACATGTGTAGGCAAATACCTACCGTTGATTACATTTTGGTGGATTGCTCCCATCATACCATTGACAACGTACTAACGATTGTTGCACTGGAAACTGCCGATGCCGTAATTAAAGTTTCAAATTCTAATATAAAAAGTACAGTATATATCGAATCCCAGAAAAAGCTTCTACGTGAAGAACGTTTCCACTATTGCAATCAGATCAACGTGCTTAATAATGTGCTGCCATCTCAGGATACCTATCCTTTTAGAGAGGCTCTGGGCGGCGCGCCGTATGTCCTCTCCCACTGTTCATCACTTGAAGAACAGTATCATGAGCGCAAGTTACTTGATTCTCTATATGGCAAAGCAGGTAAAAAATTTGAATCAGTCATCAAGCAGTTAGTCAAAGAGGTGTTTTTCGATGAGTAGAAACGCAACCATGTTTACATCGCAGAACAAGATTTTGCAATTCCCCGCACTGCTCGATCAGATTCAACGCTATATGTCTGAAAAGTACCGCGAATTAACGTCGAATGTCGACGAGAAGAGCAAGACTCAATACAAGTCCTACATCCAGCAGTATCTCACAGAAAAGGAATGTGGTGTGGATGGATATAGTTTCGATGAGCTTGTGGATAAACTCTATGATGAAATGGCGAGCTTTTCGTTTCTCTCCAAGTACATTGATATGAGAATACCGAATGTTGAGGAAGTCAATATCAATGCCTGTGACGATGTCGAAGTTCATTTTGGTGATGGCAGAGTAGAACCGGCTGACGGCGAGTTTTATTCCCCGCTGCATGCGACAAACGTTGTCAAGCGCATCCTCTCAAAATCGGGTATTATTCTCGATGGTGCGCATCCCTGTGTACGCGGTCACCTGAACAAGAATATCCGCGTAACCGTAAACGGCCCAGGCGTCATTGATGACGACGTCGGGATTCAAGCTTCAATCCGTTTTGTAAATCCGCAGCACTTAGGGAGAGAAGACTTTCTAAAAAAGGGGTTGACCACCGAAGAAATGTTGGACTTTCTCGTTACCTTGTATCGTCATGGAGTTTCCATGTGCCTTGCCGGTCCGACCGGCGCGGGAAAAACCACGCTCATGAGCTACATTCTCTCGGCTGTTGCCACCAACAAAAAGAACCGCTTGTTTACCATAGAGGTAGGAAACCGGGAATTTGACCTGGTATTGAGGAACGCTTTAGGAAAGGTAATTAACAGCGTCATGAGTACGGTCACAAAAGAATCCAACGATCAAAAACAAGTAGTTACTCCTCAAATATTGTTGGAACAGGCTCTTACTTTCCATCCTAAATATATTTGTATGGCTGAAATGAAAGGCTCGGAAGCATTTGAAACCGTGGAGGCGGCATTGACAGGCCATGCCGACCTTAGTACGGTTCATGCGGATTCCTGCGAAGATATATACGACCGCATTCTCACGTTATGCGTGCAGAAGTCTACAAACCTTAGTGAAAACAAGTTAATGGATCTCATTATTAAAGCATTTCCAATCGTGTTCTATGTTGACACAATGGAAGATGGTGTCCGACGTATTGTAGAAATTGCTGAAGGAGAAAGCCTTTCAAATGGCAAATATCGTGTTCATACTCTGTATCGATACCACGTACTAAAAAACACCAAGAACAAAATAACCGGTAAAACAGAAATTAAAGGCACATTTGAAATGGTTAATTCTATTTCGGAAAAGCTTCAGGCTAAACTTGCTCGTAAAGGATTGGATGAGCAGTTATTACAAAAAATCATAGGAGGTGAAGCTGCTTGATTTTCTTATATTTCACTGCTTTTTTTCTTTTAGTCAGCGGTATTTTTGTGTTATGCAATATATCACCGCTTACCTTATTTGCTCAAGTATCGGCGGCTATTCAATCGAGGCGTAAGGATAAACTGAAACAAGTTGTTATGAGGAGTATCAAACCAAAGAAAATCAGAGGAATAAAAAAGATTATTAAAGAAACACAGGACACGTTGCAGCAGGAAAATCAGAGCAGTCGATTTCCGCAGCTTGTGACTGTGTCGTTTGGTCTGTCTATTATCGGCATTTTGACCGCCAGCGCAATAAACAACCTGATATTGGTTCCGGTTTTGGCAGTAGGCTTCGCTCTTCTACCTTTTCTATATGTACTTCTTATGGCAACAAGAAACCGGAGAAACTTAAATAGTGCACTTGAAACAGGATTATCCATTATTACGTCTACATATTTGAGGACAGATTCAATTATTACAGCCGTAGCTGATAATGTTGATCAACTCGAACCTCAGATCAGACCGACCTTTCAAAAATTTTTGATTCAAACTGAGTTGATTAGCTCCGATATCCCGGTGCTTCTCGAAAGTATGAAAGACAGAATTGACAGTTCTGTTTTTCATGAGTGGATTGATGCTATGAAGCTATGCCAAGATGATCGTAACTTAAAAAGCACCTTACTGCCAATTGTAAACAAGTTATCTGACATGAGGGTGGTAGCCGGTGAACTTGATACTCTAATGTATGATCCGTTAAAGAACTTTGTTGTGTTGGCGCTTTTATTATTAGCAGAAATTCCAATAATCAAATTAATGAATGAGGAATGGTACAATCTTTTAATGTTTACTGTTGCAGGAAAGATTGTTATTGCAATAGACGCGATGATCCTGATCGTTTCTTTGGTTGGAGAGATTCGCAGTACCCGACCGATTGAGTATAGGAGGTAGAATATGGAAGCCTTATTTATTATCTTTCTATCATTGGGGCTGTTCCTGATCGCATTAGACCTGTTTCGTGTTCCAACATTGGCAGCAACAAAAGCAGTCATGAATATTACCCAACCTGAGGAAAGGCACGTTTTTCACATGGATGCTATTATAATGGCTTTATCTTCCCAAATAAGTAAACTTATAAGATTAAGTGATAAACAGAATAAAGAATGGAAAACAACGCTTCAAGTGGCTGGCATATCTATGCAGCCGGAAACCTACTTTGCACGGTGCGCTATAAAAGCGCTTATTAAGCTATTGATGCTAATTCCATTCTCCATTCTGGCTCCAATCATGGATTTGGCGGTCATTGTGTGGGCGGTGACCGGTTTGTTTGGGGATATTTCAGAAGCCCAAAAGAAAGTCAAACAACGGCATAATGAAATTAACCGTGAGCTGCCGCGCTTTGTATCCACGGTTGAGCAAGAACTAAATGCAAGCAGTAATGTACTTGCGATACTGGAGGGGTATAAGGCAAGCGCCGGTGACGCCTTTCGCTATGAATTGGAAATCACGATTGCAGATATGAAATCCGGCTCGCAGGAACAAGCTCTTATCCATTTGGAATCTCGCGTTAATACAACTATGATGAGCCAGACGGTACGAGGTTTACTGGCGGTTATGCGCGGTGATAACGGTATAATGCATTTTGCTATGCTGGCAAATGATTTTAAGCAGCAGGAACAGCAGCAATTAAAGAAAATTGCTATTAAGCGCCCGGACAAGTTGAATATTTTTAATTACATAATTGTGGCCGGTTTCTTAATTACCTTAATCTTACCGATTGCTATGTACCTTATGAAATTAATTAACGGTATGGTGTGAAATAATATCATGAACAAATTAAAGAATCTATTAAAATCAAACAAAGGGAGTGCCATATTCGAAGCTCCAGCGATGCTTTTGATCGCTGTGATGATTATCTCGATAGCACTCTATTCTTTCCCGGCTATAATAGCCAAACAGCAACTGGAAACGTATGCTACAGAACTGAAAAGAACTGCGGAATTATCCGGAATGATTGGCCCTGAAACCACAGAGAAGGCACAGAAACTTTCTGAACAAACTGGCATTCATCCGGACATCACCTGGTCAAAGACAGGAAAGATTCAACTGGATGGTGAGTTTACAGTTACATGCACTGTCGTAAAAGATATTGGATTCGGCACCCTTGGCTCCTTTCCTATACCTCTTACTGCTCAAAAGACTGGACGGTCGGAGGTATATTGGAAATGAGTAAGTTGCGTAATATACTGCGCAGTAACAAGGGCAGTACAGGAATCAGCACTATTGCCGTTGCCATGTTTTTACTTGTTTTAGTTGCATGCGGCCTTGAATATCTAAGGTTAAATGTTATAGCGCAAGGAACGCGCGATGGCGTGGAAGCTGTTGTCACACAGGCNNATACTCAGGAGGCTATGCGCTTCAAAAAGGCAATTGGGAGGAAGACATCAATAGTGATGCTGCCTACACAATGCTGGATAAGCAGCTGGGTACCCACTCGGACGGCAGTGGTCACGCAAAATACAACGGAAATATCCTTGAATTTCGGATATCTAATTTGTCCATCCAGATGACTAATGCACCGTTCGCTTCTGAACAAAACGGAAGTGAGCAAAAATTCACCGGCTTGGCGACGTATACAGTAACAGTTCCTTTGTCCTTTGGATGGCAAGGCATGCCACCTTTAGAAATTCCTATGAAAGTAAAAGCGGGTTATACCGCTAAGTTTTGAAAAAGCGGAACTGGTTCCGC
>DDHX01000058.1:125664-126898 GCA_002338255.1 Ruminococcaceae bacterium UBA1865 | reverse complement strand
GAAACCGAGGAAGGCTGTCTGCCACTGAACGGCGTGCGAAAAACCACTCGATACCGGTTCATTGAGGTGGAGTTCCTCACTCGGGATTTTGAGAAGCAGAAGCAAACCTTTACCGGCTTTCCGGCACAGATTATTCAACATGAAGTTTATCACTGCAACGGAGTCCTGATCTGAATGTGGACAATCGATGAAGCACCTGATAAGCTAAAGGCCTCAAAGTTTCGAGCCGGTTTTGCCTTGAAAGAAAAAGACAAGGCCTTTATTCGCGAAAAGGGAATGGATACGATTCGCCATTACGCGCAAGACTTCGTCCGAGAACGGCTCGCTCCTGCTGCTATCCCAAACGACGGAAAGCACAACCGATGCACGGTCATCCGGTATTCCTTGCACAGCATGCTTGCGCCTGTTGTTGTCGGGGATGCCTCAACAAGTGGTACCATGTGCCCAAAAGCATTGAATTGAATGAGTGGCAGCAGGACAAAATTGTGAATCTGTTGATGGCGTAGATTAAACGCAAAATTTTGGCGAAATAGCATGATGAATTCAGGTATTTATTAATATGAAAAGTGATTTAAGAGAAATTCCCGGTATCGGAAAAAGTATTGAGCAAGATTTACTCAACATAGGGTATGGCAGCATTGCATATTTAGTTGGCCAAAATTCCGAAGGAATATACTTGAAAGACTGTTGCTATAAAGAATATAAAGAAGATCGATGTGAACTTTACGTATTACGATTAGCGGTTTATGCTTACATTCAAGTTATTTATAACAGGTGATATATTTACATTGACAAATCGATTATGCTATGATAATATAGCAATAACGCAATCGATTGCTAAAACATATATTTTGGCTATATTGCCAACTTAACATAAAATAACTATTTATGAGTTCCTGAATAATTGTATATGAAATAAATTTTGTTCTTAAAGTAGGATGTTTAAAAAATTTTAAGACTTGTAGTATCAAAAAAGGTACAACAAAACAGACTGCAGTAAAGAAGCTGAAATTTTATAAAGTTACTCAAAAACAAATTGTTTTGGAAATCTCATAGCCTTGCCTTTGAAGGATAAAAATAGCTTGCTCTATAGAAACATCTCTATTTATTGGAACAATATCAACGCGTAAAATTATTTTATATTTAAAGGATACTCGTTTATAGCTTGGTTAATCAATGTCTGCCTTCGCAAATATTTTTTATGGTAAATTGATTCGCCATGGAAAGTGACTAC
>DDHX01000058.1:49484-125599 GCA_002338255.1 Ruminococcaceae bacterium UBA1865 | reverse complement strand
ATAAGTATGGACAACTTGACAGGAAAGGATGTAGCCAAAGTCGCTGGGGTTTCTACTTCAACCATATCTCGAATACTAAATGGTTCAGGTGGATATTCAGAAGCTACACGCGATAAAGTACTGAATATTATTAATGAACTTGGGTATAAACAAAATGCAATTGCGCGAAACTTAAAAACAAAAAAAACACATACCATAGGCGTTTTAATGCCGCGGGTGGGAACAACTTTTTATATTAAAATCTTGGATGGAATTGAAGATGTTGCTCAAAAATTTAAGTACAATGTATTGTTCTGTCATAATATTCTGGCAACTGAAGATTATCTTAATATTTTTATAGAACAGCAGGTTGACGGTATTATTGTTTGCAGTATCTCCGATGAGGAAAAAATCGATAAGATAGTAATGGAATCAGGAATACCATGCGTGTATATTTCGACACTTTCATCTAAATACCCAATACCATATATTAAAGTCGATGATTTTAAGGCCTTGTATGAATCGACAAGTTATTTAATCAATAAAGGCCACAGAAGGATTGCTATGTTGGCAGGAAATGATGGCCCTGTTTCAGGGATTCCACGCTTAAATGGATTTAAACAATCAATGCAGGATTATGGAATACCAATAAATAAAAAACTTATTAAAGAAACAGATTTTCAATATCACTTAGGAGTAGTTGCAATCAATGAATTATTAGATGGTGACGATGATTTCACAGCAATTGTTGCTTGCTGTGATGATGTTGCTGTTGCTGCAATTAATGAAATTTACAAACGGGGAAAAACAGTCCCGAAGGATTTTTCTATAATTGGTTTTGATAATACCAGTGTTGCCGAAATGTCTAATCCGGCGCTAACGACCGTATCGCAGCCATTGTATAAAATGGGGCAAGAGGCAGTTGAAGTGTTACTGAATAACATCAATAACGGCACTCGGATTAATAATTTAGTTATGCCATTTGAAATTATTGAAAGAAATTCTGTTAGAACCATACTGGAATAATATCCTATATAAAAATTCTGGTTATTTATATTGTTTGTTAGATTTGAAGTTATTAAGTCGACAAATAATTAGTAACCAAATTTATTTGCAATTTACGCAATCGATTGCTCATTAGACAAAGGAGGAACTTAGATGAAATATTCGAGGGGCGATAGTAAAAAAATGCATAATATTTCAAAATGGAAGTCAACCAGGAAACAAATCAAAAGGTACCGAATGCTTTATCTTCTTATGTTTCCGGGCGTTATATATTTGCTTATAAACAATTATTTACCGATGCTCGGAACCATTATTGCATTTAAAAATATAAATTATTCAAAGGGAATATTAGGGAGTGATTGGGTTGGATTCAAAAATTTTGAGTATTTGTTCACCACCAGTGATGCTTTTATAATCACTCGAAATACCCTGTTATATAATACTGCCTTTATCATTATAAATTTGATTTTGGCTGTTGCCGCAGCAGTTATGCTTAATGAGATTGTAGGCCAGAGACTAAGAAAAATTTATCAAAGTACGATGTTACTTCCTTTCTTTTTATCCGCTGTTATTGTGGCTTATCTTGTCTACAGCTTATTGAACCCTCAATATGGATTCGTTAATAAATTTATTCTTGCTCCGTTGGGACTAAATCCAATTTCATGGTACATGGAGCAAAAGTACTGGCCATTTATTTTGATCTTTGTAAACGCATGGAAGAACGTCGGTTATTCAAGCATCATTTATATCAGCGCTATTGCGGGCATTGACAGCGATATTTATGAAGCTGCAACAATTGATGGCGCTACAAGATGGCAACAAATATGGTCTATTACATTGCCTATGCTGAAACCTACAATGATTATTATCACGATGCTTGCCATAGGAAGAATTTTTTATTCCGACTTCGGACTATTTTATCAAGTCCCCATGAATTCGGGAGCCCTACTGCCCGTTACAAATGTTATTGACACTTATGTTTATCGAGGATTAATGAACTTAGGAAATATAGGAATGTCTTCTGCGGCAGGACTTTACCAATCTGCTGTTGGCTTTATTTTGGTATTATCGTCCAATCTTATTGTGAGAAAAATAAGCCCTGATGATGCATTATTTTAAGGGAGCAGGTAATTGAATGATGAAAAAGAAAACCCCATGGTTTTTACATATTGTTTTTTTGATTAGTACTTTTTTTGCAATATTTCCGCTATTGCTGGTTATCATGATCTCTTTTACAGACGAAAAAACCGTTCAAGTTAATGGTTATTCGCTTTTTCCTCAAAAATTGAGTCTCTATTCATATCAGTATCTATTCAGTGATTTAGATCAAATTGTTCGATCCTATTTGGTAACCATATTTGTTACTATTGTTGGCACTTTAATAAGTTTGATAATCACATCTGCGCTTGCTTACCCTCTATCAAGGCCAAACCTTCCATTTCGAAAAGGATTTACTTTCTTTGTATTTTTTACGCTTTTATTTAATGGCGGTCTTGTGCCGTGGTACATCACTTATACAAATGTGGTAGATTTAAGGAATTNNGGAATTCGATATTTGCATTGATTGTACCAAACCTCTTGTTGAGTGGATTTAATGTATTAATCATGCGTACGTTCTTTATAAGTTCGATTCCCCAGTCTCTTATAGAAGCAGCTTATCTTGATGGTGCCGGTGAATTACGAATTTTTTCGCAAATTGTGGTACCCTTGTCCAAACCTGTAATCGCAACAATTGGTTTGTTTAGTACATTGGCCTATTGGAATGACTGGTATAATAGCATGGTATTTCTTACCACTTCTAATAATTTCAGTATTCAATTCTATCTTAATCGAGTTCTGATGAGTATTCAATATCTAACACAGGGAAATATCAACCAAAATGCTTCTAATGCATTGAATGTTTTGCCTGAGCAAACCGTGCGCATGGCTATGGCAATTATCGGTGTTGGGCCAATCATTTTTGCGTATCCTTTTTTTCAAAAATATTTTATAAAGGGTTTAACAATAGGTGCAATCAAAGGATGAAGTTGAATCTTATATTTTTAAGATTCAATTGATTTATAAATTTTTATGGAGGAATGTATGATGAAAAAAAGAAAAATCTTGGCACTTATTCTCGCGATGTCTCTGGTTCTGTCGCTGTCCCTGACAGGCTGCCAATCAGTATCCAATAGCAGCAATAGTTCAAAAAACAGCAATAGTTCGGAAACTAAGAAACTTGTCGTCCTGTTTCCAGGAAGTACTCCGAAAGATTTAACGGAAGTCAACACAGCATTAAGCAATTATGTAAAAGATAAAATTAATGCTACAGTAGAACTTAGACCAATAGACTGGGGTAATTATAAGGATAAATTGAATCTGATGTTTGCTTCCGGTGAAGAATTTGATGTATTGTGGACTGCATCGTGGCAAAACTACGGTGATGAGGTTTCCAGTGGTAAAATCATTCCTTTAGATAGTTTAGTTGACCAGTATGGTCAGGGCATCAAAACTGTTCTGGATCCGGCAGTAGTAAAAGGTGGTGAAGTTAACGGCAAAGTTTATGCCGTTACCACAAACAAGGAATTTGCCTCAGCAAAAGGTATTACAATGAGAAAAGAGCTTGTTGACAAGTATAAGTTTGATTTAACCAAAATTAAGACTCTCGCTGACATGACGCCGATATTAGAAACCATTAAAAAGAATGAGGCGGGAGTGACACCGCTTCAGGTTCAGAAAAATGATTCACCTTTGACATCAATTATAGGTGGTGAACTTGAATCAGTAGGAGAGTCATCTGGACTTGAAGTGCTTAGGAGAGCGGATAAAAATACCACTGTACTCAATGAAATCGCCACTCCAGAATATATGAATTATGCAAAATTAATGCATCAGTGGTATCAAGCGGGGTATATCAACCAAGACGCGACTACAATATCAGATAACAACAATGTTGCAGTAAAGAACGGAAAAGCCTTTGCTTATGATATTTCACTCAAGCCGGGAATTGAATCTCAAGAAGCGAAGAATACCGGTACAACGATGGTTACGGTGCAGTTGACCGAACCATATCAAGCAACCGGTGATACCATGAGCTCAATGCTTGCTATTCCTAAAAACTCAAAAAATCCAGAACTTGCAATGAAATTCATCAATCTGATGTTTACCGATAAGTATGTTCTGAATACTGTGGATTTTGGACTGGCAGGCAAAGATTATGTTAAGAAATCTGAAGGTATCATCGATTATCCGTCAGGTGTAACTGCTACCACTGTTCCGTATAATATTAATTCGTCATGGATGTTTGGTAATCAAATGATATCATATCTGTGGCCTGATCAACCTGCTGACCTTTGGAAACAATATAATGAGTTCAATAGCAAGGCGGAAAAGTCCAAAGCTTTAGGTTTTACATTTGATCCAACAAAAGTAAGCAATGAAGTAACAGCCTTATCCAATGTTACTGCTCAGTATTCTCCCGGAATTGTAACAGGTGCAGAGGACCCCGAAGTGCAAATACCAAAATATTTAGATGCTTTAAAGGCTGCAGGCATAGATAAGACGATTAAAGAAGTTCAATCTCAATTGGATGCATGGTCGAAAACGAATAAATAATCCTAACTTATAGAGTAGTTTGTGCTTGCAGGGATGGAGGTTTTGCTGAATTCCTGCAAGCATATCATTAATTATCGCAATATTATTTTTTTCTAATGTGCAGGTCAGCAAATCATTATCCCTAATGCTAAATTTATTATGATAGTAGATCGCTATATTTAAAAACGAAAAGTTCGGTTAACATTTTGCAGACTGCAGAACGTGACTTTAAAAAATTTATAGAAATATTGATAGGATGAATCGCAATGTTTGGAAATTTACTTAGCTATGAGAAGGATGGGCAAGTAATACATTTTCAGTTTGCAAAGGGAAGCGGTCAGATTGAAGTTATTACTAATACAATAATTCGCGTTTTCTCTGGAGACGAAACAATACACTCGCAAGCAATTGAGGGCGACAAAAGACAAGAAGCCGTTTGCTCAGTAAGCCATGTTAACGGCAGTCTGGTTGTTCGCACAAAATCTCTGGCTGTGTACATCAGTGATGATTTTAAGGTAGATTTCTACGATAACCAGAATCATTCCCTTTGTCTTGATTATCGCGGAGTGCGCCATCAAAGGACAGTCGTCAATACAGAAGAACTTGCGCTGATGGAAAAAGAGGGCCACGCTGTCAATAGCAATGTCGGCATACATAAGTTTGAAGTCGTGAAGGCTATGGATGGTGACGAAAGTTTCTACGGCCTCGGCGATAAGACGGGTTTTCTCAATAAACGTCACTATGCGTATGAAATGTGGAACACCGACAATCCCAGTCCGCATGTGGATTGGGTCAAGGCCCTATATAAATCCATCCCTTTTTTTATTACTCTTAAAAAAAATTATGTGTACGGAATCTTCTTTGACAATACTTATAAAAGTTATTTCGATATGGGCAAGGAAAGTGAGGACTATTTCTATTTTGCCTCAGATAATGGAAACCTAAATTATTATTTTATTGCAGGCGATACGATGACAGATGTTGTATCGGGCTATACTTACCTAACTGGACATATGCCTGTGCCGCAAGAATGGACGCTGGGTTACCATCAGTCGCGCTGGAGTTATAAAAGTGAGACAGAGGTGCGTGCGCTTGCACAAAAAATACGAGATGAGCATATTCCGTGCGATGCCATCCATATGGATATTGATTATATGGACAGTTTTAAAGTCTTCACTTGGGATAAATCGCATTTTAACAAACCTCAAAATATGCTTTCTGATCTTGGGAAAGAAGGTTTCAAAGTAGTCACAATTATTGATCCGGGCGTGAAAGTAGAAAAAGGATATTCTGTTTACGATGAGGGCTTAGAAAATGGCTACTTCATTACAACACCTGAGGGGAATATTTATACCAATACCGTATGGCCCGGCGAAGTAGTTTACCCTGATTTTGGCAAATCAGAGGTACTTACATGGTGGAGCGATAAACAGAAATTCTTAACAGACCTCGGCGTACGCGGCGTATGGGATGATATGAATGAACCATCCAGCTTTAATGGAGATTTACCACAAAACCTTATTTTTACGGATGGCAATCAAAAAACCGATCATGCGCGTATGCATAACGTTTATGGTCAACTTATGTCCAAGGCAACTTATGAGGGATTGAAAAAATATGATGGTCGACGACCGTTCGTTATTACCAGGGCTTGTTTTGCAGGCGCGCAGAAGTATACAACTGCATGGACGGGAGATAACCATAGCATTTGGGCTCACCTGCAGATGGCTATCCCGCAATTGTGTAACCTTTCACTATCCGGCATGTCTTTTGTGGGTACTGATGTTGGTGGATTTGTTTGTGATACAACACCTGAGCTGTTAATTCGCTGGGTACAATTCGGTTGTTTTTCACCGCTGTTTCGCAACCACAGTGCGATGGATTGTATAAGACAAGAGCCATGGAGCTTTGGAGAAGAAGTACTGGGCATCTACCGAAAATATGTTCAACTGCGTTATAAATTGATTCCGTATTACTATGATCTGTTTTTCTCCGGCGAAAAGACAGGCTTGCCAGTAATGCGCCCATTGGTTTTGCAGTATTCTCAAGATGAAAATGTAAAAAATCTGAACGATGAATTTCTTGTGGGCGAAAGTTTGCTTATTGCCCCAATCGTGGAGCAGGGCGCAGTGCGAAAACTTGTTTATCTGCCGAAAGGCACTTGGTACGACTATTGGACACGAGATTCTATCGAGGGTGGATGTGCATTTGTACGTGAGGCACCAATAGATACATGTCCTGTATATGTCAAGGCAGGCAGCATTTTGCCTACTTGGCCTATGCAGGACTATGTCGGTCAAAAAAAGATAGATACATTGGAGTTAGATGTATATTTAGGGAATGGAATATATCATCACTTCCAAGATGATGGAGAAAGTTTTTCTTATCGTGATGGTGTGTACAACGAGTATTTGTGCACATTAGCTAACCAGAAGCTTACAGTCGAATGTATACACAATGGTTACTTTCTTTATTATGAATGGCTTTGTATTCATTTTGAAGGAAAGACAGTTACCATTCCTTTTAATCAAGAAAAGATAGAAATTACCCTTTCATAATAAAAGTAAAATTTTATTGCATCTTTTATTATTATATTTACAGGAGGCTGGAAAATGGCAAGAAATACGAATACGAATCTAAGAAATCAGGTAATCTACTCCATTTTTGTTAGAAATTACAGCAAAGATGGAACTTTTTTGGCAGTAGAATCCGACCTTGATAGAATCCGGAAGTTGGGAGTCGATATAATTTGGTTTTTGCCCATTCATCCAATAGGAAAACAAGCTCGACAAGGAACATTAGGAAGTCCCTATGCCATTCAGAACTATAGGGAGGTCAACACCGAACTCGGCACAGTGGAGGATTTTAAGCATCTGGTTGCCGCTATTCACGAAAGAGGTATGAAGTGCATTATTGATGTCGTATATAATCATACGTCGCCTGATTCTTGGCTTGCGCAGAATCATCCTGAATTTTTTTATAAAAAGCCTTCAGGGCAAATGGGTAATCGAGCAGGGAACTGGGATGATGTTGTAGATTTGGATTATAATAATTCAGATTTATGGGATTACCAGATTGAGAGTCTGAAGATGTGGGCTGAAATCGTCGATGGTTTTAGATGCGATGTGGCACCGCTTGTTCCTCTCGACTTCTGGCTGCTTGCGCGCAAAGAAGTCGCTAAAGTAAATGCGAATTGCATTTGGTTGAGTGAATCAGTAGAACCAGAATTTATTCTGGATCTAAGAGCTAAGGGATTGATTGGATTGTCCGATTCTGAAATTTTACAAGCTTTTGATATTTGTTATGACTATGATATTTTTAAATATTTTATAGGCTTTTTGCGTGGAGATTATGGCCTTAGTGCATATGCAGAGCATGTAAATATGCAGGAATATATTTATCCGGATAATTATGTGAAACTTCGCTATCTGGAAAATCATGATCAGGCAAGAGCCAGGGCGATTATAAAAGAGGAAGCCTCTCTTCTAAACTGGACAGCGTTTATCTATTTTCAGAAAGGCACCACGTTAATCTACGCAGGGCAGGAAGTAGAGAACAGCATTCGCCCAGACTTGTTTAATAGAGATCCGATTGACTGGAACACCGGGAAAGATATTTCCTCTCTGCTCGCCAGGCTTGCCGAAATTAAAAAAAACCCGTTGCTGACAAACAGCAGCTATCATCTGACGGCCTTCGACGAAAAAAATGTTCTGCTCGGAACACATACGACGGGTGACCGGAAGATGGTCGGTGTGTTTAGCTTTTCCAGAAAATGCATGGATGTCGCAGTTGAACTTCCTGACGGAGTTTATCAGAACATGATCGACGGCAGTGATGCAGAAGTAAAGAACGGCAAACTTCGGAGCAAGCCGTCTCCAATCATCATCCACAATTGACACAGTAGCAGAAACTCAAAAGCAATAAAACTTATGTTAACCGAAGCACAAATGGATGCCTCTAAAACTACCAGATGTCACGGTATCGCAGTGAAAATGTATTATCCTTGCGTGAAAGATCTTGGAATCTTTGAGCAGAACAATTTGTATATGGGAAAAAAATTTCTGCCGGTTAAGACAGTCCCTGAAAATGGGCATACAATCAGTCAGCACCGGTCATAGGATAAGGTTCTGCGCAGTTAGGCTGTCTTTTTGACATGAAATTCAAATGGGGGTAATAGTGATCTGTAGGAGTTCAAACCATAGAGCTTATTATGAGCATTATTATGTATCATTTGTCTAATAGTAAGTTGGTGTTATAAATATGATATAATTTTCGGATAACTTGCGTTGTTTATTGTTCTATTAGGAAAAATTTATTGTAAAGAAGGAAATTAAAATGAAAAAAGCCCGGACCCTACTTGCAATAATCCTCGTGTGTATGTTAACTGTTTCTTTATCACCTTCCGCGTTTGCTCGCGAAAGTAAAAGCACACGCAATGGGACATCTCTTTCCCCACTTTACTGGTCTGCATATACCGAGAGTGATATTCAAAACCTTCAAAATGTTCTGACGAGCAAGGTATCCCTTCTGAAACATGCTTTGCAAACCGATGCCGACATCACGCTTACAGCCAACGAGAGCATTGTATCTCTTTCCTTTTTCCGAGCAACGCTGAATCCAGCTGAGGTCATGGCATACATTGTTTTGGCAGCAAAACTTGGCGAGTTTGCCAAAGGGTTGAAACATGCATCGGCAGTTGAAAGGCCGGTAGAAAATGAGAAATATGCTTTCCGCTGCTTTCTCCTTCGGNNAGACAGAGCGCAAAATTCTACTTGCCCCGCTGGAAGGCAGCACCGCTTTTAAAAATAGATTACAGGAGGTGCAGGCAGAATGAAAGGAATTCCATCAAAGGAGCAGCTTGAACACTTACGCAGCCAGTATCCGTCAGGCACACGCGTGGAACTGGTTTCTATGAACGACCCCTACACCAAACTTCGGCCAGGTGAGCAGGGCACCGTTACCTTTGTTGACGATATCGGTACTGCCCACGTGGATTGGGATTGCGGTTCCGGATTGGGTTTGGTATATGGAGAAGATTCTTATAAACAAATATGAAGTAGAATAAAATATTATTTCAGGAACTTCAGCAATGAAGTTCCTTTTTTTGTCCATGCAGAAAGGAGGCGGCAGCTATACGCAAACTGAAAAAATATACTCCTACCAAGTTCAAGGCGAAAGACTCGGTTTACAGCAAAACTGCCGCCGACTACGCTGTAGGCTTTATTGAGTGCCTGACGCACACCAAGGGCACATGGGCCGGTAAGAATTTTGAACTGATCGACTGGCAGGAGCAGATTATTCGTGACGTATTCGGTATCCTCAAGCCAAACGGTTATCGGCAGTTTACCAATGCCTACGTGGAAATTCCAAAGAAGATGGGAAAATCCGAACTTGCCGCTGCTGTGGCGCTGCTGCTTACCTGTGGTGACCATGAAGAAGGTGCTGAAGTATATGGTTGCGCGGCTGACAGACAGCAGGCGTCCATCGTTTTTGATGTGGCTTCGGAAATGGTCAAACAATGCCCGGCACTTGCCAAGCGTGTGAAAATACTTGCTTCCCTAAAGCGACTTGTATATATTCCTACCAACAGTTTCTATCAGGTGCTTTCGGCAGAGGCCTACACCAAGCATGGTCTGAACATTCACGGTGTAGTGTTCGATGAACTACATGCGCAGCCGAACCGCAAACTCTATGACGTTATGCTGCGCGGTTCTGGTGATGCTCGCATGCAGCCACTGTATTTTTTGATTACAACTGCGGGTGACAATACCAATTCCATCTGTTGGGAAGTGCATCAAAAAGCGAAGGACATCATCGAGGGCCGCAAACACGACCCAACCTTTTACCCTGTCATTTACGGAGCAGATGAAAAGGACGATTGGACTGACCCGAAAATCTGGGAAAAGGCCAATCCGTCGCTGGGTGTCACAGTAGGAATCGACAAGGTCAAAGCAGCCTGCGAGAGCGCGAAAGAAAATCCTGCCGAGGAAAATGCTTTCCGTCAGCTTCGCCTGAACCAATGGGTCAAGCAGGCAATCCGGTGGATGCCGATGGAGAAATGGGATAAATGCTCCTTTGCAGTTGACCCGAAACAGCTTGAAGGCCGCATTTGCTATGGCGGACTTGACCTTTCCAGCACCACCGATATTACAGCTTTTGTGTTGGTGTTCCCGCCAGAAGACGAAAATGATAAATACAGCATTATTCCGTATTTTTGGATACCGGAGGACAATCTTGATCTTAGAGTACGGCGCGATCATGTTAATTATGATCTGTGGAAACAACAAGGCTTTTTGCAAACCACCGAAGGCAATGTGGTTCATTACGGCTTTATTGAAAGTTTCATAGAACAACTCGGTTTAAAGTATAACATCCGTGAGATTGCCTTTGACCGTTGGGGCGCTGTACAGATGACACAAAATCTCGATAACCTTGGTTTCACCGTGGTGCCTTTCGGGCAGGGATTCAAGGATATGTCGCCGCCTACGAAAGAATTGATGAAGCTGACCTTGGAACGGAAACTGGCTCACAGTGGCCATCCGGTACTTCGCTGGATGATGGATAACATTTTCATCCGTACCGATCCCGCCGGAAACATCAAGCCGGATAAAGAGAAATCCACCGAAAAGATTGACGGTGCTGTTGCGACTATTATCGCGCTTGACCGGGCAATTCGGCATCAAGGTGTCGATGAATCGGTATATAACGTAAGGGGGCTTTTGATACTTTAAAAACTTATTTTACTGTGGTATACTAAATTCGACATATTATGCTTTGCTAGGCTGGAATGAAAGGAAGCGAGGAATATGGTGCCTTCAATCAGTATGGATGTTTTTGCAATTGTTTCACTTTGTTTTACAATAAGTATGGCCAAGCGGCACGTTGCTGATAAAAAGACAAATATAAATTATAGAGTTGCGTGCGTGATTACAATTATTTTGCTGGTTTTAGAAATAGCTACTATTCTAATGACACTTCCAAATAATAACAAACTTATAGTACCGAACCGTATAGTAAACATTCTAGGATTTTCTTTAAGCCCAGCAGCTCCTTTTGCCTTTTTATTGTTTTATTATAAAAGAGAAGAAAAAATTTGGCGTAAGAGATTTTTGAGCATACCGTTATGCTTTAATGCTTTGATGTGTGTTTTAAGTTATAAAACAGGCTGGATCTTTTTTATCGATTCTCAGAATCAATATACACGAGGGAATTTATTTTTATTGCCTGCTATCATTAGCCTGCTTTATTATGCGTTGATGATAAGAGATGCAATCAAAAAAAATGATGAATATGAAATAGAAGATAGGAAAGCTTTCGTTTCAATTATTTTAATACCTTTACTTGCAACAATACTCCAAATTATATTTAGAGAATTAATCTTAATTTGGAGCAGTGTCGCGTTATCTTTGCTACTATACTATGTCTTTTTGCGGGAGTTACTATTTACACACGACATACAAACTGGAGTTAAAAATCGCTCAGCATTTGAAAATGAAATGGAACAATATGCAAATAGCAATAAAAATGCAGCAATTTTTATGTTCGATCTTAATAACTTAAAAGAAACGAATGATGTATATGGCCATAAAGCTGGGGATGAACTGATTTTAGATGCCGCAAGATCAATAAAGGAGTGCTTTATGGGTATTGGTAAGACATATCGGATCGGCGGTGATGAGTTTTGTGTTATTTGCGAAGAAATTCCAAAGCAATTAGCGGAATGTACTTTATCTCATTTAGATGACTTATTAATTAAAGTAAATCAAAACCGCCAAAATAAAATTGTACTTGCTTATGGATATGCTTTTTACAACCAAAAGGAAAGTGAAAGTATATACTCAACATTTTCCCAAGCTGATGAGGCTATGTATGCTCACAAAGCAAAATTAAAAGGGCTTTATGGCAGAAGGTCGAATGATCAGGAAACAGTATGATTGCGGTCAATTCGCAAGTCTACAGTATTACATAATTCAATAACGGCATATACTCCAAAGCATCTCAGAAATGAGGTGCTTTTCTTTTACCCACTTTTAAGGAGTTGATGACAATATGAGCATTTTTAAGAGCCTGTTTCACTCCCGTGACAAGCCACCACAGAGATTCTCTGCTCAAAACAGTTTGCCCGGCAGCAATTACAGCTTTTTCTTTGGTGGTACCACAAGCGGTAAAAGTGTTAATGAGCGCAGCGCCATGCAGACAACGGCGGTGTACTCCTGCGTAAGAATTCTGTCAGAGGCGATTGCAGGGCTGCCGCTTCACACCTACAAATATAAGCCGGACGGCGGGAAAGAAAAAGCAATCGACCATCAGTTATATTATCTGCTTCATGACGAGCCAAACCCTGAGATGACTTCATTTGTGTTTCGAGAAACACTGATGAGTCATCTTTTATTATGGGGAAACGCCTATGCGCAGATTATTCGGGACGGCAGAGGAAACGCATTAGCACTCTATCCTTTGCTACCGGACAGGATGACGGTGGATCGAACCTCTGCCGGGGAACTTTATTATGAGTACAGAGCTGATTCAGGTATCGTAATTCTTCGCAGTGAAGAAATCCTGCATATTCCCGGTCTTGGTTTTGATGGCTTGGTTGGATATTCGCCTATTGCCATGGCCAAAAACGCAATCGGGATGGCAATCGCCTGTGAAGAGTACGGTGCTAAATTCTTCGCGAACGGCGCAAGTCCCGGCGGCGTGTTGGAACATCCCGGTGTGGTAAAAGACCCCGCTAGAGTTCGGGAAAGCTGGAATTCTGTATATCAGGGCAGCAGTAATGCGCACAGGGTGGCTGTGCTTGAGGAAGGTATGAAGTTTCAAAGCATCGGAATACCGCCGGAGCAGGCGCAGTTTTTAGAAACAAGGAAGTTCCAAATCAATGAAATCGCACGAATCTTCCGTATCCCACCACACATGGTCGGCGATCTTGAAAAATCCAGTTTTTCTAATATTGAGCAGCAGAGTTTGGAATTCGTAAAATACACCCTCGACCCTTGGGCAGTACGGTGGGAACAAGCAATCCAGAAATCATTAATTTTGCCATCGGAAAAGAGGACGTATTTTGTGAAGTTCAATGTGGACGGATTACTTCGCGGAGATTATGCCAGCCGCATGAGTGGATATGCTACCGGCAGACAGAACGGCTGGCTGTCCACAAACGACATTCGCGAGCTTGAAAATCTCAATTGTATTCCGGAAGAACTCGGCGGAAATTTGTATCTCATTAACGGAGCGATGACAAAGTTGCAGGATGCCGGTGCATTTGCCCAGCGTGACGCTGGACTCAATTCGCACACGGGGCAGAGCGGAAATCAGCAGACATGATGCCTGCGACTAAATTTTACAAATGCAAAACAGAAACGGAGGAACATAAGTGAAAAAGTTCTGGAACTGGGTAAAGAATGAAACTTCTGAAACTCGAACCCTTTACCTCGACGGCGCGATTGCCGAAGAAAGCTGGCTGGGAGATGAAATTTCGCCTAAACAGTTTAAATCGGAGCTAATGAATGGGAAAGATGACATCACTGTGTGGATAAATAGCCCTGGCGGCGATGTGTTCGCGGCGTCCCAAATTTATAATATGCTCATGGATTACAAAGGCAAAGTCACCGTAAAAATTGATGGAATTGCTGCCAGCGCCGCTTCGGTCATTGCTATGGCAGGAGGAGAAATTCTTATGTCGCCGGTCAGCATGCTCATGGTTCATAATCCCATGACTGGTGCATTCGGAGATACGGAGGAAATGAATAAAGCCATTGATCTTCTGAATGAAGTAAAAGAGTGCATCATCAACGCATATGAGCTAAAAACTGGGCTGTCCCGGTCGAAGATTTCCAATCTCATGGATGCAGAAAGCTGGATGAACGCAAAAAAGGCGGTGGAACTGGGCTTTGCAGACGGTATTCTGTTTGACAGCAATGCAGAAGATACCTTACCTGAAAACGACGGACTTATTTTTAGTAACGCTGCCGTTACAAAATCAGTGCTCAACAAATTACAGTGTAAACAGCCTGTAAAAACAGGGTTACAAATCGAAAATCTCGACAAGAGATTGGAACTTTTAAAATATTGAGGAGGAACTTTTAATGAATCAGATTTTAGAACTGCGTGAAAAACGCGCCAAAGCATGGGACGCCGCAAAGGCTTTTCTCGATACTAAA
The DNA here is from genome assembly GCA_002338255.1 of Ruminococcaceae bacterium UBA1865. Taxonomy (GTDB): domain Bacteria; phylum Bacillota; class Clostridia; order Oscillospirales; family Acutalibacteraceae; genus Caproiciproducens. The sequence continues at coordinate 110,882 of DDHX01000058.1, read as the reverse complement.
CGGGGCAATGACGGGCTGATCTGCGCCGAAGATACCGCGATCTATGAAAAGATGGAAGCCGACGTAGTGGCGCTCGGCAAGGAGATCGACCGTCTGGAACGGCAGGCTACGCTGGATTTGGAACTTTCCAGGCCTACCGCAGATCCAATTACCAATAAACCGACCGCGACAGCTGGCAGCAAAACCAAAAGCGGCAGGGCCGCCGATGAGTACAAAAATGCATTCTGGAAAGTCATGCGCAACAAGTCCAATTTTGATGTACAGAATGCTCTACAGATCGGCACCGACACCGAGGGCGGTTATCTTGTTCCTGATGAGTTCGAACGCACTCTGGTGCAGGCTTTGGAGGAGCAGAATATTTTTCGTCAGCTTGCTAAGGTAATCACTACTTCAACCGGCGACCGCAAAATTCCTGTGGTGGCAACCAAGGGTACCGCTTCCTGGGTGGATGAAGAAGGTATCATTCCGGAAAGTGATGACGCATTCGGTCAGGTATCTATTGGAGCATATAAGCTGGCCACGATGCTGAAGGTTTCCGAAGAACTGCTGAATGATAACGTATTCAATCTCGAAAGTTATATAGCAACCGAATTCGCCCGCCGTATTGGTGTAAAGGAAGAGGAATCCTTCTTCATTGGCGACGGCACCGGCAAACCCACCGGTATCTTTCATACCACTGGCGGCGCGGAACTGGGTGTGACAGCTGCCAGTGCTACCGCAATTACCCTTGATGAGATTATGGATTTGTTCTACTCTCTTAAATCCCCTTACCGTAAAAACGCAACCTTCATGATGAATGACGCGACGGTGAAAGCAATCCGGAAACTGAAGGACAACAACGGTCAGTATTTGTGGCAAGCTTCGGTGACCGCCGGTACGCCGGATACCATTCTCAATCGCCCCGTTGTAACTTCTGCGTATGTGCCGATTATTGCCGCCGGGGCAAAGAGCATCGCATTCGGTGATTTTGGTTACTACTGGGTTGCCGACCGTCAGGGCCGTTCCTTCAAACGCTTGAATGAACTCTTTGCCGCAACCGGACAGGTTGGTTTTATGGCAACGGAACGCGTAGACGGTAAGCTGATTTTGCCCGAAGCAATCAAAATCTTACAGCAAAAAGCTGCGTCATAATATGGCGATGGAACTTTTAGAAAGGGTTAAGGCAAACCTCATATTGCAGCACAGCGAAGATGATATGCTTTTACAGAGTTATATTACCGCTGCTGCTGCCTATGCGGAAAGCTATCAGCATTTGTCACAGGATTATTACCAAACAAACCCTATGCCGCCAACAACCGAGCAGGCCATCGTTATGTTGTCGTCCCACTTTTACGAGAGCCGGGACGGCAGCACCGGCGGCTTTTTTAGTGATAACGTGCAAGCGGCACAGCAAGTGTGGGATACGGTGAATCTGTTACTTCGACTTGACCGGAATTGGAAGGTGTAAGGATGAGCTTTGGAAAAATGAACACTTTTGTAGATGTGATCTCAACTGAGCCAGTCAAAGACAGCGAGGGTTTCGCCACTGTCGGTGACACTATTTTGGCTTCAGTTAGGGCATATAGGGAAGAAAGGCATGGCAATGAACAATGGGCAAATAGAGCGGCGTTTTCAACAGCGACCGCTCTGTTTCGCTTTCGTAAAATCCCCGGTATTGTAATAACGACCGCTATTGTTCTTGTCTGTGATGATGGGCGGTATAACATTACTAGCGTAGAAGATGTATCCGGTCGGGGAATGTATGTGGAAGTATTAGCAGAAAAGGTGATTGCAAGTGCCTAAAATTGATATAAAAATGCCGGAGGAGTTTCTTCTTAAAGTTTCCAAGTTGGTTGAAAAAACCGATGAGATTATACCAAAAGTGCTGGAAGCCGGCGGCTCTGTGGTACTGCCAAAAGTGAAGTCCAATCTGCAGGCGGTCATCGGAAATGATACAAAATATAAATCTCGTTCCACCGGTGAACTCGTTGAGGCACTGGGTGTTACTTCCGCAAAGCAGGATAGGGATGGCAATTTCAATGTAAAAATCGGTTTTGCTGAGCCTAGGAAAGACGGAGAAAGTAATGCTAAGGTTGCAAGTATTTTGGAATATGGAAAATCCGGTCAGCCTGCAAAGCCTTTTCTCAAACCGGCAAAGTCAGCTTCCAGAAAACCGTGTATTGCGGCCATGACGGCTGCTTTGGAAAAGGAGATTGAAAATATATGAGTATTTTATCGGAATTAAATGCAGTACTTACGGCAGTGGGTACCCCAATCGAAACTGTTGTGTTCAGCGGTGTCCCTCCTGATGAGTATCTTGTTATCACTCCGATGAATGATACTTTTGAAGGGTACGCAGATAATCATCCGCAGCAGGAAATACAGGAAGCGCGGCTGTCTTTGTTTGTAAAAGGCAGCTATACCACAAGAAAAAAACAGATTGTAAAGGCACTTCTGCTGAATGATTTTACGATCACCGACCGCCGGTATATCGGGCATGAGGATGATACCGGTTTTCATCACTACGCAATAGATGTGTTGAAAGAATATGATTTAGAGGAGGTTTAAGATATGGCAACTATTGGCTTGGATAAATTGTTTTATTCGAAGATTACAGAAGCAACAGACGGTACGGAAACCTACGCAACGCCTGTTTCGCTTGCAAAGGCAATCAAATCTGATCTTTCCGTTGATCTAGCGGAAGCGACGCTTTACGCGGATGATGGCGCGGCGGCAGTAGTCAAGGAATTCAAGTCCGGCAAACTTTCGCTTGGCGTGGACGATATCGGCAGAACCGCAGCAGAAGATTTGACCGGCGCAACCATTGACGACAATGGCGTGCTTGTTTCAACGAGCGAGGACGGCGGCACACCGGCGGCAATCGGATTCCGGGCAAAGAAAGCAAACGGAAAATATCGTTATTTTTGGCTTTACAAGGTGAAATTTGGCATTCCTGCAACAAACTTGCAGACCAAAGGTGACAGCATTTCATTCCAAACTCCCACTATCGAGGGTACGGTTATGCGCCNNAATCAGAAGTCAGTGAGGACGATTCAGGGGTTGTCGCTGCTACAATTACCGGTTGGTTTACACAGGTGTATGAGCCGGAATTTACGGTTACACCATAATAATATGAAAAGAGCCGCCCTTTTCAGAGCGGCTTTGAGAAGAGGAATTATGAAAAAGAGTGTATATGAGTCCTCATATACAGGACTTGTAAGCTGTTTGAATTACTTGGAATGATTATATTATAGGCACTAATTATGGAGTTTAAGTGAAGTCAACATGAAAATTAAGGGAACTTTATGTTAAGGAGAGGTTTAATGTTGGATACGGAAAAAAGCGCGGTCATTCAAATTGGTGGCAAAGAGTATCAGCTTGTTTTGACTACTCGCGCAACAAAGGAAATTGCAAAGCGATACGGCGGTTTGGAAAACCTCGGGGAAAAGCTTATGAAATCTGAACACTTTGAAATGGCCATTGATGAGATTGTGTGGCTGATTGTGCTGTTGGCGAACCAAAGTGTGCTAATTCACAGGGCATCATCGAAGTGGCCATGAAGGGAGCAAGTTCTATGCCGACTTGGATTATGGTACTCGTAAGTATCGTATTCATCTCATCTTCGGTCGCATTTTGCATTTATGCATGGCTGCAATACAAACATTCGCTTATCGATATGGCAAAAGAAGATGACAAAATGAGTGAAAAAGAGTCGGAGGACGATAATTCATGATGTCACCGACCTGAAGTGTGTATCGTATAGGAATATAACGACTGTTGATGATTGAAACCGCTTCTACAGTACTGAAAAAAAATCTGTATTTATGCCATACGATGTGCATGAATACAGATTTTTTTTGCTTTATGTCAAACACAAAAGAAAACATGCTCTTTTGCAATACAATGATAGCTGGTACAATCAATTTTGTACCAGCTGTTTTTTATGCCGCATTTTCCTGAAAATATTCCCCAGCGTGTCGGCTGCATCCGTACTTTCAATTACATGGCTATCAATGTTTATGGTAGTCGTTTGCGCAGAGTATAGCCGCCGCAAAACCATTAGGATATTTTTTGCCCGCGAATATTGATGTGGTGTTGGTATGACATGAGCCATGCAAATGCAGATCGGGCAGACTCGTCCTCTTTGTGAAATCTTCAAATCATCTGCTTAGTGGTCGGATGAGAATTCTGTCTTGCGCTATTTAAAGCTTACTATTATAATCAAGAAGTAAGCTTGAAGGTATAAAGAAGGGACAAAAAATGAAAAAGCATAAACTTTCCTTCCACACCAAACTATTCCTTGTCATGCTGACCGTTTCCATTGTGCCGGCAGTTTTAATTACTGCCTTTGCAACATTGAACACTTATGGAACGTTGTACCGGCAGATGGTTACTGTGAATCAGGACGGTACGTTGTGGTCGCAGGACAGGCTGCAGCAGTACTCCGATACAATAAAGAATACCTTTTACTCCATCGAGTCTGACCGCAGCTTTAAGTCCGCCGTAATGCGCTGGAGCAAAAATAACGAAACCCAGCAGGACAGCAGTATTATGCGTGGAACGCTTTCGGTTCAACTAAATCAGAACAGTGAATTTTCCTCAATCCAGCTGTTTTTAACTGCAGATAAAAGCCTGATGAAGGCAGAACGTGCCGGAGTCCGCTGGGAGCAGAATGGCTGGCAGAAGGCATTTGACCGGGATACAGAGTTGCAGTCAAATTTGTACTACAAAAAAGGAAACGATGGTTTGTATGCTATCCATACGATTAATAAATTTGAGGATCGCAACACTGTAGCACGCATGGCAGTGCGTTTGCAGAATTCAGATTTGAGCACGATTTTGTCAAAGTTACAGGGCTATGATGACAACGGGGTGTACCTGCTTAATGATGAAAATGAGATTCTCATGGCAGCTGGGCCGGCGCAGGATAAAAAGGTGTTAGATCGGGCAATGGAACAGTTGAGCGTTGGAAAGACCCAGGATGGATATTTTGCATTGGATGACAATATGATTTTTTACGGAAAAACAGACAGTGAGCGCCTCAGTATTATCAAAGTAGTTCCCAAAAAGGAAATTACAAAGGCTATTATGCCTACAGTTTACTTGGCTTTGCTGGTGGGTATATTAAGTGTGTTAGGGGCAGTAGGCCTTTCTGCATTGCTTTCATTATGGGTGAGTCGCCCCATTATCCGGCTGTCGGAACGTGTAAAACATATTCCAATGGAAACGCTTGAGATGCCCGGAGGTGGGGAGGAAACCCGCGACGAGGTGAGTGTACTGGAAAACCATATCACTCGGTTTGTTGACCGGATTCGGGAACTAATTCACGAAGAATATGATACTAAATTACAGGCGAAAAATGCACAGATCAATGCTTTGCAGGCTCAGATCAATCCGCATTTTCTTTTCAATACGCTTCAACTAATGGGGAGCATTGCCTATTCTAAAAATGTTTATGAAGTCAATCGCATAGCCGAAGCGTTGAGCGACATTATGCGGTATTCTATGAACTATGACGGCGAATTTGTTACTCTCAATGAGGAACTGCATCATCTGGATAGCTATTTTTTCATTCAAAAGCAGCGATTTTATGATAAATTCACAGTGGAATTGGTGGTGGATGAAAAAGTAGGGCAGTGCAGAATTCCAAAATTGCTGATCCAGCCGATTGTAGAAAACAGTTTTGAACATGGATTTGAAAAATGCACAGATCCATGGCGGCTAACGCTAATGGCATTTTTAAATGAAAACGGAAAAATTCATATCATAATCCGAGATAGTGGGGTAGGAATGAATTCAGAACAGCTGACGGCGTTGCGTGAAAAGCTATCTCACTCACAGGTGACCGGACTTACGGCATCAGAGCATATTGGGCTGATGAATGTAAATGCCCGAATCAAGCTTAATTTTTCCCAAAATGACGGCTTGCAAATTGAAAGCGCCCCTGGAAAGGGTACAAAAATTACTTTGATTTTTGATGCGCAGTGGAGGAATTCATGATGGAATATCGTGTGGTCATTATTGATGATGAAGCATGGACAAGGGATACTATTCGCCGGATTGGGCATTGGCGTGAGTTTGGATTCCAAATTGTGGGGGAGGCGGCGGATGGCATTTCCGGTTTGGAATGTGTGCGGCAACTTCGGCCCCACTTGATTATTACAGACATGAAGATGCCGGGGCTCGACGGTTCCCAACTGCTGCGTGCGTTGGAGGAAAACGGAATCTGCGCCAAGGTGATTGTTGTAAGCGGGTATTATGATTATGATTATGCACGGCAGGCGCTAAACAGTCACGTGGCGGATTACCTTCTCAAACCGATTAACGAGGAAGAGTTCAACAATCGGCTGCATGCCTGTGCAGAAGAACTTGCGAAGGAAGATCATGACGTGCTGCCCAGTGAAGGCATTTTAGTGGGGAGCGTGGAACCGACTTGGCTGAAAAACTACCTTGAATGCCGGGAAGGGCTTGGAAGAAGCTTTGAAAGCAGTTCGGAAAAAGGAGTCCATGCAACGCTCGAAAAGATAGAAGAATTGTTTCATTGCCTGAAAGATGGTGATACGCAGCTTAAGATGCTGATAAAGGCGAATTACGATATCCAGTCCATTTTGGAGGAAACGGTAATCGCAAAATATGAGAAGAACTGTGAGAATTTACCTCTTGCCGATATTTCATTTACCATACATAAAAACAGTACCGTCAGTGATCTTGCTGAGCATTACCGGCAGGTTACATCCAAAATCATTTTTGCAGTGACCGCACAACAGCAGAGCAAGAAGAAAATTGACATACCGCTCGTTCGTGAATTCCTGGATACGCATTACACTCAAGGCATCGCATTGGAGGACATGGCCAAACGCTTTTTTGTCAGCAAAGAGTACCTAAGCAGCGCGTTTAAAAAGGAAGTAGGCGTCAATTTCACCGAATACCAAACCTCAGTGCGCATGGAAAAGGCAAAGGAAATGATCTTGGAATACGGTATTCCCATTCAAAAGGTTTCAGAAATGGTCGGCTACACCGACCTTGCTCACTTTTATAAAACCTTTAAACGGTACTTTGGCAGCACCCCTGCGAAGATGCGGGAAGAATCGGAGTAGCTGAAAAGAATTCACAATATAAGAAAAATATATTAAAAAGATACAATAGAAAGCTTAACACAGACAAATGCTTTTTTTGCCGATTTCAGTTATTATGAAAACACAATCACGATTGTGTCGTGGTGTAACGATTAGGAGGAGAAAGAATGAAAAGAATCGTATCGGCAATCTTATGCTTTAGTATGGTTATGGCAATGCTTTCCGGATGCAGTGGAAATCCTGCTGTTTCCACGGCGGTTTCCGGTTCCGCAAGCTCAAAAGGGGAACCAAAGAAGGTTACGTTGAATGTAATGATGAGCTTCCCGCGCTTTATGGATCAGATGCAGGCTTACATAGATCAGTTCAAACAAAAAGAACTGGCAGAGAAAAATGTTGATGTAACGGTCAATCTGGAGATGCCAAGTTCCGACCAGTTTGAAACCACCTTGAAAACAAGGCTTTCTTCCAATGATGCACCGGATTTGTTTACAATTTCCGCCAACGCAGATCTTGCAACATACCAGAAGGCCGGATACTTAATGGATCTTTCCAGCCAGCCGTTCGTATCTAAACTTTACCCCAATGTGAAAAAAACAGTTACCTATGACGGCAAAGTTTACCTCGTTCCGTTCGAGAGCACGATCTGGGGTTACCTGTACAATCAAGATATCTTTGATAAATGTGGAATTACCGTGCCGGATACACTGGATGACATGAAAAAAGTGGTTGCGACCTTGAAAGCCAAGGGCTACACCCCGTTTGAACTTGCCTTTCAGGAACAGTGGGTTCCACAGTTGATGACAGCCCTTACCCTTGGCGGACTGGTGAGCGGTTCCAATCCCGACTGGGTGAAGAACATGTATGCGGATAAAGCCTCCTACAAGGATGTCGCAAGCATTTTCGACCCAATTGACCTGATTATGCAAAATGGAACCGCCCGCGCGATGGAGACTGGTTCTGAACAGGGTTGCACAGACTTTGCAAACGGCAAAGCTGCTATGTTCGTAGATGGGACCTGGGCTTCAGAAGCTATCTTAAAAGCCAAACCTGATATGAAACTCGGCGTGGGAGCATTACCGGTCGACAATAATCCGAAGAACACAATGATTAACCTTGCCACCACCACTTCTCTTGCTGTGCATGCAAATACAAAAGAGAAGGAAACTGCACTTGACCTTGCAAACTACATGCTGGATGACAAGGATTCTTCCAAACTTTATAAAGATCTAATGTTCAATCCCGTTGCAACCTGCCATAATTATGACCAATATTCCTGGGCGAAGAAAGCATCCGCCTATGTGGAAAAAGGCCGCGCCTACACCGACCTGGTTCTGCCCAATGCAGTAACGGATGAGCAGGGCAAACTGCTGCAGTCCTATTACCTGAAGAAGACAACAAAAGAACAGTTCATTGAAACCATGGACAAAACTTTTAAGGAAGCCAATAAGGCTGCCGCACAGGCAAAAGGATAAACTGCAGAAAATCAATATTCCGAAAGGAGGGATGAACAGCTTCATTCCTCCTTCTTTTTCAATTAATGGAGGTGCCAAACATGAAGGGCGGCTTAAATTATGGAAGAAACCGGAAAATGTTCCTGTTTGTTCTGCCCGCGCTGATCTGTTTTCTTGCGATTAAACTAATCCCGGCTATAATGGGCATATTTTACAGTATGACCAACTGGAATGGGCTAAATCCCAGCTATAAATTTATTGGGCTTGAAAATTTTAAAACTCTCTTTACAGATGATCCGGATTTCTGGAATTCTATGGGCTTTACACTGAAATATGTGTTGTTTGCTATTGTTTTAATGAACTTTATCGCGCTGCTGCTGGCGGTTTTGATCGAAAATCTGCATCATGGTAAGGGGATATTCCGCACTATTTTTTATATGCCTAACATGATCAGCATGATTATCGGCGGATTTATGTGGCAGTTTATTTTTACGCAGGTTCTGTATCAGTTTTCTCAGAATGCGGGGTTCGGATTCCTCGACCAGCCTTGGACAAGTGATTCCAACTTTGCGTTTGCTGCCATCCTAATTGTGGCCGTATGGGGCGGAGCGGGTTATCTGATGGTGATTTATATTGCTGCGATTCAGGGCGTGCCGCAAACACTGAATGAAGCCGCGGTTATCGATGGCGCGACGCCGTTTAAGCGATTTTTGTATGTTACGCTCCCCATGATTCGGCAGGCCTTTACCATCTGCTTCTTTATCACGCTGAATAATGCATTTCAGGTGTTTGATGTGGTTTACTCCCTTACAGGCGGCGGCCCGGGCAGGGAAACGCAGGTGGTTTCCATAAATATTTACGAAGAAGCATTTGCACGAAATAATCGGTTCGGTTACGCAACCGCAAAGTCCACGATTTTGTTTTTGATTATCCTGATTATTACATTTATACAGCTTCGGGTTATGAAACAAAAGGAGGAGGAAGCCTGATGGGTGCCACAAAGAAAATAAAAATAGGGCAGGGTGTTCTGCTCACGTTATTAATTGTTCTGGCAGCCTATGCACTGTTTCCTGTTTTCATGGCGTTGCTGAACTCGTTTAAAACCAAGCCGGAAATGTTTACCAACATTATGGCGCTGCCGAAAAAGTTTAATTTGGAAAATTACATTCGCTCGTTTCAGAAAATGAAGTACTTGACAAGCTTTCTGAATAATGTGATTATTGTTGGAGTGGGAATGTCGGGAATCGTAGTTTTTTCGGCAATGGGAGGCTGGGCAATGTGCCGTACCAAAACAAAGCTGAGCGGCCTACTCTTTGGCCTATTCGTGTTTTCTATGCTGATTCCTTTCAATTCCATTATGATTCCGCTATACCGGATTGCGGGTATTCTTCACCTTACAAACTCCACGGTCGGTATGGGGATTATCTACATTGGGCTTGGTGTTGGAATGGCAATTTTTATGTACCACGGTTTTGCAAAATCATCTATCCCGTTCGAAATAGAAGAAGCTGCGCACATTGACGGCTGCAGCATGTTTTCAACCTTTTTCTTAATTGTTTTGCCGCTTTTGGGCCCGATTACCGCAACTATTTGCATTATGAATGTTTTGTGGATGTGGAACGACTTTCTGCTTCCCATCATCATGCTTCAGTCACCCAAAAATTACACTCTGCTGCTTTCCACCAACATGCTTTTCGGGCAGTATTCCAGTGACTGGCCGGCAATCTTAAGCGCTTTGGTGCTGGCGGTGATTCCGGTAATTGTATTGTACGCATTTCTGCAAAAAAATATTTTGCAGGGAATTGTTGACGGTGCGGTAAAGGGTTAAAAGATAAAGGGAGAAGACGATGGAGTTTTTACGAGCGGAAAATCAGCAGGTTGTTACAGAAAGCGGAAAAGCACTTTTGCTGCGCGGATTCGGGCTGGGCGGTTGGTTGCTGCCGGAAGGATACATGTGGAAGCTGTACACGAAGTGTGACCGTCCGCGTCGGATGGAAGCACTGATTGAAAAACTGTGCGGCGAAAAATTCTCCGCACAATTTTGGAAACGTTATTTTGAAAGCTATATCACGGAACGGGACTTGGAATTTATTTCGCGACAGGGAATGAATTGTGTGCGGATGCCAGTAAATGCGCGTCATTTGCCACAGTGTCTGCCGCAGGTCGATGCGCTGATTGACTGGTGCCGCAAGCGGAATCTTTATGTGATTCTTGACATGCACGCCGCGCCCGGCGGGCAGACGGGAACAAATATTGACGACAGTGAGAGTGACACTCCTCTTCTGTTCTTAGAGCCGGAGCTTCAAAATGAACTTGTATCGCTTTGGGTGTCTCTTGCACAACGTTATGCGAACGAGCCTGCGGTAGCGGGTTACGACCTTCTCAACGAGCCGCTTCCCAATTGGTTTTCACAGTACAATGAAAAAGTAATGCCGTTGTATCGCAGACTGATTTCTGCAATCCGAAAGGTGGACCGCCGCCACTTGTTGATTCTTGAGGGGGTTCATTGGGCGACAGACTGGAGCATTTTTAAAAATCTCGAAACCGATTTAACCGATAAAAACCTGATGCTTCAGTTCCATAAATACTGGAATGCCCCGGATGCAGAAAGCCTTACCCCTTACACAGATATACGCGCTCGGCTGGATCTGCCGATTTTGATGGGTGAAGGCGGAGAAAACAACTGCGATTGGTATACCGGGATGTTCCCCATGCTGGAAGAGCAGAACATTTCGTGGAGCTTCTGGACCTATAAAAAAATGGACTGCGTTAATTCGCCTGTTTCATTCCCTGTGCCACAAGGCTGGGATGACTTGGTTCGCTACATAGATGGGGAGGGATTGCTGGAGCAGGAACAGACGGTTTCCATTTTTGAGGATTTTCTCAATCAAATTGAAAACCATTGCTTTGTGAATGAATCGGTCTGCCGCGCGTTAAATCGGGAAGCACCGCTTGTAATTCCGGCAGAATATTTTTCATCCTGCTATATTCTTACTGAGCGGGAGCCCGGTGCAATGCTACGCATGAACAGTCCGGCAACCATTTTGTTCCGCAATTGTGAAAATCGGGAGCCGGACTATAAACGCTATGGTGGGGAACCCCAGCCTGAAAGTGAGTTCTTGTGCGTTCGTCTGTGCGCAAAGGAATGGATGGAATATCTGTTTCGAACTTCCGCACGGGCAGAGTGGGAAATTCTCCTCGATTGTTCCGCGAAAAATTCGGATTCTGTTTTATTGCTCAGCATCGATGGGAATGCCGTTGTACTAACGAAAGAGGATGCCGGTTTTCGGGCTCAGTTTTGTTGTGCACCCGGAACACATACGCTGCGCATAAGCTGTGAGTTAGGTGAAGCTTTACTCTATGAAGTTCATATCATTTCAGTATAAGAATGCCGGGCTGACCCAACCGGAAAACAGGAGGACACATGAAAATTATTACGACACAGTGGAAACACGGAATCGCAGTTACAGCCGAGGAAGAAAAAACATTTCAGCCGGATGAAAACGGTGTGGAAGAATCCATTATAAATCTTTATCCTCAGGTGCATTTTCAAAAGATCATCGGTTTTGGCGGAGCGTTTACCGAGTCTGCGGGTTATGTTCTTTCAAAGATGCCGGAAGAAAAGGCAAAAGAAATTATCAAGGGATATTTTGGGCCCAATGGCCTGCGGTACTCCATCGGCCGTACACATATCGATAGCTGTGATTTTTCCTTGGACAATTACAGTGCGGTGACGGAGGAAACCAACATTGAAACCGCTGTATTCGATTTGTCCCGAGATGAAGCCTATATTTTGCCCGTGGTGGCGGCAGCCAGAGAAGCAGCCGGAAAAGACGTTCCACTGTTGATGGCACCGTGGAGCCCCCCGTCTTACATGAAAACAAACGGACAGAAAAACGGCGGAGGAAAACTACGCCCCGAATACCGTGCACAATGGGCGGAATACCTTTGCAGATATATTGAAGAATACCAACAGCGTGGGTTCTCGGTGTTTTCTGTTAGTGTACAGAATGAGCCGAAAGCCGCCCAAAAATGGGACTCCTGCGTTTACACGGCACAGGAGGAAAGTAACTTTGCATGGGAATACCTTGCCCCAGCCCTTCGCCACCACGGACTTACCGTGCCAATCATGATTTGGGATCATAACAAGGAGCGACTGTTCGACCGTACAGAGGAAATCCTTTCCGACAAACGTTCGTCGGAAGTGGATAGTGTGATTGGCTTTCACTGGTACAGCGGCGACCATTTTGAGGCTGTGGAACTGGTGCACAAACAGTACCCTGATAAACTGCTGGCTTTTTCCGAAGGCTGTGTAGAATACAGTAAATTTGGCGCTGACTCCCAACTGAAAAACGCACAAATGTATGCGCACGATATCATTGGCAATCTGAATGCAGGGATGAACGCCTTTGTGGATTGGAACCTTGTGCTAAATTCCAAGGGCGGACCAAACCATACGGGCAATCTGTGCAATGCGCCTGTGATGTGTGATTTAGAGGACGGAACCTACGAAATAAAACTTTCGTATGAATACATCGGCCATTTCAGCAGGTATATCGACTGCGGAGCGGAACGCATCGGTATGACCCGTTTTTCTGATCGACTCGAAGTAACCGCATTTCAGAATCCAAGCGGCAGGCTTGTAGCGGTGGTGCTGAACCGTGGTAAGGAAGAAATCCGATTTCATCTGCGCTTGAATGACCGGATTTGCCCGATTGTGTCAAAGGCTAACAGTATCTCAACGATTGTGATGGAGCAGGAACAATGAAACAATATGAATTGAAAGACGATGTTTTTGTAATACGGGAATATGACCGATGCCCGCCTTTTACCAGCTTTTTACCGGGACTCGCCGGTGCGGATGGAATTCCCGTCTGGGCGTATTACGTTAATCGTGGACAAGGGCTTTGCAGCTTCGGTATTGGCAACAAGGATAATGCCGCAATGGAGTTTTCCCCGGCAAATCTTGCGTATGAGGACACTGCGCGCAAAGGATTCCGTACTTTTTTGCGCTGTAATGGCAGCTTTTGGGAACCGTTTTCGCCTTTAGAGCAGGGCGAGGTGCACCGTGACTTTCAGATTCATGCGAACCGCTTTTCAGTGGAAGAAAGCAATGCGGAATCCGGACTGAAAACGCAGGCGGAATACTTTACGGTGCCACATGAAGAATACGGCGCGCTTGCACGGCGCCTCTCCATCACCAATCTTTTGGAGCAGCCGGTTCAAATCGAAGGACTTGACGGAATGGCGCGTGTGATTCCGTACGNNAATGGCGAATCTGCTAAAAAGCTGGACTGAACTGCGGAATCTGGAAAACAGTATTCCGTTTTACACCCTGCGCGGCTCCACGGAGGACAGCGCACAGGTGGAAGAGATCCGCGGCGGTTGGTTTTACGCGGCCTTTGCAGAAAATTCCCCAATTTGCCCGGTATATGATCCGCAGGCGGTGTTCGGGGAAGAAACTGGATTATCCTGCCCTATGGTATTCAGAGAGAATGGATTAAATGGCGTACTGAATACACCGCAGAATTTTGAAAACAGAATTCCCTGTGGGCTTGTTCCGTTCCGCTCTGAACTTGCCCCCGGTGAAACCTTTGAGTTGTTTACGCTGATTGGATTTTCCGAAAGTCCAGCTGCAGTCAATGCAAGAGCAGCAGAACTTTGCAGCCGGGAATATTTCATGAAAAAGCGGGAGGAAGCAGACGCGTTGACCGATCGACTGACCGATGATGTGGACTGCCACACGGCGTATCCGGTGTTTAATCGGTATATCCGTCAGTGCTATCTGGATAATTTCCTGCGCGGCGGTTACCCCTGCAATTTTCGCACGGCAGATGGTAATGTACCGTATTACCTTTATTCCCGTAAGCACGGCGACCCGGAGCGTGACTATAACTTTTTTTCCATAGCGGGCGAATTTTATTCACAGGGCAATGGAAATTTCCGTGATGTCTGCCAGAACCGCCGCAATGACATTTTTTTTCACCCCGAGACCGGTGAGCATAATATCCGGCTGTTTTTCAGCCTGATTCAGGCGGATGGATACAATCCCCTGGAAGTGTGCGGTTCTACCTTTTCGGTAAAATCAGGGAAGGAAAAAGAATTGGAAGCGCTGCTTCGGAGCATGGGAAAAGCACAACCCATGCTGCGTAAAATCTGTGCCGGGCGTTTTACTCCGGGTCAGGCTGTACGGGCCGCGAAAAACGAAACAGAACTTCCTGCTGATTTTTTGGAGAACCTTCTTGCACTCTGTGAAGAAAATACGGAGGCGAATTTCAAAGAGGGCTACTGGTCCGACCACTGGATGTATACGCTCGACCTGCTGGATGGATACCGTAGAATTTACCCGGATAAAATGGCAGCACTGCTGTATGGCGATACTTCGTACCGCTTTTTTGAAAGTCCGGTACGTTTTCGTCCTCTGCGGGAACGCTGTGTGAACAGAAACGGGGAAATTCGGCAGTATAATGCCGTCGTTCCGGATGAAAAAAAGAAGGCGGCGGGTTTTTCCCAATCGGGTACCCACTGGCTGAAAACAGCACAAGGGGAAGAATATCGCACCACACTCACCGCAAAATTAATTTCCCTTGCCGTGAATAAATTTATTTGCCTTGATCCGCAGGGGATGGGTATTGAAATGGAGGGCGGTAAGCCCGGATGGAACGACGCAATGAACGGCTTGCCGGGTTTGTTTGGCAGCGGAATGAGCGAAACGTTTTCCCTTCGAAAATTAATCGGATTCCTGCAAAGTTTTTGCGCAGAGCAACCGGTTTTGCTTCATGAGGAACTGGCGAAGCTTGTTCTTTCTGTGCAAAAATCATTGGAGGAAATGAAATCCGGGGAACTTGATGAATTCCATTATTGGAGTCGTATGGTTTCTCTGCGTGAAATCTTCCGTGAAAGCATCCGGTTCGGGTTGACCGGCAGGGAAGAGNNACCAAAACGCTCAGTGATTTGTTTTCGTCCATGCAGAACCGGGTAGATGATGGAATTCAAAAAGCCCTTGTTTACGGCAGAAAGATTATTCCCACCTATTTTACCTATCGGGTAACGGAGTACGAAACAGACAAAAAAACTGGAGAAATTGAAATCAAAGGGTTTGAAGCTGCTCCGCTTCCGTGTTTTTTGGAGGCACCGGCTAAACTGTTTGGCTGGCTCAGTGATGAGAAAGAAAAGCAGGAGGCTTATCGTGCGGTGCGTGCCTCTGGACTTTTTGACCAAAAGCTGAACATGTACAAAACAAGTGAACCCATTGACAGTATCAGCATGGAATGCGGGCGTATTCGAGCCTTTACCCCCGGTTGGCTGGAACGCGAATCAATTTTTCTGCACATGGAATACAAATATTTGTTAGCTCTGTTGAAAAGCGGCATGTATGCAGAATTTTTTCAGGATATTCCCACCATGCTCATTCCATTTTTGCCGCCGGAACAGTATGGCCGCAGCACGTTGGAAAACTCTTCATTCCTTGCTTCCAGTGCGAACCCAGACCCGCGCGTACACGGAAGAGGATTTGTGTCCCGTTTGAGCGGTTCCACAACGGAAGCACTCTCGATGTGGATTTTGATGTTTGTTGGGGAGAAGCAGTTTACCTTAGAGGAAGGCGAACTTTGTTTTACATTGCATCCGGTGCTGCCGGCAGAGTTTTTCGACGCGAAGGGTATTGCAGAATGCACCATTTTTTCAAAATGCAGGCTAATGTATTATAACCCGCAGCGTAAAGTTACTTTTGGTGAAGGTGCGGTGAAGGTAACCAAAATTATACTGCCGGACGGCACAGTTTGGCAGGGAGGACAGATTCGAGGCAAAGCGGCGGAACAACTACGCAACGGAGAAATTTTTAGAATCGAAGTTTTTCTTGCGTAAAACAATAACCTGACAGGCATCAAAATTCACTGATTACGTCAGGATATTGGTAAAGTTCGGGCACTGCTTTAAAAATAATTAAGGAATTTTTTATCCGTTTTATAAATCAAGTAGTTTTCATATTTATAGCAATCATTGTAATCGTAATTTGGATATGCTGACAGAAATTATTATGGAGTATCTTCCAAAGAGTATGGGACAGGCACATGAAGAATTAGGGAAAGATACGATAAGAGATTGGTTTCCATCACGGAGAGCAGTCTCTTTTTGTTCGCAATTTATTATTTGATCTGTTAATCAAAGCAGCATGGGAAGCCCCCGGCCTCGCAGGAGATTGACGATTACGAGTCCCTAAATCATGAATTACGATAATAAAAAATCGCAAGTTGGGTTCTGTCACGAAGTTTCAGCTTTTCCAGAATCACACTAATGTAGTTACGTACAGTTCCTTCACCTAAAAATAATTTTTCGGAAATTTCCTTGTTGGAAAGTCCGTTTGCAACTTGGGAAAGAATTTCAATTTCCTTATCGTTTACGCCGAATTTACTGAAATCAACCTTGTTCCCATCACTGATCAGTGATGGGATTTTCGTTATGATTTCGTCGCCGAACACTCGCTGACCGATAAAAACGGTTTTTACCGACGGAGCAATGCTTTCAAAATTCTGTTTTAAAATATATCCCTTTGCACCAATCTGAAGCGCTCTGATAATATAATCGTCATCAGAAAAAGTTGTCAAAAACAGAATTTTTGCAGCAGGATCCTCTTTCAGCAATATTTCTGCAACTTCTATGCCTGTCATGCCATCCATACGGATATCCATCAGAAGCACATCCGGCTTCAGGGTGCCGTACAGTTCGATCGCTTCTTTACCGCTGTTTCCCGTTGCGACCACCTCGATTTCGGCATCTGCTTCCAATATGGTCTTCAGTGAATTGGAAACCAACCGGTCGTCATCCACGATTAGAACTTTCATTGATGTGCCCCTTCCTTTGGAACTGATATGAAAATCTGAAATCCATTGCTGATGGTTATATTGATATTCCCATTCAGTGAATTAATTCGCTCCGTGATACCTTTCAGTCCAATTCCGTTTTCCATGTCATAATTGTTTACGATACCATTGTCTGAAATAATCAGCTGATAAAGCGCCGGATGTTCGCGAAATGTGATGGATGCAAGCGTCGCGTCGGAGTGCTTTATCATATTGGACAGCGATTCCTTTACAATTGAAATAAATGCGTATTTAACCTTTTTATCAGGGTCGCTTTTGATATCGTAATCATATTCAATTTTACAGAACTTGAATTTTTTCACCAGTTCATAAACCTGCGCATATAGGTCAACAGATTCATCATACAGTTCATGCACACTTGTTCGGATGGTGTTCATTGCTTCATTTAAAGTATCGTTGACCAACAAAAGGTTTCCTTTGATTTTTTCATCCTTATTAACGGCAAGCAGCGCACCCACCTGTAAAATGGAACTCGACAGTAAATGCCCCACATTATCGTGAATTTCTCGTGCAATGCGGTTGCGCTCGTTCAACGTAGCAATGTTGATTTCATAGTCTTGTTTTTCCATGAGGTCGCGGTTCTGCTGTTTGAGCTTTATTGAAATTTCCTTTGTGGTGTCACGCATATCATTGTAGTCGTTTTTCAGCCTTAACAGTTTTACAGCCCAATATTTGAAACATCCGCTTACAATCAGCAGTAAGGTTATGGTCACACTAACCGGCAGCGGTGCACTCCGCCACAGAGAAACAAACGGGATTAGTGCGGAAAGGCACAGAAGTTGATACCGGTTAAAGAGAAGATCATAGCAGATCATCGGCAGAAAAGCCGTTAACCCCGGTAAAAACAAGCTCCATACTACCGCGGCAACCATCAATGCGGCATGCACGCTTTCTTGATCAAAATAACTTGAAAAGCNNCGATGATGACGGCTGCAAGAACAGGGACTACATTTTCCCGCCATTCCGGCCACAGCATGTAGGCGGTAAAACAACATACAAAAAGGATGATTTTATTGGGCAAATCCCTCATAACAGATTACTCCCATTTCAAAATATCACGGTCACAAACATCTTTTTTATTTTACCATTTCCTGAGCAAGTGTACAACGCTGTTCAAGGGGGTTTATAAAAGTAATTCTAATTCATGACATTTGTCACCTGTGGTCCTGACTTTCAACACTTCCAAACAGTATCTTATGTGAGGTACAATAGTATCATCGAAAGCAAGGAGGTATTCCACATGGTTATTAAAGTAAACAATTTGGTAAAAAGATACGGTGATCTGCTTGCGCTGGACCACCTTTCACTGGAAGTCAGAGAAGGTGAAGTGTTTGGCCTGCTTGGACCGAACGGTTCGGGAAAAACTACCGCAATCAACTGTATTCTGTCGCTGTTGAAATATGACAAAGGCGAAATTGAAATTTTTGGGAAGCGCATGGCACCGGACGCTTATGATATCAAACAGGATATCGGCGTAATCATGCAGAATGTTGCAGTATTTGAAGAACTCACCGTATATGAAAATATAGATTATTTCTGCAGCCTTTATGTTCCGGACAAAACGGAGCGGAAACGACTCGTGGAAGAAGCTATCGAATTTGTAGGACTGGAGGATTTTCGAAAATTTTACCCTAAAAAACTAAGCGGCGGCCTGTTGCGCAGACTCAACATTGCATGCGGCATTGCGCACAAGCCAAAGTTGATTATCCTGGATGAACCAACGGTCGCCGTCGACCCGCAGAGCCGCAACAAAATTCTGGAAGGAATTGAACGGCTGAACCGACAGGGAGCAACCATTATATACACCTCGCACTATATGGAAGNNAAGAAGTCGAGCAAATTTGCACCAGAATTGTGATTATGGATAAGGGCAAAATTATCGCGTCCGGTACAAAGGAAGAACTGAAATCAATGATTACGCTCGGTGAAAAAATCACAGTCGAAACATTTTCCATCAGTCAGGAAAATTTGCTGAATTTGAAAAGGCTTCCCGATATTTCTTCGGTGGACTACAGTGACAACCTTTTGGTGATTAAATCGAACAAGGGTAAAAATAATTTGGAAGCCGTGCTGGACTTTTTAAGAAAGCGCGAGATCAGTTTTGGCAGAATTTATTCCGAACTGCCAACACTTAACGACGTATTTTTGGAAATCACCGGAAAACAACTTAGGGATTAGGAGGAAGACAAATGTCCGCACATATTTTCGCCACAAGGCTTAAATGCCTGCTTCGTGATAGACAGACGATGTTTTGGACCTTAATGTTTCCCCTGATTCTGGCCACGTTCTTTAATATGGCTTTTTCAAATCTGAACAGTAATGAAACATTTCATCCCATCGATATTGCGGTTGTAAACGACACCGGTTACCAGCAGAATAAGGATTTCAAACCAGTTCTGGAAGAGGTATCAAAAGGCAGCGACCGAACGTTCAACCTAACTGCTGTGACGAGGCAGGAAGCCGACAAACTGCTGAACGACGGCAAAATTAAGGGATATATTACGGTTGGTTCGGAAATCAGGCTGACTGTCAGTGATTCGGGACTTGACCAGAATATTATCAAGTCGTTCCTTGACAGCTACCAAAAAACTTCTTCTACCACGAAATCAATTATCAGTCAGAATCCCGCCTCGGTGCAAAGCGGATTGCTCGACGATCTTAAGAATCGGAAGGAGTATACGCGGGAAGTGTCCGGTAACAGCGCCGAGCCAAACAATGTTCTCAACTACTTCTATTCGCTGATTGCCATGGCGTGCTTGTACGGCGGATTCTTCGGAATGAAGGAAGTAACAGATATTCAGGCAAACATTTCTCAGCGGGCTGCGAGAGTTAACATTGCACCGGTGCATAAGCTGAAAATATTTTTAGTCAGTATGAGTGCGTCACTGTTGGTGAATTTTACCGAGCTGCTTATCCTGCTTGCTTATCTGCGCTTCGGCCTGAACATCGATTTTGGTGCCAAAACCGGATTGGTTCTGCTCACGACCTTCGTTGGCAGCGTAATAGGAGTTTCATTCGGAGCATTTATCAGTGCCTTGGTGACCAAAGGGGAAGGAATCAAGGTTGCTATTATGCTGGCAGTTTCCATGACCGGATCATTTCTTGCTGGAATGATGTATCAGGATATGAAATACATTGTGGCGCAGAATGTTCCGATTCTTTCCTACTTGAATCCGGTGAACCTGCTTACGGACGCATTTTATTCTCTTTATTACTATGACACATTGAATCGGTATGCACTGAATATGGGGATTTTAGGCGGCTTTATTTTTGTCTTTTGTGCTGTATCCTATTTGATTATAAGGAGGCAGAAATATGCCAGTCTTTAAACTTTGCATGAAAATTATTAAGAAGAACCTGCCTTCCATGATGATTTATGTCGTCGTATTTTTAGGAATTTCGATCATTTTTGCAACAAATGCCTCAAAAAGTCAGGCAACCAGTTTTTCTTCTCAAAAAGCAAGCGTTGCCTTTATCAGTGAGGAAAATAGCACTTTGATTGACGGTTTTAAGCAAGAACTTTCCAAAAATGCGGTTTATGTAAACATACCAGATGAAACAGAGAAGCTTCAAGATGCTCTTTATTTCCGGAATGTTACCTGTATTATCCGAATTCCAAAAGGCTTTACGCAGGCTTTTATGCGGGGCGAGGATGTACAGATTCAAAAAACGGTTGTACCCAATTCTGTCAGCAATGCTTACATTGATATCAGTATCAACCAGTATCTTAACGATGCAAGACTTTATGTTAGGAACATCAAGGGTATTACACAGGAAGAGCTGGTTGAGCACCTTAAAACAGATTTGACAGTCAATACCCCGGTTGATCTGAAAAATACTCAGGTCAGCAACGATACTGACTTTACTATGAACTATTTCAACTATCTCGCCTACGCTCTCTTTTCGGTATTGATTTTAGGAATTTCGGCGATTATGCTTGTTTTCAACAACAAAGACCTAAGCCGCAGAAATTTCTGTTCACCGGTCAGTGCCGGCTGCATGAATCTTCAGTTTATTTTGGCTAACTTTGCCTTTACGATATCCTGCTGGGCAACCATGGTGGGCGTTGGAACGCTGATGGGGATTCGAAACGGCTTGAGCAGAAATTTCGTATATTTCCTGCTGAACTCAATTGTATTTACCCTTTGCGTTTCAAGTATCAGCTTTCTCATTGGAAATCTGATGAAAAACCGCAACGCGATATCGGCGGTCTGTAATGTGGTTACGCTTGGCCCGTGCTTCATCAGCGGAGTATTTGTTCCTCAGGAGCTGCTGGGAGACAACGTGCTGAAAATTGCCAGTTTCACCCCGACTTACTGGTATGTAAAGGCAAATATCCAGATTGCTTCGCTGACAAATCTGAATATTTCAAATTTTAGGCAAATAGCTTATTGCTTACTGATTGAATTTGGATTTTCACTCGCATTTTTTGCGGTATCGCTGGCGGTTGGAAAGAAAAAAAGAATGAGCAATACCTGAAATTTGTAACGGCAATTTTGACTCTGTTCCCTGAAAAATTGGAGAGGAAGAAAACAACATTAGGGAAATCCTCAAGGCTGCAAGAAAAATAGGAATCAAATGCTTGACTCCCAAAGCAAACAAAAGCCCGGAAAACTACTTGTTTTCCGGGCTTTTGTCGAGCTGTTTTAGTCTGCTATACAAAGGTTTCGTACAGCTCAATCGTTTTTTCCAAATGAGAGCGCAGTACGGCTTCAAAACATTTTATTTATGCCGACGGGCGGAATCAGCCCGCACAATGTAAAGGATTACCTTGTTATTGTAATTAACACGGTGGGGGAGACATTAAAAGAGTGAGAATACTATAAAGTGATGGACAGAATAGAAATAAAATATAAAACATATGGATCATTTTACAATTTTTAAATCAAATTGAATATTTAATTTGATTTTGGGAAATAATAAATTTTAGTTATTATTTTTAAAATTTTAAAAAGATTGCAAAGAGGAGAAAATGAGAGTTTCGATGAAAAATTACAATATCAAAGGTATGTTATATGCAACTATTATGATCACATCAATGTTGTTTATTGCTACACCTCATCATATACACCCTGTTCAACAGCCGTTGATTTCTACCGGATCGCAAAACACTTCTGCTTATTTGCCTCAAAATATATCCTGTCCGGTCAACTTGGAAAGTACGAAACAGGAAAATAAAAATTCAGAACGGCTTTCGAGCGGTGAATATACTGAAAAACACGTTGGAAGTGCACCTTTGTCGTCAGAATCGGGTGATGTAGAACAAGCAAGCCGCGAGTACTACGACGTGCCTTTATCTTATGACCTGCAGGATTTTATATTTTCCGAATGCGTATCTAAAAACGTTCCTACGGATTTGGTAATTGCACTGATTGGTGTGGAAAGTGATTTTAACCCAAAACTCATCAGTAAAACAAATGATTACGGCCTTATGCAAATTAATGTTTGTCATAAAGATTCACTTAGAAAGACTTTGCAGATTACTAATTTATTAGATGAGAAACAGAACATAAAGGCCGGTGTATACATGCTTTCAGGGATAGTTGATAAATACAGTGACGTTAATCAGGAACTTATGGTTTATAACTGCGGCGAATTTGGTGCGGCGAGGCTTTGGAATAACGGAGTCTATTCTACAAATTATTCAAAAAAAGTTATTAAAAAAATAGATGAGATAAAGAGCAGCGGGATACAATCGGTGATTAATCCCAAAAGTTAATGTCAAAGAAACTTATAATAAAGGTCCCAATTGTCGATTGTTAATATTGGAAGATTGAATAATTGGCAATGAGCCGTTCGAAAATTCATATAAACCTTCGCAACTCAATTATCCCAGTATCCATGTGGATACTGGGATTGCTTTTTTACAAGCTGCCAAAGTCTGCATTTTGGCAGCTCATTTTTTGACCTGAACGCCGAAAACCAATTGCTGAAAATAAAAAAATAAAATGTTTAAAGTTCAGATAAATCCAACACCCAAAGATGAATTTTTAGGTCTTGCAGAACGATTTGAACATGGTGCAGTAAAAATTAAGCGGAATCATGGAAATATTATGTTAATTCATTTTTTGTTTATTTTATTGTAATTTAGCTATAATAATATTGCAAATTGTTGAATTTTATTGTAAATTTTACAACACCAAAAGATATTACCCCCTAATCTAAATATCGAATGTTGTAAAAAAACGTCATCTCTATATAATAATTTGTATAAATTGTATTAACAGGAGGAGCAAATCATGAAAAGAAAGTTAATTAGCATGGCACTATGTTTAGCATTGGTCGCCACAGCATTTACAGGATGCAGCGCATCAAATTCAGGTAGTTCTCAACCTGCCGCATCGGGTGCGGCAAGCACAGGCAAAACAGAAATGAAAATTTTGGGTGCAGGTATCTATTCGGCATCCGACAACTTCAATTCCTATATCGGTAAAGCAATCACAAATGCCAGTGAAGGGATTTTTAAAACCAACATTGAAGATGGCCAGAATGACCAGTCTACACAGAACAATGAAGTAGATACCATGATTGCAAAAGGAGCTTCCGCCATCGCTTTATCTGTAGTCGATGTTACAGCGGCACCAACATTGATTGAAAAATGTAAAAGTGCAAACAATCTTCCGATTATCTTCTTTAATAAGGAAATTACAGATCAAACCGTCATCAATTCCTACAAAAATGCTTATCAGGTCACATCAACAGGCGGTGACTACGGTGCTAACATTGAGGCACAAGAAATTGTTGATTACTGGAAAGCGCACCCTGAAATGGACAAAAACAAAGACGGAAAACTCCAGCTCGTCAATCTGATGGGTGACCCGGGTCATACAGCCACAAAACCAAGATCTGATGCAGTAAAAAAGACCATTGAAGCTGCCGGAATTAAAATAGACCTTCTGGCGGAAGACACCGGCATGTGGGTGACCGCAACTGCGAAAGACAAGATGGATGCATGGGTTTCAAAATTCGGCGATCAGATCGAATGTGTTGTCTGCGCAAATGATGGAATGGCACTTGGCGCACTCAGCTCAGTGGAAGCTGCCGATTTCAATTCAAACGGCACTAAACCCAGCAAATATATTCCAATTTTCGGCATTGACGCTCTGCCTGAGATTCTCAGTAAGATTCAGAGTGGAGAAATCGCCGGATCCGTTCTTCAGGACTCAAAAACACAGGGTATGTGCATTGTGAAAATGGCACAGAACCTTGCAGATGGCAAAGATGTAATGACCGGTCTCGACTATAAACTTGAGGAAGGCTCTAAAGCGGTCAGAATTCCTTATAAGGCAATTACACTTGCAAATCTGGATGAAGCCAAAGCGGCTTACGGTAAATAATTCGCAGATTGAAATCATAGGACACATCCGTGTGCGAAAAACCTTTCGTACACGGATGAAATTTATAAATCAGGAAACGGTATTTTTTCATATCGGACACCTGATGCAAATGCCGATAAAGCTTTTGAATTTAGCTGTATTTGCAGGTTTATAAAGACAGAGAGAGGTTGAGAAATGGAAAATGAATATATTTTAGAGATGAAGAGCATTTCAAAATTGTTCCCTGGCGTAAAAGCGTTGGATGATGTAAAACTGCAAGTCAGACCGGGCACGGTTCACTCCTTAATGGGTGAAAATGGTGCCGGAAAGTCAACGCTGATGAAGTGTCTCTTCGGAATCTATTCAATCGATCAAGGTGAAATTATATTGGACGGCCGGAAAGTCCAGTTTTCAAGTCCCGCGGAAGCATTGGAAAATCATGTTTCGATGGTGCATCAGGAATTGAATCAAGTGTTAGACCAAAACGTCATGGAAAATTTATGGCTGGGCCGTTACCCGATTAAGGGAGGGCTCATCGACGATAAAAAAATGTATGAAGACACGATGAAAATTTTTAACGATTTGGATATCAATGTCGATCCGAAAGCAAAAGTGGGAACACTCCCCGTATCACAAAAGCAAATGATTGAAATCGGAAAGGCCGTTTCCTACAATGCGAAAGTCATCGTGATGGACGAGCCCACCTCTTCTTTAACAGAAAAAGAAGTAGAGCATTTATTTCGCATCATCCGAAAATTAATTGAGAAAAATTCCAGCGTAATTTATATCTCTCATAAGATGGAAGAAATTTTAACAATTTCCGATGATGTAACCGTTATGCGAGACGGGAAATGGATTGCCACCCAGTTAGCCAGTTCATTGACAATTGACAATATTATTAAAATGATGGTAGGCAGGGAAATGACGGAGCGGTATCCCCAGAAGGATACCCAGCCGAGCAGCGAAATTCTGATGGAGGTCAAAAACCTATCTTCCGCATCAACGAAGTTTTCCGGGATAAACTTTGAATTGCACAGGGGAGAAATTCTGGGGGTTGCAGGTTTGGTAGGATCGAAAAGAACTGAGGTTCTTGAAACAATATTTGGAATCAATCAAAAAGATGAGGGGCAGATACTTGTTGAGGGGAAAGAAGTCAGAAACAGATTTCCGGGGGAATCAATTAAAAACGGATTTGCAATGTTGACGGAAGAACGCAGGAAGGACGGAATTTTTTCCGGACTCAGCGTAGCGTTTAATCTGGTTATCGATAATCTGGACAGCTATATCAAAAACGGACTACTTAACAATAAATTAATCAAAATTGATGTTGATAAAATGATTCAGGCTTTCAAAATAAAAACACCTTCAGGCAGCCAGAGAATCGGAAATCTTTCCGGCGGAAATCAGCAAAAAGTTATTTTGGGACGCTGGCTGCTGACACACCCGACCATTTTACTGTTGGATGAACCCACCAGAGGAATTGATGTCGGTGCTAAATATGAAATTTACCAGTTGATCAATCAACTTGTTGCAGAGGGAAAAGGCATTATTATAGTAAGTTCGGAAATGCCGGAATTGCTTGGAATCTGTGATCGGATTTTAGTGATGAGCAATGGTCATCAATCGGGAATTTTCGATGCAAAAGATGTCAGTCAGGAGCAAATCATGCAGGCTTCGGCAAAATTCATTTAATCGATGGAGGAGAAAAAGGTGGATAAAGTTTTAAATAGGTTAAAAAAAGTATCACTTAAAGATTTATTGTTAGAAAAAGCAATCTACGTGGTTTTGTTTGTCCTGCTGGTCACCATTGTAATCATACAGCCTAAGTTTTTATCCTTTGGCAACTTCAAAAATATATTCGCACAATCGGCTACAAGAATTATTATTGCATTGGCAGCGGGCATGGTTTTAATTGTTCAAGGCGTTGATCTTTCAGCCGGTCGAATGATCGGATTGGCAGCGGTTATCAGCGCATCCCTTATGCAGCAGGCCGATTATGCGTACAGGATGTACCCGCATTTAGCGGAGATGCCAATTNNCAACCTGCGGAATTTTGGGCGGAATTACCGGTGTGGCAGTAGCTATTTTTAAGGTCCCGCCATTTATAGCCACCTTGGCGATGCAGTTAATCTTGTATGGTGTTTCTTCCATTTATTTTGACAGGCCGCCGTACGGTGCACAGCCAATTGGCGGAATTAAAAAGAATGTAACGCAAATGGCTACCGGATCCATAGGGGTAGGACAATTCCAAATCCCATACCTGATTTTGATTGCGTTGGCTGTCTGTGTGATTATTTGGGTGATCTGGAACAAAACGAAATTCGGAAAATACATGTTTGCTGTTGGCGGAAATCCGGAAGCGGCAAAAGTTTCCGGTGTAAATGTGGTTCGCACGCAGATTAAAATTTATGCAATTGCCGGCTTAATGTATTCAATGGCAGCTGTTTTGGAAGTCGCGCGTATCGGAAGCGCTTCCAATACGACCGGGNNGGGTATGAACTGGATGCTGTGGCGGCTTGCGTCGTAGGCGGCGTTTCCCTTTCAGGCGGCGTCGGAAGCGTGGGCGGCATCGTGATTGGCGTCCTGATTTTCACCGTCATCAATTATGGATTGGCTTTTATCGGCGTAAATATGTACTGGCAGTATGTTGTCAAAGGACTGATTATTTTACTGGCAGTAGTAATT
Source organism: Ruminococcaceae bacterium UBA1865 (assembly GCA_002338255.1). Lineage (GTDB taxonomy): Bacteria > Bacillota > Clostridia > Oscillospirales > Acutalibacteraceae > Caproiciproducens. Next base: position 83,493 of record DDHX01000058.1, on the reverse strand, counting down.
GATATGCGTAAATATGTGAAAAGAAAATAAACTTGAATTGCTTATTGGAGGTAGTTGTGATGAGAAAAACGGTACAAGATACAAAGCTGACAGAAGATTGTACAAAAGAAACGATTCAAGCGTTTGTTGAGGAACTTCTTCCCCAATTGTCACTTGAAGAGAAAATCGGTATCATGTCGGGGCAGGTAACGGAAAAGAAACTGCTGGACGATTTATTTGTGATAGAGCATTATAATGTAAAGCCTTATCCCACGATGGAAGTCGAAAGATTGGGAGTTCCTAACATCCGTTTTGTCGATGGACCAAGGGGTGTTGTCTCTGGTTCTTCCACCTGTTTCCCGGTGTCAATGGCAAGAGGCGCTACGTTTGACCGGGAACTTGAAGAACAAATCGGTAGGGTAATCGGTGCAGAAGTCAGAGCACAAGATGGAAATTATTATGGCGGCGTGTGTATTAACCTTCCCCGTAATCCCAGATGGGGACGCGCACAGGAATGCTATGGCGAAGATCAGTATCTTTTGGGTGAGATGGGCGCAGCCCTTACCAGGGGGGTGCAAAGCCAAAATGTAATGGCCTGCGTGAAGCATTTTGCCATGAACAGCATTGAAAACGCACGTTTTAAGGCTGATGTGCATACAGCCAAAAGAACGCTGCACGAAGTATATTTACCCCATTTTAAAAGATGCATTGAAGAAGGCGCGGCCTCTGTCATGGGCGCCTATAACAAAGTTTATGGGGAACAGGCTTCCGAAAGCAAATACTTACTCAAAGATATTTTACGCGATCAATGGAATTTTGAAGGATTTACGCTTTCTGATTTCTTATGGGCGGTAAAAGATGCTGTGAAAGCAGTAAAAAGCGGTATGGATGTAGAGATGCCATGCTTCTGTCATTACAAGGATGAACTTCCGCAGGCGGTGGCAGACGGTAAAATTGATATGCAGAGCATCGATGAATCAGTCGGCTATATTTTAAGAACGGTACTGTTTTTTGAAACAAGAAAAGATCCGCAGGAGTATTCAGATCGTATTGTGGCCTGCCCGGAGCATATTGCCGTGGCAAAAAAAGCGGCGGAAGAGTCCATGGTTCTTCTCAAAAATGAAAATAGTGTTTTGCCTTTTGATAAAGAAAAAACCGAAAAAATCCTCGTGTTAGGCGTCTTGGGGAATACGGAAAATATTGGTGACCACGGTTCGAGCAAAGTACATCCGTATTATACGGTAACTCCGTTGCGCGGTCTGATGAAAAAAATGCCTGCCGCTCAGGTCTTGTATGATGATGGCAGTGATTTGAATAAAGCACGTAATCTTGCCGAAGATGCCGACGCCGTCGTGATTGTCGCGGGATATATTCACAGTGACGAAGGGGAATTTTTAGCGGACAGAAGCGATATCGCCGATATGGGTGGTGACAGAGCTTCCATGCGGCTGCATCAAAGGGATATAGATTTGATTAAGGGCTTGAAGGGCGTGAACAGAAACACGGTCGTTTCACTTGTTGGAAGCAGTGCAATCCTAATTGACGAATGGGTCGATGACGTACCGGCTATTATTTTCTCCTTCTACAGCGGGATGGAGGGCGGTAATGTGCTGGCGGACATTTTGTTCGGTGATGTGTGCCCAAGCGGAAAGCTGCCCTATACAGTTGCCTTGTCAGAGGACAGCTACCCAGCGTTTGACCCCGACTGCACCTATGTGGAATATGAATATTACCACGGGTACTGCAAAATGGAAAAGGAGAACCTGCCTGTTTTGTATCCGTTTGGTTTCGGATTGTCCTACACCGACTTTTTGATTGGCAAGCCGGAGGTACAAGTCTTTGACGGTATTGCGAAAGTAAAAGTACTTGTAAAGAATACCGGAAGCGTAAAGGGAGCGGAGGTTGTACAGCTTTATATTGGTTGCGAGAACAGCGCTGTGGACCGTCCAATTAAAATTTTAAAAGATTTTGCACGCGTGGATTTGAAACCCGGTGAAGAAAAGGATGTATATCTGTCGGTTTCGCAGAAAGATATGGCTTATTTCAATGAAGAAAAAGATGCTTTTGAACAGGAAGACATTCCTTATATTGCATACGTCGGAAATTGCAGTGCCGGTAGTAAACTGCAATCCGTAAATTTCAAATTCTAATGGTAAGTGGACGCATCCTTGAGCGATTCTGCTGCATGTCGGTAGCCGCGAAAGCTGCGTCCCTGTTTAATCTAAAAAATATTCTTTCTTAGTATTTATGACAGGAGATGGACGAAATGAGGATAGGGGTCGACTACTACCCGGAACACTGGGAGAAAGAGCGCTGGAAAATTGATGCCGAAATGATGGTGAAGGCAAATATCAAAGTAGTTCGTATCGGCGAATTTGCATGGAGCCTGTATGAGCCGGAAGAGAATCGCCTTCAATTTCGATGGATGGATGAAATTTTAGACTTTTTCCATGAGCATAACATCAGTGTTGTTTTATGCACGCCCTCCGCCACCCCACCAAAATGGATGACGGACAAGTATCCTGATATATATCAGGATGATATCCATGGGAATCCTAAGATATTCGGAACAAGGAAGCATTATTGTTTCAATAGCGAAACCTACCGGAATTTTACGAGTAGTCTTGTTGAAAAAATTGCAAAGCGGTACGGGCAGCATCCGGCAGTAGAGGCTTGGCAAATTGATAACGAGCTTGGCTGGGCAAACACCACAAGGTGCTATTGTGAAAAATGCAGAAAAGAATTTCAACATTGGCTTAAAACAAAATACGGAACAATCGAAGAACTGAACAAGGTGTACGGCACAGTGTTTTGGAGCCAGATTTATAACAGTTTTGAACAGGTCATCATACCCAAAGCAGGAGCATGCTATGATACCTGCCACGATACACAGGGACAAAATCCTTCTCTGTTGTTGGATTATTACCGATTCTCCAGCGATTCAGTGATTCGTTTTGCGAAAGAATCTACTGATGTCATTAAAAAATTCAGTGATAAGCCTGTTACCAGCAATTTTTTAGACGCAGCTGTGAATTCCGGAACGGGGATAGATTATTTCAAATTATCGGAGAACTTAGATTTCGTTTCCTGGGATAACTATATTGAATTTCAGTGGGGCATCGCGGAGGCCGCGGCGGTGTCAAGAGATCACGCTTTGCTGAGAAGCTATAAGAAACAGCCGTTTTGGGTAATGGAGCAGCAGAGCGGCCCGTGCGGGTGGAGTAAAATGGGGCCGGCACCTACGCCTGGAAAGCTCCGCCTTTGGACCTATCAGGCTGTGGCGAATGGCGCTGACACGGTTGTCTACTTCCGGTGGCGGGCCTGCTCCTTTGGAACGGAGCAGTATTGGCATGGAATTCTGAACCACGATGGCAAACCGAACCGGCGATATGATGAGATTGCGCAGGTCGGTGCTGAAATGGAACAGTTAAGCGAAAGTTTGGGCGCTTTGAAGCCGACTGCCAAAATTGCAATCATTAAATCATTTGACAGCGAATGGAGTCACTCCATTCATAAACACGTCGAGAACTTTCAGTATGATCAGTTTCTGCTGAGCTTTTACAAGCCGTTTTACAATATGGGAATGCCGGTTGATTTTGTAACGCCTTATGACGATTTTTCGGAATATTCCCTTGTAATCGCACCGGCACTCCTGATGGTTAACGAGCAGGAAAAAAACAACCTCGAAAATTATGCCAATCAGGGCGGAACCCTGTTACTGACCTTTCGAAGCGGTGTGAAGGATAAAAACAATAACATGCTGAAGGAAACTGTTCCGGGCGTGTTTTCTGAATTGGCCGGTGTTCAGGTGCAAGAGTATGATCCGCAGTTTCAAAAAGAAACATCTTCTTCCGGCGTTTACGGCAAAGGCCTTTCCAACCTTTGGTGTGATATTATTGAACCGGTAACGGCAAAAACTTTAGGCGTTTACACGCAAGACTACTATGCCGGAAAATCGAGCCTCACTGTGAATCATTTTGGAAAGGGAGATGTTTACTACCTTGGGTGTGATCTGGACGACTCAGCTCTGCGACAATTTATGAAGTATTTGTGCAGTCAGCTGAAGTTGACGGTTCCTCTGTGTTCTATTGACGGAGTGGAGCAGGTAGAAACTACGGATGGAAAGCATCGCGTGCTTTTTGTAATGAATCATAATCCTTATCCGGTAATTGTTCCCTTAAATCATACTTTTGAAAATATGCTGACGCATAATCAGGAACAGGGAACGGTTTCCATCGCTGCGAATGACGTTGCAGTATTGAATCTTGATTAAAATAAATTAAATTGCCTTTGAATATCAGAGCTTCGTGCTTGGTCCGAACGGATCAGGCACGAAACTCGTGCTCTGATTTAATAATTGTTTTTGTCGGGAATTTGACCTCAAAACAGCATAAAGCAGATTGATCAGTGTAAGATAGTGATATTATTTGTCTGCTTGACCTTCTCAGGTATTAATGTTAAAATACTGATGAAATGTACAAAAAATATAAGTTATTTTGAAAAAATATTATACAATTTGCAATATCAAGAATGCGTTTTTATCAGTAACTTTTTTGGCCTATCAGGCAATCGGTTAAGCGTATTGCCATCAAAACTATATGTTGGTTCCAAATATCGTCAGCTTGGTCTGGTAGGGAGTGGAAAAATGAAGATTTTAATTGCAGATGATGAAATGAAAATTTGCCAGCTGATTAGCCATCTTATTGATTGGGATGCGATGGGGTTGGAGGTCGTGGATATTGTTAATGACGGAAAAGCCGCGTATGAATCAATCTGTAAGAACCATCCGGATATTGTTATTACCGATATTCGCATGCCGAATTTTGACGGACTTGAACTCATTCGGCTATGCAAAGAAAAATTTCCAAATGTTTATTTTATTATCATCAGCGGTTATGGAGAATTTAGTTATGCAAAAAACGCGATTAAATACGGAGTGGAAGATTATCTTCTGAAACCGATTAAGAAAAAGGAATTAGAAGGTGCTTTAAACAAAATAAAAGAAAAATATGATATCAACTATACGGGTGAACAAGAAAAAGAGCGTCTTCGTTCCATCGCAAATACGTCAAAAGACAAAATTCAGCAGAGCTTTTTAACAAATATGATCCGATGCGCAAACGATTCTAATCTCGTATTTGACTTTCACATGGAAGAAATTAATAATCAATACCAATGTAGGTTCCAGCAGGGATTTTTTACAGTTGTCAATTTTCAGCTTTATCAAAAAAAGGAAGCGATGCACAGGGATTCTCTTGACTTTTTGGCTTGCAAACTGCAGGAAATTATAAAAGAAGAGTTGAAGGAGTTATGTACGGAGTTTATTTCCCTTGCTTCCGAAGGAACCGTCATCTGCTTAATGAACACCGAAGACGATCATTTTTTAAAGGTAAAGAAGCAGTTTCATAAAATCAAGATCAATGTTTCCAATGAAATTTTTTCCAATATTGTATTGATTATGGGAGTGGGGAATTCCTATCCGGATTTAAACAGTATTGTGCGCAGCTATCAAGAAGCGGAAATATCGTTGCTGAATCGTATCGGCTACTCGAACGATTATGTGATTGAATACTCCAAACTTAAATCATTTGACAAAAACATATCTGATTTTATCGACATTAAAATGAGAAATGACATTATTGCCGCACAGGAAAGGATGGATGTTACCGCCATTCTGCATTGTATTGACCTTTTAAGGCAGCAACTAACAGAGTATAAAACCGATTCCCTGCTGGTTTACAATTGTTTTTTAGAGCTCATTGAGGTATTGCAGTTCGGTTCAAAAAATTACGGAGTTCTATTTCAAAAGTTGGATTTGGAGGAGTATAAGCGAAAATACAAATCAATATTGACTTTTGATGAATTGTTTGATTGGGTCAGTAGTGAAATCATCGTAAAATATCGGAAATTTACCGATCAAAAAAAAGTAGCGGAGAAAAAGCCGATTCGAGTAGCGAAGCAATATATTTATGATAATTACAATAAGAACTTAACGTTAGAGAGTGTCAGCGAATTCACAGGATTTAATCCAACGTATTTTTCTGTATTTTTCAAGAAGGAAACAGGCAAAAATTTCTCAGAATACCTTACAGAGCTTCGAATAAAGAATGCAAAGTCGTACATTGTTTCTACGGATATGGACATTGCCGACATTGCGGCGGAGGTTGGATATAATGATTTAAAGTACTTTTCAAAATTATTTAAAAAAGTAACCGGAATTAATCCGACCGAATATCGAAAATTATACGGTTAAAGGGAAGATATGAAACGATTAAAAGAAGATCAAAAGGTGTTTGGAAAACTTGCTGTTCAGATTATCTGGCTGCTTTTCACTATTATTGCAGTAATTATTAGTATGATAGCGGTTGTCGGGTATTTGTATCAAGTAGTTTCGGGCGGTGCGATGGTTATCCTGCTGTTAGGTGACGCTGTTTTTGTATATGCCGGGATATTTTTAATCAGCAAATATCTAATTGCTCCTTATCAAAACAGCAGGAATCTGTTCCGCAGATTTACACAGGACGAAATTTATCAGGATTTGTTGGATAACCCTTACCGGATTTTTGAAGAGCAACAGATGGTTTTAAACCACTTTGATTCTTTACTGGATCAAAAGAATATGATTCAGTTGTCCACAAAACAAGCAGAGTTGCTGGCTCTGCAAAATCAGATTAATCCCCATTTTTTATACAATACCCTTGAAGCCATTCGCGGAGACGCTTTGTGCGCGGGGATGGACAGCATTGCAAACACAACGGAAGCGCTTGCAACTTTTTTTCGCTACACAATAACGGAAACCGGTAATCTTGTGACGGTACAGGACGAATTGGACAATATTGATAACTATTTTAAAATTCAACAGTACCGCTTTGGAGAGAAATTTACGATGAATGTGGATTTCCCTGCTGAAGAGGATGTCGGAAAGCTGCTTTCATTAAAGCTGCCGAAACTAACGCTGCAGCCTATCATTGAAAACGCTATTTTTCATGGCTTGGAATCGAAAGCCGAGGGAGGCAGCATCAATATCAGCTTTGATACATCAGAGTGCAACTTACTGATCAGCATTCGAGACGATGGAATCGGCATTGCGGAAGAAAAGCTGGATGAAATCAATTATAAATTAGAGCATGTTACCTTACATCGTACAAATGAAAAGCCCGGGCAAAAAGGGGGAATCGCGCTTTTTAATGTGGCCAGAAGAATCAAATTGCTTTTTGGGGAAGATTATGGTTTCCACATTTACAGCATCAGCGGGTTAGGAACGGATGTGAGAATTAAAATACCAATTATAAATTAAAAAATGGATTCAGGTACCGTGTTTTATCATTATTTGGACAATTGCTACAGTGAGGCGGAGTATGAAAAAAGAATTATTTTCCGTAGAGAACGGAAAAATAGTAAAAAACGGAAATGTAATTTTTAATGGATTATATCTGCGGATCTTTATGGATGAAATTGCGGGTATTATCTGTGACGATATCAAAACTCAAAAATACCTGAACGATTTTCTAAGGGGTGAACTGGAACTGGAATCAGGTAGAATTTATGTGAATGAAAAGCGAATTGCTAACAGTCAGGCCAGTAAGGCGTTTTCCACGCAAGTGACTTTTATTGATAAAAAGAGTAAATTAATCGATACGATAACGATCGAGGATAATATATTTCTCTTTTCTGATCAATCCTTTTTTGTCAATAAATTTAAATACAAAGAACATTTTACAGCTTTGCAGGAAAAATTCGGAGTTTGTTTGCCTGCCAATCGAAAGTCTTCTGAATTTACTATGAAAGATCGAATCATTGTTGAACTGATGAAAGCGTTTATTGAGGACAAGAAATTAATTGTTCTGGATGATTTGTCGGAATACTTGCAAAAAAAAGAAGTAGAAGAGATATTTTCTCTTTTACAGAATCTTCAAAAATTTAAAATTACTTTTTTGGTTCGCATTGGTTTTGAAGACGAGTATTTGCACCAAATCAATCGAGTTACCGCCATTAAGGGAAATAAAACGATGGCTGTATTGGACTCCAACAAACAAAATATTCAGACATTTACCAGACGATTATTTTTTGATGAAAGTACAGTAAAAATAAACGTAAAAAAGAACATACTTAATTTGAATTTCAAGCGGGAAACGATTTTGGAGTTCGAAAATGTTTCTACCTCTTATCTCAATGGAATCAATTTTTCACTAAAGCAGGGCACATTGCTAAAGATACATTGTTTTGATGATCTAAGCTGTTCACAAATGATTGATCTTTTTAAAGGGGAAATTAAGCCTGTTTCCGGAAGCATACTGTTTCAAAATAGCAGCTATAAAGTGAAAGATGTTTACTCAGCGATTCATCAGGGAATCTGCTTTATCGAGCAGTCTGCTTATGACAGCATGCTGTTCCATAATATGAGCGTTGTTGAAAACCTTAGCATCCCCTGTAATGAAAAAGTTAAAAATTTTTGGCTATTTTCCAAATATTCGGAAAGCATTGCAAAACAGCTTGAACATAATTTAGGGAAAACGACATTGAAGCTTCAAACCAGAAATCAGAAATCTTCAGTACTGCAGCAAATCATATATTACAAATGGCTTTTATATTTCCCCAAAATCATTGTATGCATCAGTCCTTTTTCAGATGTGGATATATACATGCGTGAAAAGACGATTGATATGATTCACCTATATTTACAAAGAGGAATTTCGGTAATTATTATTACTACAAATAGTTACACTGTAAATAAATTTGATGGAGAGATCATCCGCATTGCAAAAGGAAAGCAATTGGGAAGGACCCAATTTTAAACTGTATAGAGGAAAAGGAATAGATTATTTTACGATAAAGTGTGTTGACAACATTACCGGCTGCCTTTCGGGTGGCCGGTTAATTTTATATTTAAAATCAATTTGAAAACGGATTTTTTGAATCATAGGCTTATTGTGCTGATTTTAAATTATGGCAATATCAATGGTGATATTCAAGAGCGCGACTGTTCAATATAAAATGGTATATAAATCTTCAATGTAGGGACAAATCATATATTTAAATCTTTAATATTATTGTATTTTGTTGTTTTCAAGAAATAGATAAAAATTTAGCTAATAAAATTATAAATATATTTTAAAATATTACAATATGTTATCAAATAATACTAAAAACGCATGTAAAAACAAAATAAAACAAAAATAAAACAAAAAAACAAATAAAAATATTGCAATTTAATATTTGATGTGGTATGATTTACCCAATCAATAAAAGATATATTGCATAATAATTATATAGTTTGATATTAGAAAATAGGAAAAATCAACATTATTACTAAAGAGCAATAAATGCATATTGTGAATTGTTCTTAATACAACAAAAGCAGAATTAAACCGGTAGTTGCTTTCAGTCTATTTTCCGTTGCTTATCATGGGGACATGCAACGGGTAGAAAATAAAAGTATTTAACAGGAGGAAAAAAATGAAAAGTAAAATCTTGTCCATGGCATTGGCACTGGCTTTAATTGCAGGCGTCACAACGGGATGCAGTGCAAAGACAGAGAGTTCCGCGGCTCCTGCGTCCACCCCGGCACCGGCATCATCTGCCGCACAGGAAGTATCTACACCGGCTGCATCTGATGCCGGAAGCACTGGAATTGTCACCACGATGAACCTCAACGATTACAAGCCCAAAAAGAGTACATATAACTTCTACTTTACTTACAAATTGGTACATCCTTGGTGGGATGCTGTAAAAGTCGGTATGAATGATGCAGTCAAGCAATTGAAGGCAAAAGGCATCACTGTTAACTTTGAGTATACCGCCCCTACAAGTCCGGATGCAATTGACCAAGTGAACAGACTCGAAACAGCAGCCGGCAGAAACTTTGATGTAATCGGCGCTGATATTACGGAACTGAAAACGNNTTGTTCCTGTAGTAAACAAATTGGTCGAATCCGGCATTCCTTTCATGACCTTCTCCAGCAGTGATGCTCCGGACAGCAAGAGAATCTGCTATGTGGGCAACACAAAGAATGTGGAAGACGGCGCAGCAATTGCCGAGGCACTTGCGAAGTCCATCAATTACAAGGGCGACATTGCTGCTCTTGGCGGCACAATCGGCGCTCCGGTTCATGAAGACCGTTTGAAGGGCCTGAAACAAGTTCTGGCGAAATATCCTGACATCAAACTGGTTGACACACAATTTGACAATGATGACCTTGAAAAGAGTGTTCAGCTTGCTGAAAACATGATACAGAAATACCCGAATCTAAAAGGCTTCTTCTGCAACAACATGACGAACCCAATCGGCGCAGCGCAGGCTGTTGAAGCAGCAGGAAAAACCGACATTAAGATTGTTGGTATGGATCACGACTTACGTACATTGCAATATGTTAAAAAGGGTACTATCCTTTGCGTCGGCGTACAGAATTGCTTCGCAATGGGCTTTGATACGATTCAAACTGCAATCAAGCTTGCTGACGGTGTCAGACCGGGCGATGGCAGCAATCTGATTCAGGTACTCGACAACAAGACCACCACGTTGGTTTACAAAGATAGTGCGCAGGCCATGATCGATTTACTTTATCCCGGTAAATAATTTGTGTTTATCCTCCGCTTCGGTTTTGCCGGAGTGGGGGATTATCAAAAAATTCGGTGTGATTCAGTCAGGAAAGGAGCGGGGAATATGAATGATTGTACTCTGCAAATGAAAGGAATCAGTAAAAAATTCCCGGGAACACAGGCGCTGTCGGGTGTTGATTTCGACCTGAAAAAAGGAGAAATTCACGCTTTAATCGGCGAAAATGGTGCAGGTAAAAGCACATTAATGAACATATTGATGGGAGTACACCAATTGGATGAGGGTGAAATTTTTCTGAATCAAGAAAAGATTGAACCAAAATCCCCCCATGACATGCTTATAAAGGGAATTGGTATGGTGCCGCAGGAATTAAATCTGGAGCCTGAGCTGTCCGTGGCAGAAAATATTTACTTAGGAAATGAACAAATTTCGGGTAAAATCATAAATTGGAAAACAACGGCCAAAAAGGCCAAAAAGGCTATAGAAAAATTAGGCGTTGACATAGATGTTAATCAAAGGCTGGGAAATATTAGCGCAGCCTATCAACAGCTCGTTTCTATTGTCCGTTCGCTGGAGGCTGGGTCCAACATTTTGATTTTGGATGAACCGACTGCTGCCCTTATGGTCAGCGAAAGTGAACAGCTTTTCCGTGTGATGCGGCAGCTGAAAGACGAAGGAAAATCGATGATCCTTATTACACATCACTTAGAGGAAGTCAAAGAAATCAGCGATCGAGTAACTGTGATGCGTGATGGAAAAAAAATCTGTACGCAACCTACAGAAGAGATTTCCATTGACCAGATGATCTATTTCATGGCAAATCAGGAAGTGGAAAAGTCGGCGCGTGTAAAGCGCGAGGTCGGCCGTGATGTGTTCTTCGAGGTAAAGGACTTCAGCCGTGACGGAGAATTTAAAAATATTTCCTTTGAGGTGTACAAGGGGGAAATATTTGGGTTGGCCGGACTGGTCGGAGCCGGACGGACGGAACTAATTAATGCAATCTATGGCCTGACAAAAAAGAAAACGGGACAGACATTTATAGAAAACAAGGAAATTGACATTAAGAATCCCTATACCGCAATTCGGAACGGCATTGGTTACGTTCCGGAAGAACGTAGGAAATGTGGAATTTTCCCTGTTTTATCGATATATGAAAACATGTTGCTTCCCTCTTATTACAAATTGCTCAAATATGCAGTCATTCCATTTGGCAGAGTAAAAAAGATTGCGGACGAAAACATTATAGACCTTGGAATTAAAACACCCGGAAACGATGTGCAAATTAAGAGCTTGAGCGGAGGAAACCAGCAAAAGGTTATTCTTGCGCGCTGGATGGCCAAAAATGTAAACCTGTTGATTTTAGATGAGCCGACGCGTGGCATAGATGTCCGTGCAAAGGGTGAAATTTACAAGCTGATTCGGCAATTGGCTAACAAAGGTATGACGGTAATAGTCATTTCATCCGAAATTCAGGAGCTTCTTGTTCTGGCTGACCGGATTATGATTATGCATGAGGGCGTTATGACGGCCACTGTAGATAATACGGACAGGCTTGAAAGCGAAGATATATTGAAATTTGCTTATCAATAAACAGGAGGAACGTATCTAATGAAAAATTCAGCAGAAGGCTTTTCCGGTAAACTCCTTGGCGGTGCGAAAAAATATTGTGCATCAACAGCCGCCGCGGTGTTTTTAGTTTCCCTTTTAATTTCCATTGTTGTTCAAATTTTTACGGGAAATTTTTACACAACTTATAATATTCTGACCTTCACCCGCCAGGTATCCTTTACAATTATTGTTGCTTTCGGCCAGACGTTGGTATTGCTTTTGGGTGGAATAGACCTTTCTGTGGCGAGTATTGCCGGTTTTTGCAGTATGACGGTCGCCATGCTCTCCACTCAGACCAGCTTGAACCCATTCCTTTGCGTTTTGATTGCTTTGGCAGCGGGAACATTTTTGGGACTAATCAATGGTGCTATTATTTGTGGACTTAAACTAACTCCTTTCATCGTAACGCTTGCGACAGGATCATTGTATAAAGGTATCGTTTACGTTGTGACGAAGGGGAATCCGATCACCGGAGTTCCCAGTGAGATTACGCAAATCGGGCAAGGCTCCTTATTTAAATTTCTGCCTTACCCTACAATCTTAATGTTGATTTTATTCCTAATTTTAACATTTGTTTTAAAATACCTTCCTTTTGGGCGCCATATTTTCGCCATCGGCGGAAACGAGATTGCTTCTAAGATCGTTGGCATTCGCACAAACAAAACAAAAATGATAGTATACGCGTTGAGCGGATTTTTTGCAGGTTTTGCTGGAATACTGATGGTATTGCGTTTGGGCGCTTCACAGGTAAACGTTGGTGAAAACTGGGTCATGCCTTCCATCACAGCTGCAATCCTGGGAGGTACTTCCATGAGCGGCGGCGTGGGCAGCATCGCCGGCACCATTGCAGGCGGACTCTTAATGGGTGTTATTTCATTCAGCATCGGTTTGACAAACATTTCTTCCTACTGGGAGGAAATTGTGACCGGCGGTGTCGTCATTATTGCAGTGGCAATTGACGCAATTCGCCGTCAGAAAAAAGGAAATTAATTTAAAAATTTTAAAATGTACATATAAAGGAGGAATTGTGTTATGAAATACGGAATTGTTTATGCATACTGGTCAAATGATTGGGAAGGTGATTATATCCCAGCCATCAAAAGAGCAGCGGCATGCGGGTTTGATGTACTTGAAATTTTCACGCCCATGTTGCTTACTCTGCCAAAATCAAAGTTAGATGAAATCAAAGCGACTGCCAAAGAATACAATATTGAGCTGACGTATCTGATCGGTCTCCCTAAGGAATATGATCTTTCTTCCGAAGAGGAAGGCGTTCGTAATGCGGGAATAGTGTATGTTAAAAAGATTCTTGATGTTATTTATTATTTAGGCGGAAATTGTTTTTCAGGCATTAATTTCTGTGCATGGTCCAACTTTGACGGAAAAATTAATAAGCAGCGTCGCTTGGAAAACAGCGTCAAGAGCATAAAAAATCTATCGACAGTTGCTGAAGAATACGGTATCAGCTATAACCTGGAAATTACAAACCGCTTTGAGCAGTTTCTTCTCAACACTTCCGCGGAAGCAGTGGAGTTTACGAAAATGGTTGGCAGCCCCAACGTCAACATTTTGCTGGACGTTTTCCATATGAATATTGAGGAAGATTCCATGTATGAAGCCATCTGCACTGCCGGCGACAAGTTGGGCCATTTCCATGTTGGCACCAATAACCGCAGGCCCCCAAGGGACTGTATGGTAAACTGGGGTCAAATTGCAAAAGGCCTGAAAGAAGTCGGCTATGACAAGGTTATCACACTCGAACCCCTGGTAAAAGTTGGCGGCACCGTTGCATTGGACAGCAAGGTGTGGCGAGACATGACGAACCATGCAGATGAAGCGCAGATGGATGCGGACGCAAAAGCTGGTTTGGCATACATGAAAAATCTGATGAAATAATGCAAAGGAGGAATTACCTTGCCTAAATATATGATCGGTTTGGATTCCGGTACTTCTGGAATTAAAGCAGTGCTTTTTGACACTGAGGGAAACCAGATTATGAAACACGGGTATCCTCTGACGGCGATTTACCAGTTTGAGAACTGGTTTGAGGAGGATGCCAACGAAATCTGGGATAAAGCAAAACGGTCAATTGCTGAAATTACGGCTCAATATCCCAAGGATGATATTATCGGTATTGGCATCACTGCTCAGGGCGATGGCCTGTGGATGATTGATAAGGATGGGGAGCCTGTCCGCAACGGCTGCTGCTTCTGTGACGGGCGGGCCGTTGAAGAGTTCCGCGAATGGGAGCAGGACGGGACAATTCAAAAGGTATTTGAACTTTCCGGCACAAGATTGTTTACGGGCAATCAGCCCGCGATTCTAAAGTGGATGGACCGGCATGAGCCCGAAGCACTTGAGCGTGCGGCATATATCATGCATTTGAAGGATTATTTGTTCTATAAGCTGACAGGGGAAATTACCAGCGATTCCACGGATCAGTCTCTGATTTTTATTGATATGAAAAGCAGGCAGTATAACAAAGAACTGTTCCGCCTGTACGGGCTTGAAAAGTATCTTCCAAAATATCCACCGCTGAAAAGCTGCGAAGAAAACAAGGCAAACGTGCTTTCAGACATTGCCCGGGAGCTTGGGCTGAGTACGCATACTGTTGTTACGTCAGGCCCAATGGATGTTTCAGCCTGTGCCATCGGCGCAGGAGTGGTGGAAAGCGGAAACTGCTGTTCCATTATCGGTACTGCGGCAATGCACGAAATGGTAATTGACGAGCCCTGTGCAGATAATATTTTTGCGGGAATGACGGTCACCCATGCGATGGAGGGAAAATGTCTTCGCCTGATGTCTTCTCTGGCAGGAACCCCGAATTTGGAATGGTTTCTTACCATTTTTGAAAGAGAAAAGATTGAAGAACGGGCTGCTGCAGAACATAAGACTTTGTATCAGTATGTGGATGAATATGTGGCGAAGGTGCCTGTGGGTGCAAACGGGATAATGTATCATCCTTATTTGCTTGCAGGAGGAGAGCGTGCCCCCTTTATCAACCCGAATGCAAGGGCCAGCTTAACGGGAATCTCGGTAAAACACAACAGCTTTGATATTTTGAGGGCCTGCTTTGAGGGCGTAGCATTTGCAATGCTGGACTGCTATTGCCACATGCCTTTGGAAATCAAACAGATAACCATCTGCGGCGGTGGGTCTCACAGTGCCGTTTGGTGCCAAATTTTTGCCGATGTCCTTGGCAAAAAGGTAATTACAGTTCACGGTGACGAATTGGGCGCAAAGGGAACAATTATCAGCAATGCGGTCGCACAGGGAATTTTCAAAGATTATTATGAAGCGGTCAGCAAAACGGTGACCATTAACAAAACCTATGAACCCAATGCCGAGAATCATAAGAAGTATCTGAAATACTTTGAGTTATACCAAAAAACCTACCAACTATTAATGGAAACGTGGGACATGCGTCACAAGATCATGTTTGAGGGTGACGAGTAAAGGAGAACACGATGGAATATCTTGAAATCAGAAAGCAAATTATTGAAGCATGCCTTTGGCTTCAGGAAAAAGAGCTGGTCATTGGTACCTGGGGTAATGTGAGCGTCCGTTTGGACGAAACGCGAATTATGATGACTCCAAGTAAAATGGACTACAATATTATGAAGCCGGAAGATCTCGTCATTGTCGGCATGGATGGAAATAGACTGGAGGGAACGCACAGTGCAACTTCTGAAATGGATGTTCACCGCCTGATTTATGCGCAGCGAAAAGATGTTGGATCGGTTGTTCACTGCCATTCAGTCTATGCATCTGCAATGTGCGCCTCCGGGAGAGGGATTCCTCCTATTTTAGAGGAAATGAGCCAGATGATCGGCGGCGAAATCCCGATTACGGAAACTTATATCAATGCGGGGAGCCATGTTCCGCTTGGACTTGCGGCGGCGAAAACGCTGCAGGACAAGAACGCGGTACTATTGCGGAATCACGGGCCGGTCAGCGTGGGCAGGGACCTTAAAGAAGCGCTCATCTGCTGCCAGGTTGTGGAAAAAGCGGCTAAATGTTACTTGGCTCTTTGTGCGGGCCAGACACCGGAACTGATACCGGACAATATGGTTCAGTCAGAAAGAAAACGTTTTTTATACCAATATGGTCATGAACATTAACCAATAAAAAAAGAAAGCCCGGTTCCCCGTGCTCTCTTTTCCATTCATTATTCACATTCATAAAGTTTGACAGATTTACTGTCAAGAAATTCATGCCATTCCTGTTTCTGCTTTTTGTCTGTGATGATACATTGTATTTCATCAAAATCACAGATTTTGATGAATGAGGTTTTGTTGAACTTAGAATAATCGGCGATCAGAAAGGTTTGGTTTGCGCGTTCCAATACCTTTTGCCGAAGTTCCGCGATCTGCTCGTTGGAATCCGTGATTCCATGCTCCATGCTGAGGGAGCGGCACGAAAGAAATGCTTTGTCCACAAAAAATCCGCCCATCGCCTGCAAAGTGCTTTTACCAAAAAAGGACATATACTGCGGGGTGAAAATACCACCGATGGTAATCAGGTTAATGTTGGCGCAATCGGAAAGCAAATTTGTGATTTTCAGCGAATTTGTAAGTACGGTAAGGCGCATATCCTTGATTTGATTACAAACAAACATAGNNCAAGAAGATCGAGTCCCCATTGTGAACCAATTCAAGGCATTTGCGCGCAATGATTTTTTTGCTTTCTACATAGGCGGTTTCGCGGATGGTCATTTCTACTTCATTTTGAACACCATCCTGAATGAAGGCGCCGCCATAGGTTCGCAGCAGGAAACCTTCATCCTCCAGCGCTTTTAGATCACGGCGGATGGTTTCCTCCGTAACAGAAAACTGTTTGGAAAGTTCCGTTACCGTAACACTCTTTTTTTCCAGAACAATTTCCTTTATTTCATTTTTTCTGGTAACAGCCAGCATGTTTTATTCTCTCCCTTTTCGCTCTGCCGTTCACCGGCAAAATTTTTAGAGGCAATCAAAGAAATTAGTGAAAAGTTTGGGCTCTTTACAAACAGTATAGCATAAGTCTACTAATATTTCAAATAATTCAAAAAGAATTCACACCAAAACAACACAATATAAGTATAAAAACTTCTGAATTCTTAGATGTTAGGAAGTGAATCTGTGATTACAATGCAAGGGACAAAATATTTGTCCGATTTTGAAGCCAAAAAGGCAATTATCGATTTAGGAAAACGAATGTATTTAAGAGGCTTTGTTGCGGCAAATGATGGCAATATCAGTTGCCGTGTAGGGGCTAATACCATATGGACGACGCCTACCGGGGTTTCCAAAGGTTTTATGACACCTGAAATGTTAGTCAAGATGGATTTAAGCGGGAAGGTGCTGTTAGGGAACCGAAAGCCGTCTTCTGAAATTAAAATGCACTTACGTGTTTATCAGGAAAATCCGGAGGTGATGGCAGTAACACACGCACATCCGCCAATCGCCACCTGTTTTGCCATTGCCGGAATCAGCCTTGACAAGGCAGTTCTGCCTGAGGCTGTGGTGCAGTTAGGTACGGTACCCGTCGCACATTACGCAACGCCGGGTACTCAGGAGGTTCCGGATTCCATTGCACCCTATTGCAAAGATTATAATGGCGTACTGCTGGCGAACCACGGTGCGCTTACCTGGGGCAAGGACATTTACGAGGCGTTTTATCGATTGGAATCCGTTGAGTACTATGCTACCATTCTGATGAATACGGGAAGCATCCTCAAACAAGCCAATGAGCTTTCTGAGCGTCAAGTGAGTGAACTGCTTAAAATCCGTGAAAATCTCGGTATAAAAAGCGGCGGGGTTCCCGCAGGCGCTCAGCAGGAGAGCAATACCCGTGATGTTGTTGATAGCAGGCCGGGAACTTCTGTTTTGCAGGAAAATCAATATCATGGCAAACTTGTAGCACTGAATGAAACGAATCAAATGGTACGGGAGGGGTCTGGAAATGCCGCACTCCTGTCTATACATACGGATCGCTCAAAAGACGAAATCATCGCAGAAGTCGTGAGCAGAGTTGCAGAACAACTAACTCACAAAGGGGGTTGATAAACTATGGAAATCGGTGTCAAAGAAATCGAATTGATTGTGCAGCAGGTGATTCAAAACATGGACCGCGGCGCTTCACCGGATCCTTTGAAAAGTTCAGGCGGGAAGGGCAATTTGGGCGTATTTGAATTAGTTGACGACGCGGTTGCCGCAGCACATGAAGCACAAAGAATATATGTCGAAAAGTTTCAGCTTAGTGACAGAAATCGAATTATTAACGCAATCCGTGAGGTTTGTTCGGAACAAGTGACGACTCTGGCAAGAATGGTTTGGGAAGAAACCAGCTATGGCCGCTATGAGGACAAGCTGATAAAGCATCGTTTAATTATTGAAAAAACCCCGGGGCCGGAGTGCTTGAAAACAGAGGCGATTACCGGGGATAATGGCCTGATGCTGGAAGAACCCGCGCCTTTTGGTGTGATTGGTGCAATCACACCCGTAACAAACCCAACTGAAACCATCATAAACAATACAATTAGTATGCTGTCGGGTGGGAATAGTGTTGTTTTCAATGTTCATCCGGCCTCGAAAAACTGCTGTGCCTACTGTGTACAGCTGCTGAACAAAACAATAGTGGAAAACGGCGGACCGGAAAATCTTGTCACCATGGTTAAAAATCCTACGATGGATACCGTTGGCCAGATCTCGGGAAATCCAAAGGTGCGGTTGATGGTTGGCACCGGTGGGATGGGTATGGTGAATGCGCTGCTGCGTTCCGGCAAAAAGGTGATTGGAGCAGGCGCAGGAAATCCCCCTGTTATTGTGGATGAGACTGCCGATATTCACAGGGCGGCAGAACAAATTTATATGGGCGCCTCCTTTGACAATAACATTTTATGTTTTGCGGAAAAGGAAATATTCGTAATGGAACAGGTTGCCGATGAGTTAATCCAAGGAATGAAGGCTCAGGGAGCATATTTGTTGGATGCCGCACAAATGGAAAAAATTCGCGACTTAGTGCTCACCTTTGACGGGACCTATCATGCAAATAAAAAATGGGTTGGTCAGGATGCGGGCAAAATGCTCCGTGAAATCGGAGTGACAAACGCCGGCAATGTCAGGTTGCTGATTATAGATGCAGACAACATGAATCCTTTTGTTTCGGTGGAACAGTTGATGCCCGTTCTTCCGATTGTGCGCTGTAAAACCCTTGATGAGGCAATTGAGCGCGCAGTGGCCGCGGAAGGCGGCAACAGGCATACTGCATCAATGTTTTCAAAAGATGTCAATCACATGACCAAGTTTGCGAAAAAGATTGAAACAACAATTTTCGTTAAGAATTCAGCCACTTTGGCGGGGTTGGGATATCAGGGTGAAGGGCATTCTACGATGACAATTGCCGGGCCCACGGGTGAGGGCATTACCTGTGCCACAAGCTTTACACGCAAAAGGCGCTGCGTCCTAAGTGATGGAGGCTTCCGTATTATTTAAAAAGGGGTGAGCGCTTTGGTAAAACAGGCAATTGGCTTTCTGGAATGTGCCGGTTATGGCGCTGCCCTGTATGCGATGGACAAAGCCTGCAAAGCGGCTGATATTATCATTCTGGGAATGGACTCTATTAATCCCAAAGATACCAGCGCCAACATTCCCATGACGATGCAGGTTAAGTTTCAGGGCAGTGTTTCAGATGTGGAAATTGCGGTCAAAACAGCCGGAGAAGCCGCGTTGAAATTCAACAAGCCCAGTGAAATTATTACAGCGATTATCGATAATCCCTACAGTGGGGTAGACAAATTATGTGCAATATCAAAAGTAAAATTTAAAAAATAAATTTGGAGGTAACAAATTATGTCTGCAATTGGAATGATTGAAACCAGAGGATTAACAGCAGCTATCGAGGCGGCGGACGCCATGCTGAAAGCGGCGGATGTAGAACTGGTCGGTACAGAGAAAATAGGGTCTGGTCTTGTTACGGTAATTGTAAAGGGAGAAGTCGGCGCAGTGAAAGCAGCAACGGAATCCGGTCAGGAGGCAGCTTCAAGACTGGGCGAACTCGTGGCAGTGCATGTGATTCCAAGACCTCATACAGACGTCGCAAAAATTCTTCCATCGATTCTATAAGTTCCCTAAGAGCGTAATAAATGATGCAGTTTGGTTGTGATAGAATTGGATGCAATAGGTGTAGTTGAAATTAGTTTTTTTGCGAATGCAGTAGTTATTTTGGACGCGATGCTCAAATCATCCGATGTGGAATTAGCCGACTGCCAGAAAAAACTTGGGGGAAAGCTTGTGCAGGTTGTCATCAAGGGGTCAACTTCTGCAGTGGAATCCGCAATGGAATCTGCAAGGAGTGCGGGNNCGAAATCGTTGGGGAAAAAAATATCAAGGTAGCTGTAACGATCAGCAATCCGCATCCCGAGATTTTAAAACTTTTAAAAATGATTACATCATAAAATAATGATAGGAGTAACTTCAAATGGCTGTAGAAAAGACAAACATCTCCGCCGCTGCGGAAACGGGGAAAGAGTCCGCAAGCTCCCCGGAAAAAAAGAACAAGATCAATCAGGCTCTGGGCATGATTGAAACGAGGGGGCTGGTTGCTTCTATCGAGGCGACGGATGCAATGCTGAAGGCGGCAAATGTAACCCTTGTTGGCACTGAAAAAATCGGTTCCGGGCTTGTGACCGTTTTTGTACAGGGCGATGTCGGCGCGGTAAAAGCAGCGACGGAATCCGGTCAGGAAGCAGCTTCCCGTTTGGGAGAGCTCGTCGCTGTACATGTCATTCCAAGACCTCATAGTGACATATCAAAAATACTTCCATTTATTAAATAGCAAGAAGGATTCGCATGAATTGTAATCAAACGGTAATTGAACATATTACGGCGTTGGTTGTGGCCGCGTTACAGGACATCGAATATCGTGAAAAGTCGATTCCCATTAGTATTTCCGCACGTCATATCCATCTGCCAAAAGAGATGATTGCGCAGCTGTTTGGGGAAAATTATCAACTGCATCCGCTGAAAGACCTGTCACAGCCCAACCAGTTTGCGGCGAAGGAAACAGTGGAGTTGATCGGGCCGAAGGGCAGCATTCAAAAGGTTAGAATTTTAGGCCCCGCTCGCTCGCATCCACAGGTAGAAGTCTCCCTTTCCGACGCACGGAAATTGGGCATTGAGGCTCCGGTAAGAAGCTCCGGAAACCTGAACGGTACGCCGGGCATCCGCCTGCGCACCCCTATGGCCGAGATCGTGCTGAACCAGGGCGTAATTATTGCAGACCGGCATATTCATATGACCATGAGTGACGCTAAGAGATTCCTCGTACAAGATGGTGAGAAGGTTGATGTTGTGGTTGAAGGAGTAAAAGGCGGGGTACTGGGTGGCGTAACCATTCGTGTTCGTGAGGATTACTGTCTGGATTGCCACCTCGATACGGATGACGCAAACGCGTTTCAAATTCAGCCGCTGCAACGGGCATTAATAAAAAAGCTTCTTCCATGAAGGAGAATTAATATGATTTTAGGCACAGTAAAGGGAACCGTGGTCTCCACCCGGAAATGCAGAAATCTGGTCGGCTATAAACTGTTATTGATTGAGCCTTTTTATGGCGAGAAAAAGGATTTGTTCGTAGCTGCGGATAATTTGGGCTCCGGAATTGGAGAGCTTGTTTTGATTACTACGGATAATACCACTCAGTATGCGCTGGAGCATGCGGCACCCATGGATGCATTTGTTGTTGGCATTGTGGATTCCGAACCGCAGATAGAACGATGAAAGATTTTGTGTTAAGGGGATGGAGCTGTGGATGAACCATTTAGAATGAATGCGGTAGCAACAAGCTTTTTCGGGAGTAATGCGCTTGCGCTTCTTCCCCCCGAGATTGACAAACGGGGCTTAAGGCGTGTGCTGATTGTCACGGATAAGTTTCTTTTTGATTCCGGAGCGGCCGAAAAGGTAACACACTGTTTAGATCAGACAGCGGTTGCTTACGGCATATACAACGGGGTACAGCCGAATCCGACTTTATCCGTTGTGAATGACTGCCTCAAATTTGCGCTTCAGATGCATGCGGACNNGGACTGCCTGCTTGCTTTGGGCGGAGGGTCTGCGATTGACACCTCGAAGGCGGTCGGTATTCTTTGTGCAAATGGAGGCTCCGCGGAACAATACGAAGGAATCAATAAATCTTTAAAGCCGTCCATTCCCATCGTCGCGGTCAATACAACGGCAGGGACAGGCTCCGAGGTTACCGCGTTTTATATTGTAACAAATAATCAGACTCATTCAAAAATGGGGATGGTAGATACAAACTGCATGGTGAGTATCGCCGTCAACGACACGGATTTAATGCTTTCAATGCCCAAGGGGCTTACTGCGTCTACAGGAATGGATGCCATGACCCATGGAATCGAAGCTCTCCTTTCGCGAAGGGCGACCCCTTTGACGGATAAGGACGCAGTTTGGGCAATTCGCACGATTCGGGAGTTCCTGCCCCGAGCCGTAAAAGACGGCGGCGATGTGGAAGCGCGTAATCAAATGGCTTATGCGGAATATACCGCCGGCATGGCATTTTCCAATGGCGGGCTGGGGATGGTGCACGCGATGGCACACGCACTCGGCGGTTTCTATAATTTGCCGCATGGCGTATGCAATGCCGTTTTGCTTCCGCACGTCATGCAATATAATGGCAAGAATCAAGCGATACTGCCACGATTCCGCGTTCTTGCCGATGCGCTGGGAATTCGTAATTCACAATTCGGTTCCTCACCGCAACTTGTTCGCCAAAGTGTTGAGCTGATTCGAAATATGTCTTCCTCTTTTGGTATTCCCGAAAAGTTACGGCTTTTGAAAAAGGTAAATCCCAGCGATTTTTCTCAGCTTGCAGACTTGGCGCTGAAAGATACCTGCATGTTGGATAATCCGGTTCAACCTTCCAAAGAGGATGTAATCTGTGTGTATCAGCAAGCATTTTAGATTGATAAGATTCTTGCCGCATAAGAACCGGCTTTTACAATCGAAATAAAGAGAAACCCGCTCCATTGTTACATTGGAGCGGGTTTCTCTTTTTAATTTGCAAATAATAAGTGTTGATAAAAAACCAGACAGCCCTTTGCGGTGATCGAATATGATGTACAGAATAGTACAATTTTATTTTTGCAGCCTTAATCAAACGCCGGAGTAAGCGCTGAATCCACCGTCTACCGGAATGACGATACCGGTAATAAACCCGGCCGCATCATTGGAAAGCAGAAACAAAAGGGAGCCGAGCAATTCTTCCGCCTCGCCGAAACGACCCATGGGGTGCTGTTCAAAATCTTCTCTGTCCGTGCTGTCGGCTTATTATCAGAGCCCAAAAGCATGTAAAAAAATGACTGGTTCGATTATGTGTTGAAGTTCAGAATAAAATCCTTTATTTTTTCTGGGGGCAAGGGTCTGCTATAGTAATATCCCTGAACATTATCACAACCCATTTTTTTCAATGTCAGTAGCTGTTTTTCAGTTTCAACACCTTCCGCTATGACTTTCTTTCCGAGGGCGTGCACCGTGTTAATAATACATTCAATCAAGGGACTATTGTACACCTCTTTAATCTCATCAATAAAGACTTTATCAATCTTTATATAATCGATGGGAAAGTTCATAAGATGCAGCAAAGAGTTATAGCCTGTACCAAAATCATCCAATGAAATCGTTACACCAAGATCTTTAATTTTGTTTAATAAATACCCTTTGTCGTTCTCGATGATTGATCTTTCCGTTAACTCAAACTCAAGTAAGGTGGGGTCTATATGATTTAGTTCGAGGCAGTTTTGTGTATATTCAACGATAGAATCATTTTTCAAATCCATTGAAGAAATATTGATTGCAACTTTTGTCTTTACACCTTCCGCTTGCCAAGTTTTCAATTGATTAATTGTATTTCTGATTACCCAATTTGTTATTTCGGTGATAATTCCGGAATCTTCCGCGATTTTAATAAATTTCGCTACATTCATTTGACCCTTTTTGCAACTATTCCATCTCAGCAGCGCTTCAACGCCCATTACTTCATTTGTATGCAGATTTATTTTCGGCTGATACACAAGCGTAAACTTATCATGTTCAATAGCGTCATAAAGAGCAGTGACGGTTTCGTAATTTTCTTTGTTTTTTTCCGTGACCGAGCGATCATAAATAGAAATCTGATTTTTTGTAAATTCTTCTTGACCCAATATTCTGCGTAATTTAACAAACAAATCATTTTCATCGTTACTGTGCAATGGATAGTTTATAATACCACAGTGAACAGTGAGGAAAATTGGCAATCCATCTATAAATATTGGCTGATCTAATAGATCCAAGAATTTCTTAGCTTGTAAACAGGCGCTTTCAACATTACATTCGCGCATCATAACGACCATTTCATCTGCATTTAGTGAGTATATATTTCTTTTATCAAAAAGTTCCGTTAAGATTTTCAGTACTTCCAAGACGGATTTTTTTCCAATTTCGTAATTTACATAAATGTTGATTTGATCAAAGTTTAAAATTTTGAAGGCGACAAGTGTAATGTCCTCTTTATCGTCTATCAAATTATGTACATCGCACTTCAATTTATGACTGTTCGGGTAGCCGGTAATGATATGTTTATATGAATTTTTTATCTCAATTTCTTGATTTGAGATTATTCGATGNNAACCACGAACCCTATGATCATAAAAATAATCATTCTTACGATCCAACTGCTTGGTGACTGCACAACTCCTTGAGAAACATCTAATGGCATCCATGGGCCTAAAGCAATCCCTGCTGCCAAAGCAGCGGCGATACCTCCTTTCACTCCAAAGAGAAATGCGGATATGATAATTGGGATATACATTAGATGGGTATAAGCAAATATTGTCCCGTTTGTTGTATAGACAATATAACCAATTAGGAGAATCAAGATTAAAATAAAAAAAATTGAAACAAGTGGATTGTTCCGACTTCGGATTTTGAACAATGAATTTTTTTTCACGATTAGCCCTCCTAAGCGAAACCTTGGGTTAATTTGTTACCTGCCGTCATGTTCGTTTTTGCTTCATCACCCTATCGACCTATTTATGTAGCCTTTGCATAATTGTTGGAATGACTATTTTCAGTAATCATATTATATTCCATTATGTGATTATTTTCAACAAAATATCATACAAATAAACAAATATATTTGTAAATTAATCTAAAAATCTAAATAGTATTGACATAAAGTCATTAATTGAAAGCAAAAGCAAGCGCTATATTTTTATTATCGTATCGAGAATCATGGCTGACAAATAAAAACAACAGTTAATCATGCAAGCTGCATAGTACATTTTAAATATAAATGCAAAAATAATTAAGTGAAATAAAATACTAAATTTATGACAATATTTTTAAACATTATAAAAAATTACTGTATTTATTTTTATTTATGCCGACTATTATTATAGATGGTAAAAAAGTTAGGAACGCAATATTTTCGAAAGAAGGAAAACAAATGAAGAAATTTAAATCACTCAAAACAAAACTGATTGTGTGCACCATTGTGATCGTATGCTTAACGGCTATTCTAAATTTAATTGTCGGTATCGTGGCAAGTAATAAAAGCATTACTCAGAATGTAGAAAGTGACCTGCGCTCTATTGGGCAGACGACGGAAGTAGCCATTAGCAGTTCTTTGAACAATATAAAATTAGGCGTTCAATCCACTGCAAAATCGGATATGATCGGCAAAGCTGACGTTACTCAGACTGATTTGCTGATCATGCTGGACAAGCAAAAAAAAGAACTGGGATATCAGTCCTTAAGTATTGTGGATCAAACCGGTAAGATTATCAGCGGTGATACCAACCTGAACGGTAAAAATATTGCCGATCAGGAGTATTTCAAAAAAGCGATGGCAGGTGAAACCTACATATCGACTACCACTTATGATATTAACAAAAAATTGTGCGTTATCGCCTGCACACCGGTGTCCAATGACAATAACTATAAGGGTGTGGTTTTGGCAACCCTTGACCTACAGACTTACAGTAATATTATTAAGAATATTGTGGTGGGAAAAACGGGCAACGTGTTTATTATTGACAAAGAGGGAACCCTAATTGCTAATATTCGCCCGGCATTGGTGGAAAGCAGGACAAACTTTATTGAAAAAACAAAAAGTGAACCTGCCTATGCGACTGTTGCTGCCGTATATAAAAACATGATTGCCGGCAAGAGTGGGGTGGAGACCTATGCATATGATACAGGGGACCGGATTTGTTACTATGCACCTCTGAAAAATACCGATGGCTGGTCTTATGGAGCAGTGGCACCCATTGCAGAAATGACCTCGACAATTTGGTACACCATTTTCGGCCTTGAAATTGCTTCCATATTGTGCGTTTTGCTGGGCGTCTTTTTCTCTTTACTGGTGGCGAAATCGATTGCAAATCCGATCTCTCTTGTTTGCCACAGATTGGAACTTTTAGCCGACGGTGATCTGCATACAGATACCGTAGAAGTAAACGCAAAGGATGAAACCGGTATTTTGGCATCATCGCTCAATAAAACCGTCAATTCCCTGCGCAGCTATATTACCGGTATAACCCAAACTCTGCAGGAGATTTCGCAGGGCAATATGATTACAGAGGTTCAGGGAAATTTCGAGGGCGATTTTGCTCCGATCAAGGAATCTCTTGTCACCATTACGGAATCGCTCAATGCAGTCTTGTCGGATATTAGTCAGGCTGCAGAACAGGTCTCAAGCGGCTCGGAGCAAGTATCCAACGGCTCGCAGGCACTGGCGCAGGGAGCAACGGAGCAGGCAAGCTCAATCCAAGAACTCTCCGCTTCAATTACCGAAATATCTACTCAGGTTAGAGAGAACGCGGAAAACGCCGCAAGCGCAAGCCGGAACGCCAACAATGCCAGCACTGAAATTGAAATAAGCAACAAACACATGGGTGAGATGGTGACCGCGATGTCTCAAATTAATGATTCCTCCAGTCAAATAGAGAAAATCATTAAAACCATCGAGGACATTGCATTCCAAACAAATATTCTTGCACTGAATGCGGCTGTGGAAGCAGCAAGGGCGGGTGCTGCGGGCAAAGGCTTTGCCGTTGTAGCCGATGAAGTAAGAAATTTGGCCAGTAAAAGTGCGGAAGCGGCAAAAGACACAACATCTCTGATCGAAAATTCAATGAATCAAGTTGGAAACGGTACAAAAATAGCCGAAGAAACCGCAAAGTCCCTGCTTCGGGTTGTAGAGGGTGTGAAAATAGTTTCAGATACGATTGAAAAAATTTCACAGGCGTCTAATCAGCAATCCGACGCCATCAATCAGGTAACGTTGGGTGTCGATCAAATCTCAAATGTAGTACAAAACAATTCTGCAACAGCCGAGGAAAGTGCCGCTGCAAGTGAAGAACTTTCCGGTCAGGCTCAGACGATGAAAGATCTTGTTGGCAAATTCAAATTAAAAAAATAGATTAGACAGAATCAAAATGTCCAATCGAGAACTACCGCGGTTGAAGCTGAGAAATAAAACAAAAAGGTTCAAAATGGAGTGAGTAATCATCTCCTTTTTGAACCTTTTGTCGGTTATACGCCTTTGGATTTGCAGGCTTTTTTGTCGTTGGATTGAGCGCACCCCATGTCCTTCGTTTGGCGCGGTTCAGTTCGCGCTGCGCTTTTTTGCTTAGCTTTTGTGTTGGAATAAATTTTTGCATTACAACCACCCTTTCATAAATAGTATACCATATGCTGCCTCTAAAATTCAAAGATAATTTCAAATTGTTCTTCATCTTATACTGCTAAACGCGTGGAATATTATCCCAATTTTCTATTGATTATTTTCGGTTGTTTGATTATAGTAGATATACTACATAAAGCAAATCGATTATGAAATTAAATTATATATATTATACTACATTGCAAATACTGCGTATTGAACGATACTTTATGTACACAAAATTGATATTAGGAAATGCTTTTTACTTGGAAAGTAAATTGGAAATAAAGATTGAAGGGAGAAAAAGTAGTGTTAGTTGTTGGCGTTGATATTGGGGGAACAAAATGTGCCGTCAATTTAGGAGAAGTTTTAGAGGGGCGCGCGAATGTCATACATAAGTGCAAAATCAGAGAAACAAAGTCCTGTTCTCCACAGGAAATGCTGGACGGGCTGGCGGAGGACATTGTCTCCTGTAAAGGGTTATTGGATGGATCTCAGCAAATTCAGGGAATAGGAATCAGTTGTGGAGGACCCTTAAACAGCAAAACAGGCACAATCCTTTCTCCACCCAACCTTCCGGGATGGGATAATATTCCTATTACGGATTTCTTCAGGGAAAAAACGCAGCTTCCGGCTTGGCTTTGCAATGATGCCAATGCCTGTGCAATTGCAGAATGGAAATTAGGAGCGGGAAAAGGCTGCTCAAACATGATTTTTATAACCTTCGGCACAGGACTTGGGGCAGGTCTTATCTTAGATAACCGGCTGTATTCCGGTACCTGCGACATGGCTGGGGAAATCGGGCACATTCGTCTTGCTGATTATGGACCGACCGGATATGGAAAGATGGGTTCCTTTGAAGGTTTCTGCAGCGGTGGAGGCATCGCGCAGTTGGCAAAATCAATGATTCTTGAGGAGTCTCAGAAGGGGCATAAGGCAGAACTTTGCAAGAATTTGAGCGAACTTGAAAAAATAACGGCGGCGCAAGTCGGAATTGCAGCGAAAAACGGAGACCGCCTTTCACTGAAGATTTTGAAGCAGGTTGGCTTGCAACTGGGTAAAGGCCTGTCTGTATTAATGGATATATTTAATCCGGATTGTATTGTGATTGGAAGCATTTTTACTCGGAATTATGATGAAATCTGGCCATATGCAGAGCATGTAATTGAAAAGGAAACACTTCAAGCGGTTCGTGAAAGCTGCAAAATAGTACCCAGCCAGTTATCGGAATCGGTTGGAGATATCGCCGGCTTAATCGTTGCCGATTATAATATTAGATTGGAGAATTAACATGAAAGAACGTACAAACCAGTTTTTGGAGCATTTCGTAAGTCTGCATCAGGACTTATGCCCGGTTCAGACCGATATTCTGAATGTTTGTGAAACACTGCTGAATGTGTATCAAAAAGGCGGGAAGGTTTTAATCTGTGGAAACGGAGGAAGCTGTGCGGACGGCGACCATATTGTTGGGGAATTGATGAAAGGATTTTTATTAAAAAGGCCTTTGAACCAGAAAATGAAGGATAAATTTACGCAATGCTATGGGGAGGAAGGTACACTGATTGCTGAAAAATTGCAATGCGGACTTCCGACCATTTCACTGAATGCCCATGCCGCGCTGATATCTGCTTTCAGCAATGATGTGGATCCCAGACTGATCTATGCTCAGCAGGTGATGGGTTTTGCGGTGGAGGGTGATGCAGTAATCGGAATCAGTACCTCCGGAAATGCAGCCAACGTGGAATATGCCCTGATGGCGGCAAAAGCGGTGGGTGCGGTATCAATTGCCCTAACAGGCAGAGACGGTGGGAAAATAGGGAAAATTGCAGATTACAGCGTGATTGTACCTGCCCGGGAAACGTATCGGATTCAAGAATATCATCTTGCAATTTATCATTTGATCAGCGCCTATATAGAGTCGGAAATGTTTACAGATTAGCTGAATTTTTTGTGTGCAGAAAAGGAGGAAGTATGATAAAGGTTGTTATTGCGGATGATGAAGAAAATGTATGCCAACTGATTCGAGGCTTGATTGACTGGAAGTCATTGGATATGGAAATCGTGGGGGTCGCTCATAATGGTGTCGAAGCACTGGAATTAATCAAAACACTGTCACCCGATTTAATGATTACGGATATCCGTATGCCAGGTTACGACGGATTGGAAATGATCCAGCGCGCCAAAATGATAAAAGATAATTTGGATTTTATTATCATCAGCGGCTATCGTCATTTTGAATATGCACAAAATGCAATTAAATATGGAGTGAGCGATTATCTTTTAAAGCCGATTAAGAAAGAGGATTTTTTGATTGCGCTCAACAAAATGCGTGAAAGATACATACAACGCACAGAACAGATGAGCAATGAGGAACGTTTAAAACAGCGGCTTAAAAGTGATGTTGATAAATTACGCGCCAACCTGTTTACCGAGCGGCTGTTAAAAAAAGGCTTAACTACAAATGATTTAACCCTTGAAATGATCAATGAAACCTATCATTTCTCATTTCAATCAGGCCTTTTTCAAGTGTGTGCGGTTAAGATCGATTGCGGGTTTGAAGATCAATACAACAACACCATTCAGATATTGGAAGATAAGGTTACGCAGATTTTAAACAACCTGTTAAAAGAGCAATGCTTTGATATGGAAATTTATTTGGATGACAGCATTACCTATTGCATTTTGAACTTTGATCTCGATAGCAAAAAAAGCATACGAAAACTCATGAAAGCGGCATTTGACGAATTAATGGTACAAAAAGCTGTATTTGAACAGCATGAATTCACCCTTGGCGCGGGTACGGTTGTAGAAGACGTGGGGCAGTTGAAAGATACTTTTCGGGCAGCAAGATATGCAATCGGCCAGCGGCTTCTTTTGGGAACGGGCAAGTTTATTGAAAACGTAACAGTACATCGCGAAGCGCAAAGGGAAAGCACAATGCTGGCGGAATTGAACAAAGCAATGGGCGTGGCTATTGAAGTACTCGACAAGGAAGCAATGCTGAACTGCATCTCCGGCTTAAAACAACAGATCAAGACGGAGAATCTTTTAAGCGGTGAAGAAATATTTTCTTTGGCCAAGCATGTTTGTGAAATGTATTTAACGCATCTTAGAAATAATCAAATTCAGATTCAGTACGGCGACGAGTTCTATGAAAAATTCTGCATTCATGCCAACCGCTGCAGCTCCATTGATCAGCTTTTTGAGTATCTGTCCGTCATGGTGGGGGAATCCCTTGATGTGATTATCGTTGACAAAAAGCAGGCGGATACCAAGCCTATTCGCCTTGCAAAGCAATACATTCAGCAAAACTACATGAAACCAATCAGCTTGGAGGAAGTCAGCAGTTTTGTTGGGTTTAACCCCACCTACTTCAGCACGCTCTTTAAAAAAGAGAATGGCGGAAATTTTGTGGAATATCTTTCTGAAATTCGCATGAATAAAACCAAAGAGCTCCTAAGGGAAACAAATTTAAGTATTGCCGTCATTTGTGAGCAGGTGGGATACAATGATTTGAAAAATTTCACCAAAAGCTTTAAAAAAAATGTTGGATTAAAGCCTAATGAATACCGCAAATTATACTCTTAAGCGGGGATGATAAAATGAAAAAAAGTATGCGGTATCTTTCTTACCGTTTGATGTGGATGTTGGCAATCACATTTGCGCTGATGCTTGTTTTTCTCATTACGCTTACTGTGATTGCGATTCAGGACCGTAAATATCTGTTTCTTGTTTCAGCCGGGTATTTATTGCTTGGTATCCTTGTGTACGTTTATTACAAATGGATTTATCGGCCATTTAAGGAAAGTTCAAAGGTTTTGCAGCTGTTCGCAACGGGCTACACGATTAACGGCCTCTTTGGCCAAAATGTGTTTTTAAGCCCGGAAATCGAAGAGGTAACGAAAAAAGTCCAGGAAATCATGAACACGGACGAATTAATCAGCGCAACAAAAAAGCAGGCACAATACCTTGCTTTGCAAAACCAGATCAATCCGCATTTTCTCTATAATACGCTGGAGGGTATCCGCGGGGAAACATTAAACGCAGGACTGGAAAATGTAGCCAAGATGACAGAAGCATTGGCTACATTTTTTCGTTATACTATTTCCAATGTGGAAAATTTAGTAGCGCTGGAGGATGAGCTGACAAATGTAAACAATTACTACATTATTCAGCGATACCGTTTTGGCGAGAGACTAAACCTCAGCGTGGAGTACGATACGGAAGACGAGGTCGATATCATGTCGTACAAGCTTCCCAAATTAACCCTGCAGCCCATTGTGGAAAATGCAATTTATCACGGGATTGAGCGAAAAATCGGCAACGGAAAACTGCGCATTAAAATTGAAACGACTGCTACCCGGTTAATTATTACCATATCCGACGATGGAGTGGGGATGACAGAAGAACGGTTAAGCGAGATCAATGATAAGCTGAACCGTACAACGCTTGACTATATTAAGCCGGACAGCGAGGCTCACAGCGGAATTGCCGCAGTCAATGTCAATAACAGGATCAAGCTTTTGTTTGGAGAAGAGTACGGAATTTGCATGTACAGCACACTAAATGTTGGCACGGATGTAGAAATTACTCTGCCGCTGATAAAAAAGGATATGAAGGAACGAAATGAAAAATGAAATCTTGAGGCTGGAAAGAGTTACTACTATTCAGGATGAGGTGACTCTGCTCGACAACCTGAGTTTGCATATCTTTCAACGTGAAATTATGGGACTTGTATGTGTAAACGCCAACGGAAAAGAGTCTTTGATTCAGCTAATCAGCCGGAATTTGCCGATTCATTATGGGCGTGTATATTTTAACGAGGTACTCGTGAATAATTATCAGCACAGCCCGTTCACAATGAATAAAGTGGCCGTCATTGAACAGAAGAGCAAGCTGATCGAAGATTTAAGCGTCGCGGACAATGTGTTCGTTTTGCGAAGAGGATTTAAAAAGTATTTTATTAACCCACGCGTGTTAAATGAGCAGTTGCAACTGTTTACAAAAGAAGTGGGGCTTAATATTGACGGAAATGATTTGATAGCAAATTTAAGTCCCTATGAAAAGTGTATTGTGGAACTTTTGCGTGCGGTCATCATGGGTGCAAAGCTAATTGTTATCAGGGATATCAGCAATTGCGTCAGTGCGGCTGACCTTGCGAAGTTCCATAATCTTTTAAGGTATTACTGCAAAAAAGGCTTTTCTTTCTTATATATTTGCAATCACCATGAGGAGGCTTTCAAAATATGCGATAGAGTGTCCCTTATGAGAGATGGAAAAATATTAAGAGTATTCGATCAAGACGAGTTTCAAAATGATAGTTTGGTTCCCTATTATATCCGGGAGTTTGCCGACGTTGCCAAGGTTATGAATGACCGCCGGAGCAGGGAGGAAATATTGACCTTCAGGAACGTGTGCACGGAAAACTTAAATCATATGACGTTCTCGGTGGNNTGGCAAAGGGAGAATGTACGGTATTATTTGATGTGGACAATACCGTCCTTCTGGACATGATGCAGCTGATGAATGGAGAATTGCGCCAAGACAGCGGAACCATTTTTTTAGGGAATTCCGTTTATTCACGAAAGCAAGCGCGGCACGCGGTGGGGAACGGAGTGGCATTTGTCGGGGAGGACCCCATTCATACGATGCTTTTTAAAGAAATGAGTTATATTAATAACCTTTGCATTTTGCTTGATAAAAAGCAAAATGCGGTTCGCTTAAACCCCAAAATCATCAAAAGTGTTATTCGTGAATATGAACCGATTGTTGGAGCGGAAATTTATGAAACCAATATTATGAATTTAAAATTGCAATCTCTTTATGATTTGATCTATTACAGGATTGAGCTATGTCGTCCCAAAATTGTTTTTTGTTTACAGCCGTTTGCAGGTGCGGACATGTACTTAAGGCGGCATTTAATTGAGCTGATCAATAAATTGAAGAAAAAAGGTATTACCGTGATTCTTTTGTCAGTAAATATCGCAGATTCTCTTGTGGTAGCGGATAAGCTGATTTTGTTGGAAAAGGGCAGGTTCAGCAATGAATATTTAAGTTCGGAATTTAATGTTTTCAGCTCAGAAGGAATCATAATTTAAAAGACATTTTAATTAATAGATAAAATATATATATAATTTTTGTGTTTTATAGACAATAAATATAAAA
>DDHX01000058.1:12793-49444 GCA_002338255.1 Ruminococcaceae bacterium UBA1865 | reverse complement strand
TGGGGGAAAACGGCGCCGGAAAATCAACTCTTGTGAAAATATTGAGCGGTGTTTATACAAAGGATGACGGCGAAATCAAAATTTTTAATCAGGTGATTGAGGATTTGACGCCTAAGAAAGCACAGGAACTGGGCGTGGCGATTATTCATCAGGAACTGAACATGTGCGCGCACCTTTCGGTGGCGGAAAATATTTTTTTGGCACGTGAAAAAACACATTCGGGGATTCTTTCAAACAAGGAAATGAATAGGGAAGCAAAGAAAATTTTAGCCCGGCTGAATATTGATATTGATCCGACCACGATTGTTGGCGATTTGGCTGTTTCCAAACAGCAAATGGTTGAAATTGCAAAGGCACTTTCTACAAATGCGAAAATTTTGATTATGGACGAACCGACTTCCGCACTGACTTCAAACGAAATTGACGATCTATTTATCATTATACGGAAACTAAAAGCAGAGGGCTGCGGAATTATTTACATATCTCATCGGCTGGAAGAATTGCAGAATATTATTGACCGTGTGCTCATCATGCGCGACGGAAAATATATTACATCCATGAATTTTGAGGACACAACGATGTCGGAAATTATTTCCAACATGGTTGGCCGCGAAATCAAAGAAAAATTCCCTCGTGTCACCTGTGAACGAGGAAAAAAAATATTTGAAGTTAAAAATTTAAATGCGGGTAAAATGGTTCGGGATATTAACCTTGACCTGTACGAGGGTGAAATCGTCGGCATTGCAGGGCTTATGGGGGCTGGACGAACAGAAACTACAAGAGCAATTTTTGGTGCGGATCCGAAAGAGTCTGGCCAAATTATCTTGGACGGCAAGGAAGTCACGATTAACAAGCCGATGGATGCAATCCGTGCGGGCATTGTGCTTGCCCCGGAAGATCGAAAAAAAGACGGGTTATGTGTCAAGCTCAGCGTACAGGATAATATTGCTTTACCAAATTTGGATTTACTTTGTAACAAAATCGGAGTTGTAGACCGAAAAAAAGAAAAAATAATGACGAATAAAGCAGTCACAAGTTTAAGCATTAAGCTTGTAAACGCAGATATGGATGCAGGAACTCTTTCAGGCGGAAATCAGCAAAAAGTGGTTGTTGCCAAATGGCTGGCACGCAATTCCCGTGTAGTTATATTTGACGAACCGACAAGAGGAATTGACGTAGCTGCAAAAGTGGAAATTTACAACTTGATGAACGAACTGAAAAAGCAGGGAATCGGTGTACTTTTTGTATCTTCCGAAATGCCCGAAATCATGGGAATCAGTGACAGGGTACTCATCATGTGTGACGGAAAAATCACCGGGGAATTGGCGACAGAAGAAGCGACACAAGACCTGATTCTGCAATACGCAACAAAGTTTGATTCTAAATTTGAGCCCCAAAAGGCTGAAGCGATAGCAATTTAGTAAATAATCACAAAATAAAGTCGGGAGCGTTAGAAATGGAAAACAGAGAAAAACAGAGCGTATGGAAAAAGCTTTTAGCCATTCGGGGTATGGGCCAGGTTATTACCGTAACAGCCGGTCTTCTTGCCTTGTGCATCGTGTTTGCCTTTTTAAATCCATCCTTTTATTCGGGAAGGAACGTCGGGAATCTGCTTCGGCAGGTTGCGCCAATTTTGATTATCGGAATCGGCCAGTCCTATGTGCTCATCACAGGAAATATTGACTTGTCAATCGGGTCTGTGGTAGGTATGAGCTGCATGATTTCAGCAACCTTAATGACAAAAGGCATGAATCCATGGATTGCAATGTTATTTACATTGTTAATTTGTATAGGGGTTGGCATTTTAAATGGACTGTTGGTAGCACAGTGTAAACTGCCGCCATTTATTGCGACATTAGGCACCATGACAATTGCCAGAGGCGTCGCTCAAATTGTTAATAACAACTATAATACAGACGCAATCGGCGAGGCAGCACAGGGTTACCGCGACTTATTCTACTACGGAAGTGCTTTCGGGCTTTATAACACAATTTGGATTGCTGTTATATTATTCCTTGGATTTAATTTTCTACTTAGCAAGACCCGTACCGGACGTCATATCTATGCAGTAGGCAGCAATATTGAAGCGTCTAAATTATCAGGTATCAACACAAATAACACGACAATTAAGGTATACGTTGTAAGTGCATTTTGTGCCGGCGTTGTTGGCCTTATCACAAGTGCAACTGCCGGAATGNNCCACCCTTGGCGGTCAGGGACTTCTGATTGGTACGGTGGTCGGCGCAGCAATTTGGGGAGTACTTCAGAACGGTCTTCAGTTTGCAGGCGCACCGGTTGCAATGCGTAATATTATAATCGGAACTATTGTGGTGATTTCCGTTTTGCTTGATGTCGTAATCCGTACGGGAAAACCGAGAAAAGCAAAAAACAACGGGAAATTAGTTGCAGTACGAAAAGAAAGTTAAAGCAAACGCTTTAATGTATAAAAATTTGGGAGGCTTATTGTAATGAAAAAGAAAATCTTGGCTATTTTACTATGCGCGGCTATGGCAGCAACCTCTATGGTTGGCTGTAGCCAGACACCAGCAGCATCCACTCCGGCGAATGCACCGGCCGCAGGCGCAAGCNNGCAGCGGCTCCGGCTGCCGACAAAAAGATCAAAGTCATTTTGATCACGATGGACAGTTTGGATCAGCACTGGGTGGCAGTGGACAAAGGTGCCAAAAAGGCAGCTGATGAAATTGGAAACGTTGAATACAAATGGATGGCGCCTGATAAGAAAGATGATGCACAGCAAATCGAACGTGTGAATAATGCAATTGCCGATGGAGCAGCTGCAATCATGATCGCGGCAAATGGGCCGGATGCTATTTCAGCATCATTGGAAGATGCAAAAGCAAAAGGAATTAAAATTATTTATGTAGACTCCCCTGCAAAAACCGAAGGCGTTGCAACATTTGCCACAGACAATCAGGCTGCAGGAAAAACCGCAGGCGAGCAAATGCTGAAAGCACTGGAAGCGGCCGGTAAAAAAGACGGCAAAATAGGTATTGTCAACGTTAATTCCGCCACAGCTTCTACTGTTGCACGTGAAAAAGGCTTCCGCGCGGCATTTGAAGGCAAAGGCTATACATTGCTTCAAACTCAGTATGGTGAAGGAGACGCCACAAAATCACAGGACATTGCCGATAACTACATTACTGAAGGTGTCGTAGGTATTTTCGGAGCGAACGAAGGCAGCACCGTCGGTGCCGGCAATGCAATTAAAGGCTCCGGCAAAAAGGATATCGTCGGCGTTGGCTTTGATAAATCCGATTCCATCTTCTCCCTGATCAAAGACGGTTCCCTCCTTTGCACAATGGCTCAAAATCCGGACGTAATGGGATCCGAGGGCATGAAAGCTGCTGTTAAGGCAGTCAAGGGCGAAACAATTGATAAGACGTCAGTTGACACCGGCGTTTCTATTCTAACAAAAGATACAATCAAATAGACTTTTTCACAAATACACTATACATACAAGGCCAAACTCAACTTTTTACAGTTGAATTTGGCCTTCTTTCTATGTCGAAGCACAAGTAAACTCTCATTTCAACCAAATATATAATTACAATTGTATGTAATACTACCCTCCAATTAAAATATACATTTCAATTGGAGAACGCCCGGCTACGCCGTACTTGTTTTGCGCTTAAGATAAATGCAAAACCCGTCTCATGCTAAATCCAACGTGCTTCGCGCTATAAAAAGTGGTTTCACGTTTTATAGGATTTTAGTATAAAGCCTTTGACATATTGCTCAGTAAATATTATGCTTATAACAGACGGACAAGTGGCTTCCCTTGATGATTACAGGAGGGCAGAAGCAGACACCTCAAACTCAGTCCGAAATCTTGAAACTTAAAAATAGATTACGTTTGAAAAACTGTGATACTGGAAGGAAAATGAAAATGGAACTCAACAAAAGCAACATGAAAAAACTTGTTTTACTCATTGCTTTCGGCGCTGCATTTTACATGGCACTGCAAAACTTATATCGGTTCTCCGACTTCGTTAATACAATTATAAGGATATTCGAGCCTATCATGCTCGGGCTTGCATTTGCATTTATTTTAAATGTTCTGATGCGGCAGGTGGAAACGCGGCTGTTTGCTCCGCTTAATCGCCGTTACACGAAAAATTGGCCCAAAGTGCGCAGGCCGCTCAGCATCCTGATTTCATTATTAATTGTGATCGGCGTTATCGCTCTGATTTTATTGATTGTTGTACCGGAACTTGTTCGTACGATTACGAGTTTGACCAATAACATTCCTCCCTTTTTCAATCAATTGCAAAACAATCTCGTCAAGCTTGGGGAAAAGTATCCTGATATTGGCGAGTATGTCCGTAACATTAATATCGACTGGACGAATATCAGCCAGATGCTGGCTTCCTATGGACAAAATATTGGAAGCTCGCTGTTGAATTCCACCATTGCTGCGACAACAAATGTGTTCCATGGGGCAATGACATTTGTTCTGAGCTTTGTCATTGGGATTAATATTCTGCTGCAAAAAGAAAAGCTGGAAAGTCAAACAAAGCGGGTTTTGTACGCGTATTTGCCTCAAAAATTTACAGACCCGTTTCTTCGGATATGCGGCCTTACAAACCGCGCCTTTTCAAATTTTATCGCCGGCCAGTGCACGGAAGCCTGTATTTTGGCGACGCTCTGCTTTATCGGCATGAGTATTTTCCGCTTTCCATACGCCCTGCTCGTGTCCGTAATTGTGGCGTTCATGGCGCTGATTCCGATTATAGGAGCGTTTTTGAGCACCGTAATCGGTGCGTTACTGATTTCAATCGTCAGTCCTTTACAGGCAATTTGGTTCATCGTATTTTTTGTTGTCCTTCAGCAGCTTGAAGGCAACCTGATTTTCCCGCATGTTGTCGGTTCAAAAGTGGGGCTGCCGGGACTTTGGGTGCTGATCGCGGTTACAATTGGCGGCAATGCCTTCGGTGTTGTCGGAATGATTGTCAATATTCCGCTATGCTCCGTCCTGTATATGCTTTTGCGTGAAAATGTCAATAAAAGACTGCAAAAATCAAAACTTCCCCCTGCACAGACACAGGAGGAAAAAGAGTAGTCTGTTAGAGTTTCTGTGTTTGCTTTAGACGCTCTCAGCGTTGGGCTTGGACTTTTTATCCATACTCAAATTATAGACAAGCCCTGTAAGAACCAAAGCACCGCCAATTACTTTTCCGACGGACAGCGTATTTGAAATGAAATAATCGATGATCAGGCTGAAGAAAAGCTGACCTATAAAAATGAATAGGGTAAGATAAAAAGAAGAAATTCTGGGTGACATGTAGTTCGAAAGGAAAATAACCATGACGCCCATCATTCCCCCAAAGTAAGCCCAAAAAGGAATATTGTTAAATTTTGAAAAGGACATGCCGAATTGTTCTCTGCTTAGAACTAAGAAAAAAGAAGAGACGATTAATCCGGTGACATAATTGAAAAAAGTACCCTGATAGATCCCGATTCTTTGTGCTAAATTTGAATTGATGATTCGTGAAACAACATTGCTTACGCCTGCAAGAATAGATACGGCCACGGCTAAAAGCATAGAAGTGAGCCTCCTTCGAACTGATAGTTTTCATTGTTTTTTTAATAAACTGCCATGACAAAGATGCCTGATATAATAATCAACAGCCCTATGAATTTCTTTTTTTCAAAAGCGATTTTCTTCATTCCAAACAAACCAAAATGATCAATCAGGATGGAGGAAGCCGACTGACCAAACAAACCTAAAGCTAAAGGAATGGATACGCCCAGTACCGAAAAGCTAAAGTTGCTAAACAAGACAGTAAAAACGCCGATGACACCGGCACTGTAAAAGTACCATGGAATTCCTTTTTGCATTGATAGTTTGGATTTACTGATGAACAGTACTGCTGTCATAGCAAGAAGACCGACGACATGAATGATGACGGTCGAAGTATAGTTTCCGAAGGTTCCGGACAAGGTGCCGTTCAACATGATCATGACAGCGATGAGCGCCCCGGTCAATATGGAAATAATGCTGTTCATTATGTTCCCCCTTTAAAAATTTCAACAATTGCAAGCCGGCAATTGTTTTGAACCCAGTCTTAATTTATCATAAAACAACAGCAAGCCGTTATGACATATGTCATCTTTTATAAAAAAACTTAAATTGGAAGGATGGCAATGGGATGATAAAAGTGAATAACTTTAATAAAATGAATGGTTATATTAAAAAATATAATATCGATAATATGTTTTCGATGGATATGAAACCGTTTATGGAACTTGTACTGTTCAAGAAGAACGAATATATATGCAGGGAAAACGAGTATATTCAGTATTTTTTTCTATTTGTTGAAGGGAAAGCAAAGGTTTATATTACCTTAAGCAATGGAAAATCCCTGCTTATTTGTTTTGATAAAGAGTTCCAGACCGTAGGGGAAATGGAAGTTATCAACTCGGAAGCAGCTGCTACCAATATTCAAGTGCTGCAAGATACCTATTGCATTGCAATTCCGATGGAACAGGCAAGGGCGTATTTGCTGGAAGATACTAAATTTTTAAGGTTTATCGGTGACTCCCTTGGCAAGAAATTAGACAGAAATTTAAAAAACAGTTCAATTAATCTGCTCTATCCTCTCGAAAAAAGGCTGGCGAGTTATATCCTTGCAACAGGGGAAGAAGTTTATGGTGCAGGGGAAAGCCCGGGTGACAGCGGAAAAAGAACGATTCGATTTCATGAGAATTTGACTGAAATAGCTGAAATGCTTGGTACAAGCTATCGACATCTTTTAAGAACGCTGAACAGTCTTTGCTCGAAGGGCGTTTTAATGAAAAAAAATAAGTATTTTGAAGTAATCAATCAGGAGTTTTTAAGGAAACTTGCCGCTGATCTTTATAAATAAATTTTTAGGTTCGGAGCGGCCGCAGTCATTGGCAACTGTGCGGATGATAACATTTGGCATCGGATACGCTGTTTCAGCGTTCAATCTTTGTGAAAAACATCATTACTTCTTTTACAATATGAAAGCACCTGTATCGTATCCCAAGGAAACGATACAGGTGCTTTTTGAATAATTCAGGTGTATTTTGCTTTTATCCTACGATACGGCATACGGTTGCGATAGCCCCCCACGAGTTGAGGCAGCGGAATGTACCGTCCTGATCGCGCAGGTATGGCAGCTTTGGCTCCAAAAGTTCGGGAATGGTATCAATTTCGCCGCGCGCAAACTGCCCGAAGCGAATCTTTGCGGTCTCAAAGCGGCCAATTTGCCCGCCAATACGCAGATCGTTCACCTCAAAGCCAAACGGCTTGTTTGTGGAGTACCACAGGGATGCCCAGGCACCTTTCAGTGCCTGAAGTACCTTGATGCAGTCTTCAGCAAGTTCGGTCATTTCCACGGCTTGCTCACGGTTATCTGTTCGAATACAGACGGCGGCGTGCTCTCTCCACAAACACTTCCAATAAACGGCATCGGCAAGCTTTGCATAAAAGTCGAACAGCAAATGATATTGTGGCTGTGAAGCAGCGTAATTTGTGAAGCGGGCGGTCAGTGTATGGTAATGTTCCGCACACGGGAGCCCACGAAAATCTTCTTCAAAAAGCGGTATTAAAGGATCCTCATACAGCAGTGTTTTCGCCGGCGTTACAGTTCCCTGCTCCATCAGCTTTAGACCCGGAATCTCATTAAAGAGGGAAAGGTCAAGAAATGATTGACTATCAAAACCGCAGCAGACACGAAAGTGATCACGTACTTCAGTTTCATCATATTGACCCGTGTAACAAAATTCCGCAAAAAGTTGCATGCCGTATAAAATACTTTGTAAGTTCGCTTCGGCACCGTCGTCGCCCCAGGCAGTTGCGATCACTTCTTTAATGCCGCACTTTTTGCACTGTGTAAGAGCAGGTATTGTAGCTTTCACTGTCTTACGGTAGTCGGCCGCAGATCCTGTCCAAGTCCAAATTCCCCCTGCAAAAATTGTTTTCGCGGAGAACTGCTGATGCATTTTGAGGAGCTTTTCGTAATGTGCTTCCGATTCGTTGTAATAGTCCCAGTAGACGAGGTCAATATTTTCCGGCNNCGAGCACCTCGGGTGTCAGCGTGCATTCCGGGTCATACAGCGCATGGGTGGGGGAAGCCGCAGCAAAATGCATATCGCTCCACATCATGGCGTGAAGGTCGTGCTTCTCCAAAATAGCGTCTACCCGCTTTAAATGTTCCGCCATCAGTTCACCGCAGGGGCGATAGCCATTTTTATTCAGGTAGCGGCCAAGCCCTAATTCCCAGGCCTCATCCATTCCAATGTGAATCCTGTTGGAACGGTAGGGGGCGCAAGCGGCGGTAATCATTTCTTCAATAAAGACGTATGTTCTTTCATCCCCTACCAACAGGATGCGCTCACTGTCACGCAAATCATCCATGACCGGCCACTGCAGTGCGCGTTCCAGATGAGCCAGTGTCTGAATGCACGGAATGAGCTCAATGCCAAACACATCCGCATAGTCGTCCAGTTCCTTTAGCTCCTCATAGGTATAGCGCCCGCGCATATAACCAAAGTAGGGCAGACTTTTGATTTCATATGTATCTTCTGTATACATCATACCTAAATTCAGGCCCATCAACACCATTTTTCGCAAGATGCCCTTAATCGTGTCCACTGTTGGCACTGCGTTTCGCGAGCAATCTATCATGACGCCGGTTTTATCAAAACACGGTGTCTCTTTTATTTTATACCCGGGCTCATTTGCGTGCAGCGCGAAAAGCGGCAGCGATCTGTAAAAATCTGCTTTTTCATGGTAGCACACATCTGCTCCGCCTTCATGTACCGATATAGAAAGTCCAGGCTCTTCGCTTTTGCGTACATGAATATGATATTTTCCCGTGCCTTCGCGGAAAAGCTGTTCATCCTGCAAAAGCTTAAGGCCTGCGTTTAGCTCTTGTGTTTCTCCTGTAAAACTGAGATCGAGCATAGATTTAACACCCCTTGTTGTTCAATATGATTTGCCGCTTATTATTATAATAAAATCAGCACAAATAGTCCACAGGAAAAGAGTTAGATTATACACTAAAAACATTAGGTGACTGTGAATTATTGGAAAAAATTGAGCGAATTATTAGTCAGTTTACCATAAAAATTTCGAAAACCTAATGTTTTTCTACTACAGTATATCGTTTTTAGTCTGGATTTAAAAAGCTGGCGGCGGGTATAATGAGGGCACAAAGGGAAACCGGAACAGTAGAAAGGATGAAGGTTATGGCAACAAAAAAAGAGGGGGATGCTGTTCTGAAGCGCCACAAGAAGCGCTGGACAAGGGATGATACGGAGCTCACCCTGCTTGCAGCACCTACCGTTATATGGTACTTGTTGTTTTCGTTCATACCCATGTTCGGAATTATTATTGCATTTAAAGAGTTCAGAATAAACGG
This sequence comes from Ruminococcaceae bacterium UBA1865, assembly GCA_002338255.1. Taxonomy (GTDB): domain Bacteria; phylum Bacillota; class Clostridia; order Oscillospirales; family Acutalibacteraceae; genus Caproiciproducens. The sequence goes on along the minus strand of DDHX01000058.1, from coordinate 40,034 downwards.
TAATTTTATACAGAGTGTGATCAGCAGCAACTGGTGCGGATTTGAGAATTTTCGCTTTATGTTTGCAAGTCAAGACGCATGGATTGTACTGCGCAACACATTAGGGTACAACATTATATTTATTGTTCTGGGCATCGTGGTGCCCGTAACCATGGCGCTGATGATTGGTCAGCTGCACAGCAAACGTCTTGGAAAAATCTATCAGACAGCGATGTTTATGCCATACTTCCTTTCATGGGTCGTTGTGGCGGCAATCGTCTGGGGCTTTTTGAGCTATGACAAGGGCTTTGTAAACAACATTGTCACAGGTAACGGCGGGGATCCGCTGAACTGGTATATGATGAAGGGCCCATGGCCGTTTTTCCTTGTCTTTTTGAATGTTTGGAAAGGTCTGGGGTATGGCATGGTCGTCTATCTCGCGACAATTACCGGCATCGACTCCACTTATTATGAAGCAGCCGTTATCGACGGAGCGACAAAGTGGCAGCAGGTCAAATACATTACGCTGCCCATTATGAAGACGGTAATCATTATCATGTTCATCATGTCTGTTGGCCGTATCTTCTACTCGGATTTTGGTTTGTTCTTTCAGGTGCCCCACGATTCTAACTCACTGCACACCGTTACCTACACGATTGACGTTATGGTGTTCAAAATGCTGAAGAGTGCGACAATCGGTATGGCGTCTGCCGCTGCGTTTTTCCAGTCTGTTATGGGCTGTATAACCATCTTGATTGCAAACTGGATTGTGCGCCGTGTTGATCCGGACAGCGCGATGATATGAGGAGAGTGTGAAAGTGGCAAAGAAAAAATACATGTCTGGTCTTGAAAAATTTGACCGGATACATCCATCAACAAATATTGTATTTAATATCATTTTTATTTTGATTTCTCTTGTCTGTGTCATACCGGTGATTTTTGTACTTTCCATTTCATTTTCATCGGAAAAATCCATTCAGGATTTTGGTTACCACCTGATTCCAAAGGCGTTTTCCATAGAATCCTACACCTTCCTGCTGCGGCAGGGCACCGTAATTACGAGGGCACTGGGCGTTTCCCTTTTCGTTACGATTGTAGGCACCATCCTTGGGGTGCTGCTTACCACGACAATGGGTTATGTACTGTCGCGCCCGCAATACAAGCTGAAGGGCTTTCTTACATGGGTTGTATTCATTCCAATGGTTTTTAACGGAGGCATGGTTTCAAGTTACTATGTAAATGCGAACCTGTTAGGGCTCAAGAACAATATATGGGCGTACATTTTGCCCTTGGCGGTATCCTCTTTCAACGTGATTATCTGCAAGACGTTTTTTCGCTCAACAATTCCGGATTCTCTCGTTGAGTCGGCCAAAATTGACGGCGCTACGCAGCTGCATATTTTCTTTCGTATCGTACTGCCCATTTCGCTGCCCGTTCTGGCGACCATTGGCCTGTTCCTTTCCTTTGGGTATTGGAACGACTGGTTCCAGGCAATGCTGTACATCGACGATACAAAGCTGAATTCTTTGCAGGCTTTGCTGACAAAAATCATGGATAATGTCGATTATCTTTCACGCAATGCGGCTACCATGGGTGTCAGTTCCGCGGAACTTGCACGAAGCATGCCGAAGGAAGGTGCGCGCATGGCTATTGCTGCGCTTATTGTTATCCCTATTGGCTGTGCATATCCTTTCTTTCAGCGGTATTTTATCTCCGGTCTTACGGTGGGTGCCGTTAAAGGATAATGAATTGGGAATCTTAGGTTACAAAAGTGACCTTTGAATATAAGGAGGAATTTAATTGAAAAAGAAAAAAATCATTTCCCTGCTCTGTGCAGCCGCCTTACTGACGGCTACTTTCACAGGCTGCGGAAGCAGTAACAATGCCCAAAGCACCGCACCGCAAAGTGGTGCCGCCCAAAGCACCGCTTCCAAAAGCGGCGAGATTCCTACACTAACCTGGTGGTTAATCGGCAACCAACCTGAAAATCTTCAGGCCGGTCTTGACAAGATCAATGCTTACACCGCTGAAAAAATCGGCGTAAAAGTTGACATCAAAGTAGCTGGCTGGGGTGACTGGGATCAGAAGGTCAACCAGATCATCAACACGGGCGAGAAATTCGATATCATGTTTACGAACAATACAAAATACAGCCAACAGGTTCAGGTGGGTGCGTTTGCCGATCTTACTGATTTAGTGCAAAAGGAAACACCGGAACTCTACAAATTCATCCCTGAAAAAGTTTGGGAAGGCGCAAAAATCAAAGGTAAGATTTATTCCGTACCTACCTATAAGGATTCTTCATTGACCCAATACTGGGTGTTTGATGACACCTATGTACAAAAATACAAACTTGATGTTTCCAAAATCAAGACGTTTGACGATCTTGACAAGGCTATGACCACGATTAAAAAGGGCGAAGGTAAATCTGTATATCCAATGATACTGACGCAAAATGATGCGTTTGCCGGTATGACCAACAATTATGATGATCTTACCCTTGGATTTAAATTCCTTGGTGTGCGTTACGACGACCAGAGCCGCAAGGTTGTATCCGTTCTTGAACAGCCGGAAACAATGCAGCAGCTCAAAATGCTGAACAAGTGGTATAAAGAAGGCATTATTAATCCGGATGCTCCTACGCTGAAAGATTCTCCGAAAAACAAGATGTTCTTCTCCGCACAGGGTTTCCCCGGTGCAGAAATCGGCTGGGCAGCTGATCAGGGTGTCAAGAAGTACGATACAGTACAAATTTCTACTCCTTTGTACAGCGACAGCACCATTCAAGGCTCTTTGAATGCCATTTCCGCCAACTCCGAGCATAAAGCGGAAGCGCTGAAGTTCCTGCAGCTTGTCAATACCGACCAAAAGCTTCGCGATATGCTGGCTTATGGCGTGGAAGGCACAGACTTTGAATATAAGAGTGCCAAAGTCGTTAAACGCCTCACAGATACATGGGGAATTGGCAACTACGCAATGGGTACGTTCTTTGATATGGCTACACAGGAAGGCTCTCCTGCTGACCAATGGGATCAAGTAAAATCATTGAATGAAAATGCAGTTGGATCTGTCTGCCTTGGCTTTACCCCGGACACTTCCAAGATTACAACTGAGATCGCAAACTGCCAGGCTACGTGGGATAAATACCGCTATGAGCTGTTGAATGGCGCTTCCGATCCGACCACTACAGTGCCAAAGGTTGTCGCAGAGCTGAAAGCATCCGGCATGGACAAAATTATGGCCGAGATGCAGTCTCAAATTGACGCAACCTTCAAGAAATAAATTTTTCTGAATATCTCTAACTGAGCCGTGAAAACCTGAACATCAGATGTGTCTGTGTTCAGGTTTTCTTGTATAGAGGAAATCTACCTGATGAAGAAATTCCCGTTTTCCGAAAGGAGGAATAAAGAGTGTATAAACTGCTGATTGTGGACGATGAGCCGCAGATTTTAGAGGGCATGAAATACACGCTAAATTGGGCAAAATACGGCGTGGGGCAGATTGAAACCGCTCTTTCCTACCGGGAAGCAGTGGAAAAAGCAGTGAAAATGAAGCCCGATATCGCCTTGGTCGACGTATGCATCGGTGATAAACGCGGTTACGATGTCATCAATGAATTAAATGTGCTGCACTTAAAGACGATATATATTATGATAAGCGGTTTCAACGAATTTCATTATGCACAGGAAGCCATTCGCTGTGGTGCCCGCGATTATTTACTCAAACCTGTGGAGCGCGAAAAGCTGCAGCCCATTGTGGAGAAGATCATTGTGCAGGATTTGCACGGAACGATAGAAAACGTCAGCAGTACGGAACAAGAAATCGACCCGGTGCTCGGTGTGCGCTATGATCAGCTTTCCAATCTGACGAATCGTATTCTCGTTATGGTTAAGGCGGAATATAACCAGAATATCAACCTGAAGACGGTTGCGGACAAATTCAAAATGAACAGCACCTATTTGGGACAGATTTTTTTGAAAGAAACGCACCTGAAATTTTCAGAATATCTTATGGTGTATCGGCTTCAATGCGCCCGCGACAAGATTCTCAACACGGATGAAAAAATCACGCACATTGCCTGTGCGGTTGGATTTTCAAATCCAAATTATTTCTATTCGCGTTTCCATGATTATTTTAACTTATCTCCCATGAACTTGCGGGAATGATCAAACAAAATCAAAATACTTTTATTTTGATAAAATAAAAATGAGGTTAATCAATATGAGTAAAATTATCGGCAATGCTCTTCCGAATATCCCATGGCAAGACAGACCGCAAGGCGGAACGGACCCTGTGTGGCGCTGCACTAAAAATCCGATTATCCCGCGAAATGCTATCCCAAGTTCAAACAGCGTTTTTAACAGCGCGGTGGTGCCGTTTGGCGAAGGCTTTGCAGGCTTGTTCCGCTGCGACAGCCGTTCAGTGAGTATGGACCTGTTCGCCGGATTCAGCAAAGACGGCGTAAACTGGACGATTGAGCACACACCCGTCCATTTTGAAGGTGATCCGGAGGTAACTGTGCGCGAATATCGTTATGACCCGCGGGTGTGCTTCATTGAAGATCGATATTACATTACATGGTGCAACGGTTACCACGGCCCGACCATCGGGGTCGGTTACACATTTGATTTTAAAAAATTCTATCAGCTGGAAAACGCATTTCTGCCGTATAACCGCAACGGCGTGCTGTTTCCGCGCAAAATTAATAATATGTACGCGATGCTCAGCCGCCCAAGCGACACAGGTCACACGCCGTTTGGCGATATTTTTTGCAGCCAAAGTCCCGACCTGACCTTTTGGGGGAAACATCGCTATGTAATGGGCACAATCAACGAAGACCGTTCCGCGTGGCAGAGCAAAAAAATCGGCCCGGGTCCTACCCCAATTGAAACAGACGAGGGCTGGCTTCTTATTTACCACGGGGTTCTCAATACCTGCAACGGGTTTGTGTACCGCATGGGCTGTGCGCTGCTGGAACTTGATGAGCCTTGGAAGGTGAAAGCGCGTTCCCGCAACTATATTATGGGGCCGCAGGAACTGTACGAGTGTGTAGGCGATGTGCCGAACGTTACCTTTCCGTGTGCAGCCCTCACGGACGCCGCCACCGGCCGAATTGCGATTTACTACGGATGTGCGGATACGGTGACAGGCCTTGCGTTCACAACTGTGGATACGCTGTTGGACTACATGAAGACGAATCCGCTGGACTAAATAACAGAAAAGAGAATTAAGATGATATTTGCGAAAGAGCGCGCAGAGGTTATCTGCGCCCAGCTGAAAAAGTTTGAACAAGTAAATCAATTTGAATTGACCGCGTGGCAGATGAAAAAGGGCAATTTTCTCCGCCCAAGCGACGCCGATGCCTCCGAAGCGCAGTGGCAGGCGTTCGACAGCCGCACCATGCACTGGTATGGTCCGGATGGGCATTACTGGTTCCGCACAGAATACACCGTGCCGGAATGTGAAGATGGCAAATCCCTGTGGATGATTCTGCATANNGGAATGGACATGAACCACCGTGAAGTTCTGCTGACAAAATCAGCCAAGGCTGGTCAAACCTATCATTTTGACATCCAATCCCATACCGGCACATTACACACGGAATTTCAGCTTTTGGGTGAGATTGCGGAAATCAGCGAGCCTGTTCGCAGGCTTTATTATGATTTGCAGGTTCCGCTGTGGGCGCTTGACCGCATGAATCCGCAGGACAAAACGCGTATTGACTTCGAAACAATTTTGAATGATACCATTAACCTGCTTGACCTTAGAGAAGTGCATTCCGAAGCGTTCTATCAGTCGGTTGACAGTGCGCACGAGTATATCAATCAGAAGCTTTACAAGGAAATGGGGGGCTACGATGATGTAATCGCAACCTGTATCGGTCATACGCACATTGACGTTGCATGGTGGTGGACAGTCGCGCAGACCCGCGAAAAAGTTGCCCGCAGCTTTGCCACTGTTTTAAAACTGATGGACGAATATCCGAATTATAAATTTATTTCAAGTCAGCCGCAATTGTACGTGTTCCTAAAGGAGCGCTATCCCGAACTTTACGCCAGAGTGAAAGAGCGCGTAAAAGAAGGCCGTTGGGAAACAGAGGGCGGTATGTGGCTGGAAGCAGACTGCAACCTGACTTCGGGCGAATCCTTGGTGAGGCAGTTCCTTTACGGCAAACGTTTTTTTAAAGAAGAATTCGGCGTGGATAACCGTGTGCTCTGGCTGCCCGATGTATTCGGCTATTCCGGAGCGATGCCGCAAATCATGAAAAAATGCGGAATCGATTATTTCATGACCACAAAGCTTTCATGGAACCAATTCAATAAAGTGCCGAATGATACGCTCATGTGGGAGGGTATCGACGGTACCAGCGTATTGACTCACTTTATTTCCACGTTAGGGGTAGGGCAGAGCACAGACCGCTTCTTTACAACATACAACGGTATGCTCCATCCGGACGCAATTATGGGTGGCTGGGAGCGTTATCAGAATAAAGAGATGAATAACGACATCCTGATTTCCTACGGCTATGGCGACGGCGGCGGCGGCCCTACCAGAGCAATGCTCGAAACCGGAGAACGCATGGAAAAGGGAATCAAGGGTGTTCCAAAGGTTCGGCAGGCGTTTGCGGGGCAGTATTTCCGTGAACTCGAAGACCGCGTAAAGGACAGCAAGCGCCTTTCCACATGGACGGGTGAGTTTTATTTTGAATACCACCGCGGCACCTATACCTCCATGGCGCGCAACAAGCGTGCAAACCGCAAGAGCGAACTCATGCTTATGGACTTGGAGCTCATTTCCGTGTTCGCACAGGAATGCGGCATTTCGTACCCCGAAAAAGAATTGGAAAGCATGTGGAAAACAGTACTCCTGAACCAGTTCCACGACATTCTTCCCGGCTCATCCATCCATGAGGTTTACGAAGTGACCAAACAGGAGTATGAAGCGATTCATCAACAGGGCACACAGCTTTTGACGGACAGAATCACCACGCTGACGGGCAACGGAAACGCTGTTACGGTGTATAACACCCTTGGCTTCGTCCGTAATGACATTGTGGCACTTGGGGATTGTTCTGCCGAAGCTCTTCAAGACGAAGCGGGCAACATTTACCCGGTTCAGAAAACGGCGGACGGTGCGTTCGCGTATCTGAATAACTTACCGTCCAAAGGGTGGAAAGCATTTACCCCGACGGACACAGTGGTTCATAAATCTCCATTTAAACTTTCCGATCATGCAGTCGAAACACCTTATTATTTGATTGCGTTCGATGAAAACGGAAACATTTCTTCTTTGTACGATAAAGAACATTGCCGTGAGGTGGTGCAGCGGGACAGAAGCATCAACCAGCTGCGCGTTTTTGAGGATAAACCAATCTATTACGACAATTGGGATATTGATGTTTTTTACCACGAAAAATACTGGGACGTGAACGACAAGGCGTATATGCGCTGGACGGAAGACGGGCCGGTCGAGGCGGTACTGGAAATTGAGCGTCCGTACTCCAAGTCTTTGATTCGTCAAAAAATTCACTTCTACGCCCAATCACGCCGCATTGACTTTGAAACCTATGTGGACTGGCACGAAAGCCAGCATCTGATGAAGGTGCTGTTCCCGTGCGATGTGCACACCGATGAGGCAACGTTCGACATTCAGTTCGGTAACGTGACCCGCAAGACGCACACCAACACCAGCTGGGATATGGCGCGCTTTGAAAGCTGCGGCCACAAGTGGGCGGATGTTTCCGAGGGCGGTTATGGTGTTGCTTTGCTGAATGACTGTAAATACGGCTACTCCGCGCATGAGGGTGAAATAGACCTGACGCTGATCAAGTCCGGAATAGAGCCGAATGCAACGACGGATCAGGAGGAGCATTTCTTCACTTATTCCCTGTATCCACATGTGAACGCGTGGAGGCAGTCCGACGTACCGCAGGAGGCGTACAAGCTCAATCAGCCTTCCTTTGCGGTCAATGGCGGTAAAGCGGGGGAAATGTTTTCACTGATTGTCTGTGACCGCGACAACGTTGTCCTTGAGACTATCAAAAAAGCTGAAAACAGCAATGGCGTGATTGTGCGCGTTTATGAGAACCGCAATATGCGCACAGATGCAGCAATTACGCTCGGCAAACCGGTTCAGCGTGTGAGTGAATGTGACTTGCTTGAAAATCAAACTGACAGCATAAATTGTGAAGGCAATCAATTCACGTTCACGATTCGCCCTTATGAAATCAAAACCTTTTTGATTCAATTCTAATTATTCATTCACTGCAAGCGGGAAATTTTGGAAGGGGTTGTGACTGTTGGAACCATATCAGAATGAAAAGCTTACCTCTTCGGAGCGTGCCCTTGATCTTCTCTCCCACATGACGCTGTGCGAGAAGGTGGGTCAGCTCAATCAGCGTCTTTATGGCTTTTCCTGTTACGAACGGCAGGGCAGTGAAGTCCGCCTTACACAGAAATTTATCGACGAGGCACAGCGGTACGGCGGCATGGGCGTACTTTACGGGCTTTACCGCGCGGATCCGTGGTCGAAGCGCGACTATGAAACGGGTATTCCGTCTTCATTGGCGCGAAAAGCGTATAATACGGTGCAGCGCTGTGTATTAGAGCATTCCAGACTGAAAATTCCCGTCCTGATGAGCAGCGAATGTCCGCACGGGCACCAGGCTTTGGACGGCTACCTGCTGCCGGTCAACCTGTGCGCGGGCGCGGCGTGGAATCCCAAACTGCTGCGGGAGGCCTATGCGGTCTGTGCGCGGCAGCTTCACGAAATGGGGGTCGACCTTGCCCTGTTGTCTGTATTGGACGTATTGCGCGACCCGCGCTGGGGGCGCAGCGAGGAATGCTACAGTGAAGACCCGTACCTGAGTGCACAACTGGCGGAAGCCGCGGTGACCGGTTGTCAGGAGAACGGCGTTACGGCAGTGGCGAAGCACTTTTGCGCACAGGGGGAGTGCAAGGGCGGCGTAAATGCAAGCGCCGCGTCCATCGGCCCGCGGGAGTTAAGGGAGATTCACCTGCCCGGTGCGGCGGCGTGCTGCCGCGTCGGTGTCGGCGGAATAATGGCGGCGTATAATGAGATTGACGGACTGCCCTGCCACGGGAACCCGGCTCTGCTGCGCGGAATTTTGCGTGAGGAGTTTGGATTTAACGGAGTTGTAATGGCGGACGGCACGGCGGTCGACCGTTTGGACACACTGACCGGTGACAACGTAAAATCCGGTGCACTATCGTTACACGCGGGTGTGGATATCAGTCTGTGGGACAATGGGTTTTCAACATTGGAAGAAGCGGTACAGAAGGAATATGTATCGGAACAGGAGCTGAACGAGGCCGTTTTACGTGTCCTGAACATTAAATTTGAACGCGGCCTTTTTGAGCATCCGTATTTAGACGAGGATGTGCCGCCGGAATCTTTTTCCTATGAGCTTTACCCCCAGTCCCTTGAACTTGCAAGGCAGGGAATTGTACTTTTGAAGAACGAGAATAACCTGCTTCCGCTCTCGAACGTGAAACAGATGCGCGTCGCGGTCATTGGACCGAATGCGGATGATATTTACGCACAGATAGGCGATTACAGCCCGCCGGTTTGCCCGGAGAAGGTACTCACGGTGCGGCAGGGGTTGGAACGCCTCGGCGGCGCACGGCTCGATGTGCAATACGCGCGCGGCTGCGGTATCTATGACGGTACCAATCAGGAGTTGGATGAAGCGGCGGCGCTCGCTGCGCAAAGCGATGTAATTGTGCTTGTGGTGGGAGGCTCCTCCAGCCGCTTTGCCGGTACTCGCTTTGATAAAAACGGAGCCGCCCTCGTTGACGGACCGCTGCAAATGGACTGCGGCGAGGGGGTGGACTGCTCCGACCTGCGGCTATGCGGCCGGCAGGAGGAACTTTTCACGCGGATTCTTGCAGTTGGAAAACCGGTCGTCACTGTTCTGATTGGCGGACGACCGTATGCTGTGCCGGAAATCGCAGAGCACAGCAGCGCGTTTCTTACGGCGTTCTACCCCGGTCCAATGGGCGGTCAGGCAGTCGCGGAGCTGCTGCTTGGGTTTACTGAGCCAGGCGGGCGGCTTCCGGTTTCCATGCCGCGCAGCAGCGGGCAATTGCCGGTCTACTATAATTCACGCGCTTCTTATCATGCAATGGGCTACCATGACCTTCCGGATACGCCGCTTTTTACTTTCGGAGACGGACTTTCGTATACGAAATTTGTGTGCGCAAATGTGCATTTATCGCACGAAGCGGCTTCTGCCGCGAGTCTGAAAAAACATCCTGTCCAGTTGAAATTTACGATTCAAAATACCGGAGTACGTGCAGGCTGGACGGTGCCGTCCCTGTACATTCACGGGCTGAGCGGTTCGGTGGTGCGCCGAAAAAAAGAACTGCGTGCGTTTGATAAGCGTTTTCTAAAGGCCGGGGAAACAGCGGCATTTACCCTTGAACTTGCGTACGACGATCTTGCCGTTTGGGATGCCGCAATGCGTTTCACTGTGGAACTGGGCTGTGTACAGCTTGTTCTGGAAGATGGTGGCAAAAACCTGTGGCGCGGGGAACTGCAAGTTCTCGCGTAGCAAGAGTTTAAACAGAGCAAAAAATCAGGCTGCTGCAAATTTAAACTTGCAGCAGCCTGATCATTATATTGTGATAAGCAATGCGTTATGCGCTTACCTGTGAACTGTCGTACTGAGCCATATAAAGCTTATAGTAATACCCTTTTTGCGCCATCAGTTCCTCGTGGGTGCCGCTTTCCATAATCCGGCCGTCATCAATGTACATAATGCGGCTGCAGCTTTTTATGGTGGACAGCCTGTGCGCGATGATGAACGAGGTGCGGCCTTTCAGCAGCGTGTTGATGCCCTGCTGCACCAGTTGTTCGGTGGCGGTGTCAATGGAAGAAGTCGCCTCGTCCAGCACCAAAATTTTCGGGTCGGCCAGCAAAGTGCGCGTAAAAGCGAGCAATTGCTTTTGCCCCTGTGAAAGACCGCCGCCACGCTCTTTTACCACGGTTTCGTAGCCCTCTTTCATCTTGCGGATGAACTCATCGGCGTGCAGCATCTTCGCCGCGTGTATCACCTCTTCGTCCGACGCGTCACGTTTTCCGTAACGGATATTGTCGGAAATCGTACCGGAGAAAATAAAGCTGTCCTGCAGCATAATGCCCATTTGGCTGCGCAGCGAATGCAGGGTTACGTCCATCACGCTGTTTCCGTCAATCATCACTTTGCCCTGTTCAATATTGTAAAAGCGGCTGATCAGATTGACAATGGTCGTTTTTCCCGCACCGGTAGGGCCGACAATGGCAATACTTTCGCCTGCCTTTGCCTCAAAGCTTATATCTTTTAAAATCAGCTGCTCCGGGGTATAGCCAAAGCTTACATGGTCAAAGCGCACATCTCCGACAATCGGCGGAATTTCATAAGCATTGGGTGCGTCTTCAATAACGGCAGGCTCATTCATGGTTTCAAAAATGCGTTCAAGATAGGAAACCGCATTGATAAAGTTGTTGTAAATATTGGCGAGGTTTACAATCGGCTGCCAAAAACGGGAAGCATAGGTGCCCATCGCCAGCAATACACCGAAGGAAGCCATGGGGTTCAGCCAGTAGGCACCCGCTATGTAAACCATTGAGAATACAATCTGGGACACTGTTTCGGTTGTGTACCAAACGCTGTTTGAAACATAAATTGCGTCCATCCACGACTTGTAGCGCTCGTCCATCAAACGGTTGAGGATTTCCATATTGGTTCCCTGCCGGTCGAATACCTGCGTTACTTTTGCACCCTCAATCGATTCCTGTACAAATGCGTTTACGTTTGAGTTTTTATTGGATACCGCCTGCCATGCCTTGCGCTGTTTCGGCTTAATCATCCAGATAAACGCACCCACCACGGGCATTCCCAATACGGTGATGCCTGCCAGCGGCGCACTTACCTGAAACATGAAGATAATAATAAAAATAATATTGATAATTTCGATGATGAAATTCAAAATGCCGTTACTGAGCGCATCGGATACCGAGTTGACATAATGTACCACACGTACCAGTATTTTTCCTTGCGGCCGGTTGTCATAGTAGGAAAAAGGCAGTGCCTGCAAATGGTCAAACAAATCCTTTCGGATATCGTGCACGATGTTTTGACCAACCTTTGCGATGATGACGGTTCGTATGGTGTTAAATCCGATATTCACCAAAATTGTGACTGCAAGCAGCACACAGAGCGTAATCAGATAGTNNTCTTTATGAGGAATCGCGATATCCATCGCTTTTTGAATCAGTATTGGCCCCGTCAGGCCGACGACGCTGCCGACAGCGCTGAGAAGCAAAGCGATGATCATATCTTTTTTATAGCGGTTCACATATCCCATACAGTTTTTTAAGTTATCAAAATTAAATGGGGTTTCCAAGTCTTCGTCCACGTCAAAACGATTACGCGCCAATCGAATCACTCCCTTTCTCGGTATTATTTTGCAGTGCCCATATGCGATAGTAGTAACCGTGTTTCTTTAAAAGCTGCTCATGGGTACCCTGTTCCACGATCTTGCCGTTGTCTAATATAATGATGCTGTCGGCGTCTTTGACGGATGATATTCTTTGTGCGATAATAATTTTTGTACAGACAAAATTCAGGCTGCGCAGCTGCTGTTGTATGTATTGTTCTGTTTCCATATCAACGGCGGAGGTCGTATCATCCAGAATTAAAATGGAGGGTTTTACCGCCAGTGCGCGCGCCAGTGAAATCCGCTGCCTTTGCCCGCCGGAAAGTCCGACTCCGCGCTCACCGATCAGCGTGTCGTAGCTGTCCCCCATGCTGCGGATAAAGCTGTCCGCATCCGCGGCAGCGGCGCACTGGGCTACCTCATCAAACGGCAGCTCCGAATTACCGTATGCGATATTTCCTTCGACCGTATCAGAGAACAGGAACACGTCCTGTGTGGCCATGCCAATGGAACTACGCAGCGAAGAAAGCGTTAAATCCTGCACATTAATGCCGTCTACCAGTACTTCGCCGTCTGTCACGTCGTAAAAACGGGGAATCATATTCACCAGCGTCGTTTTGCCCGCGCCGGTTGTGCCCCTAATACCCAGCGTTTTGCCTGCGCCGATTTGAAAATTCACATGGTCAAGCAGCACGTTGTCATTGATTTTGAACGAAACATTTTTAAATTCCACGTCACCGTTCAGCCGGTAATCTAATTCTTTCGCGTGGCTTCGGTTCACAATAGTGGGCTGGGCGTACNNTATTTCAATAATCATTTCGCAGGAGGCAAAAAAACGCTGGATATCGTTGAGCAGCATCCCCAAATTACGCAAAGGGTTGGAGAGCGCCCATGTCAGCGAAGAAAACGCAAGCATTTCGCCTGCCGTCAGCTTGCCTTTCATCATAAAAGCTCCCCCGACCAACAGAGTCGTTACCGTGAGCGACTGTGAAAGCAAATCGAGCAGCGGCTGAAATTTAACGCCCACATAAGTTGTTTTTAAATTCATATCACGGTAATCTTTATTTTTCTCTTCAAACTTTTGCTTTTCATATTCTTCTGCTGCAAACGCTTTTACCACGCGGTTTCCGGCGATGTTTTCCTGCGCAACGGTATTTAATTTGGAAAGTTTTTCACGCAGGGTTACAAACATCGGGTTGATTATTTTTGAAAAGACACGGGTAATGATGAGGATGAATGGTGTGATTGCCGCAAGATAAAGCGTAAACTCCGCGTTGACCGTAAACAAATATATAATTGTGACAAGAAAAACCACAATGGAATCCATAACAACATATGAAATCCACGCTGTGGAGTGACGAACCAAATCCAGGTCGTTGGTCATGCGCGTCATTAAATCCCCGGTACGGATTCTGCCGTAGAAGATGTAATCCTGATCTTGAATCACTTCATACATACGGCGGCGCACATCGTCCAGCATGCATTGGCTGTTTTTTTCCAAACATACAATCATCACATAGCGCAGTGTGAGCCTGATGATCTGCACGGCGAGCATGATTCCTAACAAAGGCAGCAGCTTTGCAGTGTTATGCGGAGTGATTACTTCGTCGATCAATTTTTGGGAGAGCATTGGATTGATAATCAGCATGGAGCATGTAACTGCTGAAAGAATCAATCCGATCACAAATAAATGGCGTTTTTTGCCCATGTATTTCCATAGCCATTGCAGCTTAAACATATCGTCACCCACTTAATTCGCCGGCTATTATTATCTGCCGCGTTTCTTTCCTGAAATTTTTGTGTTTCGCAGCCTTAAAAAAGCCGTGCGCAGCTTGTTTCGGCATCGTTTTTAACACATGAAAGAATTATAGTGAATTCTGTGTCGTTTATCGTGTCATCTTCATACAATTTAGTGCCAATAATTGCTGATTACAGAGGTAAGAATATGAAGGAATTTTATGAGATTTATCGGGATGATTTTAAATATCCGTCTTTTTGGCAGGATTATAATATTACCTGTGCACCGCATTTTCACAGCAGCATCGAACTGCTTTATGTTTTGGACGGAAGTATAAACGCGGTAGTGGATGGAAAACCGTATACCGTCGAGCAAAATCAGATTTTGATTTCATCCAGCTATACCGTTCATTATTACAGTCACGAAAAAGAGTCGCACTCCATTTTGCTGGTGGTGCCGCTGAATTTCATTCCTTCTTACAGTACGGTGCTTTCCAAAAAGGTGTTTGCTGAATGTATTTGCAAAGACGCGGACGTGAACGGGGAGGTTCTGCATTGCCTGAAGCAGCTGCTGCTTCAAAAAGAATGCCGGGAAAGTACGGCCAATATTATCAGAGGGTATACTTTTGTCATTATCGGGTTAATTGTAAACAGCGTGGGTTTGGTGGACGCGGGTGAGGACAATCTGCTCTCAAAAGAAATTCTGAAATATTTGCAGAATCATTATCTTTCTTCTGTTTCATTAAACATACTTGCCCGCGATTTCGGTTACAGCAAATATCGCTTTTCTCATATTTTCAGCACCTATTTTGGCTGTAACCTGCCTGAATACGTCAATGCGCTGCGCGCTCGTCACGCGGCAAACATGCTGGCCGAAACAGAAGCTCCGCTGATTGAGGTGGCTATGAATTCCGGGTTTGAAAGCGTTCGCACGTTTTACCGCATATTCAAGCGTTGTTTTGGAATGACGCCGTCGCAGTACCGCAGTGATTATATTGCAAAGCAATAAGAAGCAAAATTAGCCCGTGCGGCAGGTTTCACAGATGCACACAGTATGGTATAATAATAAAAATCCAATTGGGAACAGGAGGGTATCAATGCAGTTTTTAAAAATAAAAGTTTACAGAAATAATTTTATTATCTACATTTCATCTTTGCTGATCATTTGCATTATTTTAGGAGCTTCCCTTTGCAGCATGGTGATAAACGACCAGCTGCAAAAAAATGAAAATGCGACGATGAATGCATTTAACCGGATTGAAGCCAATCTGGATTTAACGGAAAATAAAATCGATAATTATATATTATATCTTTATTCCAACAAACCGCTTCTTCGCGATTTCATCTGTTTTTTCGGGAATAATGCGGAAACCTACCTGACAAACCGTCTGGACAGTTCGGACGGCACTACCCAAATCAGTTCCGTACTGGATGATTTGCAGCAGTTTGTCTTTAACAATCAGTTTATTGTAAAGCAGATTGCGTTTCAGTCGCCGGATCACATGAATTTGATGTATTTTAAGGAGAATCAGGGAACGTCATTTCAATTTAGCCTTCCGAATAATTCCACGCTGTTATCGGAAAATGATATTTCATTCGGTTATGTCTATTCAAAAGAGCTTATGAATCCGCAAAATATTACGAAACCCCTTGGGAAAATAAAATTTGTTATTAATTCGGAAAAAACGGTTGCCGGTTCTGTGAATTACGGGATTGGAAAAGTTGCTGTTATGAGTGCGAAAACCAGCATGTATTATCCGCCGGTTCAGGATCAAAAATTGAAACAGGATTTTCAGGAAATTTACGCGGAAAATAACACAAGAGGAAAAATCCAGTCCGGATTTCTGAATACGCTCTATTATAATGTCTATTCTTCAAAAGCGCATGGATTTAAATTGGTTTCCACAGTGAGTACCTATGAAATAATTGATAACAACAAACCATTGTTTCTTTTGATTGTTGTTGGTATTTTCCTGATTTTCGCATTGATGTTTACTGTGATTGCCGTTTTTATGACACACGACGCAAAGTATCTGAACCGGATGCTTTTGACGATTGGGGCTGCAAAATCCGGCAATTTCAAAGAATTTGAATTGGGCAAACGCAATGATGAGCTGCGTATGATTGCGCAGGAACTGAATGAAATGTATGCACAGCTCAATCGTTATATTGACACGGAATATAAGCTGAAGTTAAAACAGAAGGATACGGAGATGAAAATGCTGCAACGGCAGGTCAATCCGCATTTTCTGTACAATACTTTGGAAATTATCCGTTCCTGCGCGCTTGTTAACCATGATGAACAGGTCGCCGACGCAATATCAAATCTCGGCGCTATGTTCCGTGATGTGGTGAAAAGCGAAGATGTTATTACCATTGGGCAGGAACTCGAAATTCTGACACGTTATTTAAAAATAATGGAGTTCAAGTTTTCAGGCAGCTTTTATTACCAAATTGATGTGCCGCCTGAAATTCGTTCCCTAAAAACCGTAAAGTTCTGGATGCAGCCGCTTTGTGAGAATTTTTTCGTGCATGGATATGATAAAAACTGTGCGTTTAATCTGCTCATTGTAAGCGGAACAATCGAACCTGACGCCTATGTGATTGAAATTAAAAATAACGGAGAGAAAATTGAACAGAATGATCTTGAAAGCATTAATGAGCAGCTCCGCAATGGCGGCGAAGAACCCCACGGAAAAATCGGCCTGATGAATGTTTGCAGCAGATTACGGTTCTTTTACGATAATCATGTTGCAATGACTATTTCCAACAACCCGGAAGCAGGGGTCACTATATCCGTTCGCATCGAGAAGGAGAATGAGCATGTATCGTCTGCTGATTGTTGATGATGAACCGAAGATCATCGAAGGAATTAAGCTGATGCTAAACTGGAAGGAATATGAAATCAACCAGATTATCACGGCGACAAGCTACAATGAAGCGATTCAGAAGGCAATGGAATACAAACCGCATATCGGAATTTTCGACGTCTGTATTGACGATACGCGCGGTTATGATATCATTGAAACATTGAATTCTTTTTCACTTCCTACGAAATATATCATGATAAGCGGCTACGATGAGTTTGAATTTGCAAGAAAGGCGATTCATGCGGGTGCGAAAGACTACCTTATGAAGCCGATTGCCCAGGCGGAACTTCGCCGCGCGGTTGAAAAAATCATTGTGGAAGATTTTAACGGGAGCATACGCACAGGGATTGCTGATGTGGAAAATATTGATCCTGTTTTGGGAATCCCCTATGCTTCACTTTCCAACTTAACCGGTAAGGTAATCCTAATGGTAAAGGGAGAGTATTTTAAAAATATCAATCTAAAGATCATAGCAGATAAGTTTAAAATGAACAGCAACTATTTGGGGCAGATTTTTCTGAAAGAAACGAATATAAAATTTTCGGAGTACTTAATGGTATACCGGTTGATTCAGGCGAGAGAAAAAATAGAAAATACTTCTGAAAAAATATATAATATTGCACATCAGGTCGGCTACTCCAATATTAATTATTTCTATACTCATTTTCACAGCTACTTTGGAGTGTCACCTTCTGACCTGCGCAAAATAGAGGAAGAAAAACNNCTAAATAAGTTTTTTTATCTATTTTTGCTTCCGATTTATCGGTATACTTTTTACAGAAAGAAAAGACTCAGCCGACTGCCCACGTTTTAGTTGGTGAGATTCAGAAATAAATTTACTGATTGCAGTTGTTAAATAAGGAGAATCCCTATGAAGTTTAAAAGAGCAATTTCCGTTGCTTTGTCGGTTTTAATGCTTGCAGCCACAGCAGGCTGCAGCCAAGGCAATAATTCGGTTTCAAGCAATTTGAGCAGTATGAGTACGGTGCCGGATGCACAGTCCGAACCCGTGAATCTGATATATTACACGATTGGCAACCCCGATACTGATTTGCAAAAAGTCAACGATGTGCTTAACGACTTACTCAAGAAAAAAATCAATGTCACCGTGCAATACAAGAAGATTGCGTGGGGGGATTACGGAACCAAAATTTCAGCATTGGTCAACAGCGGGGCTGATTTCGACATTGCATTTGCAAGCGGGCCCGACCAGGGGGATTATGCGGGAAACGCGAGAAAAGGAGCATGGCTTGACATGACCGAATATCTTCAGGAAGACGGGAAGGCCATGTACAGCATGATTGATCCTCTTTATTGGGCGGGCGCAATGATTAACAGCAAAATTTACGGAGTGCCGACCAACAAGGAAATCGCGGTTCCGGAATGGTGGATGTATCCCAAAGAATTGGTTAGCAAATATAAGATTGATATTGCCAAGTATAACACGCTTGAGTCTTTGGAACCGCTGCTGGCTGAGGTAAAAAAGAATGAACCGGATTGGCAGCCAATGGAGTTTGACAAGAATTCCAATAACTTCTTTTCTCTGGACGGGTATGAATATGTCATCAGCAAGGAAGTGCCGCTGATGGTTAAGTCGGATGATTCAGGCTTGAAAGTTGTCAATATTTTCACTACCGACAACGCAAAGAAGACATTGGCAACACTGCGCAAATATTACAAGGCGGGCTATATTAATGAAGATGCGGCCATCAAAGTAAGTCAGAACCTTGAAAGAGGGAAAAAAGTATTTTGGAAAGAGGCCGGAGGCGGACCGTATTCGGATGTCAGCTGGTCGGCAGACCGTGGGTATGGGATTGTTGCACAACAAGTCTCGAAAGCGACTGTTACCACTGAATCTTCGCGCGGCGGCATGATGGTTGTCAATTCCCGTACGNNGTACGAAATACCCCAGAGCCTGCATTCAATTTCTGAATCTGCTGAATACGGATCCTCAGATCCGCAATTTGATAAATTATGGGATTGAAGGAACGCACTACAAACTTGATACAAACAATCAAGTGGAAAAAATCAGCAATGCGTATGCCGGTGTGCAGTATACACAGGGCAACTGGTTTATTTTGAACACGGTGGTCGGTGACCCGAAAGATAAATGGGACAAATTCAGGGAATTCAACAAAACCGCGGTGAAGTCCGAAATGCTTGGCTTTACTGCGGATACTTCAAAACTCACATCAAAGATTGCTGCCATTACTCAGGTTTGGACCAAATATTACCCGTGCCTGATGACAGGAAGTGTCGACCCGGATGAACAGCTGCCGAAATTTCTTTCGGAGCTGAAAGGAGCAGGGATTGACGAGGTACAGGCAGACTTGCAAAAGCAGTTGGCAGACTGGAAAGCAAGTACCAAAAAATAGTGATTGCAGCTGCGCTGGACAGATCAGCCTAAATGCAAAAATCCGTTTCATCCGTTTATATACAAAACAGGATAGAATATAATTTAGACAGGAGGGATTGCAATGAAAAACAAAGCAGCTTTTTTTGACATTGACGGCACGATTTACCGTGAAGGNNATGAGTTGATTGATAACAGCAAATGGTACAACGAGGTGGAACCCGCTTTTACGAAATGGGATAAACGTGTGGGTGATTATGACGCGTATCTGCAGAAGATGGTGGACATCTATACCGAAACAATCAACAACACAGATTCTTTTCACATCGCCTATATCGCGCGAAAAGTGGTTGAGCAAAAAGGGGAACGGGTATACACCTACTCGCGTGAGAGAATTAAATGGCATAAGGATCAAGGACACATCGTCATTGCAATTTCCGGTTCCCCCATTGAACTGGTGCGGGAAATGTCGGGGAAATACGGAATGGACGACTACAGGGGAACAGTCTATCAGGTGGGAAGCAACGGTGTCTATAACGGAGAAATCATACCCATGTGGGATTCAGAAAGTAAGCGCAAAGCAGTTCTAAAAATGGCGGAAAAATATCAGATAGATCTTGCGGAAAGCTATGCCTATGGCGACACCAACGGGGACTTCTGTATGCTGAAGATGGTGGGGAATCCTGTGGTTATCAATCCCACAAGGGAACTGCTTGCCAATATTCGGCAGGATGAACAGCTCAAAGAAAAAATTTCAGTTATTGTAGAGCGCAAAGACGTTATCTATCGGTTGAATGTAAATACACTTGAGCTGATTGACTGAGAAGGGAATATCAAATCGCAAATCCGGAACACTATTTTCGAGGTGAAGAATATGCCGGAAAATAGCCAAACAGACAGTAAACAGCTGCGGGATGAAAAATACAGCGGGCAAACACCCGTCACAACAGGCGGTTTGAATCAGTCGGGACGTTTAGAAAATCAGAACCAGAGCCATAACACGAAAAAACAATCACTGGGACCAAACACAAAACGATAAAGTAAAAAATGGAGCAACAGCACTCAGCTACGCTTGGTAGGGATGCTGTTGTTCCATTTAACATAAAAGAGGATTTTTATATTAGTAAAATCGCTGTTGAGCGCTTTTGTAATTTCTGCTATAATTGAAAATATAAATACGGTTAATACGAAACGATGAAGGGATAACATGATGAAAAACATATTTTTTTATCAAACTGATATAGGGAAAATTGGGATTGCAGAAAACGGAACTGCGATTACAAACCTCTGCTTTGAAAACGAAAAGGTACCTGAAGATGCTGTTGTTTTGGAAACGGAGTTGCTTAAAGAAGCCGGCAACCAGCTGCTCAGTTATTTTACGGGAATAAGAAAGGAATTTTCACTTCCGCTCGCTCCCACCGGAACTGAATTTCAACAAAACGTTTGGAAAAGCCTGCGCGCTATTCCTTATGGCGAAACACGCAGTTACAAAGAAATTGCGCAAGCTGTTGGCAGCCTTAAAGCGTTTCGCGCGGTGGGGATGGCAAACAACAGAAACCCTATTCCAATTTTTATTCCCTGCCATCGTGTCATCGGTGTGAACGGAAAGCTGGTCGGTTATGGTGGCGGTCTGGATATAAAGGAACGTCTACTGAATCTGGAAAAGCAGTATGCAAATCGTTAAATGAATACCACTTGGAGGCGGCTTTGCCGCCTCCTTTTTTGCACACTGCGCATTTCTAAAAAGTGCCGCAGCGCAGCGAAGAATTCAACCTCGCATAGGCCCAAAAATCCAAATAATACGGTTGAGCCCGAACTGATTTGCTTAGGCACGATTTATTAAAACTTTATTGACTATACAGATAATACAAATAAATCGATAAAAATCTATTGCAAAGTGTGAAATATTGTGATAATATATATCCAAACCCCACAGAAAACGTTACCGATAAGGTTTCCGATAACGATACCAGAACAAAAGGAAAACGGAAACGTGTTTTCATGTGGAACAATCAACCAATTGAAAGAAGGAAGCAGTATGAAAAGGTTTAAAAAATTATTAGCGCTTACGTTAGCAACTGTTATGATTGCCGGCGTAACAACAGGGTGCGGAACAGCTTCTACAACGTCATCAGCACCAGCAGCCTCAACAGCTCCTGCGGCTTCAACAGCGTCAACTGCGGCGGCAAAAGGCGAGATTTACTACTTGAACTTTAAACCGGAAATTGCCGATGTCTACAAAAAAATTGCCGATGCTTACAAAGCGGAGACAGGGAACACCTTAAAGGTAAGCACTGCCGCAGCCGGAACATACGAGCAGACCTTGAAGTCTGAAATGGCTAAGTCAGATTCGCCTACACTTTTCCAAATTAACGGGCCTAAGGGCTACGCTGCATGGAAAGATTACTGCGCGGATTTAAAAGACACCGAGCTCTATAAACATCTTAGTGATAAGACCATGGCTGTCACTGACGGCGACGGCGTGTATGGCATCCCTTATGTCGTCGAAGGTTACGGCATCATCTACAATAACGCCATCATGACGAAGTATTTCGCATTGAGCGGCGCTAAGGCAAAATCAATGGATGAAATCAATAACTTTGCTAAGTTAAAAGAAGTCACGGAAGACATGACCGCCAAAAAAGCACAACTTGGGATCAAAGGCGTGTTTTCTTCAACTTCTCTAAAGCCGGGCGAAGATTGGCGTTGGCAGACTCATCTTGCGAACCTTCCGGTTTACTATGAGTTCAAAGACAATAAGATCGATCTGAAAAGCGACGCTACCAAGGAAATCAAATTCCAGAATGCTGACAAATTCAAGAACATATTTGACCTGTACATCAACAATTCTGTAACAGCTCCGAAACTGTTAGGCAGCAAGAGCGTCGATGACTCCATGGCGGAGTTCGCACTCGGCCAGTCTGCAATGGTACAAAACGGCAACTGGGCATGGGGCCAAATTTCCGGCGTTGACGGCAATGTCGTCAAAGAATCCGACATTAAATTCCTTCCAATTTACACAGGCATGCCCGGCGAAGAGAAACAGTCTATCTGCGTAGGCACAGAAAACTTCTTTGCAGTCAACAAACAGGCTTCTCCTGAAAAGCAGAAATTGGCTGAAGACTTCATCTACTGGCTGTACAGCAGCGATAAGGGCAAGGCTTTCGTTACAAACGACCTGAAATTCATTGCTCCTTTCGATACCTTTAAAGACAATGAAAAGCCAACCGATCCGCTTGCTAAAGAAGTCCTTCGCTACATGAGCGATACCCAGTTGACCAATGTGCCGTGGAACTTTACGGCGTTCCCGAGCCAGACTTTCAAAGACAACTTTGGTGCCGCACTGCTGCAGTATGCACAGGGCAGCAAAAAATGGGACGATGTAACCAAGCTGGTTATTGATCAGTGGAAAGCTGAAAGCGGCAAATAATAGAACGAAATCATTTTATAGGCTCCTCCCGCGTCGTATAACGCGGCGCGGAGTATGACAAGAATAGTGAGTGTAGTTTCTGATGGACTCACTCACTATTTTTTATCTGGAATGGAGGAACAACCATGCAAAAAACGCTAAAAAAGTATTTTCCCGTTTTTGCCCTGCCTACGGTTATTGCGTTTGCTATCGCATTTGTAATACCGTTCCTGCTGGGTATTTACCTTTCATTTACAAAATTTACTACGGTAACCAATTCGCAATGGGTTGGGCTGAACAACTACATTCGCGCCTTTACCGAAGACCATGATTTTCTCAACGCGTTGATATTTACAACAAAATTTACGGTCGTTTCCGTGGTGCTCATCAATGTGCTCGCATTTGTAATCGCCCTGTTGCTTACCCGAGGAATTCGCGGCACCAATATTTTTCGTACTGTATTCTTTATGCCTAACTTAATTGGTGGCATTGTGCTGGGCTACATCTGGCAGCTCATTATCAATGGCGTATTATTAAACTTCGGCGTAGATATTACATTCAGCTCGACCTATGGGTTCTGGGGTCTGGTCGTTCTGATGAACTGGCAGATGGTAGGTTATATGATGATTATCTATGTTGCCGGTATCCAAAACATATCGTCCGACTTGATGGAAGCCGCCGAAATTGATGGCGCAAGCTCATGGCAGGTTCTGAAGAGTGTAACCATCCCTATGGTTATGCCGTCTATTACGATCTGCACATTCCTGACGCTGACAAACTCCTTTAAGCTGTTCGACCAGAACTTCGCTCTAAGCGGCGGCGCTCCGGCTAAGTCATCTTCCATGCTCGCACTGGATATTTTCAGTACATTCTATGGCCGCAATGGTTATGAGGGCGTTGGCCAGGCTAAGGCAGTGGTGTTCTTCATCATGGTTGCGCTGATTGCGCTGATACAGCTCCGGCTAACCAGAAGCAAGGAGGTCGAAAACTGATGAGAAGTGCAAAAGCAAAACGACTGGATAATATGATTTTTGTAGTGCTGACGGTTATGTCCATTCTGTTTATGGCCCCAATCCTGATCGTACTGATGAATTCCTTTAAGGGCAGGTTTTTTATTTCCACAGCACCGTTTTCTCTGCCAACCAGCCAGACTTTTGTGGGAATCAAAAACTATTTTACCGGAATTGAAAAAACCGGATTCTT
Organism: Ruminococcaceae bacterium UBA1865; assembly: GCA_002338255.1. Lineage (GTDB taxonomy): Bacteria > Bacillota > Clostridia > Oscillospirales > Acutalibacteraceae > Caproiciproducens. The sequence goes on along the minus strand of DDHX01000058.1, from coordinate 16,043 downwards.
TAGCGCTTTTGGCTACTCATTGTTTATTACGGTGTTTTCTGTCTTAGTAATCGTGTTATTTACTTCTATGACAGCGTGGTATATTACCAGAGTTAAGACGAAATCAACGAAGGTGCTGTATTATGCTTTTGTTTTTTCGATGATCGTGCCATTTGATATGGTGATGTTCACCATGTCGAAAATGGCGAACATGCTGCACCTTGACAATCCGATTGGAATTATTTTAATCTATCTCGGTTTTGGTGCGGGACTTTCGGTGTTTATCTTCAGCGGCTTTGTGAAGAGTATTCCGCTGGATATTGAAGAGGCAGCTACGATTGATGGCTGCAACCCCATCCAAACATTCTTCCGGATTGTACTTCCGATACTTAAGCCGACCGCCATTACGGTTGCTATCCTGAACGCCATGTGGGTTTGGAACGACTATCGGCTGCCGTACCTCTTAATCGGCAGCGATTACAAAACGATTCCGATTGCGTTGCAGTCCCTGCAGGGCGGGTACGGTTCAAAAGATATGGGCGCGATGATGGCGATGCTGGTTCTGGCAATTGTGCCAATCGTTGTCTTCTATCTCAGCTGCCAAAAATACATCATTAAAGGTGTGGTTGCGGGAGCCGTCAAGGGATAAAAATAAAAAAACCATTTAAAAAGCATACAATTTATGACATATAATGTTATAATTCTATTACAAATATTTATTATCTATAAACTGACCCGTATTTACAATTTTACAAATACATCTACCAATGTCTGAGCTTCAAAGGTTTTCTATTTGTTTGCACAGGTATGAATGATCAAAATCGGCGTAGATGGTGTTATTCAATAGAAAAACAATGAATGAAAGAAGTGGTAAAGATGAGGGCGAGCGGGATTTTAATGCCCATATCCAGTCTTCCATCAAAATATGGGATAGGATGCTTCTCCAAAGAAGCGTATCTGTTCATTGATCAGCTGAAAAAAAGCGGGCAGCGCTATTGGCAGATACTTCCTCTTGGATCCACCGGCTATGGGGATTCCCCTTATCAATCCTTTTCAACCTTTGCAGGGAATCCATATTTTATTGACTTGGAGGATCTGATTGAAGAAGGACTGCTTCAATCTGCGGAATGTGAAGCGTATGATTTCGGGGATAACAGCCGATATGNNCAATGGCGGTAAAGAATCAATTCGGCGGGGTTAGCTGGAACGAGTGGGACGAGAATATCCGGCTAAGAGATCCGGATGCACTGAAAAGCTATGAGAAGGAACTCAAAGATGAAGTTGGATTTTACAAATTTCTGCAATATACTTTTGCAAAGCAATGGCAAAAGCTAAAACGCTATGCAAACGAGAGTGGAATTCAGATTATCGGGGATATCCCGATTTATGTCGCCTTTGACAGCGCGGACAGCTGGTCACATGCGGAGTTATTTCAATTTGATCAATATAAAAATCCGACAGCGCTTGCAGGATGCCCCCCGGACGGGTTTTCTGCAACAGGTCAGCTTTGGGGAAATCCGCTTTATAACTGGGAGTATCATAAACAGACTTCTTATGCATGGTGGATTCAACGTATTTCCTATTGTTTTCAATTATACGATGTAGTTCGTATCGACCATTTCAGAGGTTTTGATCAATATTATTCTATCCCTTTTGGCGCTGTAACAGCGGAAAATGGACATTGGGAAAAGGGCCCCGGAATTGATTTGTTTCAAAATCTGAACAGGCAATTAGGTGAAATGAATATTATTGCCGAAGATTTGGGATATGTAACAGACAGTGTTCGCAAGCTGGTAAAAGACAGCGGATATCCGGGAATGAAGGTTTTGGAGTTTGCATTTGACTCCAGAGAAAAAAGTGATTATATGCCGCACAATTATGAGCGTAATTGCGTGGTTTACACAGGAACACATGATAATGACACTATTAAGGGCTGGTATCAAAGCATTGTTCCGGCCGATCGGCAGCTGTCAATCGATTATATGGGGAATGAAAAGACGGAGCTGAAAGATATTCATTGGGATTTTATTCGATTGGCACTGAGCAGCGTAGCGCAGCTTGCAATTATTCCGATTCAGGATTATTTGGGGCTTGATACAGAAGCAAGGATGAATCAGCCGTCTACTTTAGGAAATAACTGGAAGTGGCGTTTGCTGACAGGAGAAATAACCAAGGAACTTTTGAACAAGATGAATAAGCTTACGGCCTTGTATGGCCGAAAATGAATTTAGTTTTGTTTTTATTTTACAAATTGCAATATTGTACTTATAATAGAAGAAGCAGTAAGTGCCTGTAGTTTATTTATTGTATCAACGACACAGGATAAAAGGGAGAACGGGTATGGACACAATAACAATTAAAGATGTTGCAAGAATGTGTGGAGTAGGCGTAACCACAGTATCCAGAGCAATCAATAATCATCCCGATATTAGTGAAGATACAAAATCAATGATTATGCAGGTAATTAAAGAAAATCACTATGTTCCGAACAATAGCGCAAGAAATTTAAAACGTTCTGCTTCAAAAACAATCGCTGTATTAATCAAAGGTATTACAAATCCGTTTTTCAATCGTATGCTTCAAGTTTTTGAAAAGGAAACGCATCGCCACAAATATTCTTACATTTTGCAGCGTGTGGATGAAAATCAGGATGAAATTGATGTAGCCATTGAATTGGAAAAGGAAAAACGTTTGAAGGGAATTATATTTCTCGGAGGATATTTTTCTCACTCTAAAGAAAAGCTGGATCAATTAGCCGTTCCGTTTGTTCTTAGTACGATTGGGATGACGTCGGAGGTTGATCAAAATAATTATTCTTCCGTATCCGTTGATGACTTTAAAGAGAGCTATAAAATAGTGGATTATTTATGCGAACTCGGACATAAAAAGATTGCGATTATTTCGGCGTCGGTGGATGACGAGAGTATCGGAAAGCTAAGATACGAAGGGTATAAAAAGGCTTTGGAAGACCATGGACTATCGGTTGAAGAAAACTTAGTCAGGTACATGAAAGAAGATATTGAAACATATACCATGGAAAACGGGTATGTGGTAACCAATGAATTGCTCAGGTCAAAAGAAGAGTTTACAGCAATTTATGCCATTTCCGACAGTCTGGCAGTTGGTGCATGCAAAGCAATCCTCGAATCCGGGAAAAGAGTACCGGAAGATTATTCCGTTGCCGGTTTCGATGGGCTGGATATTTCTTTTTACTATACTCCGTCGATTACAACGATTCGGCAGCCGGTGGAAGAAATTGCGGAAGAAACAA
>DDHX01000058.1:0-12774 GCA_002338255.1 Ruminococcaceae bacterium UBA1865 | reverse complement strand
GCAGAACAATATTGTTCTGCTCCTGCTCTGTTATTGGCCCTTTAGCAGCTGCCTGTGCATTGCTTAATAATGCGAAGCAGATCATCCAGTGAACAAATATCCTGACCGCAGCTGTTGACTTCACTTTTTACACTCTGCGGCAGTGAAGAATAATATTGGCTGATTTCTGAGTTGTTTGCCAAAAGTTCATTTAAACCATTTGTCATAAAAATCACCTCGCAAATAGTTTGTGAAAAAACCGTAAAATTATAAAAGGAAAATATTAGACATTTTAAAAATCAAACGTTAAGGCGCAGCAACCATGTGTGTAATTAAAAGGTATTGTATGTTCCTTACAAACGATATATTATCTTATCAGGCAAATTGTAGTTTGTGACTTATTGATTTATTTAAATTAATATTTTTAAAATTCTTGTAGCCTTTTGTTAAGCTGCGGGGTATTTGTAGTGAAGGGGGGAATTACAGTGTTTCATGAATCGTTGCGTACGGACGATGATATTGAGAGGGCCTTTCTGAAATATGGCGATATGATTTACCGCCTTGCATTTTCTCAGACACAAAATAAAAATGATGCCGATGACGTGTTTCAGGAGGTGTTCCTGCGGTATATCAAGGGCAGAAAAGCCTTTGAATCCGAAGAGCATGAGAAAGCATGGCTCATTCGTGTTACCATTAATTGCAGTAAAAAGCTGTGGAACTCTGCATGGTTTCGCCACACGGTCGCACTTGATGAAAACATATCATTTGAAATGCCGCAGGAAAACGAAATCTACCATGCGTTGCTACAACTGCCTCAAATATATCGCACCGTAATTCATCTTTTTTATTACGAGGATATGTCCGTCGCTCAAATAAGCAAAGTCCTTGGTATGAAAGACTCCGCAGTAAGAACCCGCCTTACCAGGGCAAGGGACTTGTTGCGAACAAGTCTGAAAGGAGATTTTGACTATGTTTAGGCAATCTTATAAATCGATGTATTCCCAAATTCAACCGGATGCTGAACTTTTGGCCGATACAAAAAATAAGATATCTTCCAATCGTAGCTCGAAGGGTTTGAGTAAAATGAAAATAACTCGGATAGGCGCCCTTGCGGCATGTGTTGTTATTGTGGCGGTTGCCTCTAAGCTCGGTCAGCCGCAGGCAGCCAATCTTATCGTTACAAGCAGTTCCGGTCAGACTTCGTCTTCCTCAGGCGCGGGGGATGCGGAAATTAAAACCGTACTGCAAAGCGGCCACAATGAAGCGGTCGTGCAATTATCCAATGGGGTCCTGAATTTTATCAATACAGATGCATCTTCAGCCAGCACAAAACTGTATTTTGACCCCAAAACAACACATGAGGAGGAGTGGACGCAGGAAAAGGCTGTTCAGTATTTGGGTAGGGATGTGCGGCCGGGCTATTTGCCGGAGGTTTTCAGAAAAACAGAACAAACTGCGGGCAAAACAAGCCAGTTTATCGTTATGAATAACGATGGCACCGTGGCGTATGACAATATTTCATATTACTATAACGGCGACCCGGACGATGCCGATGCTCCATCTTTATCGGTTAAGGTATCCAAAGGCAAGCTCCCTCGCGACTGTGTCCTGTATCGCTCCGATAATCAGGCTCAATCCAATATCAACGGGCATAAGCTATCTGTAGGATATCAGAAGGTAGAAGCTGTCCCTCGCAGTGAGGGAAGCCAACCGGCGGAATACCACGATCTTTACTTCTCTGAATTTGTGTATGAAGGCATTGGATATCGTATTGTTTCCGAAAGGCTAACACAAGAGGAGTTTATAAAAGTTTTGCAGTCAATTGTCAAGTAGAATGCATAAGGGATTTTGTGAAAACAGTTGACAGCGCCGTTCATAGCTGTTATGATGTTTACACAATAAAATACATCCTGTGAGGGAGTAGTTTGCATACGCTTGCCGTATGTGTCAAGTCAACAGCATGGCCGTTTCGGTCTGGCTTGCCTTAAAGAACAAGACTCATGTGTAGCTTTTGAACAAAGCTGTGCATGAGTCCTTTTTTTATAGATATATTAATAACGAATGGAACAGAATTAGAGGAGAATAAAGAATGAGATATTATTTAGAAAATACAGACCAGGTTTTTCAGCAGGTTGACAGCAGCGACAAGGGTTTGACGCAAGCTGACGCTGATTCCCGTTTGCAGCGCAACGGAAAAAACAAGCTTGCTGAAGCAAAAAAGGTATCTCTGCTGAAACGGTTCGCACAACAGCTCTGTGACCCAATGACAATTATATTGATTGTTGCAGCGGTTATTTCCGGTATTACCGCGTCCTATGCCAATGAATCCTTTGCCGATGTATTTATCATCATGATTGTTGTGATCATCAATGCAGTACTCGGCGTATATCAGGAAAGCAAAGCGGAAAAAGCCATCGAAGCGTTGCAGGAGATGGCTGCTGCGACCTCCAAGGTTCTTCGCAACGGCCGTGTGGTTACAATAAAAAGTGAGGAACTGGTTGTCGGCGATATTATTTTACTGGAAGCGGGCGACGCTGTACCGGCTGATGCAAGAATGATTGAAAGCGCGAGCGTGAAGGTTGAGGAGGCCGCGCTGACAGGCGAGTCCGTACCCGTAAGCAAAATTATCAAGGCGCTTTCGCTGAACAATCAAAAAGAGGTACCGCTCGGTGACCGCAAAAATATGGCGTACATGGGCAGCACCGTGGCATATGGCCGTGGAGAAGCGGTTGTGGTGGCCACCGGTATGGATACCGAAATGGGTAAGATTGCCGATGCACTTGTAAACGCAAAGGACAATACCACGCCGCTGCAAATCAAATTAAATCAGCTCAGTAAAATACTAAGCTATCTGGTCATTGGTATTTGTATCTTCATATTTGCTTTCAGTTTGATAAAAGCAGGTGATTTCAGCGGCGAGGTCATTATAAATACTTTTATGGTTGCAGTGAGTCTGGCAGTGGCTGCGATTCCGGAGGGCCTTGCCACCGTGGTGACGATTGTGCTTTCCATCGGCGTTACCAATATGTCAAAGCGCAATGCGGTTATCCGCAAGCTTACCGCAGTGGAAACGCTCGGCTGCGCTCAAATTATTTGTTCCGATAAAACAGGTACGCTGACACAGAATAAAATGACGGTTGTGGAGCATTTCGGGGAAAATGAAACGCTTTTAGCGACCGCGATGGCCTTGTGCAGCGACGCGGAGCTGGACCAGGCGGGAGCAGTGACAGGGGAACCGACGGAAGCCGCTTTGGTAAACTACGCGTCGAGTCTTGGACTGAAGAAATATGATTTAAAGGCGGTAAACCCACGTATCGGTGAAGCACCGTTTGATTCTGTTCGCAAAATGATGTCGACTGTTCATTCCGTCGCTGACGGCGGATTTGTTCAGTACACCAAAGGAGCGCCCGACGAGGTACTGAAAAAATGTACACATGTTTTACGCGGCGGCGAAGTGCTGGTCTTGACACAGGAAATCCGTGCCGAAATACTTGCCGAAAACAAGCGGATGGCGGGCAAGGCACTGCGCGTATTGTGTGCGGCTTTTAAACAATACCGGAGTGCTCCGATTTCCTTTGAACCCGACAGCCTTGAAAATGATCTGACCTTTATTGGGCTGACGGGTATGATTGATCCGATTCGCCCGGAAGTGGTGGACGCGATTAAAGAGTGTAAAGCTGCCGGAATCCGCGCAATTATGATCACAGGCGACCATAAAGATACCGCAGCTGCCATTGCAATGCAGCTTGGCATGATTACGGACGCTTCACAGGCGATTACCGGTGCCCAGTTGGATGAAATAAGCGATGCGCAATTTCAGAAGACAATTGCACAATATTCCGTATATGCCAGAGTACAGCCCGAACATAAGGTTCGTATCGTAAACGCATGGAAAGAGAACGGGATGATTACCGCTATGACCGGCGACGGTGTAAACGATGCTCCGTCCATTAAGAGCGCGGATATTGGTATTGGCATGGGGATTACGGGAACGGACGTTACCAAAAACGTTGCCGACATGGTATTGGCGGACGATAACTTTGCAACCATTGTTTCCGCAGTGGAAGAAGGCAGGAAAATTTACGATAATATCCGAAAGGCGATTCAATTTCTTCTCGCATCCAACCTGAGTGAGGTTTTGTCTGTCTTCGCAGCAACGCTTATGGGCTTCACCATATTGAAACCGGTTCATCTTTTGTGGATTAACCTGATTACCGATTGTTTCCCCGCCTTGGCGCTCGGTATGGAAAAAGGGGAACAAGACTTAATGCACCGCAAGCCCCGCGATTCCAAGGACGGAATCTTTTCCGGCGGACTTGGTACGGATGTTGCCTATCAGGGTGTTTTGGTGACGATCGTAACCCTCGCAGCCTATTTTATCGGGCACTTTTTGGAGGCCGGCGTTTGGCAAATCACCAACAGCTCCGATGGAATGACGATGGCATTTTTGACGATGTCTATGGCTGAAATTTTTCATTCGTTTAATATGCGTTCCCAGCGGGGTTCTATTTTTACCATCGAACATCAAAATTGGTATCTAATTGGTGCCATGCTTGTATCGCTCCTGTTAACCACTGCTGTAATTTATGTTCCTGCTTTGGCGCTCGCTTTTGGCTTTGAACATATCTCCCTTATCGAATATTCGGTAGCCTTGGCACTCGCATTTTCCGTCATTCCGATTGTGGAAATTGTTAAAGTGCTTCAAAGGAAATTTTACAAGCAGTAAACGTATTGACTTTACCCTGATATCATATTTTCACAAGAGCTGCAAACAGGCCGCAAGTCCATGGTTATTGGATTTGCGGCCTGTTTCATAAATTGTACATAAATATCAGATTTGTAATGAGTGGTTACAAAATTCAACTTCAATTGACAAACAAAATTAAGGTTACTATAATATTGAAGGCAACAAATTTCACAGAATTTGACTCAAATATTTTACTAAATAAAATATTTGATATTACTTACTTATTTTATTAATTTAGAAACACATCATAATAATTGCGCCGGATTATAAAATTATAATGTTAAAAAAGAGGCCTTTATATTGAATAATGTTATTTCCTACTTAGAAAGCAGCGCAAATGCTTTTCCGGAAAAAGCCGCTTATGTAGATGAAGAAGAATCTGTTACTTTTGCGGCCTTAAGAGCGCGGGCAATGGCACTTGCTTCTCGGATATTGGAGGTTACCCTTGGTGAGATCAATGTTCCAGTGGTTGTTTTATTGAAAAAGAGCGTCAAATGTGTGACCGCCTTCATGGGGATATCTTACAGCGGCGGTTTTTATACTCCGCTGGATGTGACCTCGCCGCAGGCTCGGCTTGCTAAAATCATAGAAACGCTCCGGCCGAGGCTGATTGTCACCACATCAGAGTTCAGCGCGCTTGCGCAATCGCTCGGGTTTTCTGAAGAACAAATTGTACTCATTGAAGACACGGTAAACCACAGCATTGCAAAAACGCAAATTGACGCCGCTCTGTCAAAGAAAATAGATACAGATCCACTCTATATTTTATTCACCTCCGGCTCAACCGGAATTCCAAAGGGCGTAACAATCTGCCATCGGTCTGTGATTGATTATATTGAATGGGTATGCCGCACTTTTCAATTTGATGAAAAAGTACGGTTTGGCAATCAGGCTCCCTTTTATTTTGATAATTCCATTCTCGATATTTATTGCACCTTAAAAACGGGTGCAACAATGTATATTGTTCCTGAAAAACTTTTTATTTTCCCAATTAAGCTAATTGAATATTTAAATGAAAATCGGATCAATACTATCTTCTGGGTTCCCTCCGCTTTGATTTATGTAGCAAATTCCAAGGTGCTGGCGAAATTGTTGCCGGAATATATTACAAAAATCCTTTTTTGCGGGGAGGTTATGCCGAATAAACAACTGAATATCTGGCGTAAAGCAATTCCCAATGCGCTGTACGCGAACTTGTACGGGCCGACGGAAATAACGGATGTTTGCACCTTCTTTATTGTGGACAGAGATATGGCGGATGACGAACCGCTGCCCATTGGCTGCCCCTGTGGGAATACGGATATCCTTGTACTGAACGAAAAGAACCGGCTGGTCAAAGATGATGAAATTGGCGAGTTGTGTGTACGGGGTACCTCGCTTTCGTTGGGCTACTACAACAATCCGGAAAAAACCAAAGAAGCTTTTGTGCAGAACCCGCTGAACGAACATTACCCAGAACTCATTTATCGCACCGGCGATTTGGTTAAATACAATGATCGTCATGAACTGATTTATTTATGCCGCCGTGATTTTCAGATTAAACATATGGGGCACAGAATTGAAATCGGTGAAATTGAAACAGCGGTGCTGTCGTTGCCCAATATAGAGAACGGGTGCATCGTGTACGATGACCAGCACAATAAAATCGTATTATTTTATCAGTCGGGCTGTGCGGACGATGCCGCTATCCTGATTGCGCTTCGGAATATGCTGCCGAAATATATGCTGCCGAATAAATTGATTCAATTGGAAGCCATGCCGGTAAACGGAAACGGTAAAATTGACCGTGTCAAACTAAAAGCAAGCATTCAGTAATTTGAAATAATGCAGAGGTGAAAAGTATGGAAGATATTCTGAAAATATTAAATGAGTTCAGACCCGATATTAACTTTCAAAGCAGTGAGAGGCTAATTGACGACGGACTTTTGGATTCCCTTGATATCGTAAATATTGTTGCGGAGCTTGATTCGGAATTTGAAATTGAAATACCGGTGGAAGAAATTACACCGGAGAATTTTAATTCGGTCTCGGCAATCAACAGACTGGTCGACAGGCTGAAAGAAGAGGCCTGACGGTATGACGTTTAATTCGCTGCATTTTTTTATTTTCTTTCCCATTGTAGCTATGCTGTATTATATAATTCCGAAAAAATATCAGTGGATATGGCTGCTGATTGTAAGCTACGTATTCTATCTCTTGGCGAACTTTAAATTTGGATTTTTTTTAATGAGTACCACAGTTACAACGTATTACGCGGCCATTGGCGTTGGCAAAATTAACGAACATCAAAAAGATGTTCTTCTCACAAACAAGGATACGTATGCAAAGGAACAGATAAAGGAACTGAAGGCGAACAGCAAAAAAAACAAAAAGCAGGTTGTGGCGGGTGTTTTACTGATAAATTTCGGGATACTTGCCTTTTTGAAATACTCCAATTTCTTTATCAAAAGCGTTGACGGGGTACTCGGTGCGTTTCATTCGTCCGCCTCCGTGCCAACTTTAAAATTGCTTTTGCCGCTCGGAATATCGTTTTATACCTTTCAGGCCATGGGCTATGTCATTGACGTGTACCGTGGAAAATATCAGCCGGAAAAGAATTTGGCAAAATTAGCGCTGTTTCTGTCCTTTTTCCCTCAGATTATGGAAGGTCCAATCGGCCGTTACAATGAACTGGCTCATCAGCTTTACGAGCAGCATGAGTTTGATTACAACAATGCGAAATTCGGGCTGCAATTAATGCTGTGGGGTTATTTTAAAAAAGTGGTCATTGCCGACAGGGCCGGTATTTTAGTAAATATGGTTTACAGCAATTACCAAAGTTTCAGCGGTCTGCAAGTTGCTTTTGTAGCGGTTATTTATGCAGTTCAGATTTATGCCGATTTTTCAGGATATATTGATATTGCAACCGGTGCGGCTCAGTTTTTGGGAATCCGGCTTGCGCCGAACTTTAACAGGCCGTATTTTTCCAAATCGGTTTCCGAATTCTGGCGCAGATGGCATATTTCACTTGGCACATGGTTTAAGGATTACCTGTTTTATCCGCTATCGCTTTCAAAAGCGGGAATCAACCTTGGCAAATTCAGCAGAAAACACTTCAGACCCACTTTTGCAAAAAACGTTCCCGCATTTTTCGGGCTAACTGTCGTGTGGCTTACAACCGGCCTGTGGCATGGCTCGGATTGGCATTATGTCATGTATGGCGTTTACTACGGGGCACTCATTATCTTAAGCATGCAGTGCAAGCCCCTGCTGCAAAGCATGACTGCCAAGCTGCGTATTCCGACGGAAAGCTTTGGCTGGAAGCTGTTCCGGGTGGCACGGACTTTTTCGCTTGTCTGCCTCGGATTCATCCTGTTCCGGGCAGAAAATCTGGAAACTGCGTTTTCCATGATGAAGTCTATTTTTACGCTGAATAAACCTGCACTTCCGGCTTCCTTCATTTTTAATAATTTCACAAGGACTGATTTTGCATTCTTGATTTTATCAATCATTGTTTTAATCGCTGTCAGCCTGTTGCAAAGAAAAAGGAATCTGCGCGAAACGCTCTCAAAACAAAACATTGTATTCAGATGGAGTATATATTGCACTGCGGCGCTCTCTGTTATTTTTTTAGGTGTACTGGCAAGTAATGACCCCAGTCAGTTCATTTATTTCCAGTTTTAGGAGAAACTTTATGAAGAAATTTATCTGTAAGAGTCTGCTGTTTTGTTTTACAATGCTGATTCTGTTAGGCGGGATTACTGCGTTTGTTTTATTCGGCCTTCCGCAGCAGTTTGGCATGTCGTATCAGCATGCTTTAAGCACTCAATATAACTCCATGCGAAGGATTCCGTCCCGCAAGCTTGTGGTTATGGGCGATTCCGCCGTACCGTTCAGCTTGAATGTTCCTTTAATGGAGAAAAGAATCAAAATGCCTGTTCAAACTTTGGGAATACATTCTGGAACCGGCCTTGAATACATTTTGTCGCTTTCAAAAAGCAGCATACACAAGGGTGACATTATGGTATTGGAACTGGAACCTTCAAACGGAGATTCTTTTACCCCAAGCATCATTTTGACCGCTTGCGAAAATAACTTTGACATGTACAAAGCATTTTCTGCAAAAGACTGGGAAAAAGCGGTGGAATACTACCCATCTTTCTTAATTAAGAAGGTTAAATATTACTTCCGAATTAAGGATAAACAAAGCCCCTCTTATTCCGGGAAATCTTTTGACAGTGCCGGAAATTACAGCTATTTCAGAGGCAAATGCGTACTCCCAAGGCATCTTTCCAAAACAAGTCAGGATACGGAGTTTAATCAAAGAGATTACAACACTGAATTCATTTCCTATTTAAATGATTACAATCGATTTTGCAAAGGAAAAGGCGCTACCTTTTTGATTACGTTTCCTCCGTTTCTTGATGAATCGTTGGTTTCTTCTAAAAGTGATATTTCAAATTTAGCGAATTATCTGTCACATGAACTCAATGTGCCGATTATTACAAAGATAAGTGACAGAGAATTACCAAGGAAATATATTTACAACAATATCAGCCATTGCAACACTGCGGGTGCGGATAAGGTAACGGTTGATCTCTCAAATGAAATAGAAAAATATCTCAATAAAAAGCCGGCGAACGCACCTCCAGCTGAAATAAAGAGATTGCCGGTCACGGCGAAATTAATCCGGACAAGCATAGACAAAAAATGAGGGTGTAAACGGAGTGCGTTCCGTCTGCACCCTCGTTTCTGAATATAAAGTTCTGTAAGGCGGTTCTTACGGAGAGTTGGTAAAACAACGGGCTTCACACGCATCCGTTTATTTGTTATAATCTGTTTATTGTTTCGTTATGAAAATTTGCGATTCTTTATTTATAATTAGAATCTGATGAAATATAAAATAATTGAGATAATAGATTACGGGGGTGAATGAAGCTGTATGGGTTATTAATGAGGGCAGTGTTTTTTAATTTTTTATACGCTGTTTATCCTTTGTTTAGAAATGGGGGGTAGAATAGAAACATCACTTGAGCTTTGTTGTTCGCGAAGGAGAAAGAAATGCAGACGATTATTATTAATATTATGAATCAGTTTGGGTATTTCGGAATTGCCCTGCTGATTGCAATTGAAAATATATTTCCGCCAATTCCATCGGAGGTTATTTTAACCTTTGGCGGATTTATGACAACCTTTACCAATATGAAGATATGGGGCGTTATTTTATCCGCTACAATCGGGTCGGTTTCGGGTGCCCTTGTGCTGTATGCCCTTGGGCGGTGGCTGAATGCGGAGCGTTTGGAACGCTGGCTTAACGGCCGGCTCGGCAAGATTCTTCACCTTAAAAAAGAAGATATCCAGCGGGCGGAAAAATGGTTTGACCGGCGCGGAAAGCTTACTGTGTTTTTTTGCCGCTTTATTCCAATCGTTCGCAGTTTGATTTCCATTCCGGCGGGAATGGCCCGTATGAGTATGGGGGCATTTTTGTTGCTGACCGCATTGGGAACAGCNNACAGCAATATGGAATGTAGTATTGGTTTACCTTGGGGCATTTTTCGGCGCTTCATGGGAAACTGCCGCAGGGTACATGAACACCTACTCCATGGTTGCCGCAGTGGTTTTCGCTGCATTAGCGGTTATTCTTGGCGTGATTTATTATAAAAAACGAATTAAAAATAAAATGAAATCAGATGCAGCAGTTGAATCTGTTGATAAAGAGGATGAATAAAATGCTACAATGGATTCAAAATATTGATAATCATTGGCTGAACTTCATTCAGACCAATCTTCATAATCCTATATTAGATAAATTAATTCCATTTATCAGTATGATCGGAAATGTCGGTGCAGTTTGGCTTGCCATTGCAGTCATATTCTTATTGTTTCCCCGATATCGGAGATACGGAGTAATGATTGTGTGCGGTGTCTTGCTGGCGGCTCTGGCGGGTGAAGTTGTTTTAAAGCATTTGGTAGAAAGAGTGAGGCCCTGCAATGTGAATACAGCTGTGCCGATGCTGATTGCAAGGCCCTCTGATTTTTCCTTTCCGTCCGGTCACACTTCGGCCTCCTTTGCGGCAACCGTCGCAATATGGAAAGCAAATAAAAAATTCGGAATAATCGCACTGCTGTTTGCTTTTGTGATGGCGTTTTCAAGGCTGTACCTGTATGTGCATTATCCATCGGATATTCTGGCGGGGATGATTTTAGGGTTAGTATGCGGTACCGCCGCTATTTACATTGTTAGCAAAACCGAAGGCAAAGCATTGGGCATTCGTCGCAGATAGTGCATATGCTGCGCGGCAACCATTCTGTTTTGTATGGCAAGACCGTTTTTGCGTAAAGTGAAAGCGGCCTTTTTTATTTTCTTGCGGAAAATCGGGTAATCATATTACCAAAATTAAGTTGATGATTTAAAATACTTGAAAGAATCATAGTGTTTTGATTGACCAACGCCGCAGATTATCGTAAAATATAATGACGATTCATTTGATTAAAAATAAGTAAGTAGACAAGCCGGTCAAGAGGCAACTGACGTCCTGTAAAAAGCGGACGGCAGCGAATACGTTGTCCATATCTAAAGCGAGGTGTACGATGGAGAATACAAAAAAAAGAGGGCAGCTGTTAAAGCTGCTTCCGTTTGCAAGAGGCAGCCGTGCATATTTTTCAATTGCGTTTATCGCTTCCATCCTTGCAGTCATTACAAACTACTTAACGCCGCAGGTCATTCGAATTACGGTGGATTCCGTAATCGGTACAGGGCCATTTGCGGTGCCTGCGTTTCTCGGTACATGGATTACCGCCATCGGCGGGCGGGAAACGCTGCGGAATCATTTGGCCATCTGTGCGGCGTTTGCACTGCTTTTTTCCGTTTTATCGGGAGTATTTAATTATGTATCGCGCGTTGACATGGCAAAGGCGTCGGAAGGCACTGTCAACCGGCTTCGCANNTCGCAACAAGCTGTTCGGGCATATTCAGCATTTGCCCTATTCGTGGCATAACCAGCATCAAACAGGCGATATCATTCAGCGGTGCACCATGGATGTGGACATGGTTCGCAATTTTATTGCGGAACAGCTGCTTGAAATGGTTCGAACCGTGTTTTTGATTGTCTTTTCGCTGGTGCTGATGTTTACAATGAATGTGCAGCTTTCTCTGCTTGCGCTGATGTTTATCCCTGTGGTCATGCTGTATTCCGGATTCTTTTACAATAAAATAGGAAAGAAATTTCAGAACGCGGATGAGGCCGAGGGTGATCTGACTGCCATGGTGCAGGAAAATTTAACCGGAGTGCGTGTGGTGCGCGCCTTTGGCAGGGAAAGATATGAAATTGACCGCTTTGATGAAAAGAATAATATTTTTACCGGACTTTGGGTCAAGTTGGGTAATTTACTGGGATTCTATTGGGGCATAGGAGACGTCGTTTCAGGACTTCAGGTTATGAGCATTATCGTCGCGGGTAGTGTGCAGGCGGTTTCCGGTACGATTACGCTGGGCGAGTTCATGGTGTTTGTATTTTATAACTCCATGCTTGTCTGGCCGGTGAGAAGCCTGGGGCGTATTTTGTCCGAACTGAGCAAAACCGGTATTTCCGCATCCCGGCTCAATGAAATTCTTGACGCTGTTCCCGAACAGGACAGTAAAGACGCACAGGAACCGGACATGACGGGCGACATCGCCTTTCATAATGTCAGCTTCGCTTACAATGACACCAAAGAGGTTGTCGACCATATCTCCTTTACAATTGACGCGGGCACGACCTTCGGCATTTTAGGAGCGACAGGCTCAGGAAAATCCACACTGATGTATCTGTTGGACCGCCTTTACGAACTGCCGGCAGATGATGGTTCCATCNNTCACGATCAGCGGCGTGGATATCAGGAATATCAAGCTTGATTGGTTGCGCAGTCATATTGGAATTGTATTGCAGGAGCCGTTTCTGTTTTCAAAGAGTTTTCAGGAAAGTATTTCGGACGGTGCGCAAACCCACGAGTTGGAAGCGGTGCGGCATTACGCCCGGCTTGCTGCGATTGACGACACGATTCTAAACTTTTCCCAGGGATACGAAACA